>CAISIK010000055.1 GCA_903885375.1 uncultured Pseudomonadota bacterium
CTCAAGGCGGGCTCCCGGCCGGCGCGGTGGCCGGCGCGGTGGCCGGCGCGGTGGCCGGCACGCGCCGCCACAACGCCGCCGCCTCCGTGCAGTTCGAGGCCCCCGGGGTACGCACCTCCCGCACCCAGCCGAGCCGCGCCAGCCCCGCGCTGTCGAGGCCTGCGCAGCCCTCGGCGACGACCCGTCGGCAGTCCATCGAGAGCGGCGGGGCCACGTAGTCCTCGCAGGAAGTACAGCCCGGCCCGGCCGCGCAGATCGACCCCGTGACCACCCAGGCCTCGGCCGGCGCCTCCTCCACCCAGCGGGCGCAGGGGCGGTAGTCGCTCATGCTGAGCTGGGCGGCCGTCTGCCCGTGCAGGTTGGGCAGGAGCGCGGGCGCGAAGCCGCGCCCGGAGCAGTCGAGGAGCGGCGCCTCGCGCGGCACGCGCGCCCGGAGCTCCGGAACGATCGCCCAGCTCCGGGGGTCGTCGGCGGCCTCCCCGCGCAGGGAGGCAGGGAGGCCGTGCCGCCCGAGAACGGCGAGCACCACGAGGCACCCGACCGCGGCGGCCGGCGCGGCGAGGCGACCGGGCGCCCACGAAGCGAGCCGCGCCGCGGCCACCGGCGGCAGGGCCGCGAGCACCACGAGGCTGGAGAGCACGTAGCGGTCCGACAGGCTCACCCAGTGCACGAGGAGCGCGAGGACCGCCAATGTCGGCCCCACCAACGCGGCCGAGGCCAGCGGCGCCGAGCGCCAGCGGCGCGCGGGGAGCAGGCAGAGCGCCGCACACGCGAGGAGCCAGGCCGGCGGCACCGGCACCAGCGCCTTGAGCGCCAGCAGGTTCGTCTCGCGGAAGGCGGTGCCGCAGGGACGGCGCAGCGCCGCGAGCGTGGGCGTGGCCTCGCGCGGCTCCTCCCGGCAGGCCGCCGCGAGCCCCGCCCGCCCCGACCCCTCGATGCTGCGCAGGTCGTTGGACCGCTGCATCTTCATGCGCCATTCCAGCGGCGCCTGCGGAACGACCGCCACCCGCGACTCCAGCGCCGGCCCCACCGCCGCGAGCGCCAGCGCCAGCACGAGGAGGGCGCCCCGGGCGCGCGAGGGCACCTGGAGGAGGCCGGTGAGGGCCGCGAGGAGCGCGCCCGCCACCGGGAGAAGCGCCCGATCGTCGGCCGCCGTGGCCACGCCGCCCAGCAGGGCGGCCAGGCCCGCGGCCACGGCGGAGCCCGAACGCGCGGCGATGGCCCCGGCGCCGAGGCAAAGGGCCACGAAGCCGGCCACGCTCGGGTAGGGCGTGGTCCACCGCGAGGCGAGCAGGAGCGGCGGCGCGGCGCTGACCAGCAGCGCCGCCGTGCCGCCGCTCCACGCCCCGCCGAGCGCTCGCGCGAGGAGGCCCGCGCCCGCCACGATCCCCGCCACCCCCGCCGACGACAGCACCTGGGCGGCCGTGACGTAGCCGAACCGCTCGCCGAGCGTTCCGGCCGCCCAGGGCCAGGTGGCCGCCCGGAAGATCGGGAAGCCCACCTCCACGTGGTGCGCCGCCAGCCAGGCGCTCTGCAGGTGCTCACGCGCATCGAAGCCCGCCGGATGCCAGCCCGGCTGCATCCAGTCCCCATCGCGCCAGAGCCGCCCGAGCCCCAACACGATCCCCACCACGAGCGGCAGCTCCCGGAGGCCGCGCGAGCCGGCGGCGGACAACAGCTTTCGCACCACGGCCGCATGGTATCCTGTGCCGCCGTCGTGACCTTCGTCGAGCCCGCATTCGTCGCGTTCCTGGTGGCGGTGCTCGTGGCGGTGGCGCTCCTGCGGAAGCGCCGCTGGCAGAACCCCTTCCTGCTCGTAGCGAGCTGCGTCTTCTACGGCTGGCACCACCCCTGGTACGTGGCGCTCCTGCTGCTCTCCGCAGGGGTGGACTACGCCTCGGCGCTCCTCATGGAGCGGCTGCCCACGAAGAAGGGCGCGTTCCTCGCGCTCTCGCTCACCACCAACCTCGGCCTGCTCGGCTGGTTCAAGTACCACGACTTCTTTTCGGCCAACCTGGCGGCGGCCGGCGCGGCGCTGGGGCACCCCGTGGGCTGGACGCCGCTCGCCGTACTGCTCCCCGTGGGCATCAGCTTCTACACCTTCCAGACGCTCGCCTACACGATCGACGTGTACCGGGGCCAGCTCCGCGCCTGCCGCAACCCGGTGGACTACTTCCTCTTCGTCACCTTCTTCCCGCAGCTCGTGGCCGGGCCGATCGAGCGCGCCTCGCACCTGCTCTCGCAGCTCGAGGCCGAGCGCCGAATCACCCGGAGCGGCCTGTGGTCGGGCCTCCTGCTCGCCGCGTGGGGCGCCTTCAAGAAGCTGGCGCTGGCCGACACCATCGCGCCCTACGTGGACCGCGTCTTCTCGCTGGAGCACGCCTCGCTGCCGCTCCTGCTCGCCGGCGGCCTCGCCTTCGCCGTGCAGATCCTCGCCGACTTCTCGGGGTACACCGACATCGCCCGCGGCGTGGCCCGCGCGCTCGGCTTCGAGCTGATGGACAACTTCGACCATCCCTACCTCGCGGCCTCCCCCTCCGAGCTGTGGCGGCGCTGGCACATCTCGTTCTCGCGGTGGATCCGGGACTACGTCTTCATCCCGCTGGGGGGCTCGCGGGGCGGGTTCCCGCGGGCGGCGGCCGTGACGTTCGCGGCCATGCTGACGAGCGGGCTCTGGCACGGCGCCTCGTGGAACTTCGTGCTTTGGGGCGCGTGGCACGCCACGTTCCTCGTGGCCTGGCGCCTGCTCCCCGCGGCCGTGCCGCGGCCGGTGGGCGTGGCGCTCACGTTCACCGTCACGGTGCTCGGTTGGGTGTGCTTCCGCCAGACCGACCTCGATCGCCTCTGGTGGAGCCTGTCGCACCCGCTGGTGTTCACGTTCGCGGACATGATCGTGATGCGGGTCGTGCTGGCGCTGACCGCGCTGTGCGCGGCGCCGCTGCTGCTCGCGCTGCTCGTCGAGCGCGTTCGTGGCGAGCGCCAACGCGGCGCCGGGCCCTCGGTGGGCGAGGTGGCCTTCCTCTCCTCCGTGGCCACCGTCCTCTTCTTCGTTGCGCGGGATGGCTCCGCCGACTTCATCTACTTCCGGTTCTGATGCGCGCGCTCCGCCTCCTCCTCGCGCTCCTTCTGCCGCCGGCCCTCGGTCTGTGGCTGCTGTCCACGCCCGCCGCCCCGCCGCAGGCGTTCACGCCGGTCGACTACGACTGCGACGCCGCCGACGTCGTCATCCTCGGCAACTCCAAGGTGGAGTCCGACATCGACGCCGAGGCGCTCGGCGGCGCGCTCGGCCGCCGGGTGGTGCTCGCGTTCCAGTACGGGTCGAACGCGCCGGTGTGGTACGCGATGCTCGACAACGAGGTGTTCGCGCGCTGCCATCCCGCCACGGTGGTGCTCTACGGGCCGCTCGAACAGGTCCTCGGCGCCGACGTGGAAGCCAGCGAGCGCGTGCGCCTCCTCGCGCCGCACCTCGATGGCGCCGACCCGGTCCTCGACGAGAAGGTCTTCGGACGGGACGTGGGCCCGCGGGCCCGGGCGCTCGCGCTGCGGGAGGCCGCGCTCTCGGCGGTGGCCGCGGGCGCCGCGGGAGGCCGGAAGCGTCTCGACTCCGCGTTCGACAAGGTCTTCGGCCAGGGCTGGCAGCCGGTGGCGCCCACGGCCACGCCGGCCGCCCCGACCCCCGGCCACGCGGTGGACGCCGCCGACCTGATGGCCACCCGCTGGGAGGAGAGCTTCCTGCCGGACTTCCTCGCGCTCGCCGAGTCGCGGGGCACCCGGGTTCTCTTCGTGGCGTCCCCACTGCCCCCCTCCCGCCAGCGCTTCGACCTCGACACCCGCCCCGGCGTGGAGACCATCGTGGCCCGGGCCCAGGCCGCGAACGCCTGGGTCGACGCCCGGAAGCTCGGGCCCGACGACGCCGGCTTCACCGACTTCCGGCACATGAACGGCGCAGGCAAGGCCGCGTTCACCGAGGCGCTCGCCGGCGCGCTGCGTGAGGCGGGGGTGGGCGGCGCGGGTCGCGCGGTCGCCCCCTTCGTGAGCCTGCTCGCGCCGCTCTCCTTCGCCGCCCCGCCGCCCGCGCCGGCGCTGGGCGCCCCGAGCGAAGCGGGCGCCCAGCGGCGAATCCCCCTCGGCGAGTTCGCTTCCCTCACGCGTGAGGCCTGCGAGGTACGGGCGCAGCTCCGGTGCGCCTCTCCGCTCCGCGTGCGGCTCGCCGGCGAGCTCGTCGCCGCCGATCTCCGCGCGGGCGAGCTGCACGCGCCCGCCGGCGGGGAGCCCGCCCTCGACCCCGCCCGCGACGGCAACGGTTCGCGGTGGCTCTATCCGGGCGACGAAGCGACCGCGTCCCTCACCCTCGCCGAGGCCCATCCCGCCGCCGTGCTCGCGTTGACCGGCACGCGCGTGACCGGCACCGCCGACCTCCGCGTGGCATGGTCCTCCAGCGGCGGCACGCGGGGTTCCACCACCGTGGACGCGCGCCGCCTCTCGCTCAGCACCACCGTGCCCGTGGGCCCGCTCGCGGCCGGCGAGCGGCTCGACGTGACGCTGGGCGCCGGTGATGGCTACACGCTCCTGACCAGCTTCGGCGTGCGCTGACCGCAGAACGCCGAAGCCCACCGAGGAGGCTCGGTGGGCCGGGGGGGCGGAGCATCGGCGCTCAGCGGACGACGTAGCCGGAAGCCTTGATGTCCATGCTCACCTCGGCGCCGAGGGACTCGAACGTGCTCCACGCGAACGGGGTCTCCAGCGTGGGCGACACGAACTGGCGGAGGGTGTCCTTCGGGGCGACCGAGGCGCCCGCGAGGCACATCCCGATCTGCCCGTCCTGCTCCATCTCGATGGCCACGAAGAGGCTCTCGCCCACCTCCAGCCGGATGGCGCGCTGCAGGGGGATGCTGACCTTGCGGGAGTAGCCGTCGATCGCCTCCGGCACTTCGAACACCTGGCCCCCGGCGATGCTGGCGGCGGGCCGCAGGGCCTTGCTCTTCCAGACGCGGACGATGTGCCCGGCGCCCGCATCACACTCGTCGCTCGCGCCCACCAGCTCGTAGGACACCGAGCGCACGCTGAAGGCGGACTCGCCGGCGCTCAGCCGGACCGCGACCACCTGGCCCTCGCTGTCGACCGGCGCGAAGATCTCGGTGTCGACGGCGGCGCCCGGGGGCACGACCGACAGCACGGTGACGACGGGGGCGGCGGGGGCGGCGGCGGTGGCGATGATGGCGGCGAGGATGAGGCTGGTCATGGGAGGCTCCTTGAGGGGGTGGCGCTGGGGATTCAGCGGTTCGCATGGATGTAAAGCAAGCCCCGTGCCAGACCCTCGAAGGGAGCGTCTCGGCGCGCGTAGATCGACAATATCTTTGGCTCATCCAATATTTACCCAACACCACGCACCTGCCGACCGCAGCCGGGCGCTCGGCCGCGGTGGGCTGCACATGCACCCAACAAGCACAACTTCCGCACCTGTGCGCGGGTGGTACCCCC
>CAISIK010000056.1 GCA_903885375.1 uncultured Pseudomonadota bacterium
CCGAGGGCGAGGGTCTGGAAGAGGCCTCGGCTCGGCAGCGTGCCGTAGTAGGCGTCGGCGGGGAGGGGATCCTTGGGCGAGCGGGATTCGCTACGCAGGCTCGCCGAAATGCCCGAGTTGTCGTCGATGGGGTACCACATCGAGAGACCGGCGCGGATGCGGTGATCCCAGTACCGATCGTCGCTGGTCTGGATGCCGGGGATGGAGGCGCCCCCCTCGGGCGGGGCAGGGGAGTACACGGAGATGGCGCTGTAGGGGGAGACGTAGGTGCTGGCCGAGAGCTGGAACACCGGCCGCCACTTGTTGAGCGTGAAGCTGCCGCCGCCGCCGAGGAACTCCGCGTCGGTGCGCCAGGTGGCGTAGCCAGAGTAGCTCAGCTGGCGGAGCGCATCGGCGCCGCCGCTGTAGGCGCTCAGGTAGAGGCCGTAGTCCTCGCCGGTGGTGGTCAGGAGCGTGCCCGGCACCCAGAAGCGCGGCGGGAACAGCGTGGGGAGCGGCGTGTAGGGGCGAATGCGGGGGTCGGGCGGAGGGGGGAGGGCGGGTGGCGTGTCCACGGGCGGCGGTGCTGCCTGGGCGGAGGACGCGGGGACCGAGGCCAGGCCGGGAGGAGCGCCCGGCTCGGGCGGGACCAATGCTGGAGCCCTGGCGGCCCGTCGCGCGTCGATCCGGGCCTCGCGCGCCGCCTTGCGCGCGGCCCGGGCATCGGATCGGGCCTTGAGCTCCGCCTTCGCGGCCCGCCCCGCGATGGGGGGCTCGGGCGTGCCGACCCGCACGCGGAGCTCAATCGGCGGGGCCTCCGCGAGCGTGGGCGCACCGGGATCGAAGCTCGGCACCCCGCCCAGCAGCTTCCAGCGCTTCCGCTCGAGGGGGAGCGTGGCTACGCGCGCGCCGATGGAGGAATAGGTGAGGACCGCGAGCGAGCTCCCGTCGGGGGAGGGGCTCGGCGAATAGGCGCCGATCACGGCGTTGGTGACCTGGTAGAGCCGGTCGGTGGCGATCTCCACGGCGTAGACGTTGAGGATGCCCGTGCGGTCGGAGGCGAAGTAGAGGAGCTCGCCGTCGGCGCTCCAGGCAGGCTGGCCGTCGAGCGCGGCATCCCACGTGAGGCGGCGCCAGGGGGTGCCGTCGGGCAGGTAGAGCCACAGGTCGCGTTGCCCGCCCTCCCAGACGCTCACCGCGAGGAGGCGGCCGTTCGGCGAGAAGGCAGGCGCGCCGTACTGGCGGTGGCCGCTGGCCTCGGTGAGCGGGAGCAGGCGCTGGTCGATCGTGAGCTCGGCGAGGCGCGTTTCCTGCAGCTCGTTGGTGACGCACACCACGCGGCCGCCATCGGGGGAGAAGGTAGCGTTTCGCGCCCGCTTGCCCGAGGTGAGCGAGGTGGACGACTTCCGCTCGGTGTCGAAGAGCAGCACATCGTCGACGACCGAGTAGAGGTCGTCGGTGTGGGTGGTGGTGTAGAGGAAGGCCTTGCCATCGTTGCGCCAGGCGATGTCGTCGGCGAACTTGCCGCGGAGAACCAGCGAGGGGGCCGCGCCCGGGGCCTGCTTCCACAGGCCGGAGCCGCGCCGCGGGTCGGAGCAGCTGTACCAGAGCTCGCCGCTGACGGGGTTGTAGCTGGGGGCGCCGCAGCCCTGCGTGTCGGGACTCACCACGGTGAGGTCGGTGGCGCCCTCGGCCTCCACCGCGGCTTTCTGCGCCGCATACCGCCGCTCGAGCTCGGCCCTCCACTCCTTGTGGAGCTGCACGAAGTTCGCCCCGAAGGTGCGCTTCGCCTGGAGGAAGAAGGGCACGCTCGCGCCGTAGCGGTGCACCCACTCGGTCCACTTCTCCTCGCCGCGCGTGTCCGCGATGAACTGCATGAAGTCCTGGCCGAAGAGGTAGCGGAGGTTGCCGCCGGGGCTCAGGGGCTGGAATCCATCGAGGTTGCCGAGGGGAGGGAAGGCGTTCTGCAGCACGGCCGCGCGCTTGACCATGTCCACCGCGGCGGCGCGGCCCCGGCCGCCCGTGGTCTGGCGGGTTTCCTCGAAGGTGGCGAGGCCCTCCACCGTCCAGAGCGGGGCCACCTGGTGGGTGGAGATCAGCGTGCCGAAGAGCGCGCGGGCCACCCGGGGCAGGCCCTCCACGGTGTCCATCTGCAGGATGTGCGTGAGCTCGTGGGTGACGATGCCTTCGTTCCAGTCCTCGTAGAGGCCGAGCGTGGAATCACCCCCAGGGGCCGTGACGTAGATCGTGATCTGGTTGTAGGGGAGCGATTGCGCCATGCCGTTGGCGCTGTCGGTCCAGTCCACCAGCACGATCTGCACCTTCTCGCGCGGCGCGTGGGCGAGCTCGACGGTGAGGGTGGACCACGCCGCCTCGGCGGCCTCCGCCATCTCGGCGGCGATGGCTTCTTCCCCGTCGTGGAAGTTGATCGCGAAGTGGTCGGTGTGGAGCGTTTGCCAGCGGAGATCAGGATCCCACGACGCGGCGAGCGCCGAGGAGGCGAGCGTGGACAGGAGCAACACACGCTGGTCGTATCCTCCGACCGGTGAGCCGGATATGCTCGCCGGCCGCCATGTTCCGATTCAGCACCGAGTTTCGTGTTGGAGCGCTCACGCTCTTCATCCTGGGAATCGTCGCCGCCGCGATCCTGCGGGCCGACGACAAGCCCGGCGAGTCCGGCGAGCCCTACATGCTCTACGCCGACTTCCCCTCGGCGGAAGGCGTGTTTCCCACCACCCCGGTGCGCATCGCGGGGGTGATCGTCGGCCATGTCGACAGCCTCGAGCTGCGCGGCGGCACTGCCCACCTCACGCTCGCCATCCTCGATCACGTGCAGCTCCCGCGCGACAGCGTGGCCTCGCTCAAGTCCGAAGGCATGCTGGGCGACAAGAGCGTGCGGCTGGTGCCCGGCGTGGCCACGGAGCTGCTCGCCGAAGGCGATTCCCTCACGGTGGGCGACCTTCCGCCCGACCTCGAGAAGGTCATCCGTCAGGTCAACGACATCGCGGGCGATGTGAAGGTGATCACCGCCAACGTGCGGGCGCTCACCGAGGATGAAACCACCAAGCAGGAGCTCCTGCTCACCATCCAGAACATCCGGGTGCTCTCCGAGCAGCTCTCGGCCATCGCCGCCGCCAACAGCGATGATGTGGCGGCCATCACCGCCAACCTCAAGGATGTCTCGGCCGCGCTGAAGGTGGTGCTCGAACGCACGGGCGAGGATGTCGACGAGGAGATGGCCGCCGTGAAGGCCGCCACCGCGAAGCTCGATGCCTCCCTCGCCCACATCGAGTCGATCACCGGCGGCATCGAACGCGGCGAAGGCACGGTCGGGAAGCTCCTGAAGGACGACTCCACGATCGTGGCCATCAACGACACGCTCGACTCGGTGAACGGGCTCATCGGCGATGCGGGCAAGCTCCGCACCGAGGTGTTCTACCGGGGTGGGTACTACTTCGGGTC
This sequence comes from uncultured Pseudomonadota bacterium, assembly GCA_903885375.1. Lineage (GTDB taxonomy): Bacteria > Myxococcota_A > UBA796 > UBA796 > SXON01 > SXON01. Next base: position 3,442 of record CAISIK010000056.1, read on the forward strand.
CGACCCCACGAGCGAGCTCCTCGCGGAGAACCCCGTGGCCGGGCGCGCCCGCAACGGTGTGGGCCTCCGGCTCTACACGGCGGAAGACAACTCGTACATCTTCGAGCTCGCCGGGCACCCGCAGGGCGACATCTCCTCGCAGACCCACGTCTTCCCCGACTTCGGCTCCAGCTACGAGGAGGTGGTGGTCAAGCCGGGCTTCCGCGTTTCCTTCCAGTTCGCTCGCCGCTGGAACGACGCCGTGTTCCGCTTCGGCGTGAAGGACAACAGCGGCGGCGTGGGGTTCGACTACTACCTCGCCCATGACAAGGTGATGCTGGGCGTCGATCTCTTCGACTTCGCCTACGGCAGCTACCCCGTGCTCGATGGCACCCCGAACCTCCAGCTCAACGTGCGCTGGCTGCCCTGGCGCCACCTCTACTTCGAGGGCGGGCTGGACAGCGTGATCATGGGCGCGCAGTACGGCTACGTGAGCGGCTACGCCGGCGGCGGATTCTACTTCGACGATCGCGACGTGAAGCTCATCCTCGCCGCGCTCCCCCTGAAGCCCTGACGAACCGCTGACGGCGGCCCTGACACCACCGCCGAACGGTGGTTACATGCCACGGCCAATGTGCCAGGAGACGCCGGATGTCGCGCAAGAACTCGAACGACCAGGGATTCGGAGACCTGGAGGACGATTTCTTCAATTCCGGCCCCTCCGATTGGGAGGCCGAAGAGGCGAAGAAGCTCGAGGCCGCGAGGCTCGAGGAGGAGTCGCGCCGGCAGGCCGAGGTCAAGCGTCGTGAGGAGGCGGCCGCGGCCGCCAAACGTGCGGAAGAGGAGGCGGCAGCGAAGAAGGCGGCCGCCGCAGAAGAGGCGCGCGTCGCCGCCGCCGCGAAGGCCGAGGAGGCCCGCGTGGCCGCCGCCGCGAAGGCCGAGGAGGCCCGCGTGGCCGCCGCCGCGAAGGCCGAGGAGGATGCCCGGAAGTCCGCCGAAGCCGCGCGCCAGCGCGAGGAGGATGCCCGTCAGGCCGAGCTCGAAGCCGAAGCGCGCAACGCCGCACGCAAGATGAAGGATCAGGCCACGCGGGTGTTCAAGCGCAAGTCCCGCGAGGAGATCCTCGCGGAGGAGGATGCGGCCGAGGCGCTCGTGGAGCGCCCCTCGCCCGTGGAGGAGGCCCCGGCGGTGGCCGAGGTCGCCGCGCCGCCGGCGGTGGTGGAAGCTGTCGTGGAGGAGGCGCCCGCGGAGCCCGTGGCCGAGTCCGCATCGATGGTGTCGATCGATGCGCCCGACGAGTCGCCGCCGCCCCCGGTGCTGATGGCGACCCCCACTGTGGTTCCGGAAGCGGAGCCCGAGCTGCCGCCCGCGTTGCCGCTCCTGTCGCTGCTGCCCCAGCTCGGCGCCGAGGAGGCCATGGAAACCGAGGTGGTCTCGGCCCCCGCCACCGAGGAGATGCCCGCTGCGGCGAACCTCATGGCCCGCAGCGCCGACAGCGCCGCCGGCGAGGTCGCCATGCTGGCGTGGACCCCGCCGAGCGATGCCCGGGCGGCCTGGAAGCTCGTGGTCGATGAGCTCGAGGCCGCCGCCGACGCCGCGAGCGGCGAGGCGCGGGCCACGCTGCTCGGCGCCGCCGCGCACCTCGCCCGCACCCGTTGTGTGGACAGTGAGCGGGCCAGCACGCTCGCCGCGGCCGTGAATCTCGAGGAGGCGCCCGCCGTCGCTTCCTGGTGGCGCGAGCGCGCCGCCGTAGCCCTCGCCGCGGGCGATGGCGAGTCGGCACGCCTCGCGTTCGAGGGGCTGGCCCGCAACTCTTCGGGCGGCGCTGCGGCCGAGGCCTGGGTGGTAGCGGCGCGCATCGTGCGCGACCAGCTCGGCCAGGAGCAGCTGGCCCTCGCCGAGCTGCAGCGCGCGCGGTCGGCACAGCCCACACAGCCGGCCGTGCTGCTCGTGCTGCGCGAGCTGGCGCGCGTGGCGCAGGACCCGGCGCTGGAAGTGTCCGTGCTCGAATCGCTGGGCAGCCTCCAGCCCGCCGAGCTGGCGGGGCAGACCCACCTCGAGCGCGCCGAAATCCTCGAGCGCAAGCTCAACCAGCCCGAAGAGGCCCTGGCCGCCACGCAGGCCGCACGCGATGCCGATCCGCAGAGCGGGGCGGCGTTCCTGGCGCTGGAGCGTCGCCTTCGCGCCGCGGGTGCGTGGGCGGGGCTGGCCGAGCTCTACCTCCAGGAAGGGGAGCGCCTGCAGATCGCCGGGCTGGGGGAGGATGCGGCGTGGTGGTTCGCGCGCTCCGGGCGCGTGCGCCGCGTGCAGCTGCTCGACGAGGCCGCCGCCGGGGTGGCCCTCCGGAAGGCCGTGCTCGCCGCGCCCGCGGCCCCCGACCTGCGTCGCGAGTACCACGTGTGGTGCGCCGAAGCCGAGCAGTGGGCGGCGCTGGTGGAGTCGCTCCGCGAGGAGATCGCGGTCTCCCCGGTGGATGCGCAGTCCTTCCTGCAGTACCGGCTCGGCAACGTGCTCGAGGAGCGCCTCGGCGACACCGAGGGGGCCCTCGCGGCCTACCGCGCGGCCGCGACCGACCCCGGCGCGGCGCCCGCCGCCGAAGCCGTCCTGCGTCTCCTCCAGGCCTCGGGCGCCTGGGCCGACCTCGTGGCCTTCCTCGAAGCGCGGCTCGAGCGCCTCGACGATCCGTCGCTGATGGTCACCGTGCTCTACCGCATGGGCGAGACCTGCGAGGGCCCGCTCGCCAACCAGGAGGGCGCGCGCGCCCGCTACGAGCGCGTGCTCGACTACGCCCCTGGCTACCTGCCCGCGCTCGAGGGCCTGGAGCGGGTGTACACGCGGCTCTCGGCCTGGGCCGAGCTCGCCGCCATCTACGAGCAGCGCGCGCTCCTCGCGGAAGACCCGAACGCCATCGCGCTCCAGCGCCATCGGGCGGGCGCGGTGTACGAGTTCCGCCTCTCCGAGCACGCCCGGGCCCACGAGCAGTACCGACTCGCGCTCGCCGCCGTGCCCGACTTCGCCCCCAGCCTCGATGCGTACTCGCGCGCCATGGAAGCGGCCGACCAGTGGGCCGAGCTCGCCCGCGCGCTTCGCAACGCCTCGAACGCCACGCGCGACAGCAACGAGGCCGTGAGCCTCGCCTACCGCGCGGGCCGCGTGCTCGCGGACCGCACCGACCTCCTCCCCGAGGCGATGGCCTCCCTCCAGCACTGCCTCGATCTCTCGCCCGGCTTCCTGCCGGCCGTGCTGCTCCTGAAGGAGCTGGCCGCCCGCCAGGGCGACTGGTCGTTGTGCTTCCGTCTGGAGCGCAGCCAGGCCGAGATGAGCGAGGACCTCGGGCGCCGTCACTGGCGCCTCTACGCCGCCGCCGAGGCCGCCCAGCGGCTCCCCGACGCCGATCCGGCGCAGCTCGTGCGCGAGGTGCTCCGCGAGGACCAGGCCCACTTCGGCGCCTCCCAGCTCGCCGAGCGCATGGCCTGGAGCCAGAGCGATGTGCGGGCCCTCGTCGATCTCCTCGTCAAGCGCGGCAACGCCACGCAGGATGAAGCGGAGCGCGCGCGCTGCTTTGCGCGCGCCAGCGAGCTGGCGGCCGATGCGGGCAACGCCGAGGTGCTGCTGAGCGGCATCGGCGAGGTGCTCACCGCCACGGGGGTCTCCGGGCGTCCGCTCGCCGCGATTGCCCGCGTGGCCGAAACGGCCGGCTACCCCGAGGAGGCGCTGCGGGCGCTCCAGGAAGCCGGTGCTGCCGAGAGTGTCGATGCCGCGCGCCTGCGTCAGCACGCGCTGGGCGATGCCGAAGGCGCGGTCCGCATCCTCGCGGCGGTGCTCGAAGCCGGCGACAACCCTGTGGCCGCCTCGCTCCTCGTGCGGCTCTCCAGCGATGCCGCCGTCCGCGCCCGGGCGCACGCCGTCCTGAGCCGCACGGCCGCGAACGAAGCCACGCGCGCGCTCCACGCCACTGAAGCCGCCGTGCAGCTCGAATCCATGGGCGACTCGGTGGGCGCGCTGGCGATGTGGTGGTCGGCCTTCGAGGCCGAGCCGCGCTCCGGTCGGGCCTTCGATGGGCTCCGCAACGCCCTGATCCGCGGGCAGGACAGCGAGGCGCTCCGCAAGGCGTACGCCCTGCTCGATGCCGACGCGGCCATGGGCCTCGGCGATGCCCTCGAGGAGGCCGGCGATGTGGTGGGGGCCGTGGCCGCCTGGCGCGCCTGCCTCGCGAGCTCGGCCGTCAAGCTGCCGTGGCTGCTCCGCCTGGAGCGCGGGCTCGAAACCGCGGGCGACTGGCAGGGGCTGCTCAGCCTCCTGCAGTCCCGCATGGCCACGGCGGAAGGCGCCACGGCCGAGGCCCTGGCCAGCCGCACGCGCTGGCTGCTCGCCGAGAAGCTCGCCGATACCGAGGATGCCTGGGAGTGCTACCGCGAGCTGCACCGTCAGCGCCCCGACGATGCCGAGGTGCTCGAAGCGCTCGCCCGCATCGCCGCCGCGCGCGGCGAGCAGACCCTCGCGGTCGGCTACCTCGACCAGCTCTCCCAGCAGGCGGGGAGCCCCGACGATGGCGCGCGCTTGCAGCGTCGCCGCGCCGAGGTGATGGAGCGTCTGGGCGACAACGAAGGCGCCCGCGCCGCGTTCACCCGCGCGCTCGACTTCGTGCACGACGACCGCGAGGCCCTCTCCGGTCTCGAGCGACTGGCCGCCGCCGCGGGCGACTGGCAGGGCGTGGTGGGCGTGCTTGCCCGCCAGGCGGCGCTCGGCACAGGTCGGGAGCAGGTGGAGCTGGCCGCGCGCATCGCGCGCACCTGGGAAGAGAAGATCGGCGATGCGCCGGTAGCCATGGATGCCTGGCGCAAGGTGATCGAGCTCGCCCCCGAGGATCGCGAAGCGCTCGCCCGCCTGTGCTCGCTCACCGAGGCCGCCGGCGACTGGTCGGGCTTCGTGGAGCACGGCCGCGGCCTCGCGGCGCACCTCACCGGCCCGGAGCGCAGCACGCTGCTCCGTCGCCTCGGCGAGGTCTCCGCACAGCAGCTCCGGCGCGATGACGATGCGCTCCGCTTCCTCGAGTCGGCCACCACGGGCGCCCACGCCGATCCGGCCGCCTTCGTGGTGTACGAGCGCCTGCTCGCCTCCCGCGGTGATCAGCCCCGCCTCGTGGATGTGCTGTTGCGGCGCGCGCGCGCCTCGACCGCGCCCGAGGAGAAAATGGAGTGCCTGGCGCGTGCGGCCCGCATCCGCCTCGACACCCTGCAGGACAAGCCCGGCGCCGCCGCGATCTTCGACGAGCTCCTCACCATCGACCCCAACCAGGCCGATGCGCTGCGCTTCCGCGGCGACTACCTGTTCGACACGGGCGACGTGTCGGCCGCGGCCGCGATGTTCGCCCGCCTCGAACCGGCCGAGATGGAAGCCGAGCGCGATGACTTCGACGAGCAGATCGAAGGCTCCTCCTTCTTCTTCCGGTTCGCCGAGGCGCTCCGGCGCTCCGGCCGCCCGCAGGAGGCCATCGCCCGCTACGAGCAGGCGCTCACGCTCAACCCCACGCACCTGCCTTCGCTGGAGGCGGTCGGCCCGCTCTTCCTCGACGCCAAGGACTGGGTGAAGGCCGAGCGCGTGTTCAAGCAGGTGATGCAGCTCACGGGCGGGCAGGGGCAGAGCGAGCAGATCGCCCGCACCTACGCGCGCCTCGGCGTGGCCGAGTTCCACCTCGGGCACGTGGAGCGGGCGCGCAAGCGCCTCTCGAAGGCGCTCGAGCTCCGCGCGAACGACGTGGATGCCCTCAAGGGCCTCGGCCTGGTGATGGTTGCGCAGAAGGACTGGAACAACCTTCTGAACATCTACAACAACATCATCTACCACACCCACGAGCCCTCGGATGTGACCGACGCCTACCTGGCCAAGGCGCTCGTGCTGGATGTGCACCTCGGCATGCCGGAGAAGGCCGCGCAGCACTACGAGAAGAGCCTCGCGTTCGATCCCGCGCAGCCACAGGCCGTCTTCCGCCTCGCCGAGCTTGCCCTCCGCAAGCGCGACTGGCCCGAAGCCGCCACCCAGGTGGATCGTGCCGCGGGCATGGAAACCTCCCGCACCGATGTGCTGGCGGCCCTCCAGGTGGTGCGGGCGATCGCCTGCCAGGCCTGCGGCGATGCCGCGGCCGCGCAGGAGGCGTGGGCCCTCGCGGTGAAAGTGGATGCCGCGCTGGTGGCGCAGCTGCCGGCCGAGGGTCTCGACGACCACGATCGCGTGCACGAGGCGCTCCGCACCCGCATCGTCGACGGCCAGCTGTAGGTGCTCGGCGGGTGGTTGTTTCGGCACCGGGGGTGGCTCCCGGTGCCGCTTGCGGCCGTGTGTCTCCTGCCCCGGCCCTCGTGGAGCCCGCTGGCGCTCGTGTGCCTGCTGGCCGGTGAAGGGATCCGCCTCTGGGCGGTCGGCCACATCGGCCGACGCAGCCGCACGCGCGGCGCCGAGGTTGGCGATCTGGTGGACGTGGGCCCGTACGCCCGCCTCCGCAACCCGCTCTACGTCGGCAACCTGCTCCTGTGGGTGGGCTTCGGCCTGCTCGGCTGGCCGGCGGTGATCGTGGTGGTGCCGCTCCTGCTCGTGCACTACCACTTCATCGTGGGGTGGGAGGAGCGCCAGTTGGCCGCGCAGATCGGCCCCGCCTACACCGACTACCTCACGCGCGTGCCGCGCTGGCTCCCGCTGGGTTCGCCGCGCCGCGGGGAGTGGAGCCTGCGCGAGGGGCTGCGCTCGGAGCGCGGCACCTTCCTCGTGCTGGCGGCGATGGGGGCGGGATTCGTGGCGCGGTGGTATCTTCCGGGTTGAGGCACGCGTGGCACGTCCTGACCGGCTTCGGCGCTACGGCAGCAAGGACTACAGCCAGCGGGTCACGTTCCCGGTGGAGATCGTCGGGCGCGACAACCAGGTGCGTCGTTACCCGTTCGAAGGCGCGGTCTCGCTGTACCGCCGCCGGGTGATGACGGCGCCCGCCCGCTACGGCGATCCGGAGACCATCGCAGCCGAGGTGCAACACTGTCGCCTCCGGATCGACCAGCTGCGGCGGAGCTTCCTGCACGATGCCAGCATGGGCGCCTTCTCGGGGGAGGGTGCGTTGGCCGGGCCGCTTGCCGCGGATGTGCTCTCGTTCCTGCGCCGTGTGCTCGGCGCCGATCTGGCCGATGGCGCGCTCGCCGCCGCCTCGCCGCTTGCGATGGGCGCGGGCGAGACGTGGTGGGTGCCCGCCCCCACGGGCGGCGGCCTCCTGCTCTACGTCTTCCGGCTCGATGGCGAGGGTCCCGGCGGCGCGCGCGTGGAGCTGGAGCGCACGCTGCAGCGCCTCGATGCGGCCCGGGAGGAGGCCGGCGCGGAGCGGCTCCTCGTGGGCACGGTGGATCCCGACCTCGGCCTCCTCCTCGCGGGCACCGGCCCGTGGGAGGGCCCCCGCGGGATGCTCGTGGAGGCGCAGGAAGGGGAGGGGGCCGGTGCACCGCACGATGCACAGCACCGCGCCTTGGCGGCCTTCCGGCAGGGCCAGCTCGCCAGCGCCCTCCGCCAGTTCGAGAGCGCGATGGAGGCCGAGCCCGCCCTCCACACGCTCGCGCGGGCCGCGGCCGTCGTCGGTCTCCTCGCCGACGAGCCCGAGCGGGCCGAGTTCGCCGCGCGCCACGGGCTCCTGCTGAGCCCCGGCGAGCCCCATCTCACCTACCTCCTCGTGCTGGCCCTGTTCCGGCGCGGGCACACGGTCGAGGCCCGCGCCAGCATCGGGGCGAGCAGTCCGCTCACCGACGTCCTCTCGGCCCTCGATGCGCTTTCGCGAGGCCGGATGCGAACGGCGTGGCGTCTCGCCCTCGCGAGCCGGGCGCAGCCCGCCGCCGAGTGGTTCGTGCGGCCGGTGGCCAGCGGCTGCGCCTTCCTCGCGGCCTCGCTGGTGGTGGCCCGCGGCTGCGCCGCCCTCGCGACCACCCTCGGCGTCTTCCTGTTCGTCCGGGAGGGCGAGCTCCTCGGCCTCGCGGCCGCGGGCGTGGCGCTCGTGGCGCTCGCCGTAGGCGAGGTGCGAACGCGCCGCATCGCCAGACGCGCGCTCGCCGCCGGCCGCTTCGGGCGCATCCTGCTCTGCCCGCCCGAGCTCCTCCCGCCGGAGCTCCCGCCCCGTCGCCAGGAAGGCTGAAGGCGGCGCCGAGATGCGCAGCGAAGCCCGCCGCCCGCAAGCGGACAGGCCTCCGCGCATCTCCCCCCTCTACTCCGGAAGGAACCGGTAGATGCACTCCGCCACGCAGCCGGGCTTTGCCGAACCTTCGATCTCGATGGTGGCGAGGAACGGGGCCTCCAGCCATCCGCCGCCCACGTCCTTGACCTCGCCGAGCTTCATGCTGAGGCGCCAGCTGGCGTTTTCTTTCATCGGCGAAGGAAACCGGACCTTTCCGCAGCCGTAGTTGATGATCATTTTGAAGCCCTGCAGGTCGAGCAGCTCGAAGAACTGCCCGGCCACGAGCGCCAGGGTGAGGTAGCCGTGGGCGATGGGGGCGCCGAACGGCGACTCCTTCGCGATGCGCTCGCGGTCCACGTGGATCCACTGGTGATCGCCGGTAGCCTCGGCGAAGGTGGTGATCTGCGTGAAGCTGAGCGGCTTCCAGATGGTGGAGCCGAGGTCGGAGCCGGAGAGGGCGAGGAGGTTTGCGCCGCCGGCGATGAGGGTACGTGCCATGCGGCCTGCTAACGCGGCGCGGGCGCCCCCGAGTGGTCGCGAGCGAGGGCCGGCTGGTGACTTCCGCCGCTGACATCGGCCACCCCGGCCGCCACCGCCTCGGCGAGGAGCGGGGAGCCCTCGAACGCCGAAACGAACCCCGCGGAGGCCGACCCGGGGCGCAACGCATCCACCCAGGCGCGCCCCACGCCGTAGGCGAGCTCGCGCTGCACGGCCTCGGGCTGGCCCGCGAGCCGGTCGAGCACACACGCGGCGAGGGCGTTCGCATCCTCCGCGGCGGGGCCGCCACAGGCGTCGAGGAGGCGCCGGCCCCCGAGGCTGCAGGGGGCGCAGTCCACGGCGGCGCCGAGCGCGGTGAGGAGCGCCTCCTCCTCCTGCGGCGAGCGGGGGCAGAACGAGAGCGTGAGCCCCATGCCTCGGCCCACGGCGGCGCGCTGTGCGGCGGGAACATCGAGGAGGGCGCCGACCACCCCGGCGGACCCCGCGCAGGGCCCCACGAGGGCCTCGCCGTACCCGGCGAGCGCGGCCTCGTCGGGCAGCGGCGCGCCCACGCGCCCGGCGGTGATGCCGCGGAGGCGCGCGAGCACCGGGGCGGCGGCGCTGGTGGAGGGGGAGGCGAGCGCCTCGGGGTCGCGAAAGCGGGCGGCCACGGTGGTGACGAAGCCGGCGCGGTCGAGGGCAGGCAGGGTGGACGCCGTGGGCTGGGGCGCCCGCAGCAGCGGCCCGATCGCCACCGCGTTCCCGACGAGGGGGAGACCCAGGAGCAGCCCCGCGGAGCGTCGCCACCCGCGCGCCCACGCCTCGCCGAAGCCCGCGGCGAGCAGGAGGGTGCCCACGAAGAGCCACGGCGCGTGGTAGCGGATGTTGTTGACCGGCACCCGCGCGTTCACGAGAAAGATGGGGAAGCTGGTGAACGTATAGGCGAGCACCCAGGCGCCCGCCAGCGCCACGACGACGCGGGCCCGCCGCGCGGCCAGGAGCCCGAGCGCCGACGCGCCGAGGAGCCCCAGCCACCCCCAGCCGAGCAGGGCCGGCGCTTTCATGGGCAACCACGCCCGTGCGGCGAACGACGACGGGATCAGGAGGGTGGCCGCGCGGTCGCCGAGCTTCTCCACGGTGGGCACGAGCGCATCGCCGAAGCGGTACCAGCCGGCATCCCCGCCGGCCGCGGGCACGAGGAGGGGGGCGGCGCCGAGCGCGAAGCCGGCCAGCGCCAGCAGGCCGCTCCAGGCGCCGGTGCGGGCCGCGAGCGGCAGCAGCACCACCGCCGCGTAGGCGCTCGTGCGCGCGAAGTACACGCCGAAGCCGAGCGCCAGGCCCATCGCGAGCGGCCGCCCGCGCCCGTGGGCCAGGAGCGCCACCAGTACGAACAGCGCGCTCTCCTGGTGGTTGCCCCAGAGCATGAGCGAGAGGTCGAGCGCGCCCACGGGGGGCACGGCGGTCAACACGAGCCACGCCCACGCGGCGGGAGCCGAGGCCACGGCCCGGAGGGCCAGGAACCCCACCACCTGCATCGCGGCGGTGAGGGCGATCGCCAGCAGCTTCCACCGCCAGAGGGCCTCGCCGCCGGCGAGGAGGGGCGCCCCGAGGAGCGCCACCACCGAGCAGCCGCCGCAGAAGTCGCGGTACTGCACGCGCGCGACCTCCCCGAGCAGCTCGCCGTGCCCGAAGAGCCACGCGGCGGTGGCGTTGTGGGCTTCCTCGCGGTTCAGGAAACGATCAGGCGCGCCGGCGAACCGCCAGGCGGCGAGGCTGCTGCGCGCGGCGACCGCCGCTGCAACCAGCCAGGCCTCCGCGCGCCGCACCAGCTACTCGGTCTTCTTCCGGGGAGCGCGACGCTTGCGCGCCGGCGGTTCGGCTTCGGGTTCGGCCGCGACCTCCGAGGGGGGCGCTTCAACGCGCGCCGGCTCCTCGGCGGCCACCGGCTCGCTGGCCACCGGCTCGCCGGCCTCCGCACCCTCCTCCTCGCGCCCGCGGCTACGACCGCGGCCACCGCGGCGGCGCCGGCGACGATCGCCGTTCTCGTCGGACTCGCCGCCCTCGGGCTCGGCCCGTGGCGCCTCGACCTCGCCCTCTTCCACGGGGCGGGGCGTGATCACCTCGCACTCCCCCTGGCCGAAGAGCAGCTCCAGGGCATCGGCCGGGAGCTTCACGCCGCGCTCGCCGAGGATTTCGAGCGCGCGCTCCTCGAGCAGCGCGTTCAGCTCATCGGCGGGGGCCGGGGCGGTGATGGGGGAGGTGGGGCCGCGGATCGGCTCGCCATCGGCATGCAGGAGCGCACCGATGCGCGCGAGCGCGATGAGCACGCCGCGCACGAGGTCGGCTTCGAGGCCGGCCTGCACGAGGTCCTCGTGGAGGTACTGCACGGCGATCCGGCGCCCCCGGGCGGCACGCTCGGCGCAGGCCACCTCGAAGTGGGAGAGGACGTTCCGACGGTCGACCGCGGTGCCGATGTCGATGCCCTCGGCCCGAAGCACATCGAGCGCTTCGCCGGCGGGGCCCGGCACGGTGGAGCGGGGCAGCGGCACGACCTCACGGGCCGGGGCCTCCACCGGGGGGGCGTGGCGCGGGGCGCTGCGCGGGGGGAGCGAGGCGGGGCCGTGCTCGCCGGGCTGGGGCGCGAGCTCCACCCGCCAGCCGCCGGCACGATCGTCGCGGCTGAGCACCACGAGGCCTTCGGCCTGGGCGCGCTCCACGAAGCGCGCGAAGGTGCGGAAGCCCATCTCGTGCTCGTTGAAGGTGGACAGCTTGCGCTTCATCGAGGTCTTCACGATGCTGGCGTGCACCGGGCCCGCCTCATCGCGGGCATGATTCTCGAGGGTTTCGATGAGGAGCGCGTAGGCATCCTCGAGCTTCAGCTTGTCGGGCACGCGACCGCTGCGATCCTCCTCTTCCTCTTCCTCCTCGCGCGGGCGCTCGGGCTGACGGCGCTGCTTGACGAGGCTGTCGTAGAAGAAGAACTCGTCGCACACGTTGGCCAGGAGCCGGGAGGTGCTGCCCCGGGTGCCGATGCCGATCACGCTGCGGTTGAGCTCCTTCAGCCGCTGCACGAGCGGGGTGAAGTCGCTGTCGCCGCTGAGGATCACGAACGTGTCCACGAACTGGCGGGTGTAGGCGAGCTCCATCGCATCGCAGACGAGCGCGATGTCGCCGCGGTTCTTGTCGCCATGGCCGGTGGCTACGAGCTCGACCATGGTGATGCCCTGCTCGGCGAGCGCGGTCCGGTGGCGGCTCCAGCGGTCCCAATCGCAGTAGGCGCGGGCGATCAGCACGCGGCCGATGTCCTTCAGCCGGCGCATGACGAGCTTGATATCGAACTCGCCGAGGCCCTCCTGACGGCTGCCCTTGGCGATGTTGTCGAAGTCGATCAGAACGCAGAGATTGTGGTCCACGGGGTACTCGGCGGGCGTAGGGGGAGGGCGGGCAGGAAGGGCGGCGCACCTAACCCATCGGAAGCTTTGAGGGGTGGGAATACGCGCACCTCGCGGTCGGCGGGGGTGGCCGGGCCCTCCCGGGCCCTCGGGTGCGGAGCGATCGTGGGGCCCGTGTTACCCGCGGCCCCATGTCTACGTTTCAAGGCACCGACCGCTACATCGCCGACGATGGCCTCCTCGCCGACGTGAACGCCGCCGTCGTCCTCGGCCGCCCGCTCCTCGTGAAGGGCGAGCCGGGCACCGGCAAGACCATGCTGGCGGGGGCGGTGGCCGAGGCGCTGGGCATGCCGCTCTCCGTCTGGTCGATCAAGAGCACCACCAAGGCGGTGGAGGGGCTCTACACCTACGACGTGGTCCAGCGGCTCAACGACTCCCGCTTCGGCACGGGCGACACCAGCGACATCGCCCGCTACATCCACCTCGGCACCCTCGGCCGCGCCTTCGACGCCGAGCAGCGCGAGGTCGTCCTCATCGACGAGGTCGACAAGGCCGACCTCGAGTTTCCCAACGACCTGTTGCGCGAGCTCGACGAGATGGTGTTCCACATCCCCGAGATCGACCGCACCGTGAAGGCGAAGCACCGACCGGTCGTGATCATCACGAGCAACGCCGAGAAGGAGCTCCCCGACGCATTCCTTCGCCGCTGCGTGTTTCACTACATCGCCTTTCCCGACCGCGAGCGCATGAAGAAGATCGTCGCGGTGCACCTGCCCGAGCTGAGCGAGCGGCTGTTGGAGGCCGCATTCACGAGGTTCTACGGGCTGCGGCGGCTAGAGGGGCTGCGGAAGAAGCCGTCCACGAGTGAGCTCATCGACTGGCTCACCGTGCTGGTGCGGTCGGGCGTCTCGCCGGAAGACGTGATGGCGAAGTTCCCGTTCCCGGGCATCCTCCTGAAGCAGGAAGCCGACCTCGAGGTGGCGAAGGTGAAGCGATAGTGCTGCTGAACCTCCTCTTCAACCTGCGCAACCAGGGCCTGAAGGTGGGGGCCGGCGAGTGGCTCGCGTTCCTCCGCGGCCTCGAGTCCGGGCTGGCCGGCTCGCTCGACGAGCTCTACTTCCTCGCCCGGGCCGTGCTCATCCACACCGAGGCCCACTACGACGTCTTCGACGTGGCGTTCACCGCTACCTTCGAGGGCGTCGAGCTGCCGGCCCCGCTGAAGGAGGAGCTGGCGGGTTGGCTGGAGGAGGCGAAGGCCGCCATGGGCGAGAAGGTCCACCACGACTTCGACAGCCTCGAGGCGATGCGGAAGGAGCTGGAGCGGCGGCTCGCCGAGCAGAAGGAGCGGCACGACGGCGGCGGTCACTGGGTGGGCACCGGCGGCAGCTCCCCCTTCGGGAACTCGGGGCGCGCCGACAACGGCATTCGCATCGGCGGGGAGGGGGGCGGTCGCGGTGCCGTGCAGGTGGCCGGCGAGCGCCGCTGGGCCGGCTACCGCACCGACGTGCAGCTCGACGTGCGCGACTTCAAGGTGGCGCTGGCCATGCTCCGCAAGTTCGGCCGCGAGGGGCAGGAGAAGCTCAACCTCGACGGCACGATCGACCGCACCGCGAAGAACGCCGGCGAGATCGAGCTCGACATGCAGAAGGAGCGGGTGAACCGCGTCAAGCTCGTCCTGATGATGGACACCGGCGGCAGCATGGAGCCGAACGCGGCGTTGGTCAGTCGCCTGTTCACCGCGGCGAAGGCGCTGAAGACGTTCAAGACCTTCGAGGCCTGGCACTTCCACAACTGCCCCTACGGCTGGCTGTACAAGGACTACCGGACCTTCGAGCGCATGCCCACCGCCCAGGTCCTCGAGAAGCTCACTCCACAACACCGGGTGGTCTGGGTGGGCGACGCGTCCATGGCTCCGTGGGAGCTGTTCCAGGGGGGAGGCTGGGGGGAGACGGGCCCCACCGGCATGCAGTGGCTGCAGCGCTTCGCGGAGCGCTGCCCGTCGAGCGTCTGGCTCAACCCCGACCCGCCTCGCTACTGGGACCACCCCACCGTGCGGGCGATCGGCGCGACCGTGCCCATGTTTCCGTTGACCGTCGAGGGGCTGCGGGCCAGCATCCAGAGGTTGCGCGCGGCGGCCTGA
>CAISIK010000057.1 GCA_903885375.1 uncultured Pseudomonadota bacterium
CCGAGGAAGCCACCAGCCGCGAACCAGGTCTCGGTGAGGAGCCAGACCCGCGGAGAGAGGTGCCAGCTCGCGCCCAGCATGGCGAGGCTGATCACGTCCGGATCCGGTCCCACCGCGGCCCCGCCGCCCACGGTGACCGCGAGGCGACCGAACTCCCAGCCGAGGGAGGCGTGGGGGGCCACGAAAACGCCAGGGCCGAGTACGAGGCCCTGCACGCCGAGCGCGCCGAAGCCGCCGTCGCCAATCGGCGCGCTCAACCTCACGCCGCCCGTGGCGGCGCGGCTGGAGTCGGCGAACAGGAGGGGCACCACCGCGCCGGCGGAAAGCTCCACGTTGTCGCTGAGGTTGTAGCTCACGATCGTGGCGGCCACCTCTCGCTGGCTCAAGGACCCCTTGCCCTTGCCGAGGCTGCGGCCGCTCGACCAGAGGAGGTAGCGGTCGCCGTCCGGGTCGTCGGGCCAGGCGGTGGGGCCTTCCGCCCAGGACTCGGGGAGGGCGTTCCAGCCCTTGCGCCGGACCTCTCCGGGGGCGTTCGCGTCGTCCCACTCCACGCGCAGCACGGCCTCGTCGGGGAATGCGAGCACGGTGCCGTCGGTGAGGGTGAGCGCCCAGTGGCCCTCCTCGGCCTTCACGTTGCCCACGAGCGTCTGCCCGTCGGTGAGGACGAGCCGGTCGAGGGGCTCCGGCGGAACGGCCGGCTCCGCGGCAGGGGCGAGGGCCACGAGCAGGAGGGGCAGCATTTTGCCAGTGTAGCCGCGAAAGAGGTGCTACAGTGGGTGCGGGCGCGGTACTCTGGAGCGAAGATGTTCCTTCTGCCACTGCTTTTGTCGCCCTCCGCCTCCGCGTTCTGCGGAACCTTCGTAGGCGATCCGGGCGCCACGATGACCAACGACGCCAGTCAGGTCGTGATCGCCCGCTACGACCAGACCACCGTGCTCACGGTGATCATGGACTACGAGGGGTCCGCCACCGACTTCGGCATCCTGCTGCCCATCCCGGAAGTGGTCACCGCCGACCAGGTGGGCTCGATCGATCGCGCGCTGGTGCAGTGGATCGCCGACTTCTCCACGCCGCGGCAGATCGCCTACACCTGCGATGACGTCTTCGCCCGCACCGAGCTGGCGCCTTCGGGCTGCGAGCTGGGGTTCGGTTGCGCCTCCGCCGGCAACAGTCTTGGCTTCGATGGCGCGGCCGACACCGGGCTGTCCGGCGTGGAGGTGGAGGCCCAGTTCACCGAGTACGGCTACGACTTCGCCGTGCTCAGCGCCACCGAGGCCGACGGGCTGCAGGCCTGGCTCGATGGAAACGGGTACGCCATTCCGGAGGGCGGCGAGGACATCCTCCAGAGCTACATCGACTCCGGCGTGTACTTCCTCGCCGTGAAGGTGAACCTCGAGCAGGTGGAGCAGGTCGATGGCTGGCTGCCGCCCATCCAGCTCCGGTACTCCTCCCCCTCGCTCTCGCTGCCCATCCGCATCGGCACCATCTCCGCCTCGGGCGCGCAGGAAGTGGTGGTGTACAGCCTCACCCCGGTGGGAGAGGGCGAGGTGAGCATCACCAACTACCCCGAGCTCCCCGTCGAGCAGGACTGCATGTGGTCGGGCGATGACTTCGGCACCTTCTACGCGGAGGAGGTGCAGCGGGCCCACGAGGAGTCGGGCGCCGGCTGGATGCGCGAATACTCGTGGGACCTCATCCCGGTCGTGGGCACGGGCTACCACTGCGATCCGTGCACGGCCGACCCGGTGGCCCCTACCAGCGATGGCACCTTCGGTGACTTCGGCCTCCCTTCTGAGAGCGCCCACATCACGCGCCTGCGCATGCGCTACAACGCCGAGGAGGCCACGCAGGACCTCGGCATGGCCGTGACCGGCATCACCGGCATCAACGAACAGATCCGCTTCATCAATCCGTCGGAGGAGCTGGAGGGGCTCTTCCCCTACTGCGAGAGCGGTTGGGCGGAGAACCCGGGCAGTTGCCCCGACGGCGCCGAGCCGCCGGCCTCCCGTTCGGATGCGGGGGCGGTGCTTGCGGCCTTGGGTGCGGTGGCCCTGCTCGCGGCGCGGCGCCGGTCGGCGTAGGCATGACTCCCGTCGATGTGGCGGCGGAGGTGGCGGTCCTCGGCCGCGACCCGCTCGCAGTGACCGAGTTCGAGTCCGCCCAGCGTGCGAGCGGCGCGCCGCGCATCACGCTGGCGGGCACCTTCCTGCTGCCCAGCGAGCGGCCCACGGTGCGGCCCTTCGTGGAGGTGCGGGTGGGCGGCTGGCACGCCGAGTACGACACCACGCTCGCCTACGACGCTACCGTCCTTCACTTCGATGGCGACCTCGGCTTCCGCCTCCTGCCCTTCGCGCCCGTGCAGAAGGAAGGCGTGTGGGCGCCGCGTCCCTTCGTGGACTTCACCCTCGGGGCGAGGGCCTGGCAGTTGCTCCAGCCGTGGTGGAACGATGAGTTCCTTTTCGGCAGCGCCGTGGGCGCGGCCGCGGGGGTCACGGTGGGCGACAGCCGTCGCAACCTCGTGGTCCGCGTCAGGTACGAAGCCGCGGTGGCCCCGGCCGTTTCGGGGGTGCTCGACAGCGCGCTCTCCGACCTCGAGTGGACCGTCGACCCCGCGGGTGGGCGATTGGGAGTTGCGGTAGGCTTCGGCTGGCGGTGAAACCCTGTTACCATGCGGCGCCGAGGTGGAGGCCGCGTGCTCCTGTTTTTCGCCCCTGTCGCGCTTGCCGCAGGGTACTCTCTGGATGTCGAGATGGCCCGCACGGGCTTCTCGCTCTCGCCGCCGGGCATCGATGCCCCAGAAGTGCAGAAGCGCGGCCATGTCCGCGCTGGCGCGATGGTGCAGTACGAGCTCAACCCGCTGGTGCTGGTGGTCGACGATGTCGAGGTTGGCTCGGTCGTCGGCAACCGCTTCTCCCTCGTGGCCGGCGCCTCGGTGGACGTGTCGCGCCGCCTCGCGGTGCGCGCCTCGCTCCCGCTCCTGGCGAATTTCGGCAGCGAGGTGGCCGAGCTCTCCAGCGATGGTTTCGGCGCGGGGGACATCTCCGCCGGCGCCCGCTTCGAAATCCTGAACGAGGACCTCTACGCGCTCGGCGCGCATGGCGACCTCTTCGTGCCCATCTCGGGGGATGGCATGTACATGGGTGAGGCCAGTCCGCGCTTCGCGCCGGGCGTGTCGTTCGCGCTCAAGCCGGGCGACCTCCGCGTGTCGCTCGAAGTGGGCATGATGCTGCGCGGCTCGGTCGTCACCCAGCAGGCGCTCGGCGCCGGTCAGGAGGTCACCGGCGCGCTCGCCGCGGGGTACACGCTGCTCGATGGGCACCTCACGCCCTCGGCGGTCGTGCTCGCCCGCACCGGCGTGGAAGACCAGTTTGCCGGTGCGTGGGCCGCGCCGGTGGAGGTCCTCGTGGGCGCGCAGGGCATGATCACCAAGGAGTGGTACGTCGATGCGTACGGCGGCCGCGGCCTCACCACGGGCTACGGCGCCACCGATGCGCGCGCGGTGGTCTCCGTCACCTACAACAAGATGCCGCCGAAGGCGAAGTCCGAGGAGGAGGCGCCCGTCACCGTCTTCCAGAGCGACCTCACCGACGAGGACCTGAGCAAGATCGCCGAGGAGCCCGAGCCGCCGCCTCCGCCCCCGCCGGAGCCGCCGAAGGAGCTGGCCACGGTCACCCAGAAGGAGATCGTGATCCGCGATCCGTTGCAGTTCGCCGCAGGTACCGAGCGCATCCTCCCCGAATCGCAGCCCACGCTCGACTTCGTGGCCAAGCTGATGGCGGAGAACGCCGACATCCAGGGGCTGATCATCGAGGGTCACGCCTCGGGTGAAGGCAGCTTCGAGTACAACTACGAGCTCTCGCGCAAGCGGAGTGAAGCCGTGTTCCGCGAGCTGGTCGAGAGCGGCGTGAGCCCCGATCGCCTGAGCTACCGCAGCTACGGCGAGGTGCGCCCCGTGAAGGAGGGAGATGACGCCGCCAACCGGCGCGTGGTCTTCCGCATCGGCCACCGCCTCGCCCCCGGCGAGGTGAACCCCGGCTGGGAAACGAACATCCAGCTGCCGTGGAACGGCCAGAGCGTGACCCTTCCGGGGCCCGCGATGCCGCCGGAACCCGAGCGGAAGCCGCCGACGACCGAGAAGCTCGACATTGACGAGTCGCAGTTCGAAGAGGGGGACAAGTAGTGATGCTCAGCCTCATCCTGGCCCACGCCCTCGCTGACGAGTGTGAAGCCGACCTCCGGCAGGACCTCAACTGCAACAATGTCGACGAGCGTGATGAACGCGACGTCGATCTGTCCGACCCCGTCTGCCTCTCCACGGTGGATGGCTCGGGCAACCCGTACCCCAACGCCGACTACTACTATGACTACTACAGCTACGGCTGCGACTACCCGGTGAGCGTGCTCGACGCCGATGGCGACGGCTTCTCCTCCGGCGCCAAGGACTTCCCCGAGGACGCGGAGTACCCCGACCTCACGGTGACCCTCGCGTGCGACAACTGCCCCGAGCTCTTCAACGACGACCAGATCGACACCGACTGCGACAACGTGGGCGATGCCTGCGACAACTGCTGGGAAGTGGAGAACCACGACCAGACCAATCGCGATGCCGACCTCCTCGGCGATGAGTGCGACAACTGCCCGAGCGTGACCAACGAGGACCAGGCCGACGAGGATGGTGATGGCGCGGGCGATGCCTGCGACAACTGCCTCGGCCTCTACAATGACGATCAGGACGACCTCGACAACGACGGCCTCGGCGACGACTGCGACATCTGTCCGAACGTGGCCGACCTCGACCAGGCCGACACCGACGGCGATGGCGAAGGCGACGCCTGCGACCTCTGCCCCGACGATGCCTTCCCCCAGGACGACACCGACATCGATGGCGTGGGCGATGACTGCGACAACTGCCCGAACGCCTACAACAGCGATCAGGCCGACATCGACGCCGATGGCGTGGGCGATGCCTGCGACACCTGCCCCGGCGATGCCGACGTCACCAACGTGGACATCGACGACGACGGGATCGGCGATGTGTGCGACGTGTGCAAGGCCGTGCCCGACCAGGCCCAGCTCGACGGGGATGCCGACGGCGTGGGCGATGCCTGCGACCTCTGCCTCGACACGGTCGACGCCGAGAACCTCGATGGCGACCTCGACGGCTTCGGCGACGCTTGCGATGTCTGCCCGGCCGTGGCCGACCCCGACCAGATCGACACCGACGGCGATGGCAAGGGCGACTTCTGCGACTTCGACTCGCTCGTGGGTGGTGGCGGCTCTTGCGGCCTCGGGCTCGGCGCGGGCTCGGCGGCGCTCGGCCTCGCGGCGGCGCTGATCGTGTCCCGGCGGCGGCGTTCGCGCTGAGGCGGGGCGCTATCGCCCGTAGTGCCAGCAGGCCCAGCAGATGCGGGCGCCGGCGCGGAGGCTCCCGCGCACGGTGCCGCTGATCTTGCTGTGGCCGATGCGCTCGCGGTTCGCCACGGGGACCTCGACCACGCGGAGGCCGGCGCGCAGCGCCTTGAGCTGCATCTCCACGTTCCAGCCCCAGGTGGCGTCCACGAGGTCGAGCGCCACGAGGGCGGAATAGCGCCCGGCGCGGAAGGGCCCCATGTCGGCGAACCTGTGGCCGGTCTGGCGGGCGATGAGGAAGGTGGCGAGGGCGTTGCCCCAGCGCTGCTGGGGCGGCATGGAGCCCGGCGCCGCCCGCGCGGTGCGGTCGCCCAGCACGAGGTCGGCCTCTCCCCGTTCGATGGGCGCGAGCAACGCGGGGAGGTCGGCCGGGTCGACGCTGTGGTCGCCATCCCAGACCACCACCACGTCGGGCGGTGAGGCGGCGAGGTGGCGCAGGCCGGCGGCCACCGCGCCGCCGTACCCGCGGGCGGGCCAGGAGACGACCTCCGCGCCTCCCGCGCGCGCCAGCGCCGGACTCTCGTCGGTGCTGCCGTTGTCGCACACCACCACCCGCAGCCCCGGGGGCATCTCCGCGAGTACGTGCGGCAGGGCCGGCGCCTCGTTGAGCACGGGCATGATCACGGCCACCCGCATGGAGTCTCCTATCCGGCTACCGTGTTAGCTCCCCGCACTCGTTTCCGAGGTGAGAGTGTTCGCCTTTGCGCTTGCCGCCATCGTGGGTCTCGCGGTCGCCGAAGAGTCACCCGTTCGGGTGGCGGCGGGCGATGCCGCCGCGCCCCCTGGGGGCACCGCGCGGGTGCCCGTGCGGCTCGACATTCCCACCGGCGCGCACGTGTACGCCGACATGATCGCGGTCGAGGTGGTCGATGCGGCCGGCCTCACGGCGGGCGCGCTGGAGGAGCCCGCCGGGCGCCTCGAGGCCGATCCGGCCAACCCCGCGAAGCAGCGGGAGGTCTACGGGGCCGGCACCACCGAGCTGGTGCTGCCGTTCACGCTGCCGACGGATGCGTCGGGCAGCCGCGCCGTGCGCCTGCTCGTGAAGCACCAGGCCTGCCGCGTGGGGCTGTGCTTTCCGGGCGTCGAGGAGGAGGTCACCGCCACCGTGTCGGCCACGGGCGCGCCCCTGTCGCTGCCGGGAATCGGCACGGCCGCGGCGGAGGAGCCGGAGGAGGTGCCCGCCATCTTCTCCGCCGCCGTCACCGAGTCCGGCCTCGTGGGCGTTCACGTGGACTTGCAGGGCGAGTGGCACATCAACAAAATGTTCGTCACCCTCACGGTCACGGGGCCGGAGGGCTACGCCGCGGGCGAGCCGGTGTTCCCGCCGGCGGTGGCCACGGGCAAGCAGGAGGACTTCACCTACCGGGAGGACTTCGTCGCCGACTTCACGGTCGTGGCGCCGATCACCGGCGCGCCGGGTCCGGCCACGGTCACGGTGGACTTCGGGTACCAGGCCTGCAAGGGCGTGAGCCTCTGCAAGATGCCCACGAGCCAGAGCGTGCAGGTGCCGGTCACGGTGCTGCCCGCGGGCGAAGTGGCCAGGCTGCCCGATCCCGCCTCGCTGATCGAAGTGGGCGCCGCAGCGCACGCGCCCGCGGAGCCGGCCACGGTGGAGGCCGCTCCGGCGCCGGCCACGGAGGACCTCGCGGGGCAGGGGAGCTTCGAAGCCGCCGCGGCGGAGGGCGGCCTCTGGCTCGCCATCTTCTGCTTCCTGAGCGGCGTGGCCGTATCGTTCACCCCGTGCGTCCTCCCCATGGTGCCCATCACGCTCGGCATCATCGGCGCCAAGGGCGCGGGCTCCCGGCTCGAGGCGCTCGGCCTGAGCGGCGCCTACGTGATGGGGCAGGCGATGGTCTACACCACGCTCGGCCTCGTCGTGGGCCTCTCGGGCGGCATGTTCGGCTCCTGGCTGCAGAACCAGTGGGTGCTCGGCGGCATCGGGGCGCTGTTCTTCACCCTCGGCTTCTCGATGTTCGGGTTCTACGACATCCAGGTGCCCACCTTCGTGCAGAGCCGAATCTCCGGCTTCGACAAGCGTGGCGGCGTGCTCGTGGCGGCCGTCTTCGGCATGATCGGCGCGCTCCTGGCGGGGCCCTGCAGCGGGCCCGTGGTCATCGGCATCCTCGGGGTCGTGGCCACCAGCGGCGAGGCGTGGTGGGGCGCGGTGCTCATGTTCCTCTTCGCCCTCGGCATGGGCATGATCTTCCTCGTGGCCGGCGCGGCCATGGGGTGGATGCCCAAGCGCGGCGCCTACATGGTGATGATCAAGAAGAGCTTCGGCATCGTGATGTGGCTCGGGGCGATCTACTTCGCACGCCCCCTCTTCAACGACACCACCACGGCGCTGCTCACGGCCGCCGTCCTCCTCGTGACCGGGGTCTTCGCCTGGCCCGATCCGGACGATGGGGAGGGCTTCCATGCGGTGCGGCTGCGCCAGCTCTACACCGGGGTGGCGTTGCTCGTGGGCGCGTACCTGCTCCTCGGCACGCTCATCAGCACCGGCTTCATCCTGCCCGCAGTGCGGCTCGCCAACGCCGGGTCGGCCGCGCAGACCGCCTCCGCCGCGGGTTCGGTCACCTTCCTCCGCACCGAAGAGGAGGGCATCGCCGCCGCGAAGGCTGCCGGCAAGCCGATGATGATCGACTTCACGGCCGAGTGGTGCGCGGCCTGCCACGAGATGGAGAAGCTCACCTACACCGACGCCCGCGTGATCGCAGCGGCCGAGGGTTTTGTGCCGGTGATGATCGACTGCACCGACAAGGCCAGCCCCATCGTGAAGGCCGTGCAGGAGAAGTACGCGGTGCGCGGCCTGCCCACGGTGGTGTTCGCGCTCCCCGACGGCACCATCCTCGACCGCACGGTGGGCTTCGTGGAAGCCGCCGACTTCGAGCGCGTGATGAACCGCGCCGCCGAGCGGGCGCGCGGATGAGCGAGCTCCTCCGCCGCTGGCGCGCTGGTTACGCCACCGCAGGGGCCCGACTTCGCGAGCTGCTCGCGGAGTACGGGGTGCTCGCCCTCGTGGTCTGGTACGCCGTCTTCGGGGCCACCATCGTGTCGGTGGCTGCGGTGATCGAGCTCGGTGTCGACTGGCCCTGGCTCGATGCGAAGGTGGGCGACGCCGGCACCTGGGTGGGCGCCTACGTGCTCGCCAAGCTGCTCACGCCGCTGCGCTTCGGCGTGGTGGCGGCGGTGCTGCCCTTCGCCGCGCGGCTGCGCCGTCGGCTCTCCGGAAAGATGTCCACCTCGTGATCTGGCTCGTGTGGGCGTGCGAGTCCGCGGAGCTGCGGGATGCGCGCTGCATGCGGCCCCTGTCCGAGCTGATGACCTGGCGCAACGACCGCTTCCGGGGCCCGGTGGAGGGCCCGCCGCCGGCGCCCGCCACCCCCGACTCGTTGCTCCGGGAAGAGCGGGACCACGTGGAGGCCGCCGTGGCCGCCATGCTCCCGCTCGCGCGCTCCTGCGACACGCAGTGGCGCCTCGGCCTCTGGAGCGACCCCGACTCGCCCTCGCTCCGCCTCCGCGACGAAGCCCTGCGCCGCGTGCTCGTGCTGCCCACCGTGGACTACTCGGAGGCGGCGGTGGGGTATTCCCGGCAGACCACGGATGGTCGGCCGGGAGTGCGCCGCGAATAGTCGCGGGCGCGCCGATGGCGCGCGCTGCGCGGCGAGGGGGCCCCGCGGAGGCTGCCGGTCGCGGCGCAGCGCCCCGAAGGGCTACCCGCCGTTGCTGGCTTCGTAGGTGGGCGCCTGCAGCACGAACGAGCCGGTGCCGTCGGGAACGCGCGCGGCCGCGATGTCGGCGGTCTGCTCGGCCTCCCAGTACACCGAGTCGACCGTGACGAGGTCGCTCCCTTCGGCGTAGTTGAGGAAGAGCGTGTCGCCCTTGCGGTTGAGCTTGAAGGGGGCGTGGTACTCGGTGCCGGTGGTCTGCTCCGGCTGGCCATCGCACCAGATGGCGAGGAAGCCGCCCGCATCGATGCCCACGCCCGTTGGCATCGCGTAGACCGTGGGCTCCGCCTCATCATCCGTGAGGTAGAAGCCGGTGAGCTGCACGATGGTGTCGCCGTTGTTGTAGATTTCCACCCAGTCGTTGAACTCGCCCGCCGCGTCGGCCTGCGCGGTGTGGTTGCTCGCGAGCACCTCGTTGATGACCAACGGGGGCGCGTTGAGGTTGGAGCCTCCGCCGCCGGTATCGCTGGTGTCGGTGCCGGAGCCGGTGTCGGTGGAGTCGCAGGCGGTGAGCAGCAGGGCGAAGAGCATCAGGAGCATTCCTCTGGGAGCGGTTGGCGCACGCACAATAGCATCGTTGGCCGGGTTGTAGCATGCACGACACCCCGACAAACAAAGGGCCGCGTTCTGCCTCGTGCGTGGCGGCGTGGTGCTACCATGTCGACGGCCCTAGGATTGCCATGAGCACGAAGAAGACCCGCATCCTCTTCATGAAGTACCACGAGGCGGCGGACCAGCAGCCGCTCTCGCAGAAGGCTGCGGAGAAGCTCGGGATCTTCCCGTCGCTGCCGCTGCTTCAGCTCGCCGCCTGGGTGAGGCAGCACGGTTTCCCCATCGGGTACATCGATCTGCACGCCGAGAACCTCTTCCCCAAGGATGCGGGGCCCCGGGTGGCGGAGTTCCGCCCCGACATCGTGGCGCTCACGGCGAAGACGCTTGGCTGGCCCGCGGTGATCGAGATCGCCCAGATGGTGAAGGCCAAGTTCCCGAACGCGCTCGTCGTCGTCGGCGGGCCGCACCTGAGCATCTACCCGAAGGAGTCCCTCACCTGGGATTGTTTCGACCTCGCCGTGGTGGGCGATGGCGAGGAGACCTTCCTCGAAATCTGTGAGCGGGTGGAGGAGGGCGGCAGCCTCGACGACATCGCCGGCACCTGCGTGCGGAAGGACGGCGAGGTGGTGATGAACCCCGCGCGCGCCGTACCCAAGGACATCGACAAGTACCCGATGCCCGCGTGGGACCTGGTCGACGTGAACCGCTACCACTGCCTCACGCTGCTCAAGCCCTTCGCCACGATGGTGACCACCCGCGGCTGCCCCTGGCACTGCGGCTACTGCAGCCAGGTGTACAGCGACAAGCTGCGGTTCCGCGCCCCGGAGCTGGTGGTCGACGAGATGGAGATGCTCGTCAAGGACCACGGTGTGCGCGAGATCGTCATGTTCGACGAGACCTTCACCATCGGCAAGAAGCGGATGCGGAAGTTCTCGGAGGAGATCCTCCGCCGCAACCTCAAGGTGAAGTTCAACATCCGCGCGCGGGTCGATACGGTCGACCGCGAGGTGCTCGAGCTCCTCAAGCGCGCCGGCCTCCGCAGCATCCACATGGGCGTGGAGGCGGGCACCGACCGCGTGCTCAAGATCATGAACAAGCAGATCACCCGCGAGCAGACCGAGCGCGCCTTCCGCATCGCGCGCGAGGTGGGCATCGAGACCCGCGGCTACTTCATGGTCGGCTACTACGACGCCTCGCCGCAGGACATCGAGGAGATGATCAACTTCTCCGCCAGCCTCGGCCTGGACTGGGCGAGCTACAGCGTGGCCACCGCGCTCCCGGCCACCGACCTGTACCGCATCGCCCAGGAGCGCGGCTACGTGGACGGCGACTTCTGGCGCCGCTACACCATCAACGGTGGCGGGCCGATTCCCCAGCTCGAAACCGAAACGTTCACCGCGGAGCGCCTGCGGCAGTACCGCACCAAGGCCTACCTCAACTTCTACCTGCGGCCCGACCTCATCCGTCGGAAGCTGTCGAAGAGCGAGGGCCGTGACGAGCTGATGGAGATGCTCGGCGGCGTCACCGTGCTCAGCGAGATTGTGAAGAGCACGCTCACGAAGGCCATCCCGAGCGTGGGGCTCGGGAAGTGGGGAACGGTCTAGCCGGGGGAGGGCGGCCGCCCGCCTGGGGGCGGGCGCCGGGCTCTCGCTGCGGCGCTTCGCGCCTCCGCTCCATCCCTGCCGCGGGTGCCGCTGGCGCCATGAATGGCAGCCTGCCTCGCGCGTAGTCCGCGCATGCGAAGGAGGCATGCCTGCGCGTGGTAACTCTGGGACTTATGCTCGGCTGCGCGGGCATTTTCGGGGGGGATACCGGAGAGGACACGGCGAGCGCCGATCCCGAGACGGACGCCGACACCGACGCGGATGCAGACGCCGACACCGACACCGACGCCGACAGCGACACCGACACCGACACGGGGGACGAGCTCGACCCCCGATGCAAGGTGGTCCTGCCCGCCAGCACGTGGGTGCAGCAGGACTGGAACGACACCACCATCCGGAGCAACGCAGCGGTGTGGGTGTGCGACAGCGACGCGAGCGCGACGGTGGGGGGCGACAACAACGTGATGGTGTTGTCGGGCAACGCCGAAGGTAGCCTTCAGGGGGACAACAACACCATCTACGCGGTTGGCTCCGAGGGGTACTACTCCTTCGTGGGCGGCGAGGGCAACACGCTGGTCACCGACGGCGAGCCCGAGGGCTTCGGCGATGACAGCCGGGTGGACTGTCCCCGCGTCGAGATCGACTTCACCCAGGTGCCCGAGCCCTGCCCCGAGGCCGTCGAGTAGGGCTGGGTGGGCGGGCGAGAGAGCGGAGGGGGTCGCACCACCGCACCCCCCGCGCCGCGGTGCGCCCCTGCCCACGCCCACCCCGGTGCCGGGACTCGCGCACCGCCCTGATCCGCTACGCCAAGCTCTCCGCGAGGATCGCCCCCAGCTCGTCGAGCAGCCTGCGCCCCAGCTCGGCCGAGGCGTTCGCCGGGGTGCCGAAGTAGGCGCGCGGCCCGCCGGCCTCCTCGAAACAGGTGGCGCCGGCGAGGATGCCCTCGCCGAGGTCGGCATCGACCGCGGGGAGGCGAGCGTGGCCCACCACGAGCTTCGGCGCGATGGCGAGCATCAGCGAGGTTTCGTAGATGCCGCTGTGCCCATCGAGCGGGGCGGCGGCCCGGGCGAGGCGCTCGGCGTGCCGGCGGCTGCCCACGTTCGGGAAGGCCACCTTCACGCCGGCGCGCTCCTGCACGATGCGGCAGGCGGCGAAGAGCGCATCCACGTTTGCGGGCTCGAGGTGCGCGTTGGCGATGGCGAGCGAACTGGCGCCGGCTTCGTGGGCGGCCAGAAGCACGTCGGCCACGATCGCCGTCATCGTGGCGGGGGAGAGCGTGAGCGTGCCCGGGAAGTTGCGGGCGAACCGGGCCACGCCGTAGGGGATGGCCGGCAGCACCACGCCGCCGCAGCGGGCCGCCGCGTTCTTCGCCATGGCCTCGGCGATGCGCACGTCGGTGTCGAGCGGCAGGTGCGGGCCGTGCGCCTCGCAGGCGCCCGTCGGGAGGATCGCTGGGCGGCCCACGAGCGACGCCGTGGGAAAGCGGCGCTCGCCGAGCGGGCGGCTCACGTGAAGCTCGCCTTGAGCTCCGCACGGGCCACCTTGCCGCGGTCGTTGCGGGGCAGGACGTCGAGGAAGCGCACGTGGCGGGGGTACTTGTGCGGCGCGAGCTGGGACTTCACCCAGGCCTGGAGCTCGCCGGCCAGCGCCTCCGTGGGGGGCACGTGCGCGCTCACGAAGGCCACCGTCGTCATCAAGCCGCCGACCTCCACGCCCACTACCGCCACCTCGTTCACCGCGGGGTTGGCGAGGAGGCAGTTCTCCACCTCGATGGGGGAGACGTAGATGCCGCCCACCTTCAGGAGGTCGTCGGCGCGGCCGCAGTAGCGGTAGCGGCCTTCGTCGTCGATGCAGAACTGGTCGCCGGTGACGGTCCATTCCCCGCGGAAGGTGGTGCGGCTCTTCTCGCGGTCGCGGTGGTAGCAGATGGCGTTGCTGGGCCCCTTGATCCAGAGGGTGCCGATGTCGCCGGGTGGCACGTCGGCGCCGTCGGGGCCCACGAGGCGGGCCTGGTAGCCGGGCACCACGCGCCCGAGCGTGCCCACCTTCACATCCCCCGGGAAGTTGGTGATGTAGATGTGGAACATCTCGGCGCTGCCGATGCCGTCGAGGATTTCTACGCCGGTGCGCTCGGTCCAGCGGCGGTAGAGCTCGCCGGGGAGGGCCTCGCCCGCGGAGAGCACCATCCGCACGCTGGAGAGATCGGCGCTGGCGGCGCCCGGGCAGTCGAGCATCTTCTGGATCATCGTGGGCACGTTGGTCACGATGGTGGGACGGAAGCGCTCGATGTGCGCCAGCACCCCCTCGGGCGTGCTCCGCTCGGGGAAGAGGCAGGTCGTGGCGCCGACGGCCCAGGGAAAGAGCAGGTTGGTGCCGGTGGCGTAGCCGAAGAAGAGCTTGGGCACGCCGAGGGTGATGTCGTCCTCCCGGATGCCGAGCACGCGCTTGGCGTACATCTCGGTGTTGAAGACGAAGTCGCCGCCCACGTGCACGCAGCCCTTGGGCTTGCCGCTGCTGCCGGAGGAGAAGAGCCACACCGCCGGGTCGTCGGCGGAGGTGTTGCCGTAGGGGCAGGTGGTGCCGTAGCGGGCGATCTCGGCCCGGTCGCGGTCGACCACCACGCAGATGCGCAGGCCGCCGTGCAGCGCCGCACGGATCTGGGGCTCGTTGGCGTCGTAGAAGGCCCGCTCGGTGATCAGCGCCCGCGCCCGGGTGTAGTCGAGGTAGTAGGTCCAGTCTTCGGGTGGGACGCCCGGGTTCATCATGGTGATGACGGCCCCGATGCGCGCCGCGCCGAACCAGGAGGCGGCGAAGTCGGGACCGTCGTTGAGCGCGAGGAGCACGCGATCTTCTTCGAGGACGCCGGCGTCGCGCAGGAGGTTGCCGTACCGGCAGCTCCACTCCACCATCTCGCGAAAGGTGTAGTCGCGGTTCACCGTGCGGAGCGCGACCTTGTCGGCCCGGTCGGGGAGGTTGTGGTCGAGGAAGGCGCGGGCGAGGTTCATGCGGGCCCCAGGATGGCTTCGGCGATGACGGTGTAGAGCACGTCGGTGGCGCCCTCGTAGATGCGGAGCGGGCGGACGGCACGGTAGAGTTGTTGCACGACGCTCTCCTCCTCCACGCCGGCGCCGCCATGGAGCTGCACGGCCGCGTCGATGATGCGCTGCGCGGCCTCGGTGGCCGCGAGCTTGCCCACGGCGCTCGAAGCGGCGGTGCGCTCGCCGGGCGCGGCGGCATCCCGCTTCCAGCAGGCGTGCAGCGTGGCGAGCGTGGCGAGCTCGAGCTCCACGGCCATCTCGGCCACCCGCAGCCGCACCACGGGCAGCGCCGCGAGGGGAGCGCCGAACTGGTGGCGCGCGTGGACGTGGCGAACCGTCTCGTCGAGGGCGCGGGCGGCGAGCCCCACGGCCGCGGCACCCACGCTCGGCCGGCAGCGTTCGAGCGTGGCGAAGGCGAGCCCGAAGCCGCGCTCGGCCACCCGCACGGCGGGCGTGCCATCGAGCTCGAGGCGGCCGATGGAGTGCGCCGCCACCGACTGCGCCGAGGTGGGCGGGGCCTCCACGAACCAGCAGCCAACCGTGCCCTCGTGCACCGCGAAGACCACGGCGCCATCGCAGTCGGGCGCGTTGCTGATGAAGTGTTTCGTGCCGGTGAGGCGCCAGCCCGCGCCGTCGCGCTCGGCGCGCGTTTCGATGCCGCGCACGTCGCTGCCGGCGTTGGGCTCGGTGAGGCCGAACGCGAGCACCCGGCGACCCGCACGCGCCTCGGCCACCACCTCGGGCAAGGCACCCGCGCGCTCCAATGGGGTGCAGCCGAGCTCCTGGATGACGAACGCGAGGTCGGTGAGCGGAGCGTGGTAGGCGAGGTGGCGGCGGACCACGGCGAGCGAGCGCGTGTCCCGCGGTTGGAGCAGGCCCGCCGCGCCGAGGGCGGCCACCCGCTCACGGATGCCGCCCTCCGCACGGAAGCCAGCCGCGAGGGTCTCGAGGGCCGCATGTTCGGGCTGGAAGCACCACGGGTGGGACTGGGTGAGCACGCCGCGATCTATCGCGGCGGCGCTTCCCTACGCGAACCGGGGCGGGCGCTTCTCCACCCAGGCGTCGTAGGCGGCGCGGAAGTCGGGGTGGGCCATGCAGATGGCCTGGGCCTGCGCCTCCATCTCCAGCGCCGTGTCGAGCGAAACGTCGAGCTCGCGGTTGAGCGCTTCTTTCGTCATGCCGTTGGCGAAGGCCGGGCCGGCGGCGATGCGGGCGGCGAGGGCCTCCGCTTCGGCGAGGAGCGCTTCCTCGGGCACCACGCGGTTGAAGAGCCCGATGCGCTCGGCGGTGGTGGCATCCACGGTATCCCCGAGCAGGAGGAGCTCGGTGGCGCGCCCGAAGCCCACGATGCGGGGGAGCAGGTGCGCGGCGCCCATGTCGGCCCCGCAGAGGCCGACCTTGTTGAAGAGGAACGCGACCCGGCCGCGCGGGGAGGCGATGCGCAGGTCGCTCGCCATGGCGATGATGGCCCCCGCCCCGGCCGCCACGCCGTTGATGGCGGCGATGATCGGGGCGCGGCACCCGCGCATCGCGCGGACCAGATCGACCGTCATCCGGGTGAACGCGAGGAGGCCCGCCATGTCGCGCTGGAAGAGCTGGCCGATGATGTCCTCGACATCGCCGCCGGAGCAGAAGGCCCGCCCTTCGCCGATCACCACGACGGCGCGCACGCCTTCGGGGGGGGCGCGGAACCAGGCCACGAGCGCCGCGTACTCCTCGAACGTGAGGGCGTTGAGGCGGTCGGGGCGATCGAGCGTGATCGTGGCGACGCCGCCGTGGAGGGCCACCTTCACGGGGACACGTCGGCGGTGGCTTCGATCTCCACCATGGCGCCCTCTTCGAGCAGGTCGGCCACCTGGACGAGCGACATGGCCGGGTAGTGGGCGCCGAGGGCCTCGCGCCAGGCCGCGCCCACCGCGGGGAGGCTCTCGAGGTACGCCCGCTTGTCGGTGACGTAGACCGTTACGCGGCCCACGCGCGCTACCGGAACGCGCTCGGCATCGAGCACGGCGCGCACGTTCAGGATGGCCTGACGGAACTGCGCTCCGAAGTCGCCCCGGCCCACGAGGCGCTGCTGCGCATCCCACGCGATCTGACCCGCCACGAAGACGGTGTTCCCAGCGCGGTAGCCGTTGCTGTACCCGCGTGGTTTGGCCCAGCCGGGCACAACCACCGGGCCATCACTCACGACCACACCGCCCATCGAGAAAGGCATCCGCGCCTCCTCAGACGTTGATTTCGCCGCCGCACACGGAGAGCGCCTGGCCGTTGACGCCGCGAGCGGCCTCGCTGGCGAGGAAGACGCACATCGCCGCGATCTCCTCGGCATCGAGGAAGCGGTGCTGCGGGCTGCGATCCTCGAGCTCCTGACGGACCTCGGCGATGTCGCGGCCGGTCTTGTCCACGATGTTCTGGATGGAGTGCTCGAGGAGCGGACCTTCCACGTACCCGGGGCAGATCGCGTTCACGGTCACGCCCTTGTCGGCGTACTCGGCGGCGAGCGCGCGGGTGAGGCCGATGAGACCGTGCTTCGAGGCGCAGTAGGCGGCGAGGTAGGGGTAGCCCTTGAGGCCGGCCACGCTCGCGATGTTGATGATGCGACCGTTGCCGCGGCTGGACATGCCCGGGAGCACCTTCAGCGAGCACAGGAAGGAACCCGTGAGGTTCACCTTCATGTGCTCTTCCCACACGCGCACGTCGGTCTTCAGGACCGGCGAGGAGCGGGCGACGCCGGCGTTGTTGATCAGGATGTCGACCGGGCCGGCGGCCATGAACGCCGCTTCCACGCTGGCGGGCTCGCCGACATCGCAGCGGACGCCGTAGCCACCGACCTCGTCGGCCACCCCTTCCACCTCTTCGCGGGTGCGGGCGAGAACGGTGATGCGGTCGCCCAGCTTGGCGAAGGTGCGAGCGATCTCGGCACCAATCCCGCGGCCACCACCAGTAATCACGACGTGACGACGCTTCGGCATGAGCCTCTCCGGCCGGCCCATATGCTCGGTTGAGGGGCCTTTGTCAAGTTGACTCGCCGGCTCCAAACCGGGATAGTCCCCCCTGATGGCCGCTGAAGTCCGGTTTACGGAAACGATGTGTGGATGGCTCGCGCCGCTGCCGGGGGCCCCCCACGAGGTGGCCGCGCGGGAGGGCGAGGCGGCCCGGAGCGCCGGGCGGTTCACCCTGCACGTCATCACGCCGAGCGTCGCCCGAATGGTGGAGGACCCCGACCATCGCAACCCGGCCTTCGGGGTGGTGGAGTGCGCCGCCCTCCACGCCGCGCCGCTCGCGGTCACCCGCGGCCACCTCGACCTCTTCGCCGACGCCGCTCCCGGCGTGCTCCACATGCGCTACCGCCTCGATCTCCTCGCGCCGGATGGCGAACGTTTCGTGCTTCGGGGCATCAAGGAGGTCGTGCGGCGCCAGTGGTTCCCGACCGCCACGTTCGACACTACGACGCTCTTTGTCGACGTCTTCGCCGGCACGGAGATGGAAGGCGAACCGCGCCTCCGCGGGATCTTCTGGATGGGGCCGGGCGGCGTGCTCGCCCAGGGCCTGAGCTTCCGCGGGCAGGTGGGCGCCATCGTGCGCTACCTCCGCTACTACGTGGCGCGCTGCGCCGCGATCTACCTCGGCGCCCGTCGCCTCCCACTCCGACCGGAGTGGGGCCGCTACCCGCCGGGGTGAACGGAGGAGCTACTCGGTCCAGTCCGGCAGCGGCTCGCCATGGGCGCTCGCGAGCACTGAGGCGTAGAAGTCCCGAACGAACAGGTCGGTGTCGGAGCTGTCGCTGTCGATCGTGGCCAGCTCGAAGACGGCGGTGAAGTCGATGGCGTCGCCCACCGCGACGGTGGTGAGCGCGCCGCGCACGAGCGTCACGAACTCGGTGCCGGCGGTCTTCTCCCACACGGCGATCGCGCCATCCCCCCCGTCGTAGAGGTGGCGCCAGGTGAGGTCGTAGTCCACCGTGATCGGGTCGGTCACCACCTCCGTGACGATGTAGGACTCGTCAACATCCGTGTCGTCGACGCTCAGCACCGTCCACTCGGTGACCTTGCGACGGTTCACCGCCACGTCCGGGTTGGTGATGGTGGCCTGCATCGTGGCAATGTCCACCTTCACCCAGCCCCGCACGACGGCCCAGTCGTAGCCATCCTCGCTGCCGCTGAGCACGTTGGGCGTTTCGGGCGAGGCGTCGTCCTCGGCGGTGGGCGACTCGATGCCGTGATCGTCGAGCAGCGAGAGCACATCGCCGCCGCCGGTGTCCGGCGCGGGGTCTTCGGGGTCGCAGGCGAGGAGGAGAACGACGAGCATCGTGGCAGTGTACTGCGAACGGAGGTGCGTTCGGAAGGCCTTCGGGGTACCGTATTCGGGCATGGCGCTCCTGTTCCTCTTCGTCGGCTGCCCATCGCCCTTCGGCGGGTTCTTCGGCACCGACGGCACGAGCGTGGATGGCCCCAACGCCGGCGTCGATGGTGACGACACCGGCACGGCGTTCGTGGTGTGGCACGGCTCGTTCCAGTGGGAGCCGGAGTCGGAGTCGTTCTCCGCCACCCGCGGCTACGGCGCGCTCTCGGCCAAGGGGGGAGAGCTCATCTGCGACATCTCGGCCGACTTCGTGGGGGTCGGCCTCGGGCCCGTGGGGTGCCCGGACTGCACCTGGTCGTTCACCACGCAGCTCGCCGGCGGCCGCACCGAAGGCGAGTACTGCGACAGCTTCCTGCAGCAGACCGTGTTCGACGAGTTCGGCTACCAGGACTTCTACTTCTCCAGCGAGCTCGATGGTTTCGGCTGGACCGAGTACTACCTCTACAGCTACGGCACTGCGACCTACGCGCTCGAGGATGTGGTGTGGGCCCACATCAGCGGCAGCCGCTACAACGGCTGGTATCTCTACGGGTACAACCTCGCGGGGGCCGTGACCGGTGTCTTCGGCGACCAGTACGGGGCCGACTTCGTGCGCTATGCCGCGGGCCAGAACGGCCGGCGCGCGTACTACTACTTCGAATACTGAGCCGGCTCCGGGCGGTTCAGGTTCCTCGTCTCCGGCACCTCCACGATCTGCACGGCCGCCGCGCGCAGGAAGGCGCGCACGGGCGCGCCTGCTTCGGCGGCTGCCTGGGCTGAAGCCGCGAGGGTCACGGGGAGGTGGCACAGGAGCGGCTGCCCGGCCGCGCAGGCCGGAGCCGACGCCTGGAGGATGGCGAGGACGGTGCTGGCCGGCAGGTCGGGGAGATCGCAGGGGAGGCAGAGGGCAGTGCGCTCCCCGCGCGCGGCCGCGGCGAAGAGCGCGGCGGACACGCCGAACAGGGGGTGTCGCTCTGGCCGGTTTCGTTCGATGAGGGTGGGCAGCCCTCCCTCGCGGGCGAAGCGCGCCACCACGGTGACGCCGAGGCCGCACTCGCCGCAGATGCGGGCGGTTCGTTCGAGCAGGGTTTCGGACCCGATGCGGGCCAGCGCCTTGTCGGACCCGTAGCGAATGGCGGCACCACCCGCGAGGATCCACGCGCTCGGCGGGGCCGGCGTCAAGGTGTGGTCCGGTCGATCACGACGACACGGCCCACCAGCTCGGGCGGGACCCCGCCGGGCCCCGGCGCCACGAGCTCGAGCCGCCGACCTACACCCTGCACCACGCGGATGCCCTCGGCGCAGCGCACGAAACCCTTGGTGCGCACGCCGCGGCGCGCGTAGATCCAGTCATGGCAGGCCGATTCGCCGAGGCCATCGGGCACGCGGAGCTCCTGCGAGGCCCAGGCAACGTGGCCGTGGGGGGCGTGGTCGTGGTCGTGGTGGCCCGGGGCGGTGGCGCGCGGCGCGTGGGGCCAGGCGAGCCCGAGCGGGACCGCGCCCTGGATCACCTCCACGATGGGGGTGTCTGGCGCGAGCTCGACCAGCCGGGCGCGCGCGCGCTGGAGGCCCGCCTCGCCCACGAGGTCCACCTTGTTGAGCACCAGCAGGTCGGCGCTCTGGAGCTGCTCCTCGAAGAGCGGGTCGGCTTCGTCGACACGCTCGGAGTCGACCACCACCACGCAGGCTTCATCGCCCACCCAGTCGCGGAGCGGCGGCCGGTAGAGGTGGAGCTGGGTGTCGAAGGGGAGGGCGAGGCCGCTGCACTCCACCACGATGCAGTCGGGATCGGCCCGCTCGCGCAGGAGCTGGAGCGTGTCGCGCAGCTCGTTGCTGAGCGTGCAGCACACGCAGCCGCCCGCGAGCTCCACCATGTCGCCGGGGCGGTCGCCGATGAGGGCGGCGTCGATGCCGAGGGCCCCGAATTCGTTGGAGACGACGGCCAGGCGCCGGCCGGTTCGCTGCGCCTCGGCGAGCAGGTGGCGCACGACGGTGGTCTTGCCGCTCCCGAGGAAGCCGCCGAGCACGAGCACCGGCACACGATCCTTCACTGGGGGGGCGTCGCGCCGAAGTAATTGGACACGGCCTTGTCCCACGCATCGGGCGTGGCGACGGCGGGAATCTGCAGGTACCGCGCGTTGTCGAGCACCTGGTTGAGGAGGTCGCGCGGGTGGCAGAAGCGCATGGCACGCCCGCGGTAGTGCCGCTCCATCAGGTAGGTGAGCGAGCCGTGCGGGACCTCCACCCCCAGCACGGCGGCCATGCTGAGTACGAGGCCGCCGAACTGATCGCGGGTGGGGTCGGGCACCCGGATCTTGTAGGGGATGCGGCGGAGGAAGGCTTCATCGACGAGGGTGCTGGGGTCGATGTTCGTGGAGAAGATGAGGAGGGGGTCGAAGGGCGCGGGAATCTTGCGGCCGTCGGGGAGGCGCAGGTAGTCCACGCGCCGTTCGAGCGGGAAGATCCAGCGGTTCAGGAGCGTGAGCGGCTCGATGCGCTGGCGGCCGAAGTCGTCGATCACCAGCGTGCCGCAGTTGGCCTTGAGCTGGAGCGGCGCCTCGCACACACCGGAGGTGGGGTTGCGCTGGATTTCCAGCATGTCGAGCGTGAGCTCGCCGCCCGCGATGATGGTGGGCCGGTCGATGCGGACCCAGCGCCGATCGGCCCGTTCGAGGACACTCAGCGTGCGCGAGTTGTCGGGCCGGTGCACGTGCGTGGCCGGGTCGTAGAGCTTCACGATGTGCCCGTCGATCAGGAGCGTGACCGGCATCCAGATGGTGTCGCCGAAGCTGCGGGTGACCCGCTCGGCGATGCTCGTCTTGCCGTTGCCGGGCTCGCCGTAGAGGAACAGCGCGCGCCCCGAGGAGATGGCCGGGCCGAGCGCATCGACCAGCGCCGGATCGAGGCTCATGTCCTCGAAGGCCCGCGCGAGGTCATCGCGCGTGGGCCGGATGTTGGCGAGCGTCTGCGCCTCCACGCCGCGAACGTACTGGTGGAAGGGCACCGGGACCGGGCCGATGTAGGTGGAGAGCTTGCGCGACTCGAGCGCCATGTCGCGGCCGTGATCGGTGAGCTCCCAGATGAAGTCGCCCGTGGCGGTCGATCCGCGGTGCTGGACGACCTTCTGGAGTTTGAGGCCATCGAAGACGTCCTTCAGGAGGGTGGCGGCGAGGCAGAGCTCCTGCGCCACCCGCCGGCCGGCGGTACTGCCCTCGCGGGCCAGCATGCGGATGACGATCTGCTCAACGAGCGCGGGCTCCACGCCCACGTCCTCCCAGGAACGGGGCTCGCGCGGGAGAAAACCGCCGGCGGGGAGGTCGCCCATGCGGCCGGGGGAGTCGCCGAGGCGGATCGTGGGGAGGTCGGCGGAGTAGTCGGGCGGATCGGGCGGCATCTGCCCTCCTAACGGTTAGGGCCCGTGCGGGAGCTTCGCATGCGCGGCGGCTGGCTGGAACGGGTGCGGGCGCGATTGCAGGGGGCGCCGCGCGCGGCCTTCGTGGGGTCGGAGTGGTCGGCCGCGGTGGCGGAGGTGTGGCCCGAGCTGCAGGACCAGATCGATGCGCACCTGCGTCGCCCGGGCACCGCTGCCGTCTCCACCTGGGAAGTGGCCTCCTCCGAGCTCGCGCGGCGGCTCATCGGCGAGGCGGAGGAGCGCCGGCTCATCGACCGGTTCAGCGATGGCCTCGTGCCCACCCTGGATGCGCTCCAGGGCCCCCACAAGGCACTTCCCTCGGCGCTTGCCGAGGGCAAGCGGGCGGGCGAGTCGGCGCGCTCCCTCGCGGCCGCTACGCGACCGCTCGTGCTCCTCCCCCATGGGCTCGATGCCGAGCTGGAAGCGGGCTGGGCGAAGACGGTGGCCTGGATGGAGCCGGTGCTCGTGGCGAGCCCCCAGCCCGATGCGGCGCGCTTCGCGCTCGCCGCGGCCGGGGCCCGGCTCGCCGAGGCCGCCCGCGAGGCCGAGGGCACGCTGCGCGCGGAGCTGGCGCGGCTCCCGCAGGCGCGGGCCGCCGGCCCCGGGCTCATCGATCCCTTCGAGCGCTGGGGCGATGTGCTCTGCCGCGCGATCGAGGTCGAGGTCTTCACCGCTGCGCGCGGGTTCATCGCCCACGCGCGCTGATCGGCGCCTCGCCTAGGCGAGGTGCAGGGTGACGGGGGCGTGGTCGCTCGCCTGCTTCTGTCCGCGCTCCGCCATGTCCACCGTGACATCGACCACCCGCGGCCAGAGGGCGGCGTTCACGAGGTGGTGGTCGATCCGCACGCCCTTGCCCTGCTCGAAACCGCTGGTGCGGTAGTCCCACCAGGTGAACTGGCGGCGCTTGGGGTGGAGCTTCCGGAAGGAGTCGGTGAAGCCGAGCCCGAGCAGGCCGTTGAAGGCGGCGCGCTCCGCCGGGGAGCAGAGCACCTCCTCGCCCCACTTCACGGCGTCGTACACGTCGGCGTCCGCGGGGGCGATGTTGAAGTCGCCGCAGACGAGCATCGGGCCGGCTGCCACGCGCGGCGCCACCCACGCGTGCAGGTGCTTCAGCCACTCGAGCTTGTAGGTGTACTTGTCGCTGGCGAGATCCTGCCCGTTCACCACGTAGAGGTTCACGATGCGGATGCCCTCGATCACGCCGGTGATGCCGCGCGCTTGCGGGTCGCCCGCCCAGGGCAGGTCGGTCTCGACCTCGGTGATGGGCGTGCGGGAGAGCAGGGCCACGCCGTTCCAGGACTTCTGCCCGAAGCTGGCCACGTGGTAGCCACGCGCTTCGAACTCGGCGCGGGGAAGCTCCGCATCGAGGCACTTGAGCTCCTGGAGGCAGACCACGTCGGGCCGCCGGTCGTCGAGCCAGGCGAGCACGCGTTCGAGTCGGGCGCGGACCGAGTTCACGTTGAAGGTGGTGATGTTCATGGGGTCCTACAGCGCGGCGCGCGTGATGAGCTTGGTGTTCAGGTAGCCCTCGAGCCCTTCCACACCACCCTCGCTGCCGTGGCCGGAGTCCTTGATGCCGCCGAAGGGCAGCTCGGGCAGCGCGAGGCCGTGGTGGTTGATGCTCACCATGCCGCTCTCCACCGCCGCGCCCCATGCCTGGGCGGTGTGGAGCGACGAGGTGTAGGCGTAGGCGGCGAGGCCGAAGGGGAGGCGGTTGGACTCGGCCACCACCTCCTCGAAGGTGTCGAACGCCGTGATGGGCACGATGGGGCCGAAGGGCTCCTCGTGGAGGATGCGGGCCTCGGGGGGCACGTTCACGAGCACGGTGGGGGCGAAGAAGATGCCGCGGGTGCCGATGCGCTCGCCGCCACAGAGCACCGTGGCGCCACAGGCGCGCGCGTCGGCCACGAGGGCCTCCATCGCGAGGAGCCGGCGGTCGTTTGCGAGCGGCCCCATGCGCGTGGCCGGGTCGAGGCCGTGGCCCACATGGAGCTTCTGGGCGTAGGCCACGAAGGTGTCCACGAAGGTCTGGAGCTGGGGCCGCTCCACCAGCATGCGCGTGGGGCTGGTGCACACCTGCCCGGCATTGCGGAACTTGAAGGTGGCGAGGAGCTTGGCGGCGCGCGGCACGTCGGCGTCGGCGAAGACGACGGCCGGTGCGTGGCCCCCGAGCTCCATCGTGGCGCGCTTCATGTGGAGGCCGGCGAGGGCGGCGAGCTGCTTGCCCACGGGGGTGCTGCCCGTGAAGGTGATCTTGCGGATGACGGGGTGCGGGATGAGGTAGCCGCTCACCTCGGCGGGCACGCCGAACACCAGCTGGACGACCCCCTTCGGCACGCCCGCGTCCACGAAGGCGGCCACGAGGTCGGCGGGGGAGGCCGGCGTTTCTTCGGGGGCCTTGATGATGATGGAGCAGCCTGTAGCCAGGGCACCGCAGAGCTTGCGGACGACCTGGTTGATGGGGAAGTTCCAGGGCGTGAACGCGGCGACGGGGCCGACCGGCTCGCGGAGCACGAAGGTCTCGACGCCGGCGGCGCGCGAGGGGATGACGCGCCCGTAGGTGCGGCGCGCTTCCTCCGCGAACCAGTCGATCAGGTCGGCGCCGAGGTTGACCTCGCCGATCGCTTCGGCGAGCGGCTTTCCCTGCTCGCAGGTGAGGCGGTGGGCCACGCTGTCGGCGCGCTGGCGGAAGAGGGCCGCGGCCCGCTTCATGAGGAGGTACCGCTCGTGCGCGCTCGTGTTCTTCCACACGGCAAAGCCGCGCTCGGCGGCGGCGAGCGCTTCGTCGAGGTCGGCACGATCGGCGTGGGCCACCTGCCCGATCACCTCGCCGGTGCCGGGGTCCTCCACGGGGATGGTGCGGCCGGATGCGCCCGGACGCCAGGAACCGTCGATGTGCAGCAGGGTGTCGGTGTACATGTGGCGGCTCTTATCCTCGGATGTTTGATAGGGTCGCCGGGATGCTCCTCCTCCTCGTGGCCTGCGTTGAGGTTCCGGCGGATCCGCCCCCGGGCCCGCTCGACTTCGTGAACCCGTTCATTGCCACGGGCGGGCCTGGCTTCCGCGTGGGCTCGGCCACTCCCGCGGCCTCCGCGCCCTTCGGCCTCGTGAAACTCGGCCCCGACACGTCCACTGGCGGCCCCGGTCTCGGGGCGCTCCACTGCTCCGGCTATTACTTCCCCGACGACCACATCGAGGGCTTCTCCCACACCCACATGCACGGCGTGGGCGTGCCCGCCCTCGGCGACATCCTCTTCATGCCGGGCGACGGCATCCCCGACTCCGCCCGTGGGCCGGACGACTGGCGCCAGGCCTTCTCCCACGACGACGAGTCGGCGAGCGTCGGCCGCTACGACGTGAAGCTGGCCGATGGCATCGAGGTGACGCTGTCGGCCACGGAGCGGGTGGGCGTACACCGCTACCGCTTCCCCGACAGCATCGAAGACCCCACCCTCGCCATCGACCTCGGCTACACCGCCTACGGGTCGAACCTCGGCGCCGCCATCGAGGTGAACGTCCCGGCGGGTGAGGTCGTGGGCGTGATGACCAACGACGACGCCTTCGGCGGCAGCTTCCCCATCTGGTTCGTGGCGGTGTTCGACACGGGCATCCTCTCCGCGTCCACCTGGTCGGAGGGCGAAGTCTTCGAGGGGGCCCCGCCCGAGAGCACCGGGAGCGAGGTGGGCGCCGTGCTCCACCTGCCGGCCGGCGAAGGCCGGGTGCGCGTGGGGCTCTCCCTGCTCGGCGCCGACGAAGCGCGCGCCAACCTCGAAGCCGAGCGTCCCGAGGACCTCCCGGTGGAGAGCACCGTGGCGGACACCCGGTCGGACTGGGCGGAGCGCTTCGAAGGGTGGACGATCCAGGGCGCGAGCGACGACGAGGCCGCCATCTTCTGGACGGCGCTCTACCACCTGCAGCTGATGCCCACGCACTACGGCGATGCCGATGGTCGTTACGTGGGTTTTGACGGTGCCGTGCACACGGCGGAGGGGTGGAACTACGCGAGCGACCTGTCCCTCTGGGACACCTACCGCACCGCCCATCCGGCCTACGACCTCTTCTACCCCGAGGATGCCGCCAGCTTCGCGCAGTCCCTGCTCGCGATGCGGCAGCAGGGCGGGGCCTTCCCGCGCTGGCCGGTGGCGCAGGACGAGGGCGGGAGCATGCTCGGCGCGCCGGCCGACATCGCGCTCGCGGACGCCATCGTGAAGGGGGTGGGGGGCTGGGAGAGCGAGGTGGCCTGGCCGCTCCTCGTGGCGCAAGCACGCGGCGAGGGGGAGTACCCCTACAACGCGCGCCCCGCCGTGACCGAGGTGGAAACGCTCGGCTTCATCCCCGCGGACCTCGTGGGCGCCAGCGTGGCCTGGCAGTTGGAGCTGTCCTGGGCCGACGCCGCGCTCTCGCAGGCCGCCCAGTGGATGGACGACCCCGACTCCGCCGCGTTCTTCGCCTGGCGCGCCCGCAAGTACGGGAACCTCTACGACCCGGAGATGGGCTGGTTCCACGCCCGGTACAGCGACGGGAGCTTCGCGGAGGAGCTGGACACCGCCGCCTGGGCCGACGAGTACACCGAAGGCAACGCCTGGCAGTACCTCTGGCTCGCGCCGTGGGATTCCGCGGGGCTCGCCGAGCTGCTTGGCGGCGAGGAGACCGCGCGGGCCCGCCTGACCGAGTTCTTCGAGCTGGCGCGCGCCGAAGGGCCGCTCATCGGCCCTCCCGGCTACTACTGGCACGGCAACGAGCCCGACATCCACGCGCCCTGGCTCTTCGCGCTCTGGGGCGACGACGCGGCCACCCGCGAATGGGTGCGCTGGGTGCGCGAAACCCACTACCACAACGATCCCGACGGCCTCGCCGGCAACGACGACGCGGGCACGCTCTCCGCCTGGTACCTGTTCGCGAGCGCGGGGTTCTACCCCATCGCCGGCACGCGCACGTACGTGCTGAACGAGCCGGCGTTCGACCACGTTCGGTTGCCGGTTCCGGGCGGATCGTTCGACGTTTGGCGCGAGGGCGAGGGCGAGCTCGCCGACATCACGCTCAACGGCGTGACCTGGGCGAAGCCCACCTTCGACCACGGCGAGCTCCGCGGCGGTGGCACCCTGGTGTTCCGCTACGAGTGAGAATCGGGGGTGCGGGCACCTCGCGGGGCCCCGGCTCGCCTGCTGCTCCCGCAGCGGGCGAAGGGGGCGAAGTCAGGGGCAGGCGAGGCGCCGCCGCCCTCAGCTCCGGCGACGCCGCATGCCGAGCGCCGCGGCCGCGAGGAGCGCCGGCAGCACCGCCGCGGCCGCGCCGCCTTCGCTGGAGCAGCCGCAGTCGCCCTCGGCGCCCACGGCATCCTTGCCGGTGTCGAGCGGGGGGTTCTCCCCGCCGCTGTCGCCGGTGCCGGTGTCCTCGCCGATGATGCCGCAGTCCGCCGCGGTGATCCTGGTGGCGTCCAGGTCGTTGCAGTCGTCGCCGCCGGAGGCCGCGGCGTCGTGGCCGTCGCCATCCTGGTCGTTGTCGCTGCCGCCGGAGCAGTCCTGGTCCACGCCGTCGTACCAGACCTCGGTGGCTTCGGGGTTCACCTCGCCGTCTTCGTCATCACAGTCGTCGCCCCCCACTTCGGCGGCGTCGGAGCCGTCCCCGTCCACGTCGGTGTCGCTGGTGAGCTCGTTGCAGTCGTCGTCCACGCCGTTGTAAGGGACCTCGGTGGCGTCGGGGCTCACCTGGTCGTTGGTGTCGTCGCAGTCCCGATCCACCGTCCAGCCATCGCCGTCCTGGTCGTCGTCGTTGCCATCGCAGTCCTGGTCGGTGCCGTCGTACCAGACCTCGGCCTGGCCGGGGTTCACGCTGGCGTCGTTGTCGTTGCAGTCGGTGCCGCCCACGGCGGTGGTCTGGTATCCGTCGCCATCGACGTCGAGGTCGGCGGCGGTGAGGTCGGCGCCGGTGCAGTCCTGATCGATGCCATCGTCCACCACCTCGGTGGCGCCCGGGTGGATCGCGGCGTTGGTGTCGTCGCAGTCGATGACGCTGGCGTAGCCATCGCCGTCGGCATCCTCGATGTCGTTGTCGGGGCCGCCGTAAGCGCCGATGTCGCTGCGGGAGCCATCCCCATCGAGGAGGGCGGGGTCGCCGGCGTCGATCATCGCGCTGCCGCCGTTGGGGAGGAGCACGTCGTTGCCGCAGTCCCCATCGGAGGAGTAGGCGTACAGGTCGGGGTCGACGAAGAGGTTGCCCGCGAACCCCGCGAGGTCGGCGGCGGTGAGGTAGCCGCTCACGTCGTCGGCGAGGTTGGCGTAAAAGTCGTTGTAGGTGAAGGTGGTGGCGGTGGCGCTGCTGGTGTCGTCCACCACCATGCCGTCGCCGTCGGCGCTCCACGCCACGATGTTGTTGGTGACCGCGCCACCCACGGCGTAGAAGTAGAGGTTGCCGCCATCCTTGGCGGCGTCGTTGCCCAGCACGGTGTTGTTCGTGAAGGCCAGCGAAGCCTCGGACACAAAGCCGATGCCTGCCGCGTACGTGGCGTTGTTCTCCTGCACCACGTTGTTGGCCCAGGTGGAGGTGCCGGTGGAGCTGGCGCTGTACACGCCGCCGCCCTCATCCGCGGTGTTGCCGCAGATGTTGGAGTGCGAAACGGTGTAGTCGCCGTTGCCCGCGAGGTACAGGCCGCCGCCGAAGTCCCGGTCGGCGGTGTTGCCCTGGACCACCAGCGCATCGAGCTCCAGCTCGTCCTGGTTGGTGATGTAGGCGCCGCCGCCGCTGATGCCCGCGAGGTTGTCGGTCATCGACACGCCGGTGATCCAGGC
Source organism: uncultured Pseudomonadota bacterium (assembly GCA_903885375.1). Taxonomy (GTDB): domain Bacteria; phylum Myxococcota_A; class UBA796; order UBA796; family SXON01; genus SXON01. The sequence continues at coordinate 28,873 of CAISIK010000057.1, forward strand.
GTTGCCGTAGCCGGCGTAGTACCCGTCCTGGAAGATGGCGCCGCCGTACCCGTGCCCGGCTTCGTTGCCGGAGAAGCTGTCGCCCGTGCTGGTGAGGTCCACGAGGTAGCTGCCGTAGAAGCCGCCGCCGCTGGTATAGGCGACGTTGCTGTCGAATTGGTTGTCGGCCAGCTCCACCTCGACGGCGTAGTAGGCCCACATCGCGCCGCCGCTGCCATGGTCGGCGGCATTGTTGGTGAAGGTGCTGTTCGAGATGGAGACGGGGGTGGCCTCGTAGTAGGCGAGCACCGCGCCGCCATCGGTGTAGGCCACGTTCTGGTCGAACGTGGAGCCTTCGATGCTGGTTTCCGTGTAGTAGTAGGCGTACACCGCGCCGCCCGCGCCCGCCGACTCGTTCGCCGAGAACGTGGTGTTCACGAACGACATTTCGCCGAGGAGGTAGTAGCCGTACACCGCGCCACCGGAGGCGGCCGTGTTTCCGGTGAAGCTGCTGTCCGTCACCTCGAGCTCGCTCGCGCTCTGGACGGAGATGGCCCCGCCGCTTGACGTCGCGGAGCTGTTGTTCGTGAAGGTGCTGTTGGTGACCGCGGTGGTGCCGTAGATCGAGTACGCGGAGATCGCACCGCCCACGCCGGCGGCGCTGTTGTCCTCGAACATGGCGTCCGTCACGTTCATGTCGGCGTAGTAGTAGGTGTAGAGCGCGCCGCCGGCGCCGGTCGTGGCTTCGTTGCCGCTGAAGGTGGCGTCCTCGATTTCCAGCGTGCTGTACAGCTGCTGGGCATAGATGGCGCCGCCGTTGGTGGCCTGGTTCCCGGTGAAGGTCACGTCGGTGAGCTTCGCGTCCACGTAGTAGTAGAGGTAGAGCGCGCCGCCGTAGTAGAGGGCGGTGTTCGCGTCGAAAGTGGTGTCGGAGATGGTGAGCCCCGACGTGGAGGCCGCGTAGATCGCGCCGCCGTACCCGCTGGCCGTGTTGCCGGAGAAGGTCGACCCCGTCACCGTGACCTCAGACCCCGAGCCGACGAAGAGCGGGCCGTACAGGCCGGTGGTGTGGTCGGAGAACGAGCAGCCGTCGAAGCTGCCGGTGGAGGTGGCGTACACCGTGGTGGCGCCCCCGCCATATCCTTCGTTGTTGGAGAAGGTCACGTTGGTCGCGGAGATGTTCGACGCCTGCTCCACGTAGACCGCGCCGTAGTAGCCGCTGCTCGCGAGGGCGGCGTAGTTGTCGCTCACAGTGCTGTCGGTGAGCGTGACGTCGGCGCTGTAGGAGGCGAAGATGGCGGCGCCCGAGCCGTAGTTGGTGGTGTTGCCGGTGGCAGTGAGTCCCGTGACATCGAAGGTGGCGCGATCGTAGAGGTAGATCGTGCCGCCGTAGAGGTTCTCGTTGCCGGTCACGTTCAGGGTGGTGGCGGTGACGTCGGTGTTCGACGCGTAGATGGCCGCCCCGTAGTAGGCGTAGTTGTCGGTGAAGTCGGTGTTGTCGAGGGTGAGCGTGGAGCGCGTGGCGTAGATGGCGCCGCCCACGTAGCTGGTCACGCTGTCAAAACCGCTGTCGGTCAGGGTGACGGTGGCGGTCGTCGCGTAGAGGCCCGACCCGTAGTAGCTGGTGCTGCCCACGCTCTTGACCTGCACATCCACCGTGGCGAAGTTCGACCCGCTCACGTACATGCCGCCGGCGGCGCCGTTCTTCAGGGTGAACCCGTCCAGCGTGGTGCCCGCGGCCTCGCCGTCATCCACCGTGACCGCCCACGTGGCGGTTCCCCCCGCATCGAGCGTCGTGACACTCGAGCCGAAGCGCGAGTAGATGTAGAGCTCCTTGCCCTTGTAGTCGATGGCCTCGTTGTAGGTGCCGCTGTACACCCGGATGTTGTCGCCCGTGTTGGCCGCGTCGATCGCCGACTGGATGGTGCTGTAGGCGGTGGTGCCGGCCGCATCGACGTCGAGCGTAGCGGCGAGCGCCGCAGGGGAGATGGCGAGCGCGAGGGCGAACAGGAGAGGACGGGAGGTCATGCCGGGCATTCTGGGCCAACCGCGGGCCGGATGCAAGCGCCCGACGGGGGCGCGATGCGCGGCGCGAGCGTGGAGACCCAGCGGAAGGGCGCGGCGCATCGCCCCATCCGTGCTCGCCTACTCGTAGTACATCCAGAGCGGCCCGGGGAAGAGCCAGGTGAGGCCCTCGCGGAGGCGGTCGCGCCAGTTGATCCAGTTGTGACCGTCGGGCGCCTCGGTGAAGCGCGCATCGTCGGCCACACGCTGGAACACCGGCAACAGGCTCCGGTTGTAGTAGATGAGCGACTCGAAGGTGCCGCAGCTCTGGTACACGCGGCTCTCGATGCGCGGCGGCGCGGCGCGCAGCTCGTTCACGAAGGCCACGATCGGGTCCCACAGCGGGCCGCGTTCGTGGTCGCCGATGTCGGTGAACGCGAAGCTGCCGCTCTGGAGGAGGAGGTGACCCCAGGTGCCCGGGTGGCGGATGGCGGCGTGGAGCGAGCTCACCGCGCCAAACGAGGCCCCCATGATGCCGTGGAACTCGGGGGCTTCAAGCACCGGATAGTTCTTGCGCAGGTGGGGGAGGAGGTCGAGCGCGAGGAAGTCGGCCTGCTGGGGGTTGGCCGCGTATTCCCAGTTACGACGCACGCCGTCGGTGAAGCACACGAGAAGCGGCGCCACCTCGTGGTGGGCGATGAGCGTGTCGAGGCACTCGCGCATCTGCGCGAAGTGCAGGAAGTCGGTGCCGTCGTGCACGATGAGCAGCGGGTAGTGCTTGCCCGGCCGCGCCCCGTAGGGAATGTAGAGCTGGTAGCTCCGTTCGGACTTCCAAGCCTCGGAGTAGACGCTCCCCTGCACCAGCTCGCCCCGCCGGATGTCGCGGTGCTCGTTCACCCACCCCGGCTCCTCGTAGGAGGTGGCGGGGCAGACCGAGTTGCTCCCGAAGGGGTCGTAGGCGCGCCGGGGGTTGCGGGGGTCGGCCGTCCACCGACCCTTGCCGCCGCGCATCAGCTCGAACTTGTACTCCACGCGGGCGCGCTTCGGCAGATCGAGGGGCAGGTAGAAGGCGTTGGTGTTCGGGATGCGGAGCAGCTCGATGCGCGAGGGGAGGCCGAACACCCAGTGCTGCAGGAAGACGCTGTCGTAGGGCTCACCATCCCAGAAGAAGAAGGTGGCGTGATCGTCGGTGACCAGCGGGAACAGCTTGTCCTTGGCGAAGGCCTCCAGCAGCTGGTGGCGTGGCGCCTTGGGCTGCTCGCAGGCGGCGATGAGCTCAAGCACCCGCTGCATGCGTGCTCCCATCGAGGTGAAGCGCGAAGGCTGCGCCCGCGGTCCCGGAGTAGCTGCCGCCTTCGTACACGGCGCCGTTTTCGAGGGCGATGACCCGGCGGGGCGCGAGGCGATGGGCGAGGACCGTGAGGTTGCGGATGTTTTCCAGGTCGAGCCTTTCGCGGGCGTGGGGCAGGAAGACGGTGTTGCGGAGGAGGCCGAAGCCGTGGTCGAGGAACTCGGCGGTGCCGGGGCCGTAGGCGGTACGGTCGTGGTACAGCAACACCCGCTCGGTCATCAGCATGGCGCCGGCGCTCCAGGCGTACAAGGGGCGGTGGTTGAGCACCGGGCCGAGGTCGAAGAAGAAGCAGCGGTTGCGGAGCACGCCCACGTGGCCGCCCGCCACGAGGAGCGCCGCGCAGCCCGACAGCTCCTCGCGAATCGCCTCGCGCTCCTTGCGAACGAGCGGATGGTCGCCGGGGCGGGCCTCCAGCTCGAAGCGGTCGTGCAGCGCCCGGGCCTCCGCGAGGAAGAGCTCGTCGGTTTCCTGGAGGTGACGGATGGCCTGCAGGAACCAGCGGCACGTGATGTCGCCGTGTTCGGCGAAGAGGGCCGTGGCGCTGGCGAGGCCCGTCTGCACCCGCATCCGGTACCGCTGCTTCACCAGCCGGATGGCATCCTGCTTGGCGGTGTAGCGGGAGATGAGGTCGGGCGCCTCGTGCTCGATCACCCGGAAGCGGTCGTACAGGCGGAGGTTTCGCACCTCGTTGGGCACGGCCGCGCGCAAGGGCTCGTCGCGCGCTTCGTCGTACCGCCAGCCCGCGCTGACGAGCGCGAGCGGACCGGTGACGTCGTGCTTCTTGAGCACGCCCGGGAGCACGCCTTCGGGGCGCTCGGGCCCTAGGATGGTCAGCGACATGGGGGCGTCCCGTTAGCCGCTCGGGGCCGCGCTGGCGACACCGTGGCGGCCGGCGGCAAGCTACATGCGGGCGAGGCGGCGTGTGGGAACGATGATCGAGGTGGCTGGGCTGTGCAAGACGTACCGCGTGCCGGTCCGGACTCCCGGGCTGGGCGGCGCGTTCCGCTCGTTGTTCTCGCGTGAGGTGAAGGAGGTCCACGCCGTGTCGGACCTTCACTTCCGCATCGCGGCGGGCGAGCGCGTGGGCTTCCTCGGGCCCAACGGCGCCGGAAAGACCACCACGTTGAAGATGCTGTCGGGGTTGCTCTACCCCACGTCGGGCACCCTCAAGGTGGGCGGTTTTGTGCCGCAGGAGCGCCACCCCTCCTTCCTCCAGCAGATCACGCTCGTGATGGGGCAGAAGCAGCAGCTCCTGTGGGACCTCCCCGCTATCGAGAGCTTCGAGCTGAACCGGGCCATGTACGGGGTGGAACTCGCCGAGTTCCGCCGAACGCTCGACGAGCTGGTGGCGATGCTCCGCGCCGAGCCGCTCCTGCAGAAGCCCGTGCGGAACCTCTCCCTCGGCGAACGCATGAAGTGCGAGCTCATCGCTGCGCTCGTGCACCGCCCCTCCGTGCTGTTCCTGGACGAGCCCACCATCGGGCTCGACGTGGAGATGCAGGTCCAGGTTCGGCAGTTCATCGCGGAGCACAACCGGTCCACCGGCGCCACCGTGCTGCTCACCTCGCACTACATGCAGGACATCGCGGCGCTCACGCCGCGGCTCCTCATCATCGACCAGGGGCGGCTCCGGTACGATGGCGACCTCGAGGCCCTGAGCCGGGAGGTGGCGCCGGAGCGGCGGGTGGTGATCCGCTCGATGGTGCCCCAGCTCCTGCCGCTGGGGTTCCTGCCCCAGGGGGATGGCATGGTGGCCACCGTGCCAGCCGGCGAGACCAACGCGCTCATCCAGCGCACGCTCGCGGTGGCACCGCTGGTGGAGCTGGGCGTGGAGGTGCCCCCGCTCGAGGAGATCATCGGGCGGGTGTTCCGCGAGGGGCGCCCCCGGAGCGAGGCGTGAGGGCGCTCCAGGCGGATGGGTGGTCGAGGCTCACCCACGTGGCCCGCGCCTGGCCCACGATCCAGCAGATCGCCTTCTCGGGCATGGTGGCCTACCGCGCCGAGATGATCATCTGGGTGCTGAGCGCCACGCTCCCGCTGGTCATGCTGTCGCTCTGGAACTCCGCGGCTTCGGGGGGGCCGGTCGGCGGGTACGACCAGGTGGACTTCGCGCGGTACTTCGCGGTGAACCTCATCGTCCGCCAGCTCACCGGGAGCTGGATCGTGTGGGAGCTGAACTGGAACATCCGCAAGGGCGAGCTCTCGCCGCGCCTCCTCCGCCCCATGCACCCGCTGGTGTTCAACCTGTGTGAAACGCTGGCCGCCCTGCCCTTTCGGGCCGGCATCCTGTTCCCGCTCGTGGGCGCGCTGGCGGCGTGGCGCCCGGAGCTCTTGTTCATGCCCTCGGGCGAAGCACTCGCCGCTTTCTCCCTGTCGCTGCTCCTGTCCTTCGTGCTGGCCTGGTTGATCCAGGCGATCTTCGGCATGCTCGCCTTCTGGTTCGACCAGAGCATGGGCTTCTGGTCGGCGTGGTTCGCGCTCTGGTCGCTCGCCGCCGGCTATTTCGTGCCTCTCGACCTCTTCCCCGAGGGCTGGGTCGACTTCTTCCGGTGCCTGCCCTTCTACGCCACGCTCGGCGCGCCGATCGACATCCTCCTCGGCAGGTCGGCAGTCGGCGCCAACCTCGCGTTCCAGGCGGGCTGGACGCTGGTGGCCGGCGGGCTCGCCACCGCGATGTGGCGGGCCGGCATCCGGCGGTACGGCGCGGTGGGCGCATGAGCCGGAAGCTGGGCGCGTTCCGCCTCGAGGTCGTCGCCGCCCTCGTGCGGGTGAGCCTGCTCACGGCAATGCAGTACCGCGCGAGCTTCCTCGCGGAGTTCGTGGTGGGCCTGCTCTCCGCGTTCGGCGTGGCCGTGCCGCTCTTCCTCGTGTACGCCCGCGTGCCGGTCATCGCGGGCTGGAACCTCGATGGCGCCCTGCTCGTGACCGGCTTCTTCCTGCTCTACAACGCCTTCGTGGCCGGCCTCGTGGAGCCGAACCTCGGGGCCGTGGTGGATGGCGTACGCTCGGGCGAGCTCGACTACCTGCTCGTCCGCCCGGTCGACGCGCAGCTGGTCATCTCCATGCGGAAGGTGGCGCCCGCGGCGGTGTGGGAGCTGTTCGCCGGCCTCGGCGTGGTGGGCGTGGCGCTCTCGCGGGTGGGCGTTCCTGGACCGGGGCCCGTGTTCGTGGCCGTGGTGCTCTTCGTGGCCGGGCTCGTGGCCACCTACGGGCTCTGGCTCCTCGTCATCTGCACGAGCTTCTGGTTCGTGCGGGTGGACAACCTCCGCTACCTGCTCGGCGCCATCACCGACGCGGGGCGCTGGCCGGTGTCGGTGTACGGTCGGGGGCTGCGCCTCATCCTCACCACGGTGATCCCCGTGGCCCTCGTGTCGAGCTACCCGGCGATGGCGCTGCTCGAACGCCTCGACACCGACCTCGCGTTCGGCGCTGTGGCCACCGCGCTCGCGAGCCTCGCGCTCTCCCGTTGGGTGCTCTTCCGGGCGCTCCGGAACTACGCGAGCGCCAGCAGCTGAACGGTTGGGGGATCGGGGCGAGGCGCCGGGCCCGGCAGCTCGTCGAGCGCGCGCCGCTGCGCCTCGCGGCGCCGCGGGGGCGCCGGAACCGAGGGGGCGCGCCTGCGGCGATCGGGGCCGGCGCTGCTTCGTCAGTCCGCCGACCACTGGAGCTCGAGGTCGACCCCCTCGGTGACGGCGTGGCAGCCCGCCGCGTCGAGCGCGACCTCCACGGTGGCCTCTGAGGGATCGTGGCCGGTGGCGGTGCCGCGCACGGTGATATTGCCCGTCACGTCTTCGCCGCACAGCCAGCCCCCGCCGTCCGAGCTGGAGCAGGCGGCTTCGGCCCCGCCGTCCACCCGGAAGGTGACGGCCGGGTCTTCGAGGGCGGCCCCGCCGGCGTCGGCGAGGTTCACCTGCACCGACGCCACCACCTCGGCGGTGCACACCGGCCCGCCGAGCGTGAGGGTGACGGTCTCGGCGATGGGGTGGCACTCGTCCGCGCCCACCTCCACCGACATGCTCTCCTCGTCGTAGCCCTCCGCGCTGCCGGTGATCACGAACGCGCCGGACTGCTCGATGCCGCAGGCGTACTGGCCGCCGCCCATCACCTCGCAGGGCACCTCGCCGCCCCCATCCACGGTGTAGACGAGCGCGGCGTCGTCGATGGGCGCGCCCGCATCGTCCACGACGGTGACGGTGGTGGAGTAAACGGCGATGGTGGTGCAGACGATGCCGTCTTCACAACCGAGGAGGGACAAGAGGAGGAGGGTCATGCCGTCCCATGGTGCAAGCGGCGTGCCACACAGGTTGAACCTTGGGCTTCGCCGGAACGCCCCCCCCCCGGGTGCGACGCGGGCGCCGGGGAGGGGGGGCTCCGGGGTGGCCGGAGCGCCGCCCGAACCCCTACTTCTTCTCGGCGGCCGTGGGCGGCTTCTTCAACTGCATGCTGTGCGCGGGGCGCTGGCCGCGGGTGGGCATCTCCGACGCCGCCTTGATCTCCTTCAGCTCCACGTCGAACGTGAGGTCGCCGCTGGGGGCGCCGGGGCGCCGGGGCGTCTCGCCGTAAGCGAGCTCGGCGGGAATCCAGAAGCGCGTCTTCTCGCCCACGACCATGAGCTGCACGCCTTCCGTCCACCCCGGGATCACGCCGCCGAGCGAGAAGCTGGCGGGCTTGCCACGGGCCACGCTGCTGTCGAACATCTCCCCGGCCTTGTTCCAGCCGGTGTAGTCCACCACCACCATGGACTCGGCGGTGGGGTGCTCCTTGCCCGTGCCCTTGGTGATGACCTTGTAGCTGAGGCCGCTCTTCGTCGTCTTGGACCCCTTGGAGGGGGCCGCCACGTCTTCCGGAGCGGGGATCGGCTTGGGCGCGGGCACGATGGCCACCAGCTCGACGTCGAACACGAGCATGCCCGCGGGCTTGCCAGCCTTGCCCTTGTAGGCGAGGTCTTCGGGAATCCAGAAGCGCCGCTTCTCACCCACGACCATGAGCTGCAGCCCCTCCGTCCAGCCGGCGATGACCTGGCCGAGGCCGAAGGTGGCCGGCTTGCCGCGCTTGGTGGAGCTGTCGAACGCGGCGCCGTCGGTGGTCCAGCCGGTGTAGTTCACGGTGACCTTGTCCTTGGCCGTGGGGTGCTCCGCGCCGGTGCCGGGCGTGAGCACCTTCGAGGCGAGCCCGCTGGCGGTGACCGCGGCATCGGCCGGGGGGGCCGCCACGTCGGCCGGGGCCGGAATGTCGAGCTTGGGGCGCTCGGGCGCCTTCTTCGCGGCCGGAGCCTCGGAGGAGGCCGCTTCGGCCTTCACTTCCGGGGGGGAATCGTTCTTGTTGCAGGCGAGGAGGCTGAGGAGGAGAAAAATCATGGCGCCGCGCTAACCGCTGGGCCGGTCGTCTGCCTTGCCGGAATGGGCGGCGTGAAATAGCCGCGGGGCGTTCACCCGAGATTCCCCTTGTCCTTCCTTCTTCCCGCAATCCTGCTCACCGGCTGCTCGTTCAACGGCGTCTAAATGATCGTCGTTCCGTACTCCGAGGGCGGCGTCACCTGCGATGAGTCGCTCGACGAGAACTTCGATGCCGGCTTCTCGCCCGTGGGCGAGGATGGTGGCCCCGGTGAATGGACCTACACCGAAGACTTCGTGGGCGCCGACGCGATCACGTTCTTCCACATCGCGCCCACCTCCTCCGGCGCGGTGCTGACCTGGGGCGATGCGGCCTACCCCGGCGTGGCCGAGGGCGATGGCTGGACCTTCTCGTGGGAGAAGAGCACCTCCGGCTTCGACGAAGCCGAGCACGAGGATGGCTACACCTACCGCGAGGAGTACGACTCCTCCGCGGTCGTGAACATCCACATCGCGCAGGCGGTTTTCGGCGAAGTGACGGGCACCATCAGCAGCACCAGCACCTCGCACTATGACTACTCCGAGTCGGACAAGTGGGATGTCGAAGACACCGACTTCTCCACCGGCGTAATCCCGAGCGCCGAGTACCTCGTCTACAAGGAAGACGGCGAGCTCTACCCGCAGGTCAACGACAGCGAGGAGAAGGACTGCGACGACACGGACTGCTTCATCAAGCTGACCACCGACTGCCAGGGCGACCCCAGCAGCTTCACGGCCCAGCATGTCGATGGCAACGACGTGCTCCTCTACAACGACTTCAAGGACGACGCCCAGTAGGCGCTCCGCCCCCGGTCACAGGATCGTCTTGCCGAGTGCGCTCAACAGGAGCCACACGGCAAGGCGCCCGGTGCGGTTGGCCTCGTCGAGGACGGGGTTCAACTCCACCATCTCGACCCCGAGCACCTTGCCCGTAGCGGCCACCTTCTCGCAGATGAGGTGGCTCTCGCGCAGGTCGAGCCCACCGCCCACGGCCGTTCCCACCCCGGGGGCGTGCTGGGGGTCCACGCCGTCGAGGTCGAAGGAGAGGTGGATGCCCACGGTGCCGTCGAGGCAGCGTTCCACCGCCTCGCGTGCACACAGGGCGGTGCCGCGCTCGTCGAGCTCGCTCATGCTGTACACGCGGAGGCCGTGCTCCTTCACGAAGGCGCGCTCGCCAGCGTCCACATCGCGGGCGCCCATCACGCAGACGTTTCGCGGGTCGAGCGCCGGCGTGTCACCCGCGAGGGCCACCAGCTCCGGGGGGCCGTGCCCGAGCAGCACCGCGAGCGGCATGCCGTGGATGTTGCCGGTGGGTGAGGTCTCCGGGGTGTTGATGTCGGTGTGGGCATCCACCCAGAGCACGCCGATGCGCTTGCCACGTTTCTTCCAGTAGCGGGAGATGCCGCTGATCGTGCCGATGGCCACGGAGTGATCGCCGCCGAGCACGATCGGCAGGTGTCCGGCCTCCATGGCGGCCTCCACCCGGTCGGCAAGGCGGCCGCACACCTGGAGGATCTCCGGCAGGAATCGGGCGCGTTCGTCGCCCACGTCGAGCATTTCCTGCGAGCGCACCCGCAGCGCGAAGGTCTCGGCCACGGTGAGCCCGAGCTCCTCCACGCCGGCCTTGAGGCCCGCCACGTGGATGGCCGAGGGCCCCATGTCCACCCCGCGGCGCCCGGCGCCGAGGTCCATGTGTACGTTTCCGATGACGATCGATCGCATGGCGGGGCCCTATCCCGGCCGGCGCCCGCTCATTCGAGGTGCAGGTCTACCGCGCCGAGCTCGCCGAGGGTGGATTCGGTGTCCCACTCCACGCCGGGAACGAGGTGCGCCGGGTCGAACGGGCGGGCCTCCACGATGCCGGCGCGCGGAAAGGTCACGTGGCGCATGAGTTCGATGCCGCCCGTCTGCCCCGTGCCGCTGCGGCCCTGGGGGGCCGTGGGCAGGCGCAAGCTCGCGCCAATGGTGCTGCGGTTCACGTTGATCGCGCCGGTGCGGAGGCCATCCCGCAGCTCGCTGATCTGCGGATTGTCGGGCCGGATGAAGACGCTGGTGACCGGGCGGTACACGGCGCGGTTGTGCAGCTCGATGGCTTCCGTGATGCTGTCGACCTGGTACACGAGCAGCAGGGGGCCGGGGGGCTCCTCGTTCAGGAAGGGGAGGCCGCCGCGCCACTTCACCTCGTAGATGCCCGGCGCCACGTAGTGGCCGCGATGCCCGGAGAGCTCGAGCGCATCGCCCTCGCAGAGCGCGGTGTGGCCCTTGGCGGTGAGCGCCCGGCAGTACTTCCGGAAGCGGGTGCGCAGCGCATCGCTCACCAGCGGGCCCATGAAGACGTCGGGCTCGAAACCGTACCCGATGTGGAGGCGCTGGGCGCGGGCTACGAGCTCCGGCACGATGGTGTCCCACGCGCGGCGGTGCACGAGCACGCGGGCGGTGGAAGTGGCCCGCTGGCCGCAGCTCAGGAAGGCCCCCACGAGCAGCTCGTACACGGTGCGATCGCGCGGGGCATCCTCGTGGACGTAGGCGATGGCCTTGCCGCCGGTCTGGTACAGCGCGGGCAGCTCGGGGCGCTCCACCAGCGAGCGGCGCAGCTCGCGCGCGGTTTCGTAGCTGCCGGTGAAGAGCAGGGCATCCACCCCGGGGTGGCTCACGAGGCGCTGGCCCACGGCGCTGCCGGGGCCCTGCACGAGGTTGAAGACGCCGCGCGGGAGGCGCACCCTGTCCCAGAGCTCCGCCACCGTCTGACCCACGACCGGGCTGTACTTGGAGGGCTTGAGCACGAGGCCGTTGCCGCCGAGCACCGCGGCTGCCGTGGCGATGACCGCGTTGGAGAGCGAGAGCACCGCCGGGTTGATGATGGCCACCACCCCGCGCGGGAGGAAGTCGCTCCGGCCGGCGATGTCCTCCATCACCCGGGGCGCCACGAGCCCGATGCCATCATCGAGGAAGAGGTCGATCGCGCGGAGGCTGGCGGCCACCTCCTGACGCGCCTCCCACAGCGGCTTGCCGGCCTCGCGCACGAGGAGCGCCGCGATGGGCTCCGCGAAGCTGGCCAGCTGGTCGCGGAACCGCTGCACGGCCGCCGCGCGCTCCATGAGGCCTACGCGCCGCCAGACCTGGCTGCCCTTCGCGGCGGCTTCTACCGCATCGTCCACGCTGCGGAGGCTGAAGGCGAAGCGCCCGAGGGTGTCGCGGCGATCGCCGGGATTCACGGCGTTGAGATAGCCATCTACCGTTTCGGGGCGCAGGAACGACCCCCACAGGTAGTCCCCGCGGCGGAGAATGCGGTCGCCCATGACGGGGTGGCGTTCGGCGCTCACGGTCGGGAGTATAGCCCGCGCGTCGTTCAGCGCGGCACCAGCTTGCCGCCGAGCGCCTGCCAGGCGGCAACCCCGCCTTCGAGGCTGGTGGCGTTGAAGAGGCCGTGCTGCCGGAGGATTTCGGCGGCGGCGATGCTCCGCATGCCGTGGGCGCAGTAGCACACGATCTCGTCGCAGTTCTTCAGTTCCGCCCAGCGCGCTTCGAGCTGGCCGAGCGGAATCTGCCGCGCGCCGGGAATCACGCCGTGAACGGTCTCTTCCGGTTCGCGCACGTCGAGGAGCACCACGGGCTCGCCCGCCTCCACGCGCTCCTTGATCTCCTGCACGCCGGCTTCGATGTTGGCGAGGGCATCCGCATCCGCCACGGGGCCTTCTTCGCCCGCCACCACGGCCACCGCGCTGCGATCGGCGCGATCCCGCGCGGGAGCCGCGGGCGGGGGGGGGGAGGCCGCCGGAGGAGCGGCTGGACGCCCGGACGGTGCTCCGCCCGAAACCCTTCCCACGACACCCTTCACCAGCGAGCGCAAGAGCCCCATCGGTTCGTTCCCCCTCGGTTGGCTATCCCGGCGCGCGCCGGCGGGTGGCTATCGGATGACCAGGGCCGGCAGCGGCGCCTGCCAACCATCCGCGCCCACGTCGTTGAGGATGGCGCTGGTGGCGGCCCACGCCAGGCGGCCCGGCCAGACCGCCGAGAGCGGGGCCGAGGTGCTCTCGGCCACGATGATGTAGCTGGCGTCGGCGTCGGCGCCGAGCTCGAACGTTCCGCTGCACCACTCCGGCGCGGCGCCCTCGCACGCCAGCTCGGAAACCACGGTGCCGTCGCGGTACAGGAGCACGCGCTCGACCGGAATCCAGGACGGCGCGAGCACGCGCACCGCCACGCTCCCCGCCGTGACCTCGCGGCCGGGCGCCCACTCCCCGTTCACGAGCGCCTCGATGTAGGGGCCGTACGACACCACCGTGGCGCGCTGGGCCATGGCCGCTTCCAGCACCTCGGGCCCAAAGTCCGCGAGCGTGGTCTGGGCACGGAGGAAGGTGACGTTGAGGCCCGGCTCGCCGCCGGTCCAGCTGTGGCTGTCGCTCACCCCCACGGGCGTGATGAGCTTTCCGCGCGCGGTGAGGTCGGCGTAGAACGGGAAGTACTCGGCGTGCTCGCCCGAGTTGAGGAGCTCCATGGCCTGGAAGTCGTCGGACCACCGGCTCGCCACGCCGATGGTGCCGCTCCCGCTGGCGTAGCCCGCCGCCGTGAACATGCCGCTTCCGCCCACGGGGTGGTTCGCCTGGATCGTGCCCGCGCGGCCGATGCGCTCACGGATGCGGGCGAAGAGGTCGCCCGTGGACTCGATCTGCTGCCACCACCGGGGCGCCCCGCCGTTGGGGCGGCCATCGCGCTCGGCGGGGTAGGCGTTGAAGTGTCCCTTCAGCACGGGGCTCACCTCTTCGGCCACGATGCTGTGCAGCCAGCCATCGAGCCCCAACGCGGTCACGAGCGGGCGGTAGTCCACGATGTGGTCGTGATCGGTGCCCACGTGTACGTCCACGCCGTTGCCCGCGGCCACGAGCAGGCGGTCCTCCATGGGGAGGCTCCCATCGCCCGAAGGGGAGGCGTGGGTGTGGGGGTCGAAGGTGAGCACGCCGTCGAGCGTGTAGGCGGCCCGGAGGGTGACCGGCAGCGCGGTCGTGGCCCCGGCGGTCACGACGACGTCGGTGATCTCGGCCTCGTAGCGTACGCCACGGTGCACCGTCACCCGGTAGGCGCCGGGCTCCAGGGGCAGGTCGAGGTCGCCATCGCGGATGAAGCCGAGGGCGGCGTGGCCGGAGGGGCGGCCCGGGGCGATGCGCTCGTCGGTGGCCACGGGGTCGGCCTCCGCGAAGTCGACGATCACGGCGGCGGGGCCGCCGTCCGCCACGGTCACGGCCAGCGTGCCGGGGGAAGAGAGTGTGAGGGTGGCGCCGTTCGCGGCGGTGGTTGCTTCGCCGAGCCCGTAGCCCTCCGCGAAGGGCGCGGGCGTGGCACCATCCCGAAGGCTGGCGAGCGCCTCGTCGGGGCTCCGGTCGTAGGGGGAGATGTTGCCGTGGCCGGCGGGCAGATCGAGCACGATCGCGGTGCCGCGGCCCGTGGCGCGGAGGGTGGCCACGCCGGTGGCGGGGAGGCGGAACTGACCGTCGGCGTCGGTCACGGCCACGGTGAGCGGCGCGCCGGCCGCGTCGAAGGAGAAGATCCGCGCGCCGGCGAGCGGGCGGCCGTCGGCCACAACGGTGCCGGTGAGGCCCGCATCGTCGGTGCCGGCGCGGGCGAGGCGCTCGGCCTCGAGCGTGGCGAGGTCGGGCGCGACGCCGAGGCGCGCGGTCCAGACGTAGGATTCGCCGGCGGCGATGGAGCGGGCGGTGTCGAACGCGGTGGCGCCGGCGCCGAGGCCCGAGATCAGGTCGCCGATGGCGGAGGGCTGCAGCTCGCCGGTGCCCGCCATCATGGCCAGCGCGCCCTGACCGGAGGAGCCGAGCAGGCCCTCCATCGCCACCGCTGCGCCATCGGGATCGGCGTAGCCGGAACGCGGACGCCAGGGCTGGGCGATCTCCTGCGCGTAGAAGCCGAACAGGCCGATCGAGGCCACGAAGTCGCGGGCATCCCGGTTCTCCACGGTGGTTGTGATCTCCACGCTCCACTCGCCGGGCCGCAGCACGTAGTCGGTCACGACGAACAGATCGTAGTAGGGCACCGCCTCGAGGTTCTCCACCGCGCCGGTCACGAGGCGCAGGGCGGCCGCGGGGCCGCTCACCCGCACGTGGGCGGTGCCGTCGCTCCCGTCGCTCACGACCTCGACCGCGGTGGCGTCGACCACCCGGCCGAGGCTCAACATCGGCGCCATCTCGTCGATCATGTCGCGGCCGGGCTGCCCTTCGGGCCGGAGGAAGTCGGCGTCGATGAGGTTGCCGCCGTAGTCGTTGTAGTAGCTGCTGTCGCCCACCGCCTCGATCACGAACTGCACGCGGTCGTTGTAGAGCTTGACGTCCCCCGGCGCGCCTTCGGCCGAGATGCCCCCGAACAGCGCGCGCGGGTCGGTGATCACGCCGGCGCGCACAGCATCGGCGCCGAGGCGCTCGGTGAGGTCCAACGCGGAGTCGCCGCCGCTGTCGTCGGACACCGCGGTGTCGCAGGACACGAGCAGGAGGAGCGGAAGGGGGAGAAGGGAAGGGGTCGGGCGCATCCGGCGGGGATAACCTGCTTGACGTGAGGCTTTCCGATCTGGCCACCGCTGCTGGCGCGTTCACGCTCAGCCGCATCGCCCTCGCCGCGTCGGTGCCGCTTCTCCCTCGTGAACTCTGGCTTCCCGTCTACCTTCTTGCCCTCGCCACCGACGTGGTGGATGGCGTGGTGGCCCGCCGCATGGGCACGGCGAGCCCGGCCGGGGCCACGTTCGATGCCTGGGCCGACAAGATCCTTGCGGTCAACGTGGGGTGGACCCTCGTGAACGCGGGAGTGGTGCCGGCTCCCTGGCTCCTCGCTTGGTACAGCCGCGAAATTCTTCAGGTGCCGATGGTCCTCGCGCTGGCCCACCGATGGCGTACCGGCGTCGGGCGCCCCGAAACGCGCCTGCTCGGCCGGGCCACCACCATCACGCTGGCGGTCACCACCGTGGCCGCGCTCATGGGCTACGCTTCTTTTCCGCTGACGGTGCTCGTCGGCTGTCTCGGTGCGGCTGCCGCAACGGACTACGCGCGGCTACACTTCGCCTACTTGCGGTTCGAGGTTCCATGACCCTGCTCCTTCTCCTGCTCGCCTGCCCGGTTCCCGTCTCCTCCTCCACCGATGGCGACGCCTTCCCGGGCGACGACGACGGCGATGGCTGGACGGTCGAAGAAGGCGATTGCGACGATGCGGATCGTTCGGTCAGCCCCGGCGCCCCCGAGGTCTGGTACGACGGCTTCGACCAGAACTGCGATGGCAATGACGACGATCAGGATGCCGACGGCACGGCGGTGGAACGCGACTGTGACGACACCGATGCCACCGTGCAGCCGCGCGCCGCGGAGCTCTGCGATGGGCTCGACAACGACTGCGATGGGGACATCGACGACAACCCCGACGAGGGTGAGCCCGGTTTCGCTGACGTGGATGGCGATGGTTTCGCCAGCGACTCCGCCGTCGAGGTGCGGATCTGCGCCGGCGTGGTCGGCTACACGACCGAGCTCGGCGACTGTGACGACCGCGATGGTGACACCTTCCCCGGCGCCTACGAGTACTGCGACGGCGAGGACGACGACTGCGACGGTGTGGTGGACGAAGAGGCCGTGGACACCGAGGTGTTCTACGCGGATGCCGATGAGGACGGTCATGGGGATGTCGCGGCCTGGCTTCGGGCCTGCGAGGCGCCCGCCGGCCACGTTGATCTCGACGACGACTGCGACGATGCGCACGCCGCCGTGAACCCCTCGATGGCCGAATCCTGCGATGGCCTCGACAACGACTGCAACGGCGTCGTCGACGACGACGCGATCGATGGCACGACCGTCTACGACGACGTCGACGGGGATGGCCACGGGTTGGCGGGCACCGCGAGGACCGACTGTCCCTCCGCCGGCGCGCTGGACGACACCGACTGCGACGATGCCGATGCCACCGTGTTTCCCGGCGCCTCCGAGGCCTGTGACCTCCTCGACAATGACTGCGACTCCGTGGTCGACGAGGATGTGGCCTACGTGAACTGGTACACCGACGCCGACGGCGATGGCTACGGCGACGCTGCGGCGTTCCTGCTCAACGACTGCGCGGCCCCGGCCGCGGCGGCCGCCAACGACGATGACTGCGACGACACCGACGCCAGCCGCTCCCCCGGCGAGCCCGAGCTGTGCGACGGCTCCGACAACGACTGCGACGGTCTGGTCGACGTGGCCGCGCGCGACGCCGCCACCTTCTACCTCGACGCCGATGCCGACGGATACGGCCTCGAGAGCGATGCGGAGGAGCTCTGCGAGGCCAGCGGCGACTACACCGCGATCCTCGCGGGCGACTGCGACGACGGCGATGCGGACATCTCGCCGGCGGCCCCCGAGGTGGATGACGACGAGGACGACGACTGCGACGGTCGTATCGACGAGGACTTCGTCGTTGCCGGCGACGTCGTGATCGTGGAGGTCGCCCGGCACACCTGGATGGGCGGCGGCAGCGTGGATGCCGACGGGCAGTGGTTCGAGGTGATGAACAACACGAGCGCCGCCATCGACCTCTCCGGGTGGACCATCACCCGCACGAGCGGCGTGGGCACCGACAGCTTCTCCATCGATCCGGCCACGGAGCTGGTCCTCCCCGCGGGCGATGTGGCCGTCTTCTGCGCCACCGACCTCTACACCATCGACACCGACCCCGACAGCTCCATGGAGTGCAACTACTTCTGGGGCGATGCGAGCCTCGCGGACAGCTATGTCGATGACTACGTTGACAACACGTTCCACCTCCAGCGCGATGAGGACAGCCTCTCGGTGAGCGTGGAGTCGACGGTGGTCGACACCGTGGCCTGGGATGCCACCTGGTCCACCTCGGCCACGCAGTCCACCGTGCTCCTCGCGGGCGGCCTCGATGCCGCCAGCAACGACGCGTACTCGGCCTGGGCGCTCGACTCGACCAACGTCTGGTGGGACGATGGGAGCGGCTCGCCGGAGTACGGCACGCCCGGCTCCCTGTGATCGCACCCCGCTTCCTCCTCCTGTGGGGCCTGCTCGCGTGCGAGTCAGCCCGGAACGAAGCGGTGGACGACGACGGTGACGGCGTGAGCGTGGAGCAGGGGGACTGCAACGACGACGACGCCGCCATCTTCCCCGGCGCGCGCGAGGTCTGGTACGACGGCGTCGACGGCGACTGCTCCGGCGGCAGCGACGACGACCGGGATTCCGACGGCGTGGCGGGCGGGTCCGGCGGCACGGACTGCGACGACGCCCGGCCCGAGGCCTTTCCCGGCGCGCCCGAGCTCTGCAACGGCCTCGACGACGACTGCGACGGCGCCGTGGACAACGCGCCCGTCGACGAGCAGCCCTTCTACACCGACAACGACGGCGATGGCGCCGGCGTGGGGGATGCCGTGGGCGTAGGCTGCGAGGCGCCGCCCGGCGCCGCGTTCACCGACGATGACTGCAATGACCTCGACGCCGCCGTCTTCCCGGGCGCGCCCGAGTATTGCGATGGTGTGGACGCGGACTGCACCGGCGTCATCGACGACGACCCGCTCGACGGCGTGACCTTCTTCGTGGATGCCGACGGCGACCTCTTCGGATCCACCGCCAGCTCCCGAACGTGGTGCACGCTGGAGCCGGGGTGGGCCGGCGCCGCCACCGACTGCGACGACACCGACCCGCAGACCTTCCCCGCTGCCCCCGAGCTCTGCGATCGGCGCGACAACGACTGCGACGGGGCCGTCGATGACGGCGCCACCGAGGACCGCACCTGGTACCGCGACGCCGATCGCGACGGCGAGGGCTACGCCGGCCTCATCTACCGGAGCTGCGATCTGCCCGAGGGATACGTGGCCACGGACGACGACTGCAACGACGCGGACCCGCTCATCCGCCCCGGCGCCCACGAGCGGTGCGACGGGGTGGACGAGGACTGCGACCGCGTGGTGGACAACGACGCCGTCGATGCGGCGTGGGCCTACCCCGACGAGGATGGGGACGGCGCAGGCGGCGAGGCCGAAGGGGTGTGGACGTGCGCGCCGGCGGCAGGATCGATCCCGGCCGGCGGGGACTGTGATGATGCCGATGCGGCCGCGTTCCCCGGCGCCACCGAGAGCTGCAACGGGGTCGATGACGACTGCGATGGCGCCCTCGATGAGCGGACCTCGGCGGATGCCACGGCCTGGACGCCCGACGCCGACCTCGACGGGTTCGGCGTGGAGGGGAGCACCGTGCTCGCCTGCCAGGCGCCGACCGGCTACGGCGAGGGCACGGACGACTGCGACGACGCCGATGCCACCGTGCATCCCGGCGCGCGCGAGCGCTGCGACGGCGTGGACAACGACTGCGACGGCTCGGTGGACGATGGCGGCGCCGACGCCGGCGTCTGGTACACCGACGGGGATGGTGATGGTTACGGCGCCGGCGTGGGGGCGATCGCCTGCACCGCCCCCGAAGGCTCGAGCCCCAACGGCTACGACTGCGACGACACCGATCCGTCGCGGGCACCCGGTCGTGCGGAAGCCGAGAACGACCTCGACGATGATTGCGATGTCCTGGTCGATGAGGATTCGCTCGTGGCCGGGTCGTTGGTCGTCTCCGAGGTCACCCGGCAGCCCTACGCCGGCGGGTCCGGCACGAGCACCTTCGTGAACGCCCAGTGGTTCGAGGTGCACAACCCCGGCACCGAGCCCGTCGACCTCGCCGGCTGGTACGTGTCGGATGGGGATGGGGATGGCTTCTACCTTCCGCCCGGCTTCGAGCTCGTGGTGCCCGCGGGCGGCTACCTCGCCGTCTGCTACGACGACATCACGTTCGCCGACCCCACGGAATGCGCCTGGCGCTGGGGGGATGTGTCGGTCGGCTCACCCTGGACCGACACCACCTACTACTTCGACCGGGACGACGATCTCGTGGCGCTGCACGCTGGGCCGCTCCTGGTAGACGAGGTGCACTGGACCTACGACTCCGCCAATGGCTACTGGCCGCGGACCGCCACCTACGCCATCCGGCTCGACGATGGTGCGCTCGAGGCCACGGCCAACGACCAGCTGGAGCACTGGTGCGATGCCTCCTCGGCCACGGTGTGGTCCGGGTCGGGCCTCAGCGGCTACCCCGACCACGGTACGCCGGGCGCCGCCAACGGCTCCTGCGACTGACCCGACTACGGGAAGTAGTACCGCGCGCCGAGGTCGGCGCGGGGCTGCAGGAGGCAGGAGGCCGCGACGCAGAAGTCGAAGGGGTACACGCCGAGGCCCACGTCGAGGAAGATGTCGATCGGGGAGTCGCTGAGCTTCAGGTCGACACCCAGGCCGGCGCCGCCGCCGAACTTGCCGGCTACGGACCAGGGCCAGGCCCAGAAACCGGCGTCGATGCCGGCGAGCCAGTAGAGGTCGAAGCGGCCGAACTCGGTGTCGCGCACCGTGAAGATGTCCATCTCGAAGTTCACGCGGAGCTGCTGGAGCTCGATGGCGTTGCCCACGTAGCCGCTCACCCCAAGCGTGGGTTTGAACCAGTACTTCCCGGCCACGCCGATGATCCCGTTGCCGAAGGAGGCCCCCACGCCGAGCTTGCGCGCGGTGCCCACTTCGGTGTCGGCGAGCGCCGTGGCGGGGAGGACGGCAAGGAGAAGCGTGGGGATCATGTGGGCTCCGACCGGCCCCCATTAGCGCGTCCGGGGCATGCGGGAAATGTGCCGACGCGGCGTGGTTGCGAGCATCCACCCTTGCGTTAGTAGCCCGCACCTCTCTTTCCCCCGAGGC
>CAISIK010000058.1 GCA_903885375.1 uncultured Pseudomonadota bacterium
CGAGGTGCCGGGCCCGGCGCACCGCCCCGAGCCCCGCGCATCCGGGCTGGGCGCCCGCCTCTCCCCCCACGTTCGGATTATCCCCGCCGCGTGCACCTCACGCTCGTCGGCGAACCCGTCCGCCTCCTCGCGGACCGCGCGCTCCTGAGGAGTACTTTCCATACGGCGCCACGAGCTGGCAGGCGCCTTCGCTCACGTCTCGCCTACGCGCCGAAGCGATTCAGCCTCCAACACGGGCGAGATGCGGAACCCCTCGGCCACGAGGGCATCGAGCACCGGGCGAAGCGTGGGGATTGCTCCCGCTTCCCGCGCGCGAACCAGCACCCCGAGGGTGCCGCGGACCGCGAGCCCGCGGCGCAGCGCCACCTCCCGTCCCGCGCGTTCGTCGATCAGGACGAGCTCGGCAGCGATCGCCTCAGCGAGCAGGATGGCCGCGGTCTCGCCCGCGTCCAAGCCCAGATCAACGCTGGGAAGCGCGCGCGCGTCGACGCGAAGCCATCGAGCCGCGCGTAGGGCCTCGACGCCCGGTGCGTCCGGGCGGGCGGTGACCACCTCGGCCCACACAACGGCCGGGATGCACACTTCGCCGAAGGTCGAAGCGAGCACGTCCAACACGCCGACTCTGGAGAGGTAGATGAGCGGCGAGCTATCCGCGACGACGAGCACGGGCGCCTACGCGCCGCGGGCCGTGATGTCGTCCAACTCCCGGCGAAAGTCGTCGAGGTCGTAGTCGATCGCGTACACGCCATGCTCGCCCGCCGCGATGAGGAACGCATCCAGCGACATCCCGAGCGCGGTCGCCGCGGTCGCGCGCGTCATGCGCCCCCCGCGCACCTCATCGACGAAGAGCAGCAGCCTGGCGCGCTCTGCAAGGTCGGCTGCGGGTTCGGACGAGAGCGGGGCCGGAACGTCGACGGTGATGCGGATCGCGTGGGCCATGTCCGGATCATAGCGCCACAACGGCCCGGAGCAACGTGGTTCTCCCTCGAAGACCGTGGAGTCCTGGGATCCGCCGCGTTCGCATCGTCGGCCGGCGGACAGGAAGGACGAACGCTCCCACCGAGAGCGACCCTCGCCACCCCGGCCCGGCGCCCCGGTTGCGCCGCGGTGCGCCCCTGCCCGCGCCCGACGAGGAGTCGGGCCCAGCGCGCCGCCCCGAGCCCCTCGCATCCAGGCCGGGCGCCCGCCTCTCCCCCCACGTTCGGATTATCCGCGCCGCGTGCATCTCACCCTCGCCGGCGAACCCGTCCGCCTCCTCGCGGACCGCGCGCTCCTCTGGCGGGGAATCCTCCACGTAGCCGACGTCCACCTCGGCAAGGGCGACCACTTCCGCGCGCGCGGCCTGCCGCTGCCGCCGGGCGAGCTCGACGACGACCTCGGGCGGCTCGCCGAGCTGATGGCCGCCACCGGCGCCCACACGCTGCGGGTGCTGGGCGATCTCGTCCACGGGGCTGTGCTTCCCGACACGGAGGCGAGGGTGGCGCGCTGGCGAGCGGCGCTCCCTGCGCGGGTGCAGCTCGTGCCGGGCAACCACGATCGGCACGCGCCCATCCTGCCGGCGTCGTGGGGGGTGGAGGTCACGAACCCGGTCCTGCACGAGGGGCCGTTCACCTTCCTGCACGCGCCGGCCCGGCTGCCTGGGCGGTTCACGTGGGCGGGCCACGTCCACCCTACCGCCATGCTCGGCGAGGGGCGGGAGCGGCTCCGCTTCCCCGCCTTCGTGGTGGAGCCGGCGGGCGGCGTGCTTCCGGCCTTCTCGCGCTTCTCCGGCGGGCCCGTGGTGCGGGCGGCCGAGGGGCTGCGCCGGTTCGTGTGTGCCGAAGGTGCGGTGCTGGCGCTCGACGACTGAGGCCGGGGTGGCACGCATCCTGCAGCGGCACGGGCCATGAGCCTGCTCTTCACGAACCACCTCGAGCTCCGCCACCTCGGCTGGAGCGGGCTCGGGCTGCGGATCGGCGGCGCCTGGCTCACGATCGACCCGCCCGCGCCCACGGCGGAGCCCACCGTCGTCACCTGGACCGAGCAGGAAAGAGTGGCCGGAGCCCGCGAGGGGAGGGGGCCGCTCCTCGCCGATGCCCGCGTGCTCGTTTGGCTGGGCCGCAGCGGGACCACGCTGCACGAGGGGCAGCCGGTGGAGGTGGAGGGCTTCAGGGTGGAGGCCCGCCCCTACGTGCCGATCCCCTACGCCACCCCGCGCGAGGCGCTCCGCAAGACGCTCTCGGCCTGCCGCTCCCCGCGACAGGCCTTCCGCCGCGTGCGGTTCACGCTCGGGCGGCCGTCCGCGCCGCCGTTGGCGTTGCGGGTGGAGCGGGAGGGCGTGCGGGTGGTGCTGCTCGGTCAAGCCCTGCACCGCTTCCTCCCCGCCGCCGAGCTCGACGGCCTGGTGGAGTGGGCAGGCGCTCACGAGCTGCTCGTGGCGGGCACGGACTTCGACGACGAGGCCGCCACCTGTCGCCAACTGGGTAGGTTCGACGCCCAGAAGCGCGTGGTGGCCGACACCGTGGGCCAGGTGCGGCGCCTCCTGCACCTGCCCCCGCCCGATCTGGCTGCGGCGATCGCAGCCGCCCCGCCGGGCACCCATCGTCTCGACCCGCGTTAGCCGGCCCCCTCGATGGATGGATGATGGCGATCCAGTGGTTCCCCGGGCACATGGCCACCGCGCGCCGGGAGATCCGGAGCGTCATGCCCACGGTGAACCTCGTGATCGAGGTGCTCGACGCGCGCATCCCCTTCAGCAGCGAAAACCCGCTGGTGGCCGAGCTCCGCGGCACCCGCCCCTGCATCCAGATCCTCAACAAGTGTGATCTCGCCGACCCCGAGGTGACCGCCGCCTGGCTCCTGCGCATCCAGGCCACGCCGGGCATCCACGCCTTCGCGCACCACGCCAAACAGGGCGGCCTGCTCGCGCGGGTCATGGGCATCGTGCGGGGCATCGAGCCGCCCATCCGCGCCCGGCCGCTGGTGGCGATGATCCTCGGCATCCCCAACGTGGGCAAGTCCACCATCATCAACGCCCTCGCGGGGCGCACGCTCGCCAAGACCAGCAACCGTCCCGCCATCACGCAGCGGCAGCAGCGCATCAACGTGGGCCACGAGCTCACGCTCCTCGACACGCCCGGCTTCCTTTGGCCGAAGCTCACGCCTGTGTCATGTGCGTTCCGGCTCGCCGTGACCGGCGCCATCGCCGATCGGGTGGTCGACTACCCGGAGCTGGCGGTGTTCGCGCTGCGGTTCTTCGCCGACAGCTACGTCGGGCGGGTGGCCGCCTTCTACGAGCTGGAGGCGCTGCCGGCCGACCCCATCGAAGCGCTCGACGCCATCGGCCGCCGGCGCGGCCACATCATCCGCGGCGGCGGGGTGGACCTTCAGCGCGTGTCGGAGACCTTCATCCGCGACCTGCGGGCCGGTGCGTTCGGGCCGATCAGCCTCGAACGGCCCGCGGGCTGAACCTCAGCGCCGGGACTTGCGCACCGCGCGGCTCGGCTTGCCCTTGGGCGGCAGGGCCCGGGTCCAGGCGAGGGCCTCGGCGGCGAGCGCGCGCGCCGCTTCGGCCGCGGTTGCGCTGGGAATGGCCACGTAGTCCGACCAGGGGCGGCCTTCGGTGGGGGTGAAGATGGTGGCTTCGCCCTGCGCGGCGAGCGCGGCGGCCCGCGAGGGCCCCACGCGGGCCACGAGGCTCTCCTCGAAGGTGCCGAAGAACATCTGGCGGTTCACGAAGGCGCACGGCGAGCCGAACATCGTCTTGCGGGCCACCTCCGGTCCGGTCGGGAGGGCGCCTTCGTAAGCGAGGGTGGTGGCGGCGGAGGGGGGCATGGCTGGCTCGGGGAGCGGGTGCCTAACCGCCCGTGGCGCTATTCCACCGCGGCGGGCGTGGTGTACACGAGGAACGCGGGCTCCGAGCTCACCTCGTGGGTGTCGATCACCGCCATCGCGAACTGGTACTCGGTCTCGAAGGCGAGGCCGCGGCCGGTGATGCCGAGCGCGAACACCACGCTGCCCTCGAAGCCCTCGCAGTCGGCCACGGGCTCCGTGCCCACCGACATCTGCACCGGCCCCACCTCGGAGATGGGCTTGGCGGGGTTGTCCACCGTGTCGTCGATCGTGTCGTCGGCCCAGAGCTGAAGGTTGACCTTGTTCACGTCGCCGTCGGGGTCGGTGAAGGCCACGAAGAAGTTGACGGCGGGGATGGGCTTGCCGTTGTCGGTCGTGTTGTCGCCGGGGCTGCCCTCGAAGCGCACGACCGAGGGGGCGTTGCCGTTGCAGGGGTCCGGGTCGGTGTCGCCGCCGCCGCCCGTGTCGGCAGTGTCGCTGGTGTCGGTGGCGTCGGACGTGTCGCCTCCGGAGGCGTTCGTGTCGGCGCCGGCGCCCGCGCCATCACAGGCGAAGAGCGCGAGGGGCAGGAGAACAGCGGCGAAGCGGCACATGGGCAGTCCGGGGGTGCCCTCGGCTAACCCGGGGTGCGGTAGCATGCGCCCTCTCCCGGCAGGCCGGTGTCGCTCCTCCCCTCGCTCGTGCTCTCCTTGTCGGGCCCCCTGCTGGCTGCCCCGCTCGCCCCCGACGCGCGGGGCGCCGCGGCCCCCGACCGCACCTTCGACATGGAGCGGCTTCGTCTCGACCTCGCGCTCCGGCCTGAAACGCGGAGCGTCGCCGGCACGGCCACCTGGACGGTGCGCCGGCTCTCCCCCGGCCCCCTCGTGCTCGACCAGGTGGGCCTCACCATCGAGGCGGTGACCATCGCCGGCGAGCCGGCGGTGTGGCGCCAGGGCGATGACGACGTCACCATCGAGGTGCCCGGCGATGCCGCCGCCGTGAGCCTCCGCTACCACGCCACCCCCCGCGATGGGCTCCACTTCCGGGAGGCGGGCGCCGACGCCTACGCCGAGGTGTGGTCGCAGGGGGAGAGCGAGGACAACCGCCACTGGTTCCCCGGCTGGGACTCGCCGAACGACCGGTTCATCTACGAGGGCGTCATCACCGCCCCCGCGGGCTGGAAGGTGCTCACCAACAGCGGCCTCGACATGGTGGGCTACCTCGTGATGGTGGCGGCGGGGCCCTACGAGGTCTTCGGCGAGCCCGGCAACGAGGTGTGGGTGGGGCCGGGCACGGAGGCGGCCGGCGTGAAGCGCGTGTCGGAGAACGTCCCCTCGATGATGGCGCACTTCGCCAGCCGCACGGGGGTGGCCTACCCCTGGGGCGCCTACCGGCAGGTCTTCGTGCAACGATTCCTCTACGGCGGCATGGAGAACACCTCGGCCACGGTGGAGGACCGCTCGATGGTGGCGGGCGCGCGCGTGTCCGGCACCCGCCGGGTGGGCACCGACTGGGTGGTGGCGCACGAGCTGGCCCACCAGTGGTACGGCGACCTGCTCACCTGCCACACCTGGCGGGAGCTCTGGCTCAACGAAGGCTTCGCGAGCTTCTTCGCCACCGACTGGCAGGCCACCCTCGAAGGGCCGGAGTTCGCGGCCGCCACGGCGCGGTCGCGATTCCGGGGCTCGCGCGGCCGGGAGGCGCTCGCGGGGCGCTTCCACAACGGAGCCACCCACAACAACGTCTACTCCAAGGGCGCGAGCGTGCTCGAGATGCTCCGCGCCATGCTGGGCGAGGACACCTTCTGGGCCGGCATCCGCCTCTACACCACGCGGCACAGCCACACGCTCGTGGAGAGCGACGACCTGCGGCGGGCCATGGAGGAGGTGAGCGGGCAGGAGCTGGGCTGGTTCTTCCAGCAGTGGGTGGAGCTGCCCCACGTGCCGAAGCTCGCGGTCTCGCACCGTTGGGATGGCGCCCTGCACGTGACCATCACGCAGACGCTCGATGCCGACACGCCGGCCTACACGCTCCCCATCGAAGTGGAGGCGGCGCACGGGGTCGAGCGCGTGAGCCAGCGCGCCTGGATGACCGGCGGCAAGGCGGAGCTCACCCTGCCGCTCTCGGCGGCGCCCGACTTCGTGTCTTTCGACCCGCGCGGCGGCCTGCTGGTCGACGCGGGTGAGACCCAGTCCACCGCGCAGTGGGAAGCCCAGCTGGCGTTCGGCAGCCCCTACGCCCGGGTGGTTGCTGCGGAGGCGCTCGGCGAGACCTCGGCGACCGAGGCGCTGTCGAGCCTGTTGGCGGACAAGGGAGAGGCCCGATCGCTCCGCATCGCCGCCGTCCGGGCCTTGGCCGCTCAGCGCGCGACCGCCGCGCTCCTGCCCTTCGCCGGCGACGCCGATGAGCTGGTGCGCCAGGCCGTGTTCGATGGGCTCGGTGAGGGCGTCGGCCCCGCGGCGGTGCCCGCGCTTTCGGCGGCGGTGGACCGCGAAACAAACCCCGACCTCGTCGGCTCGGCGCTCTCCGCGCTCGCGCGTCTCTCGCCCGCCGCCGCGCTCCCGCGGGCGCGCGCCCGCCTTCAGGTCCGGAGCCCGGACGAGCTTCGCGCGATGGAGGCCGCCGCGGGCGTGCTCGGTGCGCACGGGGTTGCCGCCGACGTGCCGCGCCTCCTCGCGGTGAAGGGCCCCGACCGCGCGCCCACCTACGCGCTGCGGGCGGCCAACACCATCGTGAAGCGCCTCCCGACCGAGCGTGACCGCCTCGCCCCCCCCGTGGCGCGGCGCGCCGAGCTCCTGCTCGAGGACCTCGACCAGCGCGTGCGCGAGGCCGCCATCGCCATCCTCGCCGACGCGGGCGACGACACCAGCGTGGCCGTGCTGGAGCGTTTCCGCCGCCTGGAGCGCGCCGACGGCCTTCGCGAAGCTGGCGCCGACGCCATCACCGCGATCCGGTCGCGCGGCACCCCGACCGCCACGCCCAACGAGGTGGAGGCCCGGCTCGAGGCGCTGGAGCGGAAGCTCGACGAGATCGATCGGCACTGAGCGGCCGCCGCCTCCTCACCCCCCGCAGTCCTCGGCGCAGGTGCAGACGTTCTCCTCGGCGCCGCACACCCCGTCGCCGCAGAGGATGCACACCTTCGCAGGGTTGAGGTCCTCCTCGGTGCACACGCCGCCGCTGTCGAGCTCGCTGCTCGTGTTCGCGGCGGTGAGCCCCTCGCAGCAGGGGCCCGGCGCCATGGCCTTCTCGTCGTAACCTTCGCCTTCCGCGCGGCATGCGCCCGGATCGCCCGACTCGCAGCCGGCAACGAGGAAAAATGCAAGCAGTCCGGTCACGCAGCAGCGCATTCCGTCGGGGTATCCCGGCGCCGCCACGGACCGCCTTCGGAAAAATCGGGCAGGGAGCGAGAAAGTGCGCGACTTCCGGGGACAACAGGCTATAGGGCCAGCGCTACGTCGCCAGCATGGGCGAGCTTAGTGCCCAACCGAGTGCGATGGCTCGTCGTGCGGTGGACTCCGGCACTCCCTTCGGGAGTGCGCTTCTGAGCGTGAACAATCAAGGTACTATCATGGGCAATCGCCTCTACGTCGGGAATCTCTCTTTCAACGCGACCAGTGAGTCGCTCCGTTCCGCCTTCGCCGCCCACGGCGAGGTCACGGACGTCCACCTCGTCAAGGACCGTGAGACCGGCCAGTCCCGCGGCTTCGGCTTCGTGACCATGGGCAACCAGTCCGAGGCCACTGCGGCCATTGCCCAGATGAACGGCTACCAGCTCGATGGTCGCGCGCTCCGCGTGAACGAAGCCGAAGAGCGCAGCGCCGGCGGCGGCGGCGGCGGCG
>CAISIK010000059.1 GCA_903885375.1 uncultured Pseudomonadota bacterium
GGCGGGATGCCCAGGTGAACGCTGACCCGGGGAGCTCCCCGCGCGCCACCATGGGGGGTCCCATGATCGCGGCGCAGAGGTGGTCCCTAGTTCGTGGCGCGGATGAGGCTCCAGGGGGAGCATGAACGTGGCGCGCTACACCGGAACGATTCGTAAGGAAAGCTACGGTTTGGACGAAAGCCGCGCGCGGCCGTCCACCGAGCCCGGTGGGGCGGCGGCAGGCGGGTCACAATGGACTGATGCTACCCGTGCTTCTGAGCGCCTGCGTCGAGAGCTTGTCACCGCCTTCCGACGCTGAGCCCGGCGAAACGGCCGGGTCGCCCTCGGACTCCGCGGCGCAGGCGGACAGCGGAGAGACGGGCGACAGCGGGGACACCGCCGAGCGGGAGGTCACCTTCGACGAGTGCGGTTGGGAGTCGCTGTCGGAAGTGGCGGCCGCACGAGAAGTCGGGCGCGCAACCCTCGACGGCTATGCCGGTAACGAGGGCGAGATCACGGTGTATCAGGACAGCGCGGCGCTGGAGACTTGGTGGGGCGGCCTTGGCACGTTCGAGGATCTGGGTTTCGTCGACTTCGGCTCGGAACACGCGGCCGCGGTGGTGACCTACTACGGGGTCAGCTCCCAGGAGGGGGAGACGGTCGTCGGAGTTCGGCAAGCGGGGGGAACCGAGGGCGCCGTTCTTGGCCTTCTGGTCAGAGAACGCTGCGAGATCGCGTCCGACGACCGGCTGCCGACTGCCCAGGTCTGGGCGTACCCGGCGCTGCCGGTGAGTGCGTGCCGTTTCGGGGAGCATTGCGAGTAGCCGCTGGCGGTTGATGTCCGTTCCCTGAGGGATCCTCTCATTCCAGCCGAAGGCTGAGGCGGTAGGCGCGATGATCGAGGAGCATCGATCCGAACTGCAGCATCAGGGTGGTCAGCCGCGATTCGGGCATCGTCGGACCGGCCGGCGACGTGCTGGGGGCCTGAGCATCGCCTCGCGCCCCACCTCTACGTCGGCCCCCGGACTCGACGACGCGCGCCCACACGCGATCCCGTCGCGCCGCCGTCGGCGAGCCCGGAGGGCAAGCGCAAGCGCGCCGAGCACGTCGCCGAGGACGGCGAGGACCCCCTTCACAACCGCCGCATCCTGCTCGCGTCGATGGGCTCTCCCGCCCGGGTGCCCCCGCGCTTCGGCGAGAACGCGCGGTGGCGGGCCAAGGTGGGAGAGTTTCGTTTTGCGTAATCGAAACCATCCCCGCGGTGAGGAGAACGCGAGGGATTGGGAGGAAGATCGAACCGAAAGGGACTCGATGAGTGAGCCCACGGATCCCCGAGGTCACGAGGACACGGCGCGCATCCGCGTGGCCGCGGGCGTGCCGGAGACCGCGTACGTGAACGGATGGTTAGCGACCCATTCGGCGTGGTCGGGCGGTCGTCGCCCCAATCTCCAACGCGCCGGTGCCCGCAGCGGTGATAGCATCCACGCCGACGCGCTTCTCCTTCAGACATCCCGGGGCCGCCGCTGTCGTCACGGGTTGCGCGGTAAGCGGGTAGTGACCGGCGCGGCACGTCTCGGGCAAACCCAGGAGCGCCGCGCCGGCTGGACTACTCTACTGCGTCGCGCGGTTCCAGCTCGAGGTGGCGCCGTCGTTGCAGGCCCACACTTCGTCCAGGCCGGTCCCCGCGTTGTGCCAGAGGATCACTTGCCCGGTGACACCGGCAAGGCCGGCCGTATCAGGATCGTTGGCCCCGAGGTCGCGGTGGAGGTTGATGCCCCCGAAGAACACACCGACGCCCGCGGACGTGACCTTTGCGACGACGTTGGCCTGCGACTCGAAGGAGGCAACATCTCCTCCCGGAGTCCGCTTCTCCACTCGATGCACGCCCTGCCGCACGAGCGTGCCGTGCACGTTGACCTTCCCCGACTCGAAGACCTCGAAGAGCTCCTTGCCGCCTCCGCCTCCGTCATGTTCAATCAAGAACCTGCGGTTCGTCTCGTCGTTGTTGTTGTCGATGCGGAAGATAATCGAACCGCTGAATCCCGGACCACCGGGATTCACAAAGTAGTCGGCCATCATTCACCTCGGAAGAACGGGTTCATCACGCGTTGGACCAGCTGTTGCCGCCCGCGCACACCATCAGGTGGAAGGTGCCGCCGCCAGCGTCGAAGAGTACTACATCCCCGGCAACCCCGACGCGCGAGCCGTGCGGGGTGGCCGCGAGAAGAGGCAGATTGACCCCGCCCGTGGTGAACCGACCCAACCCGTCGGACTCAATCCGCGCCACCTCGGTGCCGTTGCTGGAGAAGGCGATCGGATCGCCGCCCCCAACCACCTTGTGGTTGAACTGCATCGTCCCAGAGGACTCCAGCGGTCCGCGCAGGTGGACGTCGCCGGACTCGTCCACCTCGAAGACGCGCCGAGTCAGCCCGCCACCGTCGTTTTCGACCGCGAACCTCTCCGTACCGCTGTTGCTGTCGTTGTCGATCCAGACCACGATTCCATCGGCCGACCCAGGGGGAGCCCCAGGGTTGAGCCAGACATCCGCATCAGGCATAACACACTCTCCTTTGAGGTTGACGTTCTCGAACCACCGTATCA
>CAISIK010000060.1 GCA_903885375.1 uncultured Pseudomonadota bacterium
CGAAGCGCCCGGGGACAACCTCTGGCCGATCGAATGGGGCGCCGACGTGGACGCCGACGGACGCGAAGACCTGAAGGCCGGCCAGTCCTTTATTCCCATGAGCGCGCTGGGAGAAGGCGGGGCGTACATGCTGGGCGACCTGCAGCGGCTCCGACACGCGTACACTGGCGGCGTGAACTTTCAAGCCCTCACCGACATGACCGGCGATGGCCGCGCCGAGTGGGTGTTCTACGAGCAGTACTGGCAGGCGACCGGTGCGACAGTCCGCACCGGTCGGAGCCTCATCGTGGAGGGCTTCGACATTCCCTGGGAGGACCCGAGCAAGTGGTAGGCGAGTCCGGCAGGCACCGAAGGCCGCCCCCGCCCCCCGCTGCGGGAGCAGCTGGCGAGCCGGTGCCCCGCGAGGTGCGCGTCAACCCCTCCCCCCACCCAACTCACCGCCAGAATCGACCCATCAGCTCCGTGCGCGCGAGGACGTGTCCGCGGATGGCCGCGTCCAACTCCACGCGGCTCGCCCCGGCGGCGAGCGGGAGCACGCGGTCCAGCGCGTAGAGGCGCAGGAAGTAGCGGTGCGAGCCCTGGCCGGGCGGCGGACAGGGGCCGCCGTAGCCGACCGTCCCGAAGTCGGTGGTGCCTTGCACGTAGCCGGACTCCGCGGCCTGCCGCCCTTCCGCCAGGCTCCGGGTGGTGGCGGGGAGGTTCCAAACGGTCCAGTGCGTCCACACGCGGCGAGGGGCGTCGGGATCGTCGAAGATGAGCGCGAGGCTGGCTGTGCCAGCGGGGGGGGCCGTCCAGGACAACGCAGGGGAAACGTTTTCGCCCTCGCAGGTGTAGCGGGCGGGGATGGCGGCGCCGGTTTGCCAGCCAGGCGTGGCGAGCTCGAAGAGGAGGGGGAGCATCAGACGAGGAGGGCCCGCGTCTGGGCCATCACGTTCTCCGTGACCGCATCGCCGTGCGCCGGGTACACGACCGTGCCGGGTGCCGCCTCCACCGCAGCGGCCACCGACGCCTTGAAGGCCGCCGCGTCCTTCACGTACACCAGCGCGGGCAGCTTGTTGTAGCGGTACACGGTGTCGGCCCCGCTCGTGGCGCGCACGAACAGGTCTGGTGCCTTCATGCCCGCGGGCTCGACGATTCCGACCGCGCCGGGCAGCCGCGCGACGAGCTCCTCGACCGGGCGAAACGGCACGGCCGCACAGTTCGACGCGAGGCGCGGCAAGGCCGACGCGGGCGCATAGCTGACCGCATCGGGGAACCGGGCGCGCCAGGCCGCCTGCCCGAGGTGATGGAAGGCGTTGGGGGCCACCAGCGCGCTCACCCCGCCCTCGTTCGCGAGTTCATCGAGC
Source organism: uncultured Pseudomonadota bacterium (assembly GCA_903885375.1). GTDB lineage: Bacteria > Myxococcota_A > UBA796 > UBA796 > SXON01 > SXON01. The sequence goes on from CAISIK010000060.1 coordinate 1,347, forward strand.
GCCGCCGCCGGCGACGACGAGGAGGGGCTCACCACCATCCAGCACCCATCGTCGAGGCGAACCGCCATCGTGTTCGCCGTGCCGGGACCGAAGCTGTACTTGAGGCCTCGGATGTTCCCATCGGCGCTGAGGGGATGCCAGGCGTGAAGGGCCACGTGAACTTCCGGGGAAGCGGCATTGTACCACCCCGACCGAACGAGCGCAGATCAGGGTTCGGGCGCCGGCGCGCGCGACCGCGCGGCCGGCGGGAGGCCCAGCCGCGCCCGATCGAGCACCGACCAACGCTCACCGCCGAAGAGCGCCACCGAGAGCGCCCCGAGGCGCTGGAGCAGCGCCACGATGGGCAGGACATCGAGCGGGTCGGCGGGGAGGTGCAGCGCCGCGGCGAAGGGCCGGTCGAGCCGGGCGAGCGCCTCCAGCGCCTCCAGCGGGAGGTGCTGCGCATCGAACTCCACCGCGAGGTGGGTGAACGGCAGCTCGGGGAGGCCCGGCTGCCAGGCGCGCGCGAAGAGCCAGCGGGTGGGAGCGGGGTCGTCTTCCAGGGCGCGCCGGCTGGCGGCGAGGTCGCCCGGCGTGACCTCCACGACCGACTGCAAGGGACCGATGCCGCCGATGTCCGCGAGCTGCCAGGGGTCGAGCACCACCTGCGGCGGGTCGAGCGCCCCGGAGCCGGCGTTGCCCCAGGCCTCGGCGGAAGCCCCCGGGCAGCCCTGGCGGGCCGCGCACACGTGGCAGCCGCCGAAGTAGCGCTCGGGATGCTCCGCGCCGGTGGGCCGCCCCGGCACGACCGCGTCGGGGATCGCCGCGAGGAGGATGCAGGTGGGGAAGGAGCCCGACACCGGCTGCAGGGGCACCCCCGCCGCACGCGCCGCGCTGGCGGCCGCTTCGAGCGCCACCGTGACGGCATCGGCATCGGTGAGCCGGTCGGGACCGGCGAGCTCCACCGCCTCCAGCGCATGCAGGCGCCGGAGGGCGAGGCGAAGCGCCGCCCCCGTGCCCTCCCCCGCCGACCCCATCTGGAGCAGGAGGCGCACGCGCGCGCCTTCGGCGATGGCGGCGAGGAGCGGCGCAGGGTCGAGCAGGGCGAGCTCGGCGAGGGGCACGGCCACCCGCAGCTCCGACCTCCCGAGCGCACGCAGGCGGGCCCACAGCGCCGGCACCTCGGCGGGAACGCACGCGGCGAGGAGGTCGTTGGGCGGCACCGGTTCCACCCGACCGCTTAAGCCGTTTCGCAGGAGTCCCGCTTGTCCCAGCCTGCCCGGCCCCCTCCCCGGTCGGCCCCATGAGGCGGCCAGGGCTCGCGCTCAAGCTCAGCGTGCTCCTGATGCTGGCGGTGGTCGGCATCATGCTGCTCGACTTCTCCCTCACGCCGGGCTCGGCGCTCGATCGCGGCCGGCTCCTCGTTTTCGTGGCGCTGGCCTTCGGGATGGCGCTCCTCGGCGCGCTGGTGCTCGATGCGCTCGTGATCAGGCCGCTCGTGCGCCTCTCCGCGCAGGCCCGCCGCATGGTGGTGCAGGACTACCGCGAGCCCTTCACGCCGAGCGGGCTCGACGAGCCGCGCGAGCTGGGCGAAGCCCTCGAACACCTGCGGGAGCGGGTTCTGGCCGAACGCGAGGCCCTCCGGAGCGTGAACGCGGAGCTGGAGGCGCGGGTCGTGGAGCGCTCGGGTGCCCTCGCCGAGGCGCAACGGGCGCTCCTGGAGCGCGAGCGGCTGGCGAGCGTGGGGCGGCTCGCGGCCGGCGTGGCGCACGAGGTGAACAACCCGGCGGGGGTCATCCTCGGTCGCGCGGCGCTCCTCCTCGACGACGAAGCGGGCATGCCCGCGGAGGCGGCGGAGGACCTGCGCGTGATCATGCGGCAGGCGGAGCGCATCCGCGACATCACCGGGGCGCTCCTGCGCCTCGGCCGGCCCAACCGCGGGGAGCGCGCGCCCACCGACCTCGCGGCGGTCGCTCGGAGCGCGGTCGGGCTCGCGGGGCCGGAGGCGGCGGCGCGCGGGGTGGCGGTGACCGTCGCGGGGGCCGGGTCCGAGGTGATGGCCGACGGCGCGGCGCTCGAACAGGTCGTCTACAACCTCGTCCGGAACGCGATCCAGGCCTCGCCCGCCGGTTCAGCCGTGGAGGTGCGCGTGGAGGGCGCGTGCCTCACGGTGGGCGACCAGGGCGCCGGGGTGGACCCGGCGGTCCTCCCGTTCCTGTTCGAGCCCTTCTTCACCACCAAGCCGCTCGGCGAAGGCACCGGCCTCGGCCTCGCCGTGGCGCACGGCATCGTGACGGAGCACGGCGGCACGCTCGTGGCGCAGAACCGACCGGAGGGGGGCGCCTGCTTCACGCTCACGCTCCCCGGATCGGAGCGGGCCTAGGCCCCGCCGCACACGAAGCGCTGCCACGGGTTGCAGTCGGGCGGGCCCCAGGTGGCCCAGAGCTCCCTCGTTTCGGGCCGCACCACGATCGCGCCGCTCGTTTCGATGTGGCCGGGCGGCTCGCCGTGGCGGCAGATGCAGGTGGGCTCGGCCATGAGCGACTGGAGCCGCGCGAGGTTGATGGTGCCGTGCTCCAGCTCGCGCTGGGCCGTGAGGAGCCGCTGGTGCGAGGAGGCGAGGAGGCCGGCATCCCGCTTGGCCTCGCGCCGGCGGGTGCGCTCGTGCACACAATGGTTGGTGTGGACGATGGGCGCCTCGCCGAGCTCCTCCTCCACCCGCACGCGCGCCGTGCACTCGAAGTTGATGCCGCGGCCGGAGGCATCCATCACGAGGTAGTCGTGCCCGCCGGCCAACGCGGCGCTGCGAACAGCCTCCACCGCGCCTTCGAAGGTGGTGGCGGCCAGCGCCCGCCGCACCACGAAGTTCCACGTGACACCCACGCGCCCATCGGTGCACACGAGGTTGTTGATGCCCACCGTGATGCCGAGCTCGTTCACGCCGATCTGGCCGAGGCAGCCCACCGTGGAGAACACGAGGGCGGCAGGGCCCTGGGGGGGCCGAACATCGAGCAGGACCACGTGGGGCGTGGCGGAGTCATGCATGTCCCAGGTCTGGGCGAAGAGGCCGCCGAGGCCGCCGGTGCGCGAGGCGGGAACGAGCACCGCCGTGCAGTCATCCTCCTCCGGCTGGGGGCCGCCGGCGCTGCGCACGGTGTCGACGAGGTCGGTGAAGCCGCCGGCCACGAGCGCGGCCTCGGGCGAAATACCCGCGGCCTCGGCCATCGCCCGCATCTCCGCGTAGAGGTCGGCATCGTAGGCTTCGTGCGCCGGCAGCATCGAACGCGCGATGGCGAGGACATCCTCGGGGGTGGCGGGGCGGCCGGCCCACGCGCCGTTGGCGGCCAGCGCGATGCGCTCGTCGGCATACTCGCGGATGGCCGCGGCGTGGGCCTCGCCATGGATGCGCCCGCGCCGGACGGCATCGCCCGCGAGCGCGAGGACGCGCAGCGGCCTCATGCGCTGGCCATCCGCGCAGCCACTTCGCTCACGGCCTGGTGCAGCACGGCCATGCCCTCATCCGCCTGCTCGTCGGTGAGGGTGAGCGGCGGGAGGAGCCGCACGCAGTTGCTGTGCAGACCGGCGCGGATGGTGATGACGCCGCGCTGGAGCGTGGCGGCGTTCACGGCCGCCGTGGCCTCCATCCAGGGCTCGCGGGTGGTGGCGCTCTTCACCAGCTCGATCGCGAGCATGGGGCCGAGGCCGCGGACATCGCCCACGAAGTTGGGGTGCGCCGCCTGGATCGCCAGCAGGCGGGCGCGCATGCGCTCGCCGAGGGCGGTGGCGCGCGCGTGGAAGGCGGGGGTGTCGAGCGTGTCGAGCACCGCGAGGGCCGCCACGCAGGCGAGCGGGCTCCCGGAATAGGTGCCGCCGAGGCCGCCGGGGTGGGGGGCGTTCATCACGTCCTCGCGGCCGATCACCGCGGAGATGGGGAGCCCGGCACCCAGCGACTTGGCGGTGGTGAGCAGGTCGGGCACGATGCCGGCGTGCTCGCAGGCCCAGAGGCGGCCGGTGCGGCCCATGCCGCACTGCACCTCGTCGGCAACGAACAACATGCCGTGCTGGGTGCACAGATCACGCAGCGCCCGGAGCCACCGCGCCGGCGCCGGAATGAAGCCGCCCTCGCCCTGCACCGGCTCCACCACGACCGCGGCCACGTGGGCCGGATCGACCACGGCCGTGAAGCTGTGGGAGAGCTGGGCGATGTGCCAGTCCACGAACGTTTCTTCGGTCATGCCCGCCGGCCGGCGGTACACGTTGGGGAAGCCGAAGCGGTACACCTCGGGGGCGAAGGGGCCGAACCCGCGCTTGAAGAGGTTGAACTTCGACGTCATCGCGAGCGTGAGGTTCGAGCGGCCGTGGTAGGCGCCATCGAACACCACGACCCCCTGACGGCGGGTGAAGCTGCGGGAGATGTGGACCGCGGCCTCTACCGCCTCGGCGCCGCTGTTCATCAGGAGCGTACGCTTCGGACCGGGACCGGGCGCCGCGGCGTTGAGCCGCTCGGCGAGGCTCACGGGCGCATCGTGCGTGGCCACGATCGCGCACATGTGGAGCAGCTCATCCACCTGCTCGTGCAGCGCGGCCACCACGTTGTCGGGCGTGTGGCCCACGGCCAGCATGCCGATGCCGCCAGCGAAGTCGAGGAAGGTGTTGCCGTCGGCGTCGGTCATCGTGGCGCCGTGCGCGCGCACGATGGCGAGCGGGGTGAGGCGGGCGGCGCCGACCGGGGTGGCGGCCTCGCGACGGGCGCCGAGGGCGCGGCTCCGGGGACCGGGAACTTCGGTGACGAGAGAGATGCTGGGCATGGCGACTTCCCCCATCAGGCTATCGCGGAGGGGAGGCTTTCGTTTGCGCCCGCGGTGCACAAGATAGGCGCATCCACCCCGGGTGCCCGCCCTGTTCGATTGGACCCGCTCGCTCCTGCGCCAGTTCCGGGGTGAACCCCGGATCGTGTGGCACCCGGAGTACCGACTCCCCACCACGAGCCTCGCCGCGCGCTCCGGCCTCGATCCCCGGCGCCCCGAGCTCGTGCGGGATGCCCTCGTGGAGCTGGGCGTGGTGTCGGAGGAGGCCCTCCTGTCCCCGGAGCGCGCCGGCTGGGACGAGCTCGGCCGCGTGCACACGCCCGCTTGGCTCGAGGCCATCACCCAGCCCGGTGTGCTGGCCGAGCTCTTCGCAGTGGAGCCCTGGGATGTGCCCACCGACGCGATGCTCGAGAGCCTGCGGCGGGCGGTGGGCGGCACCATGCTCGCCGCGCGGTCGGCGGTGGCCACGCCGGGCCCGGTCCTGAACCTGTCGGGTGGCTTCCACCACGCGCGGCCCGACGGCGGCGGGGGCTTCTGCGCGCTCAACGACGTGGCGGTGGCCGTGGCGGCGCTGCGCGAGAAGGGCTTTGCGGGACGGGTGCGCGTGGTCGACGTGGACGCCCATCCGCCCGACGGGCTCGCCGCGTGCCTCGGCCCCTCGGTGTGGATCGGCTCCCTGAGCGGCATGGCCTGGGAGGCGCCGGCCCAGGTGGACGAGACGCACCTGCCCCCCGGCACCGGCGACCACGCCTACCTTGCCGCCCTCGCCGCGATGCTCGCCCGGATGCCGCCCGCCGAGCTCACGTTCGTGATCGCCGGTGGCGACGTGCGCGAGGGCGATCGCATGGGGAGCCTCGCCGTGACCGAAGCGGGGGTGCGCCAGCGGGATGCGGCCATCCTCGCGGCGTTGGCCGGCGGCCCGAGCGTGTGGCTGCCCGGCGGGGGCTACCGGGCCGACGCCTGGCGGGTGACGGCGGGCACGGCCCTGGTGCTCGCGCGGACCCCGCGGCGCCCCATCCCGGCCGACTTCGACCCCATGCGGGCCCGCTTCCGCCGGGTGTCGGCCGGGCTCGGCTCGCTTTTTGACGACATGGACCTCCGCTCGGAGGACCTCGACGCGCTCCTCGGCCCCCACCGCGACGAGGCCCCGCGGGTGATGGGGCTCTACAGTCGCGCCGCCGTGGAGCTGGCCATGGAGCGCTTCGGCGTGAGCGCCACGGTGCGCCGGCTCGGCTACGGCGATCTGCGCGCGCTGGTGGACCGCGTGGCGCTGGGCGACCGCTTCCGCCTGTACGGCACGGCCCGCGGCGTGGAGCACCTCCTCGCCGAGTCGGTGCTCGACCGGGGGCGCATCGCGGGCGAGGAAGTGCTGTTCGTCCACTGGCTCACGCTCCGGCATCCGCTCGGCGCCTGGAAGGCCGGTCCCGGGCCGCTGCCCGGCCAGGAGGTGCCGGGCCTCGGGCTCGCACGCGAAGCCGGCGAGCTGCATCGCCGCATCGCGGAGCGCCTCGGCCTGCCGGGCGTGGCCATGCGGCCGTCGTGGCTGCACGTGGCGTGGGCCTGTCGGCAGAACATGCACTTCGTGAGCACGCAGGCCCAGGGCGAGTTCGAGGCGCTCTTCCGCGACCTCGGCGACATCCCCCTCCCCGAGCTCTCCCGCCTCGCGAGCGCGGACGGGCTCCTCTGCAACGGGCAGCCCTGGCGCTGGGAGGCGCCGGAGCTCGTGGAGTGGCTCCTGCCCCGTCCGCTCCCCACCGCGGAGGTGGATGCCGTGCGAGCGGCGAGCCGGTTCAGCCTCGCGCCGTCGGGTTAGCGCGGCGGGATGCCCCATACCCCCCCTCCGATCGTGGCCGAGGAGCTGCGCCTGCTCGATGAGGCCCAGGAGCGCCTCGGGCGCGCGGCCGGTCGCACCTACGCCTCCGAAGACGAGATCATCGAAGAGCTGCAGCACATCCAGGAGATGATCCGCGGCGGCAAGAGCGACGACAAGAGCGCGTTCGAACAGCAGTACGAGCACCTCGTCCGCCTGCTGGAGCAGCTCCGGCGCGGCCGCCCCACCGAGCGCCCCGACCCGGCCAACCCCTACTTCGCACACATGCGGCTCACGAGTGATGGCCGCACCTTCGATGTGCTCCTCGGCAAGGCCACCTGCCTCGAGGATGGCCTCCGCATCGTGGACTGGCGGCACGCCCCGATCTCGCGCATCTACTACCGCTACGCCGAGGGCGACGAGTACGAGGAGGACCTCGGCGTGCGCACCGTGGAAGGCATCGTGCGCGCCCGTCGATCGGTCTCGATCCGCGGCGGCGAGCTCGAGCGGGTGACCAGCCCGCAGGGGAGCTTCGTGCTCGAAGGCGGCGCGTGGAACACCGTCACGGCGCAGGCGCCGCGCCTCGCCGCGCGGCCGGAGCGGCGCGCCAACGCGGCGGGCGCGTTCAGCACGGGCAAGGCGCTCCGGCGCGACAAGCACCTGCCCGACATCGCCGCGCTCATCGACCCCGAGCAGTTCGAGCTCATCAGCCGCGCCGACAGCGGCCCCGTCATCATCCGCGGCGGCGCGGGCTCGGGCAAGACCACCGTGGCGCTGCACCGCATCGCCTGGCTGGCCTACCAGTCGCCGGCGCGCTTCTCACCCCAGAAGATGCTGGTGGTCGTCTGGGGCCGGGCGCTCCGCGACTACGTGTCGAAGGTGCTGCCCAGCCTCGGCGTGACCGGCGTGGGCGTGAGCACCTGGGATGAGCTGGCGCGCGGGCTCGTGCGCCGCCACTTCCCCTGGCTGCCCGGCCACCAGAACGCGAACACTCCGAGCGCTGTGTCGCGCGTAAAGCTGCACCCGGAGCTGCCCAACCTGCTCTTGGAGCTCGTGGCGAAGCGCGAAGCGCCCCCTACCGCCAACAGCGCCGTCGAGGACTGGAAGCACCTCGTGGGCGACAGCGCGCTCCTCGGCCGCCTGTCGGACGTTTCCGCCGACGATGTGCGCGCCACCGTGCTCTGGGCCCGCTCGCAGCAGGCCCAGCTCGCCGCGCGCGCCGACGGCGACCGCGAGGCCGAGACCTGGCTCGACGAGGAGGACGACGCGCTGCTCCTGCGCGCCTACCAGCTCCGCGTGGGCGCCTTCAAGGCCAAGGCGGGCGGCACCATCCGCTTCTCCCACATCGCGGTCGACGAGGTGCAGGACTTCTCCCCGATGGAGATTTCCGTGCTCATCGGCATGTGCGACAAGTACCAGTGCGTGACCCTTGCGGGCGACACGCAGCAGCACATCATGGAGAAGGGCGGCAGCCTGCGCTGGCACGATCTGCTCGGTGGGCTCGGCATCGTGAGCACGGAGCTCAGCACGCTCCGCATCTCCTACCGCTCCACCCAGCCCATCGCGACCTTCTCGCGGGCGGTGCTCGGGCCGCTCGCCGAGGACAACGAGGCGCCCACCACCATGCGCGATGGCCCGCCGGTGGAGGTCCTCACCTTCGCGGAGCACGGCGCCTGCGTGGATGCGCTGGGCCTCGCGCTCCGGGCGCTCGTTCGCGCCGAGCCCGACGCCGCCGTGGCGCTCATCGCGCTCGACGAGGCCACCGCGCGGCTCTACTACAACGGGCTGGAGCGCATGGAGGTGCCGGGCCTGCGTCTCGTGGAGGACCAGGCGTTTACCTTCGCGCCCGGCATCGACTGCGTGGACGTGGCCCAGGTGAAGGGGCTCGAGTTCGACTACGTCGTGGTGCTGCATGCGAGCGAGGGCGTGTGGACGGACCGCCCCCACCACCGGCGCCTCCTGCACGTGGCGGCCACCCGCGCCGTTCACCAGCTCTGGGTCACCTGCGTCGGCGATCCGGCCATCCCCGTGGTGGAGGCGCTGGGGTGAAGAAGGCCGCGCTCGCGCTCGCGGGAGTCCTCCTCGCCGGCGTGGCGATCGCCGCGCCCGAGCGCGGGCCCGAAGGCGCGCCCACCGGACGCGAGGTTTCGGCGTCCGCGCGGTTTCCGCCCGGCGAATGGCCGACCGGCGCCGCGATCACCGGGGATCCTGCCGCGCTCGCCCGTCAGGCGCGGAGCGCCGCGGACTGGCTGGAGGCGCACCCGGGGCATCCGGCCGCCTCCGCGGGCGTGCTCGCGGAGCTCGGCGTGTCCCCCCGCCGGGTGGTGGACACCCTGCGGCGCCTCGCGCAGATCGTGGAGGAGGACGCCACCTCCGGCGCCCCGAGCCGGCTCGCCGACGCTGCCTTCCTCGACGGGCAGTTCGAGGTGCGGCAGTGGGCGCCCGACACCGCCGCCGCCGCGGGGCGCAACGTGTCCCTCGGCCGCGACGAGCTGCGCCTCACCCGGTACTTCGTGCCCGAAATCCCTGGCGCGGCGGCACGGACCGCCGATTTCCCGGTGGCGCTCTACGCCGATCCGGGGCCGGAGCTGCGCGAACGGTTCACCCGCAAGGAGGTGCTCGACGGCGTCTTCGAGGCCGGCGGGGCGGCCGCCGGCGCGGCGCGCGCGCTGGTCTGGCTCTCCCGCGCGGATGCCCACGACGCCATGATGCAGGGCACCGTGGCCGTGCGCCTCGACACCGGCACCCGCACGCTCAACGTGCACGTTCCCAACGGACGCCCCTACCACCCGGGCCGCTCGGGCGATGGCCAGGAGCGCCTCTGGTACTTCCGCGAGGTGGACGGCGCCTACGGCTTCGGCGAGGGCGCGGACAAGGTGCGCCTCGAAGCGGGCGCCGCCGTGGCCGGCGACGTGTACAACCTTGGCGTGGGTGCGCTCGTGGGGCTCCGCTGGGCCACCCCGGCGGGGGAGCGCGCCCGGCTCGTGATTGTCGCGGACACCGGCGGCGCCTTCCAACCCAACCTGTTCCAGCTCGACTACTTCGCCGGCAGCTTCCCCGACCGCGCGGCGCTCTACCGCGCCACCGCCGAGCTGCCCGAGCGGGTGCACGCGGGCGTGCTCCTGGCCCGATGATCGCGCCTCCTCGTCGGGCGCGGGAGCGGAGCGCGCTCACCAGCCGCGACGGACCTCGTCCGCGGCGTTCACCGACCTGGATACCGACGGTTGGCTGGACCTTTGGGTGGTGGGTAGGTATCTCGAGTACGGAGATCAGCTGAAACCATGGGGGACTCGCCGTGGATATCCGCGCTTCACCCCCCGTTCGCCCGCGCACCGCGAGTCAGGCACAGGGCCAGCGCCGCGTCGAGCGCCTCGGTAAGCGCGTCAAGCTCGATCGGCTTGCTCAAGTAGCGGAAGAAGCCGGCATGGAGGGCCTTCTCGATGTCGTGACGCATCGCCAGTGCGCTGACCGCGATGACGGGTATGTGCGCGGTGGCTGGGTCTGCGGCCAGACGCTCCATGGCTTCCAGCCCGCTCAGGCCCGGCATGTGGATGTCCATCAGCACCACGTCGGGCTTCGTCGCGTGTGCCAGCTGCACGCCGTGCTCTCCGTCGCCGGCCAGCAGCAGGCGCACGTCAGTGCGCCGCTCCAGCAGTCGCTTCACCAGCAGTTGGTTGGTGCGGTTGTCTTCGACGTACAGCACGGTGCTCGGGAATCGGCCCCCAGCTGCGGGCCCGTGTGCCACCGCGACGCCCAGGCCGCCAAGGCCGGTCGCCGGGGAGCTCGGTCGGGCCGGCGGCTCGGCGCCTGGTGCATCCAACTCGACCCAGAACACGCTGCCCTGACCTACGACGCTTTGCACGCCAATGCGGCCGCCCATCAGTTCCACCAGCCGCTTGCTCAGCGTCAGACCGATTCCGGTGCCCTCGATCGCGCCGGCCTCCCGGCCAAGTCGTTCAAAGGGCTGGAAGATATCCGCCAGTTGCTCGAAGCTCAGGCCGCTGCCGCTGTCTTCGATGCGGATGCAGATGCGGCCCTGCTCCACGGCTTCAACGTGCACCTGCACCGTGCCACCGTCGCGATTGTACTTGATGGCATTGCCGAGAATGTTGACGAAGACCTGTTTGATGCGGGTGCGGTCCACGGTAACGATGCAACGGTCGTCGAGCCGCGGAAGGCTCAGGCAGATGCCGCGTGCCGCGGCCTGCCGTTCAACCAGCGCCTGACATTCGTCCAGCACGCCCGCCAACGGCACTGACCGCAGCACGCAGGAAACGCGGCCGGATTCGATGAGCGAAAGGTCGAGGATTTCCTCGATCAGGCGCAGCAGGTACCAACCCGCCTTGAGTATCTGGCCGATGCTCTCTTCTTGCTGCTCAGTGGGCGTCGGCGCACCGGACTGCAGCAGCTGCGCAAATCCAAGCACCGCGTTCAAGGGCGAACGCAGTTCGTGGCTCATGCGGGACAAGAACTCCGACTTCGCGAGGTTCGCGGCCTTTGCGGCAGCCAGCGCGGTGATGAGGTCGGCCTCGATGCCCTTGCGTTCGGTGACGTCGGTGGCCGTGCCAACCCATTCCGTGATCGCACCGACGGGGTCCAACAAGGGCACCGCGCGCGATTGAGTCCAGCCAATTGCGCCGTCCGCACGCAGCACGCGGTGTTCCAGCACAAACATGCCCTTGGCAGCGATAGCCGCATCGATCGCGGCCAGCACGCGCGCCTGGTCCAGAGGGTGGATGTAGTTCTGCATCCAACCGACCGTGGGCTCGTGGGTGTCCGCAACGAAGTTTCAACCGAGAACGTGGCGCATCTCGCGCCAGTCGGGACTCATGCGGTACACGACATCTGTACTGGCCGTGACGAAAGCGCGAAGGCGCATTTCGCTCTCTCGGATTTGGGCCTGAGCCTGAACGCGCGCGGAGATTTCGCGAAAGTAGCAGACCACCCCGTGGCTCCCATCGGGCAGTGGGATGCGGTGAATCTCCCATTCGTAGTAGGCCGTGGTGCCGCGGTCGGCGCGCAAGGCGATCAGCTCCTCGGCCTCGAAGGGCTCGCCCGTGTGCAGCGTGTGGCGGAACTGCCGCACGATTTCATCGGCGCGCGCTGGCCCCCACAGGGACTGCATCACCGTAGCCAGTTCCCGGCCAATGAGATCCTCGATATTGCCAAACTCGGGCAAGGCCCTGGGGTTGACCTGACGGATGCACAACTGGGCGTCCACCAGATAGATGCCCAGCGGCGCGTCGTTGATCAGGGTTTCGAACTGCGCGGTGCGCAGGCGCAGGGCTTCTGCGGCCCGCTGGCGTTCGCTCAGGTCATGGAAGTAGCAGACCACGCCGAAGGTGCCGTCCGGTAGAACGCTGCGTTCGATCTTCCAGTCGTAGGACTCGGCATCGCCCAAGTCCTTGCGCATTTCACTCGTCGTCGGCTCGGCGTACGCTTCGCCGCTGTCCAGGGTGTGGCGAAAGTGGCCAAGCACATGGGACGCAAAGGGGTCAGGCCAAACGGCGCGCACGATGTCGCCGAAGTTGCGGCCGATCAAGGGCTCAACGCTGGCGAAGGCCCTGCGCGCGGCCACACTCGTCTGCCACACGCGGAACTGCGCATCGACCACATAGACGCCGATTGGTGCGTGTTCGATCAGGTTGGAGAGGGTCGAATGCCGGCCCGCCGTTTCGCCGTGCGGGTGCAGCGCCGGCGTGCTCTGGCTTGGACTGGGCGGCGCGGCGCGCGCGGCGAGCGCCTGCAGTGCGGGTGATGCGAAGCGCGCGAGATTCTGCAGCTTCCGCAGGTCTTCGGCGTCAAAGCCAACGGCCGCGTCGTGCGCCACTGCCCACACCGTCCCCGCTGTCTTGCCGGCAGCGCCAAACCCAACCACCAGACCGTGTTCGGCCGTGGGTGCAAGCATGTCGGCTGGCGCGAGAAGCAATCGGCTGCCGCCGCTTTTGGCCTGCCAGTGTCCGGCGATTGCGGGCCAGCTCACTACGGCGTCGCCGTCGCTTTGAACGCTCAGCACGCTGACGCCGGCAGACCCGGCATTCAACAACGCAAGCACGTTGTCGGCCAAGAGCGGCCAGACGGTGTCGGGTGCCTCGCCCAGCGCGGTCGCCAGCGCAACCAGGGCGGCAATTTCTGCGGGGGCGTTGGCGGGGCCGGGCGGCTGCAGCGCCTCTCCGTGGCCATTCGATGGGTTTTGCAAGGCCGCAGAAAGCTGGTTCACCCCGGCGGGTAGGGTCAGGGCAAGGCCGCCGGACACTGCCTCAGCGCCCGGACCTTCCAACTGGTCGGCGGTAACTGTCATCGTTGGGGCCGAACCGAGCTCGAAACTGCCATCCGCGCTTCCCTTGCGCGCGCAGGTGATGGCGACGCTGAGCTGCCCGTAACATGACCGAAGTTGCGGGGTGGCCAAATCTTCGGATCACCCGGCACCGCCCGCCCGAGGACCGGCCGTAGGCGGCAACCCAGTCCGGTGGAAGGGGTGGATGAACGCTCTCGCCGAAGGCACGCCGCGCCACCCAACGGCCGCTCGGCGCTCCGGCCCAAGTTCGTCGGCGTGGACCGACCCTCGAATCCCGAGTCGCTCCCGCCGCAGCTTTCGCCCTTGCTGCCCGCGGCGCGCAGCTTCGCCCTCCGCCCCCGCGGGCGCCTATGCCCACGCCCCACGGTCCGCGGCCACGGCACCTCCTTCAGGTGGCGCCCGCCTCCGCGGCAGCCCGCTCATGACCCGAGCGGGTGCACGCGCGCGTGCTCCTGGCCCGATGATCGCACCGGCTCGACGGCAGCGGAGCCCGTTCACCCGGTAGCCCCGGTGCACGGGTTCGTGTATCGTCCCGGCCCATGCTCCTGCTCCTGCTCCTCGCCTGCCCGGAGGCCTCGCCCTCGGGATCGTCGGAGGTCCCCCAAACCTGCGCTCCCCGGCCCACGGAAGGGTGGGACCGCGAGCTCGCCTACGAGGAACGCACCGCCGAAATGGGCATCGAGGGGGTGGAAGGAGTTCGTTTCGCCGCGGCCGACCTCGACGGCGACCGCTACCCGGACCTGTACCTGTGGGACGGGACCTCGAACGCCCGGGACGATGTGGCGGGCGGCGTGCTGCACCACCGGCTGTACCTGAACCGCGAGGACGGCGCCGGCGGTCGACGCTTCGTGGACGCCACCGTGGAGAGCGGCATCCTCACCAACCGCGAGGGCGAGCAGGGTACCTCCTCCAACGTGCACGTATTCGGAGATGTCGACGCGGACGGGGACCTCGACCTCTTCGCCGGCCGTTACTTCGACCGCGGCACCACCGACGCCACCGGGGACTGCTCCGAAATCTACCTCAACGACGGCCAGGCCGCATTCACCCTCGCCACCTCGTCCGACCTCTGCCACCCCGGGGGCTACCCGACCTCCTCCGCCGCGTTCACCGACGCGGACGCCGACGGTACGCTGGACCTGTGGGTGGTGGGTTGGTATCTCGAATACGGCGCGTCGTCGGAATCCGCCCAGGCCGAGCTCCTCCGCGGCAACGGGGACGGCACCTTCGAAGAGATCACCGCCGACGCCGGCCTGAAGCAGGACAGGTGCGGAGGCAGCGACAACTGCGTGGAACGGGCCGACCGGTTTCCCGCCTACGGCGCCACGGCGTGCGACATCAACCAGGACACCTGGCCCGACCTCCTCAAGACCAACTACGCCCGCTCATGGAACAACCTGTTCGTGAACAAGGGCCACGCCACCTTCTCCGACATGGGTCAGGAGTCTTTGTTCGCCGCCGACAACAACGTGGACTACTCGGACAACACCCGGTACGCCTGCTGGTGCGAGGCTTACGGTCCGTGCACCCCCGAGCCCACCATCGCCTGCGATGGGGCCTGGCCGCCCGAATACTGGAGCGCCGGCTACGATGACCAACCCGCACGCAACAACGGAAACTCCTTCACCACCGTTTGCGGCGATGTGGACAACGACGGGGATGCCGACCTCTACACCGCCGAGATCAAACACAAATGGGCCGGTGAGAGCTCGGACGGGTCCCAGCTCCTCCTCAACGACGGCGCGGGGACCTTCAGTCGGATTCCCAACGGCGAAAATGGACTGGAGCGGGAACACCCGCGGACGCGCGACTGGAACGAGGGCGACCTCTACGCCGCCTTCCTGGACTTCGACAGCGATGGCTGGAAGGACATCCTGCTCGGGTCGTCGGACTACGAGGACACCCAGATGTGGCTGTGGCGGCAAAGCTCGCCGGGCCAATTCGAGGAGGTGAGCGAGGCCACCGGCATGAACCAGCCCTGGCCCGCGGGCCTCGCCGTCGCGGACTTCGACCTCGATGGCGACCTCGACGTGGTGACCGGCTCCTCCAACGCCCGCGCGGGCACGCCGTGGACCGACCACCGCGTGCACTACTACGAGAACGTGCTGCCGGCGCCAAACTTCCTGCGTGTGGAGGGCTTTCCGGTGGGCGTTCGGGTGGAGGTGGAGAGCGGCGGTCTGGTCCAAACGCAGGAGGTCTCTGGCGGCTACGGAGTCTTCGGCATCCAGAACGACGTGGCGCTCACCTTCGGCTTGGGCGACGGCTGCGGGGTCGACCAGCTCACGGCCACGTGGCCGGGCGGTGCAAGCCAGAGCTGGGAGGGGATCAGCGGCAACGGCGCCTGGCGCCCGGACGGCGCGGCCGATTGATCGCGGCGCCGCCGTGGCGCTCGCGTTCGCTCAGGGACAGCCGCTGTCGACCGGTGCCGCCCCGGTGCCGCCCATCCAGCCCGAGCCGCCCGCGTACGCGCTTTGCCCCGGGCACGGCTCGGTGACGGTGGCGTCCTCGTCGTAACAATCCGAGCCCCAGGGCTGCACGGCCTCGCCGTCGCCGTCCTGGTCCACGCCGGTCACCGCCACCGTGCCAGCGTCGGCGCAGCCCGCCGCGGCTTCGGGCACGGTGAGCGGCCCCACGGACCAGATCGCGTCTGCCTCGTCGGCAGATGTCCGCCCCTCGGCGTCCAACACGATCCCGAGCGTGACGACCGCCCCGACCGGCGCCGGGATTCGGATCGCGCCGAGGGTGTCGGTCGTCGGCGACGCGGCCGTGCCGTTGCTCACCCACACCCCCACTTCCTGGTGCGCCACCGGCGCCGCATCCCGCATCAGGGTCACGTCGATGCAGCCGTCGCCAGAGGCGGGGGCGTCGCAGTTCCAGTAGGAGAAGTGTTCGACGCTCGCGACGAAACGATCCCCCACGACCTCGCCTCCGGCCTCCTCCACCCACACGCCGCTCCCCTCGTCAAAACCGTAGAGCCGAAACTCCTCACAAGCCGGCGCGTCGGCGCCGATGGTGGGGAAGGACAGCTCCACCGGGCGGACCGGCTGCACCTCCACCCCGTCGTGGGAGAGCGTCACGCTCACCATGCCGTTGCTCACCAGCGGAACGAGGGTGCCATCGCGCGTGGCGGTGAGCAGCCCGCCGGGGGCGGCGATGAGCGACAGCGCCGTGTTCAGCAGCGCGTAGTGCACGTCGACGGCGCCGGTCACGAGGGTGCCGTTCACGTCCACCAGCGCGTTGGGCTCGAACGTGAGCACGAGGCCGTCATCCGTGGTCACCGTGCCGCCCGCCGCAGCATCGGACAGCGAGGCGCTTCGCAGCGCGAGGACCTGGAAGGTCGCGCTCGTCGTGGCTCCTGCTTCGGCGTACACCGATCCCTGCGCGGGTGCGGCGCCCTCAGCGTGGATCGACACCGGCGCCTCCCCCGTGGGGAGCCCGGCGAGCTCGAAGGCGCCCTCGACGTCGGTGGTGACCGTCGTTGCGTACACCGTCACCTCGGCGCCCACCGCGGGGGTGCCGTCGTCGAAGAAGACGTGGCCCTGCAGCACGCCCGGTGGCAGCGGCACGAAGCGGGTCTCGACGTCGCAACCCAGCACGAGAAAAACAAGCATGGAAGCTCCGGCGTGGGCGAGGACCATACCCGCCCGATTCTGCGATCGGCAAGGGAAATCGCCCCGCTGGTTGTGCCGCCGAGCTGCCCGAGCGGGTCCCCGCGCGCGTGCTCCCGGCCCAATGACCGCGCGGGCACGTCGGGAGCGGGAGCGGACGCAGCCCCCGCCCGCCGTGGTGAGCCGCGTACCCCCCACTTCCTCTCAGTCCCGACGCCACTCCCGCTCGTACTTCACCTCGATGGTGGGCGGCGCGACCGCCTCCTCGGCGAGCAGCACGCGGATGAGCGCGTAGCCCGCGTGGTGGCCCGTGGTGTCCACCCAGTTGGGGTGGACGAGGCGGTAGCGCGCCGAAAGGTGCCGCGCCGCTCGTCAGACGGCGGCTGGGGGAGACGCCTCGTCGCGCCCGGCACCCGGAACTTTCCACCGGCCCCGCACGGCGCTTGCCTTCCTCCGCGTGGGTGCGCTACACTCCAGTTGGAGCCAACCGCTCTTCGTCGCGAATCCTTCTCGGCGGACCAAGGACACCCGTTCCCAACGAGGCCCTGTCATGTCCTTCGCCCCCCCCCCCTGCGCGAAGCGTAGAGGTTCTTTCTGATGTTCGTGCTGCGCTTGGCCGACTGGCGCTCACGACGGTGGCCCTCACGATGAGCGCGGCTCCGGCCCTGGCCGCCTGCCCTGCGCCGTACAACGTGCCGGCGGTGGTTGCGTGTACCGCCAGCGCGAGCGTGATCACCTGCCGGCTTGACTCGACCATCTCGAACAACGTCCAGCCGATCTACTACAGCGAGACCTACACCTCGGGCACGAGGTACTTCCGCGCATTCGGCACGGATGACAACGGCGACAAGTTCTGTGACGAGATCGAAGTGCAGACCGCCCAGATCACCGGCCTGAACGTGGTGGGTAGCGACAACGCCGATGCCATCTACCTGAACTACGCCGGCAACCCCACGGCGCAGATGGTCATCACGGTCGACGCCGACAGCGGGAGCGACACCGTCGATGGGTCGAACAGCACCACGTCGGTAGACACGCTCAACGGCGATGGGGGGAACGACACCATCGACGGCAAGGCCGGCGACGACGAGGTCAACGGCGGCGATGGCAACGACGACCTCACCGGCGGCGATGGCGACGATGTCCTGAACGGGGGTGGTGGCACCGACACCTTGCGCGGCAACGCTGGCGACGACATCATGGACGGCGGCGCCGATGCCGACACCATGTACGGCCAGGACGGCGCCGACTTCATGGAAGGCGGCACTGGCAATGACTACCTGAAGGGTGGCGACGGCAACGACGAAATGTACGGTGACGACGGCGTCGACAACGTGTGTGGAGAGGCGGGTGGCGGCGACACGCTGTATGGAGGCGCCGGGGACGACGCCCTCAACACTGGCTCGCTGTCCGAGTACGCGTATGGGGAGGGAGACTTCGACACCTGTTCGGCGAACGGGACCGCCTACGCAGTGCTTTGCGAAGGTCCCCAGTCCTCCTGCTCCTGGTAGGCCTACCCGGAAGCTGACGTCCGCTCGCGCGGGCGGGGCTGCACCCCGGTGTGGCCCCGCCCCATCCACCTCGCCTACGGAGCCCCACGATGCTCTACCTGATCGGATGCCTGGACTACGACTTCTTCGGGGCCGAGTCGTCGGCGCCGAATATTGAGCGCGACCCGACAAGGGCGGGGGACATCAAGGGGGCGGCAGAGACGTGTCAGCCCGATGCGCTGCCCGCGGTGCCAATTCCCGCCGAGTCCGCGACTTGCGAGGCGGCAGGCTTGGGCGCCGACTGGTCCATGGGCTTGGAACGCCTGGTCGACCTCCCCCAGGCATTTCCCGGAGCGATCCGGACCCTCCCTGCCGCGGCGGGGCAGGCCGTGGAATTGCACGTGACCCTCGACGACACCTTCAACACCCTGACCACGGCCGGCGAGTGGTCGGACGCGTGGCCGGAACTCACATCCGGCGACCTTTCAACGGTGAGCTTTCGCTCTCCTGAAGGTGATCAGACGGCATTCGCGGTGAGGTTCGACACAGAGCCGGACGAGCCATGGGGGTACAGCGTCGAGCTGGTTCCGCGCGGCGCCCCCCCGGTCATCCCTGCTTCCCCCGCGCTGGTCGGCCTCGATGGCTCGACTGTAATCAACCCGGACATCGTGATGGGCATCGCCGACCACGACGGCGACGGGGTGCCGGTGATCTACGACATGCGCGCCACGTGGGGAGTCGACGGGTCGCCGATCACGCGGTTCGCGGAAACCCTGACCGGTGAAACGCCGCTGGTCCCGCTGTTCCTCCCCGCCGACGGCACCGGCCCGGCTCGGCTCGCCAACGCGGCCGGCATCTGGGATTTCGACACCGGGGTTGGCGTGCGGTGGGATCGGGAATTCGTGTACCGGGTGCTGCTGATGGGCGCCCGGGATGCGTCGGGAGAGCTCGTGGTGGTCGTGGGCGGCTGGGGAATGCTGTGCTCGATGAACGCCGAGACCGGCCGCACGCGGTGGTGTCGGGAGGTGGAGAGCAACGGTCAGGTCAGGGGGAGGGACCTCGCCGCGGCAGCCCTCGGCGACGTGGACGGTGATGGCATTCCCGAGATCTGCGCTCCCTGGGGCGGCGACTCCGTGTTGTTCGCCCTCGATGGCACCGAACGATGGCGCGTGCACCGCACGGACACGTGGGCCACGGGGGCTTGCGTGATGGCGGATCTGGACGCCGACGGGCTGTACGAGGTGGTGGACTGGAGCAGCGCCGGCCTGCGCATCCTCGACGGGCAGACGGGAGCGACGTTGGCCGACAACGGTGGCGAGCTCGTGGACGAGTGGTCCCTCTACGACGGGCCCTTCGTGGCCGATCTCGACGCTGACGGGAGCGCAGAAATCTTCGTGAGCGGCGTCCGGCCCGGGGGGGACGCCGGCCCCGGCGGCCGCGAGCACTTTCTCGCAATATACGGATCCCCGACCAATGCGTGGGCCCCCACCCGGCCGGTTTGGAACCAGGTTGGCTACGACATCACCACCGTCAACGACGACGGAAGCCTGGTGCCCTGGCCCGAACCCGTGTGGGACTCCTACAACGCCTACCGTGCCCAGCCTGCCATGGCCGGCGACTTCGCCGATCTCAAACCCGAGCTGGTGGAGGCCTGCGCGGAGAGCTGCGAGGCCGAAGGGGAGGTGGTGCTGAGCGCGAGGGTGCACAACTTCGGGAGCCGCGACGCCGAGCCCGGCGTCGAAGTGGCCCTCCTCACCGATTACGTCGGCGGGCTCACCGAAGTTGCGCGCGTGGTCCTCCCGGCTGCGATCCCGGCCATGACCACGAGCGCCTCCGTGGAGCTCCGCCTGCCCGCGGGGCAGCTCGGAACCCGCCAGTTCCTCAAGGTGCACCCCTCCGACCCACGAAATGAGTGCGACTTCGGCAACGACCGGGTGGAGGTCGACATCAACGTCTGCCCGGAGGAGGAGCTGTAGGGCCTCCGAGCCATGGCCGCGGGCAAACGTGCTGCTCGCGCGCTGATCGCGAGGCTTCGCGGGAGCGGGAGCGGAGGCGGCGAGCGCGCGCCGCGAGGTGTCCCTTCCCCTCTCCCCCCTACCCCCGCCGCCACTCCCGCTCGTACTTCACCTCGATGCCCGGCGGCTCCACGGCCTCCTCGGCGAGCAGGACGCGGATGAGCGCGTAGCCGGCGTGGTGGCCGGTGGTGTCCACCCAGTTGGGGTGACCGGGGTTGCGGTGGGCAAGGCAGATCTCGTAGTTGCCATCGGCATCGCAGACGAGCTGGGTGTGGTTGAGGCTCACCCGGTGGGCGCGGTAGTCGAGGCTCTCCATGAAGGCGTTGTAGAGGCAGAAGCTCCAGTAGCGGGAGCGACCGAGGCGGCCCCGCACGAACATGATCTGGTCCTCGCCGAAGCGGTACCAGCAGGCCACGTAGGTGTTGTCGGGGGTGGGGAACAGCGCGGCGCCGTCCATCACCGTGAAGCGGTTGAGCAGGCCCACGCTGGCCATCTTCCAGGTGCCGAGGGTACGCTCGAAGACGACCTCGAGGTTGCGACGCGCCCGTTCGAGGCTGCGCGCGAGGTCCCGCGGCTCCAGCGCGGTGGGGCCGGGGGCGCCGTCGAGCGCGATGTGCAGCTCGATGGGGGCCTCACGGGCGCGGTCGGTGAAGTACTGGCGCACCATCACGGCGATCTCGTCGCCCTCGCCGCGCAGGTCGGCCGTGTCGTCGGCGGCGATGCGGAGCGAGAAGGTGCCGTCCGCGCCGACGAAGGCGTGGTCGTGCCGATGGTTGCCCACGGCGCCGCCGCGCCGGTAGAGCAGGATGCCCACGTAGGCGGTGCCCGGAGGGAGGCGGCCCGACACGCGGTAGGCCCGACCCCCGCCCAGCTTCACCGGGGCGCGCCAGTAGTCGGCATCGGGGTTGTCCGCGAACATCTTGCGGGTGGGGCCCTCGGAGTGGTGAAAGCGGGGACGGTCCACGTCGCCCTCCTCCACGAAGAGGTCGATGCTGGCGGAGAGCATGCGCAGGAGGAAGCGGCGGCCCTCGACGTTGTCGAGGTCGTTGGGCATCCGGAGGTCCTGCTCGAGGCGACGGGCGCTGTCGAAGAGCGCCCCCATGGCGGCGCTGACGGCGGCGATGGGCGGTGCCTCCAGCGCGCCGAGGTCGTAGCCGAGCTCGCGGGCCAGCGCATGCGTGGCCGGCGAGACGCTCGCCGGATCGAAGCCCTCCAGCCACTTCGTGGCCAGCTCGGGTTGGATGCTGCCACGCCCGGCCATGTTGGGATCGCCCACCGCCCGCGCGCCGCTCGGCCCCTCGCGCATGCGGTCGCCCTCGTACGGAGTCAGGAGGGAAGGGTGGAAGGGCAGGTCGATGTCGGCGCAGAGCGCGCGCATGGCCGCCTCGGGCGACTGCACCATCGCCTCGTAGTGAATGCGCGCTTTGCGACCCTCGGGAACGCCGGCGAGGAAGTCGCGGATGTTGCGGTTGGCGTAGGCCCAGATGTCGCGGGCGTCGGGCGCGTACCCCTGGAGCATCACCTCGGCCATCGGCATGTTTTCGATGCTCCGCGTCACGCTGCCGGGGTGCCGGACGATCCAGATGAAGCGGGCGTCGGGGAACCAACGGAGGAGGCGCTGCAGCGCGGCCGGGTCGGCGCCGAGGTGGGGGCACTTGTCCACGAGGATGCGCTCGCCGAGCCGCTCCTGGAGCCAGGCGTACACCTCGGGGACGGTGCGGTGCTCGAGGCTCGCCTCGACCGCCTTCGCCTCCGCGGCCTCCACGCCGAGGAGCTCCATCAGCGTGCGCCGCAGCCCCCCCTTTTCCCAGAACCGTTCGTCGAGCTTCTGGCGACGTTCGGCCATGGTGGCGAAAGGCGCGAGCACCATCTCCGGGGGGGAGAAGAGCGCAGGATGGCCGGCGAGCATCACGCGGAGCAGCGTGGTGCCGCTGCGGGGGGCGCCGAGAACGAAGCAGGGTGCGGGCATGGGGGTCCGGGGGCGCCGCAGCCTATCGTGTTGCCCGGCCGCGCTGGCCGAACGTTATGCCGGCCGGGCATGGCGAGCTTCCACCGCAGCGACCTCCTGGCTGCCCGCCAGTGCCCGCGTCGGGCCTGGCTCCACACGCATGGCGTGGCCATGCCGGCCGGCTCCCCGTCGCTCGGCCGTGCCGACGATCGGGATGCGGTTCGAGCGGCCGCGCGGGCCCGCTTCCCCGGCGGCGTCGTCGTGCCGCACGACCTCGTGCTCGAGGAGCGCGTGGCGCGCACCCGCGAGCTCCTGGCCGATGCCGCCATCCCCGCGGTGTACGACGCCGTGTTCGTTCATGGCGGCGTCGAGGTGCGGGCGGCGATCCTCCTGCGGGTGGAGGCGGGCTTCCTTGTGGTGGAGGCCCGCAGCGCCAACAGCGTGGGCGAAGGGCACGAGCTGGATGTCACGGCGGTGGCCTGGGTCGCCGCGCAGGACGGCGTGCCGGTCGTGGGCTGCCGTCTCCTGCACTTCGACCGGGAGTACGTGCGCGGCGAGGAGCTCGATCCCCACGCGCTCCTCGTGGAGGTGGAGGTCGAGCCACGGGACTTCACGGCGTCGCTCGCGCGCCTGCTCGCGGCCGCGGCCGAAGGCGGGGAGCCGCAGGTGGCCGCCGGGAGCCACTGCCGCGACCCGCGACCCTGCCCGTGGATCGAACGGTGCAGCACGCCGGAGGGGCGCTGGTCGGTGCGCCAACTGCCGCGGGCGGGGCGCCTCCTCCACGAGCTGGCCGAGCTCGGCGTGGAGGACGTGCGGTTCATCCCCTCCGACCAGCGCATGAACCCGAGCCAGCAGCACGCCGTCTGGTCGATCGTGAACAGCGCCGAGTACATCGGGCAGGGGCTGCGGCCGGCGCTGGAGTCGGTGCGCTACCCGATCCGGTTCGTGGACTTCGAGGCCGCGCAGCCGGCCGTGCCGCGCTGGCCCGGCACCTCCCCGTTCACCCAGCTGCCCACGCAATGGTCGATGCACATCCAGGCCAGCGATGGCACGGTGGAGCACCGCGAGTTCCTGCACACGGAGGACTCCGACCCCCGCCGCGCCTTCGTGGAGAGCCTCGTGGCGGCCGCCGGAGGGGATGGCAGCATCGTGGTGTACAGCGGCTACGAGGCCTCCACGCTCCGCGGCCTCCGCGACCGGCTCCCGGAGCATTGGGAGGACCTCGAGGCGATCGTGCATCGAGTGGTGGACCTGCTCCCGATCGTCCGCGACCACTACTACCACCCCGCGCTCCGCGGCAGCTTCTCGATGAAGGCGCTCCTGCCCGCGGTGTGCCCGGAGCTGGACTACTCCGACCTCGCGCTGAAGAACGGCGAGATGGCGGCGCGCGCCTGGCTGCGCATGATCGGCCCCAACACGCCGCCAGCGGAGCGTGAGGAGTTGCGCGCCTCTCTCCTTGCCTACTGCGCGCGGGATACGCTCGCGATGCTGGCGGTCCGCGCCAGACTGCTTACGCGCGCCGGGGGATGATGTGCCGAGATTCCTGATCAGCAACGTAGCGAACCGCTACCAGGTCCACGAGCTGACGCCCGGCGACTCGGTGATCGGCCGCGAGGGCGATGTCACCATCCTGCTCCCCAACGTGTCGGTGAGCCGCCAGCACGCCAAGGTCACGCTCAGCGGCGGCAGCGCCGTGCTCGAAGACCTCGGCTCGGGCAACGGCACCACGGTGAACGGCAACGTGGTGCTCCAGCACGCGCTCGCCACCCGCGACGAGGTGAAGATCGGCAAGTTCACCCTCGTGTACCTCGACGATGGCCGGGCCGACGAATTCTACAAGGGCCGATGCGTGCGGTACATGCCGCCCTACGAGCCCCGCGCCGATCTGGTGCGCGACGAGGCCACCTTCATGCTCAGCAAGGAGGCGCTCAAGGCGATGGCCACCCAGAGCCGCCTCCTCGAGGCCGCGCGGGTGGTGCTGATCCGCGAGCCCTCCCGCTTCTGGTTCCCGGAGGGCCGTCCGCTCACGTTCGGCTCCACCGCCGCCCACGTCGGGGTGAACGGCTGGTTCGTGCCCGCCGTGGCCGCGCAGGTGAACTGGGATGGCTCGCGCCACCTCCTCGAGCGGAAGGCGTGGTGGGTCCCCGTGCGCGTGAATGACGTTCCGGTGGCGGAACCGCACCCGCTCCGCCACAACGATCGCCTCACCATCGGCGAGAGTCACTTTCGTTACGAGGGCGAGAAGTAGCGACCGGCGCGGGCGAGCCGTTAGGGAAGCCGGATGCTGACCCTGCTCCTCCTCGCCTGCTTCGGTACCTCGGAAGACCCCTGCGGCGACTACTGCGCCGCCGTATGCGATTGCTCCGACGCGCAGGCTTGCGACGATTGCCACGCCGTTTACGACGATGCCGACGCGGACTTGCAGGATGAGTGCGAGGCCGAGCTCGCTACCGCCACTTGCGACAGCGGCGAGCTCTGATTTCGGCTCCTTGCGGGGGCTCCGGACTCAAGCCCGGCGCCCCGGCGGCCGAGCAGGCAGCTGCACACCGGGCCCCATGCCCCCCGAATAGCGATCGTTGTTCCGGGTTCAACCGGAATTGCGTATACTGATCGCACCCGCCTCCGGAGCCAGCCGTGATCGTGTTCCTACTTGCCTGCATGGACGTGAGCATTCCGCTGTCGGCAGACCATGCCGACCCGGAAACGCCGGTGGTGGCGCCCTCCGGGTTCGCCGACCTGTATGTGGATGGAGCCGGCGGCGCCGACTCCCGCACCATCCAGGGGGCCATCGACAAGGCCGCCGATGGCGACTGGATCCTCGTCGCGCCGGGCACCTACGAGGAGGGCCTGAACTTCGGCGGCAAGCAGGTGTACATCTCCAGCAGCGGCGGCTCGGGCGACACCACCATCGACGCCAGCGGTCGGGCGTACGCCGCCATCGCCTCGTCGGGCGAGACCAGCGACACGGCGCTGGTCGGCTTCACGATCGAGAACGCGCGGGATGGCGGCGTGTACGTGGACTTCGCCTCCCTGCACCTCGAGGACATCGTGTTCTCGAACATCGGCGGCGCCGACACGGTTCACGGTCGCAGCGCCGACGTGGAGCTGGTGGACGTGATCTTCGACGGGAACACCGCCTCCACGGCGGAAATCTACATGTCGCGCGGCAGCCTCCAGGCCAACAACATCACGCTGGAGTGCGGGCGCGGCGGCTACGCCATCTACTCCGGCCATGGCAGCTTCCTGATCGACGGGGCGGACATCACCTGCGGGCGTGGCGGCTACGCCTACTCGGGCGAGCACTCTACCGGCACGTTCCTGCGCAGCCACGTCAAGGGCAGCATCTACACCGTGAACGAGGACGACCACCCGGAAGACACCGTCCGGCTCCTGAACACCGTCCTCGAAGGCAGCTACACCGCCATCTACGGCGGCGTGGAGATCGTGAACTCCGTGATCGACGGCGGCGGCGTGTCGTACACGAACTTCGCGGAAACGCCGGGCACCCCGGTGCTGATGAACAGCATCTTCCTGAACAGCACCTGCGTGCTCACCTCGGACGCGCCCACCAACTCGGTCGTGAACAACAGCTTCTGGGACACGACCAGCAGCTGCACGGGGGCGGTCTACGAGGGCGTGGATGGCAACCTTGCCGTCGATCCGGAGCTCGTGGATGCCGCGGGGGGCGACTACCACCTCTCACCGGGCTCGCCGTTGGAGGATGCCGGGGTGGATGACTACGACTACGACGACATCGACGGCAGCCGCAACGACATCGGCGTGTACGGCGGGCACTACTCGCTCGACGGGGGGTGGTAACCATGCTGAAGTACTCCTGGATCGTGCTCCTGCTGGCCTGCAACCCCACGGGCAGCATCAAGATCGGCGGGGTCGACGACACGGGCCGTGATGGCGATGCCGACACCGACGCGGACGCCGACGCCGACGCCGATACCGATGCCGACACGGACACCGAGCCCGACCCCGACGTGGAGGAGCCCGTTCCCGACCTCGTGGTCGATTGTGAAGGCCGCGGCGACTACGAGCTCATCCAGGACGCGATCGATGCCGCGGTCTCCCCCGCGCGCATCGGTGTGAAGAAGTGCACCTACCACGAGCGCATCGACTTCCGCGGCAAGCAGATCGACCTCTACGGCATCGATGGCAGCGCCGACACCATCATTGATGGCGATGAGGGCGGCACGGTGGTGGACATCGAGAGCTACGAGACCGGCTGGACCCGCTTCGCCGGCTTCACCGTGACCGGCGGCCTCGACGATGCCGATGGCGCCGGCATGGAAGTCACCCACGCCATGGCCGAGCTCCATGACGTGGTGTTCGAGGGCAACCAGGGCCTCAACATCGTGCGGTCGAGCAACTCCTCGATCGATCTCCGCGATGTGGTCTTCGAGGGCAACACCGTGTCCGCCGAAGGGCAGGCGCTGTGGGTGGATGGCGGCAACGTGAACATCGACACCTCCTCCATCGACTGCGGCGGCGGTGCCCAGGCGATCTGGCACCACGTGGCGCTGCTCCTCGTCGACAGCGAGATCACCTGCGACAGCGGGTACGGCGTCCTCGACTACCACGGCGAGGACCAGATCCTCCGGTCCACGGTGTACGGCGGCATCGCCGGCATGTACTCCTACGACACCGAGAGCACCGACGAGGAGCCCGACAGCCCCTCGGAGCGCTTCATCGTCACCAACAGCGTGATCGGCGGCGGCAGCATCGGCGCCGACGTGCGCTACATGACCCTCGACATCGAGAACAGCGTCTTCTACGGCAACGACAGCGCGCTCTCGATGACCGCATGCAGCAGCAGCAGCGCAAGCCTGAACAACGTCTTCGCGAAGGCCGCGTGCGGCATCACGGGCGATCAGGCCTTCACCGACCGCTACTCCGCCTTCTGGGACAACACCGCCGATGGCTGCGGCCTCAGCGTGAGCCCGGAGGTCACCGCCGACCCCCAGTTCGCCAGCTGGCCGGACGACGTTTCGCTCGACGCCGGCTCGCCGCTCATCGATGCGGGCTCGCCCTCGCTCGATGACACCGACGGGTCCCGCAGCGACATTGGGCGGTACGGCGGGCCGAACGGATCATGGCCGTGATATCCGTCGGCGCGGCAGATGATCTCCAGTCCGCCGGGTGAAAGCTCGACTTTCTCCAGTACGCGGCTGAGCGCCTGCCGCCGCTCGTCGAGCGGCTGACTCGTCCAAGCCTCGCGCACGGCAGCGCGGAACTCATCGGCGTCGATCACCTCGGCCTCGGGGGTGTCCGTCTGCTGCGGGAGCGCGGCCAGTTGGAGACGCGCCGTCTCGCGCTGGGCGACCATCGGCGCTGTGATCGCCTTGGCATCACCCTCGTCGATCATGCCGTTGATCGCGTGCACGGCGGTCAGGC
>CAISIK010000061.1 GCA_903885375.1 uncultured Pseudomonadota bacterium
CGCCGGTGTCCGTGTCGGTATCGGTGTCCGAGTCGGTATCGGTATCCGTGTCCGTATCGGTGTCCGTATCGGTGTCCGTATCGGTGTCCGTGTCGGTATCCGTGTCGGCATCGCCGCCCGAATCACGGACCGGATCGTCGATCGTGGGGTCGGCCTTGCCTGAGTAGGCGCCTTCGCCGCTGGGGAGTTCGCAGCCGATGAGGAGGCCGAGGGGAAGGACGATGAACAGCTTCATGGGAGCTCCGACCGCGCAGCCTAACTCACATCAGAGGGCACGGCGACCGGATGTGGGCGTCAACAGCTCCAGAAGCGAGCGCAGCCGGGCCTCGTTCTCGCGATGCTCCACGCTGAGCGGCCCGAGATTGGACTCGATTTCCAGAACGTCAACCTCGACTTCGGCGAGGGTACGGAGCGTCTGGTCGGCTTCGCCCTCGTCGGTGAGGCGCGCGGCCCGGTAGGAGAGGGCCCGGCGCTCGGCGTGGGCGCGCATGCGCTCGAGCTGCTCGTCCAGCGCGGCGAGGCGCGCTTCGAGATCGGCGCCGAACGCCGTGAGCCGCTGGAGCGCGGTTGCACCCTCCGCGTGGGCGGCCTCCAATTGGCGCACCTCCATGTCCTCCTCCTCCCGGCCGATCCGCCGATTGGAGGCCCGGATGCGCTGCGCGGTGCCGGTGAGGTCGGCCAGTCGGGCCTCGCCCTCCTGGCGCGCAGCCTCGAGATCGTGGATCCGGAGGACGAGGTACTCCCGATGGGGGAGGTTCTCGACCACCATCTCGCCGGCGGTGTCGACGATGGTGCGCTGCAGGAGCTGGCGGAGGAGCGCCGTGGCCCGCACCAGGGGCGCCGAGCCCTCCTCGGCGCGCCCGCCGGCTCCGAACCACCAGACGCCGAGGGCGATGGGCGCGGTGAGCGCCATCATGCCCACGATCGGCCCCAACTCCGCCGCGACGACCACGGCGCCCGCGGCGGCCAGCAGGACCGCCGCCTGCCGAGCCTGCCCGGAAAGCACGAGCCTGCCCTGCCGCTGCGCCCGTTGAACGTTCGCCCGCACCGCCTGGGCCAGCCGCCCCCACTCCCCCGCGGTAGGCTGAAGCTCCCAAAGGCCCGTGCGGCGCAGGGTGGCTTCCCACTCCGCGGCCTCGGTTTCGGGCCCAAGCCGCGCCAGCAGCTCGTGATCGAGCAGCAGGCGTCGGGCGATCGGGGGTGGTGCGTCGGCTTCCGGGACCATAATCGAGGGGGATGCGTGTTCTGGGCCTGAGCTGTTTCTACCACGATGCCGCCGTCTGTCTCATCGACGAAGGGCGCATCGTCGCAGCGGCCACGGAAGAATCCTTCAGCCGGAAGAAGCACGACAGCACTTTCCCCGCCCGGGCGGCGAACTATGCTCTGCGCGAAGGCAGAATCACCGCGAGCGACCTCTCGGCCGTCATCTTCTACGACAAGCCGATGAAGAAGCTGGACCGCGCGCTGCGGACCCACCTCGACCAGTTCCCCTTCGGCCTCGGCCCCTTCGTGCGGAAGATGCCGCACGTCTTCGGCACCGAATTGCGTCTGGCGAAGGTGCTGCGCGAGGAGATCGGGTTCACCGGTCCGCTGCTGTATTCGGAGCACCACCTGAGCCACGCCGCGAGCGCCTTCTTTGCCTCGGGTTGGGAGGAGGCCGCCATCCTCACCGTGGATGGCGTCGGCGAGTGGGCCACCTCCACGTGGGGCGTCGGCCGCGGCAACAACATCGAACTGCAAGGGGAGACGCGCTTCCCGCACTCCCTCGGGCTCCTGTACTCCGCCATCACCTTCTATCTGGGGTTCAAGGTGAACTCCGCCGAGTACAAGGTCATGGGGCTCGCCCCCTACGGCCACCCGCGGTTCGTGGACCAGATGCGAAAGCTCATCCACATCGCCGATGATGGGAGCTTCCGCCTCGACATGAGCTACTTCGACTTCGAGCGCGGGCAGCGCATGTACAACGCCCGGCTCGAGGAGCTGTTCGGGCGGCCCACTCGCCCCCTCGAGGAGGGGGAGCTGGAATCGTTCCATCACGACGTGGCCCGTTCGCTCCAGGTCATCGTGGACGAGGTGATGGTCAAGCTGGCCACCCACATCGTGGAGAAGACGGGGCTCACGCGGCTCTGCCTCGCCGGCGGCGTGGCGCTCAACTGCGTGGCCAACGGGGAGGTGCTTCGCCGCTCTCCCGTCACCGAGATTTTCGTGCAGCCCAGCGCGGGCGATGCGGGCGGCGCGATGGGCGCGGCCCTTCAGCTCTGGAACGGCCTCCTGCAGAAGCCGCGCCTGCCGCGGCTCGAGTCGGTGTACCTGGGCCCAGGCCAGAGCACCGAGGAGGTGCGCGCCACACTCGATGGGTATGGCGCGAAGTACGTGGAGCTCGATCGCGAGGCGCTCCTGGCCCGGAGCGTGGAGCTCCTCGCCAGCAGCAAGGTGGTTGGCTGGCACCACGGCCGTATGGAGTGGGGCCCCCGCGCGCTCGGCCACCGCAGCATCCTCGGCGACCCGCGGGTGCTCGACATGCGGGACGTCATCAACCGCAAGATCAAGATGCGTGAAGGATTCCGGCCTTTTGCGCCATCCGTCCTCGAGGACAAGGTGAGCGAGTGGTTCGAGATGGACTGCCCCTCGCCCTACATGCTCCTGGTGGCCCCCGTGCGCGCCGGGAAGACCCCGCTTCCTTCCATCACGCATGTGGACAACAGCGCGAGGGTGCAGACCATCTCGCGCGAGCAGGACGCGCTCTACTACGACCTCATCGCGGCCTTCGGCGAGCGGACCGGCGTTCCCGTGCTGATCAACACGTCGATGAACGTGCGCGGCGAGCCGATGGTGAACACGGCGGACGACACCTACCGGTGTTTCATGCGCACCGGGATGGACGCGCTGGTGATCGACCGGTTCGTGATGTTGAAGGAAGAGCAGCCGCCCCTGGCGCTCCGCAGCGCTCGCGATGAGTTCGGGCTGGATTGAACGGTCGCCGCCGTGGTAAGGCTCGCTGCGAGGTGAACGGTGCCCGACTGGCTGCAGAAGCTGCTTCCCATCTTCGGTCTGCTCGTGTCGGTTGGGGTGGTGCTTTCGCTCCTCCCGAAGGTGGATGTCGGGCACTCGCCGGCCTTCCGGCGCCGGCGGTTGATGAACTGGATCCCGCTGGGCCTCACCTACGCTTTCCTGTATTTCGGGCGCTACAACCTCTCTGCGATCGCCGGTGAGCTCGACAAGAGCGGGGTGCTCACCAAGGCGCAGTTCAACGAGATCGACGGCGTTGGCGCCTGGGTGTACGGCATCGCGTTCCTTGTCAACGGGCCCCTGGCCGACCGCTGGGGCGGTCGCACTACGATGCTGATCGGCACGGCGGGGTCGGCGCTGGTGAACGTGGGCATGGCCTGGGCCATGCAGCGGTCGGTGAACGAGGGGGCTCTCGGCAACGAGCAGCTCCGCTCCACGTTCGTGATGCTCAATGCCGCGAACATGTACTTCCAGAGCTTTGGTGCCGTGAGCATCGTGAAGGTGAACGCCCCCTGGTTCCACGTGCGCGAGCGCGGCGTGCTCGGCGGCCTGTTCGGCGTGCTCATCTCGCTCGGGCTCTACTTCAGCTACGACTGGAGCCTCGGCATCGGGCGGGAGTTTGGCTGGGCCTTCAGCTTCTGGGTCCCCGCGGCCGTGCTCGGCGCGTGCGTGCTGAGCACCTTCCTCCTCGTTCGGGACACCCCGTCGGGCGCCGGCTTCCCCGACTTCGACACGGGCGACGCCACATCGGGCGAAACGGGCTCGATGCCGTTGAAGGCGGTGCTCGTGCGCATGTTCTCCAACCGGGTGATCTGGATCATCATCGCGGTGGAGTTCTGCAGCGGGTTCCTTCGCCAGGCGGTGATGAAGCAGTACCGGCTCTACGCCCGCGCGATCGGGGATGGCGAGAGCTTTGTGTACGAGAACTGGGGCATGCTCCTGTGCGTGGCCGGCATCCTCGGCGGCGTTTTCGCGGGCTTCATCAGCGACCACGTCTTCGGCAGCCGGCGTGGCCCGGTGTCGAGCGTGCTCTACGGCGGCCTGCTGCTCGGCGCGATCGCAGCGTTCTTCTCGCTCGGCCAGCCGATGCTCGGCTGGGCGGTGATCGGGATGTCGCTATGCGTAATCGGCGTGCACGGCATGCTGTCGGGCACGGCCTCGATGGACTTCGGCGGCACGAAGAACGCCGGCGTGGTCACGGGCATCATCGACGGCTTCGTGTACCTGGGCGCGGGCACGCAGGCCTTCGTGTACGGCGCCACGCTGCCGGTGGGGGATGCGGCCAAGCTCGCCGAGAACTGGCGGGTCTGGCCGGGCGCGATGCTGCCTGTGGCGCTGGTGGGCCTGCTCCTGTGCACGCGCATCTGGAACGCCAAGCCCAAGCCGCGCGCCGCCGCGCACTGAATCGCCCCGAACCCTCAGTCTACCCGCACGCCCCGGCGCTGCCCGTTGTCGATGACGCCGGCTTCGCGTGCGTGGGCCACCGCCAGCTCGAAGTCGTTCAGACCGAGCAGCGCGGCATCTGCCGGCTCAAAGCCGAGGTGCTTGGACCACTGTTCAACGATGTACGAAGTGGAGGCGGCGCGGTAGCTGCGGGCCAGATCGACCGGCTGGGCGCCCACGTTCAGGCTCACGACCTCGGGCGTGCCGCCGACCTCCCGCCAGGTCCACGACACTCCGGACAGCGAGAGGAAGCCCTGCTTCCCGCCGGAGTCGGCCGCGATGTTCCGCAGGACGATCCCCACCAGTTGGCTGCCGGTGATCGAGAAGAGATGCACCGGGTTCTCGAAGGGGAAGGCCTCGAAGAGGTCCCTCCGCGTGATGGGTCCGGCGCGCAGCTCGGCCCGGAGGCCGCCACCGTTGTAGATGCCGACCTCGACCTTCGCCTGTACGCGCAGCGCATCGGTGATCCACCGGCCGAGCGCGCTCTCGTGGGCGTACTCCTTGTCGAGGGTGGCAGGCGCCTTGGCCACGACCTCGCCGTAGAGAGAGTCGATGTTGGTCTCGTAGTGGGCAGCGAGCCCCTGCAGCGAGGCGTCGGGCGGAACGGTGGCCGACTCCGGCGTGAGGTCGCGCAGCTTGTACTGGAAGCGGGAGATGGCGTCGTTCTCCACGACCATCTCCACCACGCCGAGGCTGCGGCCGTAGCTGCCGGCCTGCACGATGTACGTGTCGCCCTGCTTGACCGCCTCGGTGAGCGGCGTGTGGCTGTGGCCGCCCACGATGAGGTCGATGCCGGGAACGGCGGCGGCGAGCTTACGATCGGCGTCGACCCCGATGTGGGTGAGGGCGACAACGAGGTCGGTCTGCGGGTCGAGCACGGCCACCTCGGCGCGCACCGCCTCGGCCACCGACATCGCGTTCATCAGGCTCCAGTCCGCCGGGGAGACGAGGCCGCGGAGCTGGTCGGTGGTGGCGCCGATCACGCCGACCCGGAGGTTGTTCACGGTGTAGATGCGGCTGAGGCCCTGGCTCGGAAACAGCGGCCCCTTCTGCCCGCCCGGGGCGCGCAGGTTGGCGCTGAGCACCGCCATCGGCGACTTCGACACCAGCACGCCGAGGTTGGACAGCCCGCGGTCGAATTCGTGGTTGCCGATGACCCAGCCGTCGTACCCGACGGCCTCCATGAAGCGGAGCATCGGGGTGCCCCAGGCGCCTTCCTCCTTCACCGCGGTGAGCGGGGTGCCGGTGAGGATGTCGCCGCCATCGAGCAGGAGCGTGTTTGCGCGGCCATTCTGCTCGCGGATCGCGCGGACCTCCTGCTCCAGCCGCACAAACCCGCCGATCTTCGGCGAGCCGGGGAGCCAGTCCGCGTGGTCGGGGAGGTAGTGGCCATGCAGATCATTGGTGTGCATCACCACGAGGTGGCCGGGCGGGACGAGCGGCGTGGGGGGCGCCTTGGGGCAGCCCACGGCGAGGAGCGAGGCCCCCGCGGTGAGCGCCAGGACCGTGAGGAACGAGCGCGCCTGCACCTACGCCACTCCCGCCGCGCGCTTCACCGCTGCGATCAGGGGGAACACATCGTCGTGTTCGATGACGCCGTTTTTCTTCCAGGCCACGGTGCCATCCGGCGCGTAGACGACGGTCTGGGGGATGAGCTCGCTATCGAGGCCCAGCTCCTTGAAGAGCTCGGCCGGCTCGCCCACGAAGAGCACGCTGGCGTACCCGACGCCCGCGCTGTCGGCGAACGCGGCCACCCGGGCCGCCACCTGCACGGGATCGCCCGGGTGATCGAAGAGGTCCCAGCTCAGCCCCATGAACTCGCCGATCTCCGCCACGCCTGCGGCGGCCCGGACGAGCCGGGGGAGCTCATCCACGCAGGGGTCGCACCAGGAGGCCCAGTGGTTCACCACGAGCGGCTTGCCGTTGGGCGCGAGTGCGCGGCGCAACCCGGCGAGATCGACGGGCCGGCACCCTTCCGCCGGCCGGGCGGTGGCGGAATTCTCCCCCTTGACCGCCGCCACGGCGCGCGTGGACGCCGCCACGGCGCGACCGGCGCCCGAAGCGGCGCTGCCCGCAGCCGCCAACAGCGTGTCGGCTGTGGGCGAAGCCCGGGGCGCGAGCGGCGGCGTGCGCGGGCGCTCGGTGGGACGTTCGAAGAGGTCGTGCTTGGCGACGAGGCGCGCAATCACCAGAGCGGCGTTTCGGCTGAAGCGGGGGAGGGGCATCGCGGCCTAGCGTATCACTCGCTCAGCGACTGCCCCTCCACGAGCGACGTGCTGGTGTCACGAAGCCGGTGCGGGGCGCCCTGATCGGCGAGCGCATCGGCCAGCTGCTGCGTGGTGTTGCGCGCGCGCACGGTGAGGACCTTGGCGATCTGGTACACGAGCTTGTAGGCGGCGAGGTTGTCCTCCGCGAGCAGCGCCTCGAAGGCATCGCGCGGGAAGCGGAACACGGTGGTTTCCCCACGGGCCACGACCGTGGCGCTCCGCGGCGAATGGTCGAGGATGGCCATCTCGCCGAAGCAGGCCCGGGGCCCGATCTGCGAGATCACCTTGGCGGGGCCGAAGTCGTTGGCCTTCGTGACATCGGCCGCCCCTTCGAAGATCACGTACCAGGCATCCCCCGCATCCCCCTCGCGGAAGATGGGCTGCCCGTCGCGCACGCGCCGGACCTGCATGATGTGCACCACCTCGGAGAGCTGACCCGGATCGAGGTCGCCGAACATCGGCGCCTCCAGCAGGAAGGTGATGATCTGCTCCAGCGTGATGGTCGTCATGGGCGTTTCATACCACAAGCGCGAGGACGTGGGCCCCGAACCTTGTTCGGGAAGCGTTCCGGGGCTACCCTGTGGTCATGGGACTCCGTGATCGTTTGAAGAAGGGTGTGGCAGGCGTGATGAACCGGCTGAGCGGCGAGCACTCGGCCGCCGCGCCCGAGGAGATCAAGCCGATGGAGCGCCCGGCTGCGCCCGATCCGGATGCGAAGATCCAGTGGGCCAAGCTCAACCGCCCCAAGGATTCGGGCTCCGCCGAGTAGCAGGCTTCCCGGCGCCTACCCAGGCAGGCCCGCGAGCTCCCACTCCGCCACGAGGCTCGCGATCTGCGCCTCGATCTCGTGCACATCGGCCTCGGTCCAGTCGGGGAGCCGAACGAGCTGGCCTGTGCGGGTGAAGAGAACGGCCGCGCGCGCGACGGCGCCGTGCCCGAGGGCCGTGAGCACCCTGCTGGCCGCGATGCTGTAGGTGAGGAGCTGCACCCGGTGGTGGGCGGCGGTTTCGTTGGGGTTCTCGCGCGGGTCCTCCGTTTTGTAGTCGACCACCATCCAGGCGTGATCGGCGGGGTCTACGCAGAGGCGGTCGAGCCGGCCATCGATCCGGACGCCCGCGATCTCCATGCGGAGCGGCAGCTCGGCGTGGCCCCGCGCGGCGAGCACGGCCGCCACGTCGGGGCTCGCGCGCATCACCTCGAGCTGCGCCCGAAGCGGTGCCCACCCGTGGGTGATCGCCTCGTCATCGAGCCCCTCGACGATCGCCTCGGACCGCCAGCGCTGCCAGGCGATGGCCTCGTCGTGGAGGCACTCATCTTCGAGGAGGCTGTGGATGACGGTGCCGCGCACGGCGGCGAGTTCACGCGCCTTCCCCCGCCGCGCCAGCTCGGCGAGGCCCTCCGGATCGTCGTCGGGGATGGCCGACGCTGCGGGTGTCCGGGGGACGGTCGACCGCGCCTCCAGGGCCGCGGCCAGCGCGCTCGGGGAGAGCGACCACCGACGCACGCCCACGTGCGGCCGGAGGCTCGCGCGCACGGCCTCGAGGTCGACCCCTTCGCCGCTCCCGGGCTCCGCTGGCGGGGCGACCGGCTCCACCTCGACGAGCGCCTCCTGCCGCATGGCGGCACCGCAGTTGGCGCCATCGAGGAGGTCGAGCCAGGTGGTGTCGCCCCGGGAGGAGGGTTTTGCCTTCCGCAGCCCCACGAGCACGAGCGAGTCGATCGCGCGGGTGCAGGCCACGTAGAAGACACGCCGCTGCTCCGCGAGGTTCATCTCGCGGAGGGTGCGCCGGGCGCGCTCCAGCGCCCCGGGCCGGATGCGCACCCGCCGGGGGCCGTACCGGTCGATGGCGACGCAGTTCACATCCCAACCGCCATCGCGGGCCCGGGAAACGGCCACGTTCCCGCTCGGCGACCGATCGATGTCGACGCCCAGCTCGGGTACGATGACGACGGGGTATTCGAGCCCCTTGCTGCCGTGCACCGTGAGGATGCAGACCCGCGCGCCGGTGTCGGGCAGGCTGGCCTCGCCCTCGCGCACCTCCTCGGCCGCGGCATCAAACGCGGCCTGGGCGAACGCGGCCGGGTCGGTGCCGGCTTCATCGGCAGCGTCGGCCAGCTCGAGGAGACGGTGCACGTTGGCCTCGGCCTGACCGCCGGGGGAGGCCAACGTGAGCACCCACGCGGCGGCCGAGTCGGTGAGCAGCGCGTGGAGGGCCCCGGCGATGCTCCCCGACGCCACCCGCTCGCGGAGGCGCACCCAGCGCGCATGGGCTTCGAGGAGCTCGGGATCGTCGGCGAGGGACTCGGGGAGGGGCCCGCGACCGAACTCGGCGAGGGGCTGGGCGCGGGAGAGGCCCACGATCGAACGGTCGGGCACCCCGAAGAACGGCGAACGGAGCGCCCCGACCACGCTGAGCGCATCGCCCACCGCAAGCGCTCGGAGGCAGTGGGCGCAGTCGAGCACCTCCTGCTGCTGCCAGAACCCGGCACCGCCATCGACCACGACGCTCACCCCTTCGGCCCGGAGGGCGGCCTCGAACAGGTGGAGCTTCGCCCGCCGCCGCAGCAGGATCGCAATGGGGGGGGAGGGGTAGCGCTGCGCGTCGGCGTACTCGGAGCCGGCCCACTCCCCGGTACCCGCGAGGATGCGCTCGCGGATGCTTCGCGCCACCCACGCCGCTTCGCGCTCTGCATCGGCTTCGGCGTTGCGCGGATCGAGTTTCGGGCCCGTGACCAGCAGCACGCTGCCGCCGGTGCGCGGCGAGGCGGCGCGCATGGCCTCGTAGCCGATCTGCCAGGCCGCGCGGGCCCCCCCACCGCCGCCGAGGATGGCCCCGAACGCGGCGTTCGCGAACTCGACCACGGCGGGGCGCGATCGGTGGTTGTCGGCGAAGAAGAGGCGGTGCGCGATGGTCTGGCGGGCGCGCTCGAACACCGCCACATCGCCGCCGCGGAAGCCGTAGATGCTCTGTTTGGGATCGCCCACCACGAAGAGGCGGTCGCGCGGCTCGCCGTGCCGGGTGATCGCCTCGACGAGGCTCCACTGGTCCACGTCGGTGTCCTGGAACTCATCGACCATGACGTAGCGGTGGCGCTCGCTCAGCGTGGCGGCGAGGCCGCCCTCCACGACGGCGAGGCGCGCTCGCGCGATCAGCTCGGCGAAGTCGAGCTCGCCGCGCTCATCGAACGATGCGGAGAGCCCCCGCTCGGCCGCCTGCACCAGCCTGGCCAGCGCGCGGCGGACGATCACGTGGGTGCGATCATGCCGGGTGGGGAGCTCGGCCGCGCGCTCCAGGTGCGTGGGGATGCTCTCGGCGTAGGCCTGCAGGCTGGCGGCGGCGGCGAGCGCCGCCTCGCGCTGCGGGCCGAGCTCGCCCTTGCTGCCGATCACGGTGTGGTGGTGGAAGCTCCGCACCCCGCCATCGCGCTTGAGGAGGGTGAGGAGGGCCCTCGACCAGAGCTCGCTCCGGGCGAGGGCATCCTGCCCGGCGAGCACGGCGGCGATTTCGGCGGCAACCCCGCGCATGGCCGCGAGCGGAGCCTTGTCGATGTGGGGGGTGCAGGCGAGGAGCGGGGCCACCTCGCGCTGCCAGTCCAGCAGCCAGACGCCGAGGTCGGCATCGGCGATGCCGGCATCGGCGAGGATGGCTTCGTCGGTGATGGGCGCGGACGCGATACGATCGAGCGCGTGGCGCACCTCGCCTCGCCGGGCGAGGAGCGACTCCACCCCGGCGAGCACACTGCCTGCCCCGCCGAAGGACTCGAGCAGGAGGCGGATGTCCTCCCCGCCGCCACGGAGCGCCTGTTCCACGGCATCGGTGGCGGCCTCGCGCAACCGGCCATCGCAGTCGGCGGTGTCGAGCAGCGCCGCTCCGGGCGGGGTGGCGGACTCGGCGGGGAACTCCCGAAGCAGACGGGCGCAGAACCCGTGGAAGGTGTGGATGCTCGCGGCGGGGAAACGATCGCGCACCGCGGTCCAGGCGCGGCTGTGGAGGAGGAAGGCGGCCGCGCTCGGCAGCCCCGCCTCCGCGGCCGACCGGGCCGCATCGGCGCAGGCGCTGGCCATCTCGTTGACCATGCGGAGGCACCGCTCGCGCATCTCGGCGGCGGCCTTCTCGGTGAAGGTGAGCACGAGCACGTCGGTAGGTTCGGGCGGGACCCCGCGCTCGACGAGCAGGGCGTGCAGGAGCGCGACGTACCGGGCCGCGAGGGT
Organism: uncultured Pseudomonadota bacterium; assembly: GCA_903885375.1. Taxonomy (GTDB): domain Bacteria; phylum Myxococcota_A; class UBA796; order UBA796; family SXON01; genus SXON01. The sequence continues at coordinate 10,933 of CAISIK010000061.1, forward strand.
GGAGGTCTTTCCTGCGCCCGCGCCGGCCACGACGGAGAGCTCCCGGTCGAACGCGAGGGCGCCGGCCTGCTCCTCGCTCAGGCGCCCGAAGCGGGGTGGCAGCTCGGCGCCAGGGCCGAGATGGACGAGCGGCGGCGTGCTCATTCGGCCTCCTCGGCTTCGGCGGGCGGCGTGCCGAACGGCACCTGTACGGTGCCATCCGCGGCCTGACGCCGCTCGGGTGAACGGGCGTGGTCGACCCGGCAGATGGTGGCGTAGGCGCAGTAGCCACACCCGGCCAGGTCGGGATCGGCGGTGGTGGGGTGGAACCTGCCCGCGGCGAGCCGCGCCGCGCTCGCCTCGAGCCAGTCGTTGAGCCCGGTTCCCGCTTCACCATCGGTGGGGAGCCCGCCGCGGGAGGACAGCTCGGAGAGCAGGCTGGCCGGGCCGGCCCAGGCGCCGCGCCCCACATCATCGGGGGCGCGCACGCTCGCGAACCCGCCCGCCACCCGCGGGCGCTCCGCGGTGGCCACGGCGCGCGCGTAGAGCACGCCCTGTACCCGGAATCCGGCGGTGACCTGGCGGGTGGGGAGTCCCCCCGTCTTGTGGTCGAGCACGAGCTGCGCGTCGGGCCCGAGGTTGTCGACCCGATCGGCGCGACCGCGCAGCCGAAGCGGCCCCACCTCCATCTCGAGATCGAGCTCGACGGCGCGCACCTGCGAGGGCGGCGCCGCCCGCTCGGCATCGAGCCACGCCCGGAGGAGCCCGGCGGGCTTCTCATCGGCGAGGCCATCGCACCACTCCTCTTCGAGCAGGCGGCGCTGCACCTCGGGGAGCGCGGCCACATCGCGGTCGGCGGCCAGCTCGGCGGTGGCCGCCTGAGCGAGGAGCGCGAGGTGGCGGGCGGAGACGGTGGCATCGCCCGTTTGGAGGGTGGCGATGCCCTCGATCATCGCGGTCCGGAAGAACCGCTGGAGGACGCGGTGCAGGAGCCGGCCCCGCGCCGGGGCGGGGAGATCGAGGCTGAAGCTCTCCTCCGGGCGCAGGCCCAGCAGAGAGCCGTAGAGGTAGCGGGCCGGGCACGCGAGGTAGTTCTCGAAGGCGGTGACCGCGAGGGGCGCGCCATCGTGAGGCAGACCGGTGACGCCACTCCACGCCCCGAACTCGCGCCCCGCGCGCTCCCGCTCGCTGGCGGCGCGGCGTTCGAGGTCGCCCCGAAGGAGCGGCTGCCAGAGCGCGTGCGGCTGGCGCGCCGCGGCCCGCATCCAGGCGGCTTCGCCGAAGCGCCCGGCCGGCACCCGCCGGGCGGCCACCCGGGCGCGCAGGGGGACGCCGCCCACCTGCACGGACAACAGCTCTTCGACGACGGGGGAGGGGAGGACGAGCTTGCCCGCGATCTGTCGGGGCCAGGAGAGGGTGAGGGTTCCCCCCGACTGCGCCACCGCGTTCCGGATGGCCGAGCCGAGGAGGTAGCGGGCCTGAGGCATGGCGACCGCGAGCCCGAGCGCATCGCGGCAGCGGCTGTCGAACAGCCAGTCGTTGGCCGCGCTGCCCGGGAAGTCATCCGCGAGGAGGCCGCCGATGAAAAGGTGCTTCGGGTGGATGCCGCGGAGCTCCAGCATGCCGACCACGGCGACGCCGCCCTGCAGCGCGGTGCGGGGCGGGGCCGACGCCCCTTCGAGCGCCGCGAGCCAGAGCGCAGTGAGCACGCGGCCCGAGGGCTCCTCCCGCGCAGTGCGCGCCTCGGCCACGAGGTTGGCGGCGGCGCGGAGCACGTGCCCCGCCCCCCGCCGCGCGGCCACATCGCGCTCGGGGGTGCCTTCGCGCAACCCCCAGCTGCGCGCGAGCGCGCCGAGCGCCGCCTCCCACGCCTCAGGACCGGGGGCGTCGAACACCGCGGAGAGCCGCTCGAGCTCGGCCTGCAGTGCGCTGACCCCGGCCGGGTCGTTGGCGGCAGCGAGCGGCACCCAGGCCTCCGGCCCGGCCCGCCGGACGCCCTTCTCCCGGAGCCGGCGCGCCATTGCCGCCACGGCCGGCGCGGGGAGGCTCGGCAGGTCGACCGGGAGGAGGGCGGCGAGGAGATCGGCCGGCTCATCGGGCCGGACCATGGCGCGCAGCGTCCCCATCACCGCGCGCGCGCCGGGCAGCGAGCCCACCGATTCGCCGCGGGAGATGGCGTGGGGGATGCCCACCTCGGCGAAGGTGCGGCGGACGAGCCCCGCGTACCGGGGGAGGGCGGGGAACGCGACCTGGATGTCGGTTGCCCGCTCGCCGCCATCGAGGAGCGCCCGCACGGCGTGCGCGATGGCCTGCACTTCGCCGGCGGGATCGGGCCAGCTCTCGAGCGCGAGGCCCGGCGCTTCGGCCTCGCCGGCGGTGCCCCACACGTCGGTCGGGTCGGGCACTTCTTCCGGTGGGGGGCCGCTGCTGGCCGCGAACTCCGGCCCGGCCACGAAGACGTCGGCGCTCCCATCGGCGATGAGCGCATCGAGGCAGGCACGGCGGAGCCGCGAGGTGGCGCTGAGCGTGGGGGACAGGCGGCCCTCCCCGTCCTCGAGCCCGAAGTAGCGGGCCTCCTCCTCCACGCCATCCATTCCGCACTCGAACGAGAGCACCACGTTGGCGCCGGCCGCGGACCAGGCGCGGGAGAGGGCGAGGAGGACCTCCCGATCGAGGGGTGCGGGATCGATCACATCATCCACCACCACGAGACTGGAGCGCCGGAGCCAGACCGTGAGGGCCTCGCCGGGTGATTCGAGCCCGCGAATGAGCTCGCGCATGGAAGTGTGGCGACACGCGGCGGAAGGGGAGGCATCGAGCGCCGCCGCCATGCGCCGGAACAGGGAGACGAGGCGTGCACCGCGCGCGCCGGGCAGGTTGGGCCGGCACGCAGAATCCCACGTGAAGAAGGCCGAGGCCACGCTCGGCGCCAAGCGCTCCGGGGGGCCCGACTCCTGCAACCAGGGCGGCGCCATCGTGCTGAAGTGGTGGATCAGCCAGAGACCGACGCCGGCCTCCGACCAGGTGGCCTTGCCCCCGACGTATCGGTTGGCGAGGTGGGTCTGCAGCTCGGCGAGCGTGGCCACCTCGGGCAGGAAGGAGGCGCCGTTGCGGTACTGGACGAACTCTTCCTGCACCGTGATTTTCTTGCGCGCCGAGTCGGTGACGAAGAGGAAGTTGGGGCGCCCGAGCACATCGATGCCGGCGAACTGCTCCGCGCGGAGCGCGCGGCGCCGGCGTTCGCGGGTGCGGCCGAGGAGGAGGGTGAGGGAGCCCATGGTCGCATCGTGCTAACCACCCCCCGCCAGGACACCGACCAAATTCTGGTCGGTCGCGCGATCGTCAGTCGGTGGTCATCGTCTGGCGCAGCGTGGCCAGCTTCTGGAGGATGGCGCGGTTCGCGGCGAGCGGCCCACCGGCCAGCCACGCCGGCCGCTCGGGCAGGGTGCCGCGGGGGTGGTCGTTGAGCTGCACCCACGCCGGCCGGCCGCGACGGGCCGCCTCGATCATCCGCCGCGCGTGGCGCAGCTCCTCCGGCTGGGCGTGGTCGGGGAAGGCCTGCAGGCGCGCATAGCCGCAGCCCAACGCGCCGACATGGGCCACGGCCTCCCGGGGCGGCCACCAGTCCTCGTCGTCGAGGGAATGGCCCGCTGCCGGCACCATGCGGGTGCCGCCCGCGGTGATGATCTCCCGGTCGCAGGGGCCCTCCCAGTCGAGGAGCCAGGGCACCGGCAGCTCGGGCCACCGAGCGAGCGCCCCGACGGCGGCGGCGAGGCCGAGCGAGAGGGAGAGCACGCCCACCCGGCCGGTGCAGTCGGGGCGGGCGGCGAGGGCGCGGATCGCCACGCGCACGTCGTCCTGGTGCTCCGGTCCGCCGAAGTCCTCCTCCCCCCAGCTGTCGCCCCGCCCCGCGGGGTCGTGCACGAGCACGGCGAAGCCGAGCCGGGCGAGCTCGGCGGCGCTGACGACCGCCGCGTTGCCGGTGAGCGCCGCCACGCCCTGGTGGATGGCCGGGGACACTACCAGGCCCGGCCAGCTGGTGCCCGACGCCGGGCGCACGAGCACGGCGGCGAGCCGGTATCCAGCGGTGGAGTGGAGCTCTGCCGGTTCGGTGCGCACTTCGGCAGCGCGGGACAGGTCACGTAGGCGGCGCAGGGCGGCGGTGCCGCGCCAGGCGAGGGCGGGAAGGGAGGGGGGAGCGAGCTTCATTCGGGTTGGCTGGCGAGCCAGTCGTCGAGGTAGCTTCGCCGAAGGGGGACGAAGGCCTCGAGGCTGTCGAGGTAGGCGACGTAGGTTGCGTCGTCGTAGTAGCGCAGCGGGTCGTCCGCGCCGACCACTTCCGTCTGCGCGCGCATGTCTGCATACGCGGAGCGCATCTCGTCGCTCCCGTAGAGGGCGGTGAGCTCCCGGAGCGCATCGAGGTAGCCGGCCCAGCCCGCGTCGGTGGCGAGGAGCGCCGTCATGTGCGGGGTGCCGTCGGGGTAGTAGAGCAGGTCGGGCGGCGTGTCGTAGGCCACCCAGTCGAAGGTGCCGTCCTTGTCCCAGGGCAGCCAGAGGAAGCCCTGCTCCGGATGGTCGTAGAGGTAGTAGTTGTGTCCGCAGCACCAGTAGCCGTCACCATCGGGGAGGATGGCCTCGGCGGCCCACTCACGGAGCCACTCGTCGCTGTCGCCGAGGGCCGTGAAGCGGACCGGGTCGTAGCTCGACCAGAAGGCTTCGATCCGCGTGGTGTCGATGTCCTCGTCCTCGTGGTTGTCGAGCACGTAGCCGTACTTCCAGAGGTCTCCGTCTGCGTTGTCGTCGCCGAAGTTGCGTTCGAGGAACTCCCGATCGAGCTCCTCCATGTGGGCGTAGAGGCCCTGCGTCTCGCCGTTCACGCGGAGCTCGGCGTTGTTCGTGCAGGTTCCGGCGAGTCCGGCCCGGTGCAGGAACCAGTTGGCGAGACGGTTCTTCAGCACGGTGGGCTCGTAGTAGGGGGCGTCGAACGCCACCTTGCGTTCGCCCTCGACGCGGGCGTCGGGGTCGACCTCGTTGAAGGCCACCACGAATTGCATCTTCTCGCCCACCCAGCAGCAGCCGTTGTTCCCCTTCAGGCGGATCATCGTGTCGGGGACGACCTCGCCATCGATGCGCAGCTCGGTGACGGGGACATAGTCCTTGGTGCCGTCGGCCGTGCGCCACTCGCGTTGGAGGTGCCGCCAGTCGCCCTCCTCGATGGTCAGCTCGTAGAGCGGCATCCGGTCCTGCGCGAACAGCGTGCTGCAGCCGAACTCGTCCTTCGGGTCGTCGGGCGGGTCCTCCTCGCCGCCGCCCCCGCCGCCGGGGGCCTCCTCGGAGCCGGAGGTGTCCGTGCCTCCTCCGGCGCCGTCGCCCAGCGCGATCCCGTCGGGAGCGCAGCCGAGGAGGGCGAGCAGCATCAAAGCGGCACGCTCGTGGCGTGAACCGCCATGCGGTAGAACGACCCCTGACCGCCCGTGCTCCCGTCGGAAGCCACGACCGTCACGGTGTAGCTGCCCGCCGCCAGCTTCGTCTCCGACTTCACCTCGGGGTCGGTTCCGCCCGACGCCGTGCCCGTGAGGTGGCCGCCCGGCCCGTCGACCTCCACGGTCGCTTCGAGCAGGCTGCCGTAGTTCAGCGCGCCGAAGGCGATGGCCACGTAGCTGTCCTCGGTGAGGGTGAAGGTGTACCAGTCCTGGTCGCCCGCCGGATCGATCCGGCCCTCCACGAAGTCGGCCACCCAGGAGCCCGCGTCGGGGTACTGGTCCTCCAGGGTCAGCGTCATCGGCCCGTCGGCGGAGTCGTTGGGCTCGCGCTCGCGGCTGTTGCCGTAGCCCTCCTCGCTGTTGGCCACGAACACCCACATGCCGGCGGCGGGGCCGAGCGCGCCGGTCGTGTCGGACACGCCGAGGATGTAGGTGCTGTCGGGCGGCGAGATGTACTGGCGGAAGTCGGTCTCGGCCACGGTATCGGCCTGCAGGACGGGCGTGCCCTCGCTGTCGTAGAGCGTGAGCGCCGGCGTGTAGGGGCTGGACTCGATGTGGTGGGCGCGGGCGAAGGTGAGCGCGCCGTCGCTGTGGGCGAGCTCGAGGAGGACGTAGTCCGTGTCGCCGGCCTCGTCCGCTTGGACGGGGAGCGCGTACCAGCTGTTGTCGTTGTCCATCGCCGCGCCGTTGGCGAGGCGGAGGAGGCTGTCGGGCTCCTCCGGCGGGCCGGACGGACCGAGGATCTGCACGGTGTAGTCGGTGTCCTCGACGTCACGCTCCGCGCCCTCGAAGGTGCCCTTGTCCACGATACGGACGAAGTAACTGCCCGCTTCGGGGAAGAAGCCGAAGCAGACGGTGTCGTAGGTACCCACATCGCCCACGGGGTGGTCATCCTCCCAGGCGATGCGCGTCATCGCGGAGTCGTAGACCTCCACGACCGTGTCGAGGCTGTCCTCCGAGGCGTTCTCGTCGGCGTTGACGACCTGCACCCGGAAGTGCTGCCCCGCGGACACACCGGTCACCTTGAACCAGTCCGCGTCGTCGGCATCGAGCGTGCCGGACTCCTCCGTTTCCCACGCGAGCTCCCGCGCGGTTTCCGGCGTGTCTGCATCCTCCGGGGCGCTGGTGTCGGTGGAGGGAGTGCCGGTGTCATCGTCGGCGTAATGCGGGCCCTCCTCGGCGCCGGTGCACGCGGCGAGGAGGAGCGGGAGGAACGCGGTGCGGTGCATCTCGGCAGTATAGCGCCCGAAGTAGCGGAGGGGGCTTGTCGCCGGATTCCGCCGTGCCTATCCCCGCCGCCCATGCGCGCCCTGACCGGAATCAAGCCCACCGCCACCCCCCACCTGGGCAACCTGCTTGGGGCCATCGCGCCCGCCCTGGCCTTGCAGGAGAAGGCGGATGCCTTCTACTTCATCGCCGACTACCACGCGCTCACCACCCTTCAGGATGCCGAGCGCATGCGGCAGTACACCCGCGAAGTCGCAGCAACCTGGCTCGCCCTGGGGCTCGATCCAGCGCGCACCAGCCTGTTCGTGCAGTCCGACATCCCCGAGGTCACGGAGCTCACCTGGCTCCTCGCCTGCGTGCTCGGCAGCGGCGCCCTGGAGCGCGCGCACGCCTACAAGGCCGCCCAGCAGGATGGCCGCGAGGTGAACGTCGGCACGTTCCTGTACCCGGTGCTGATGGCCGCCGACATCCTGATCTACGACAGCAACGCGGTGCCGGTGGGCAAGGACCAGAAGCAGCACGTGGAGATGGCCCGCGACATGGCGCAGGCCTTCAACAGCCGCTTCGGCGAGGTCTTCGTGATTCCCGAGCCGATCATCGCGGAGGCGGTGGCCACCATCCCGGGGCTCGATGGCCGGAAGATGTCGAAGTCCTACGGCAACACCATCGAGGTGTGGCTCCCGGCCAAGCAGCTGCGCAAGAAGATCATGAGCATCACGACCGACAGCCGCGGGGTGGATGAGGTCAAGGACCCCGACACCTGCAACGTCTTCGCGCTCTACAAGCTCTTCGCCACCCCCGAGCAGATCGCCGCCCTCGCCGAGCGCTACCGCGCCCCCGGCCTCGGCTACGGGCACGCCAAGGAGGAGCTCTTCCAGGTGGTGGAGGCGCGCCTCGCCCCCGCCCGCGTCCGGTACGAGCACCTCCTGGCCCACCCCGAGGAGATCGATGCGGTGCTCGATGCCGGCACGCGCCGCGCGCGCACCATCGCCGCTGGGGTGCTCGCCCGGGCTCGCCAGGCCGTGGGCTTTGCCGGCGCGCCACGTCGGGCGGTCATGTGAGCGCGCAAGTTGCGGCGAAGCGCCCCACCTCCGCGTGCGAAAAACCTGCAAAGACCGATGCCGCAACCGAGGCCCCGCGCAGTTGACACTTTCTTGACAATCCGTATTCTCGGTTGCCCCTATTAACGGCGGCCGGACATCACGATCCTTCGTGTTCCACACGCCCCCGAGGCTGTCAGGAATAATCCACCCCCCTGAAACGCTTCACGACTCCCGCCTTCGAACACTTTCCGCATTCTCCTTCCTCAGGTGATCCATGTCGCTCCGCTTGCGCTCATCCTCCTCCGACGGCGCCCGTCGCCGCTCCGAGCGTCTCACCGCAGAAGAAGAGAAGATGATTGCCCGTGAAATTCGGAAGGCCGAGCAGGTGGCCCGCGAGTGCGTGGCCGGCATCGATGCCGCCGAGAACATCCTCCGTCGTCGTCCGGACCGTGCGGAGCGCACCCGCGCCGGCGCGGTCGATCGCCTCGAGGAGGCGGTTCGCGCCGTGGCCAAGGCCGCCCGCAAGGAAGACGATCTGAAGACCTACGCTCGCAAGGCGCAGGGCGCCTGGCAGCAGGCCGAGGAGCTCCGCTGGCGCCTCGCGATGAGCGGTCGCCGCATCGCCCACGGCGAGGCCCGCAAGCTGGCCGGCCCGTTCATGGATGAGGAGGATCTCGTCCAGGAGGGCTACATCGGCCTCCTCCGCGCGGCCAAGCGCTTCGACCCGGACCGGGGCATCCGCTTCTCCACCTACGCGCGTTGGTGGGTTCGCGCGCAGATGACGCGGGCGATCGACCACACCGGCCGGCCCGTGCGCCTGCCCGGCTGCGCGGTGGAGCAGACCCGCAACCTCCGCAAGGCCATGAAGCGCTTCGAGGCCGCTGGCATCGAGTACAACGTGGCCGACCTCGCCGAAGAGGTGGGCATCGACAAGGAGCGCGCCGAGCTGCTCCTCTCGCAGGGCAACACCATCTCGCTCGAGCAGCCGGTGGATGACGGCCCCCGTCCGCGCCCCCTGGAGCGATTCCTCTCGGATGAGGGCGCCGTTTCGCCCGACGACGAGAGCATCCAGATCCAGGAGCTTTCGCGCATGACGAAGGCCTTCCACAACGTGCTCAGCGAGCGCCAGCGCTTCGTGCTGACCCGCCGCTACGGCCTCGAGGATGGTGAGTTCCGCACCCTCTCCGAGGTGGGCAAGGAGATGGGCCTCTCGCGCGAGCGCGTGCGCCAGATCGAGCGCGAGGCCCTCATCCGCCTGCGCGACCAGTCCGGCATCCGCGACCTTCGTGGCATGCCGCTCCCGGAGCCGGGCGAGGCCTGATCGAGCGCCCGCCGGCGACTAGTGAAACTGGTCGTCGGCGGCGGCTTCGTCGGGGTCGGGCTCGGCCGCGATGGGTGAGCCGTGATGCAGGACGAGACGCCAGCCGCCGGGCCGGCGAAGGAACAGGTGCGTGACGGCCACGCGGCCGATCACCTCCTCGTCGCCCGCCACGCGGATGTCCTCGATGTTGTGCACCCGGGCGATGTCGCCGAGGATCTGCACCACCACATCCACCACCACGAACCGCATGGGCACGCCCGTGGCGAAGATGTTGGCCCAGGCCTCCATCACCGCGGCGTGGCCATATACGGGCTCCCAGCCGGGGTGGATGCAGGCATCCCCATCGGTTCCGCTCCAGCAGGCCGCCATTCCCTCGATGTCCCGCCGTTCGAACGTGCGGTAGAAGCGATCGTTGGCAGCGAGCACGGCGGCGCGATCGTCCATGCGTGCCGAGTATCACGCGCACCCGGCCAGCGCAGGGGGCTCAGCCGCCGCAGCCGACCTCGATCACCCGGAGCACGTTGCCGCCGTAAGCGGCGTGCACCTCCTCGGCCGACCAGCCCAGACGCAGGAGCGCTTCGGTGAGATTGGGCAGCTTTTCGGCGCTGTCGAGGTCCGACGGGTAGAGCGCGAACCCCTCCCAGTCCGTGCCGAGCGCGCAGTGGCGCACCCCCACGGTTCGGCGGATGTGGTCGAGGTGGCGGGCCGCCGTGACCGCGCCGCCGCCCCCGATGAAGGGGGTCACGAAGATGATGCCCACGACACCGTCGGTGTCGGCGACGGCGCGGAGCACGTCGTCGTCGACGCCGCGGGGGGACTGGTGAACGCCGGTGCAGCCGGTGTGGCTCACGATGACGGGCCGGCGCGCTCGGCGACACACTTCGAGCACGGCGGCCTTCCCGAGGTGGGCGGCGTCGACGAGGATGCCGAGGCGCCACAGCTCCTCCACGAGCTCCACCCCGAAGCCGGTGAGGCCGGCCTGGTTGCTCGCTCCCCACCCCACCATCGGGCGCGCTGCCTCGTTGGCGGTGAAGTGCACGAGGCCCACGTAGCGGAGACCCTTCTCGCGCATGGTCGGCAGCTCGTCGAGCCGACCGTGCAGGCCGTGCGCGCCTTCGAGGCCCGCGAAGCAGGCGATGCGGCCGGCCGCCCGTGCCTCGCGGATGGCGCCGGCGCTGCCGCAGAGGGCCATCTCGCCGGGGTTCGCGAGCACGTCGGCCGCGAGCTGATCGAGGTCCTGGTGGATGGCGGCCGGGCCGGTGGTGCGACGGAGCGGGTTGGTGACGACGCCGAAGGCGATGGCGCCCACGTTGCCCTCCCGGAGGCGGGGGAGGTCGCAGTGCCCCATCAGCGGCGCGCCGGGGAGCGGGTTGGGACGATGGCGCTTGGCGAGGTCCCACCCGAGGAAGTACCGGGTGAGGAGCAGATCGCAGTGGAGGTCGACGATGAGCGCCGAGTGGTGCACCGCGAGGGCCTCTTCGGACAGCTTCATCCGCCAGCGCTAACGGCTTTGGGTGCGGGTCGACGTTAGGCGCCCGCATGCACCCCCTCGACGCCCTGGCCCGCATCGATGCGGCCACCCTCGGCACGGCGCTCCCGCCCGCCCACGCGCGCGCCGCCTGGGCGCTGGCGATCGAGGGCGCGCGCTCCGTGCGCACCGACCTGGTACTCCCGGGGCCAGCGCCGCGCGCGGTGGCGCTGGTGGCGAGCGCCAACGTCTTCACGGCGCCGATCGAGTGGGTGTGGGCGCTCTCGGCGCGCGGAGTGCCGGTGGTGCTGAAGTCCGCGCGCGGGCTCGCCGCCGTGGGCGAGGCGCTGGCCGCGGCCTTCCCCAGCGTGGAAGCCCGCGACTGGCGCGGCGGTGATCTCGACGCCGAAGCCGCTGCGCTCGCGGAGTGCGATGTGGCCATGGTTTTCGGCGCGGCGGAGACGATCGGTCGGGTGCGCGCCCGCTCGCCCATCCCGGTGCTCGGCTTCGGCCCCCGCTTCGGGGTGGCGCTCGTGGACGGAGTGGGCGCTGACCAGGCGGCCGGCCTCGCGCGGGACCACGCGCTCTACGATGGGCGGGGGTGCATGTCGCCGGCGGCGGTGTTCTCGGCGCAGGCGGTGGAGCTGGATCGTCTCGCGGCCGCGCTGGTCGAGGCCGACGAACGCCTGCCGGCGGGGGAGTTCACGCCCTCGGAGGCGGCGGGGCGGCGGTCCCTGGCCATGCTCGCGCGCATCGAAGGCCGTGTGCTGGAGGTGGGGAGCTGGGTGGTGGCGGTCCTGCCCGCCGCGCACGTGCGGCCGCGGGGGCTGCCGCGGGTGATCACGGTGCACGAGGGCGTGGCCCCTGCGGCCGCCGTGGCGCCGTGGCGCGAGGAGCTGGGCACCGTGGCGCTGCCGGGCGCCACCGAGTCGGACCTGCGCGCAGAGCCGGCGCTCGCGGAGGCGCTCGGCCTTGAGGGCCTGCCGCCGGCGCGGGTGTGTGCGGTCGGGGAAATGCAGCGCCCGCCCGGGGGGCGCCGCCTGCACGACGGCGTGAGCGTGCTGCCCGCGCTGTGGCATGCGGCGGCGAACCGCTAACGGGGCGGCGGCCAGCCGAGGAGCGCCGCGGCCACGAGGGCGAAGCGCTCGCGGTCGGCCTCGGCCACGTCGGCGCCCACCAGCAGGGTGCCGGAGCCGAGCAGGTCCACGGCGGCGAGCAGGCGCTCGCCCTCGCGGATGGCCACGCCGGCCAGGACGGGGCCGGCGAGACCGCCCGGCTGGCGCACCGGCTCTACCGCGAGGGTGCGCCCCGCGAGGGCGAGCTCGCCGCGCACTTCCACGCTCCGGCCGAGCCGCAGCACCAGCCCCTCCGCGGTGCACGTGAGCGCATCCTCGAGCACCGACATCCCGCCGGGCCCGGGCGGGCGCGCGCGGCCGGCCTCGCAGCGCACCACCCGCGGCGTGCCCGTGGGGCCCACGAGCTCGAACCCGAAGCCCACGACCTCCGGCACGAGGCCGGTACCGGTGGCGTCCGGTCCGGCGCTCCACCCGCCCGTGGGCCGCTCCACCCGGTAGGGGCCGATGTGGTAGCCGGGCGCGAGATCGCCGCGGCCCGTGGCCGCGAAGACCACGGCCGGCTCGGGGAAGCCGGCGGGAGGCGCCATGCGCGCGGCGCACCCCGCGAGGAGGAGGATCGCCAGCATGTTCACCGATCCGAGGCGGCGTCGAGCTCGCGGACGGCGGCCTCGGCGCGCAGCGAGCACCCGCGGAGCTCGGCGCCTTCCAGCCGGCCGAGGAGCTCCACGCGATCGCCGGCCCGGGAGGGGAGCACCCGCCCGAGGTCCTGCGTTTCGATCGCGAGCACGCTGCCGGCGTTCGCGAGGTCCCAGAAGCGGAGGACGCCCGGTTCATCGTCGAGGAGGCGGCCGGAGATCGGGTCGGCAGCGCGGACGCGGAGCCAGGGCGGCGCGTAGAAGACGCCCGGCACCTCGCCACAGGCGACGGGCTGGCTCCAGAGCTGCGAGGAGAGCTCGCTCATTCCGTATTCGCCCACCACCCGCGGGCTGCCCAGCCGCTTCGGGAGGGCGCGGTAGAGCCCCGGCGCGTCGAGCCTGACCTCGCGGCCCTTGAACCCGCCGGTGACCATCACGACGGACTCGCCGCTGAGCAGCGCCGAACCGGGCAGGGCAAGGAGCGCATCGAGCGCGAAGGCGGTCGCCGCGAGGAACACGGGCCCCTTCCGGGCGGCGGCGCGCAGGCGCTCCCAGGTGTCGGGGTGCACCTGGCCGTCGGTGAACGCCGCATCCACCGTGCCGAGGAGGTGCACCATGTGCCCGAGCGAGCTGTCGGGCTCGGTGGGGCAGAGGCTCACAATGCGCCGGGGCAGGTTCGGGATGATCCGCCGCGCGTGCAGCACGGAGCCGAGGTCGTAGAGCGCCGTGTGCCGCACTCGTCGGGCCCCACGGACCTGCCCGGTGGTGCCGCTCGTGCGGAAGGTGCGGTCGGTTGGCATCGGGGGGAGCGGGCCGAGATCGACCTCCTTGAACACCTGCACGGGCACGGGCGCCTCGCCGATGGCGGCGAGCGGCCCGCCGCGCGCCACGTTCTCCGCGACCGCGGCCGCCAGCAGCTCGCCGAAGTTGCCGAGGCCGGAGAGCATGAAGCCCGAGATGGCCTCCTCGGCGGGGCTCAGCGTTGCCATTGGAGGACCTCGCGGAGGGCCTCGACGAAGCCGCCTGCCTGTTCGGCCGTGAGGCAGTACGGCGGGGTGATGCCGAGCGCGTCGGCGCGTTCGCCGCAGGGCAGAACGAGGTAGCCGCGGTCGAGCAGGTCGTGTGTGACCTGCAGGGCGTTGGGCACGTGGACACCCAGCATCAGGCCGGCGCCGGAAACGGCGCTGACGCCGGCCACGGCACGCAGGGCGGCGGCCAGAGAGGCGCCGAGCTCGGCCACGGTGGGCGCGAGGCGGTCGAGCTCTTCCAGCGCCGCGAGCGCGGCCGCGCAGCCCACCGGATGGCCGAGAAAGGTCTGGGTGTGGATGGCTGCGCCAGTGCTGGCCTGCCAGGCATCCATCGCCGCGGCGGTGCCGAGGCAGGCCGACACCGGGAAGCCGCCGCCGAGCGCCTTGCCGAGGCACAGGAGGTCGGGTGCCACCTCGGCCGCGAGGAAGCGGCCGGTGCGGCCGCACCCGCTGTAGATCTCGTCGTGGATGACGAGCGCGCCGGCCGCGTGGGCGCGCTCGTGGAGGGCCGCGAGCCACCCCGATGGCGGCGCGCGCATGCCGCCCCGCCCCTGGATCGGCTCCACGAGCACGGCGGCCACGCCCTCGAGGTCGGGCAGGGGCCCGCCGAAGGGCGCCCAGCTCACGTGCGTGCCGAGCAGGCCCGCGAAGGGCTCGCGCATGGTGTGGCGGAGGTAGCCGAGGGCGGCGAGCGGGCCGAAGGCGAGTCCGTGGTAGCCGCCCTCGAAGGCGACGAGGCGGCTCCGGCCGGTGGCCACCACCGCGGTCTTCACCGCCGCATCCACCGCATCGCTCCCCGAGGTGCCGAGGATCACGCGGTCCATGCCGGTGCGGGCGGCGAGCGCCTCCATCAGCTCGATTCGGCGCGGGTCGGGGAACGCATCACCCATGGCGTGGAGGAGCTGGCCGGACTGCGCGGCCACCGCCTCCACCACGCGGGGGTTGCGATGGCCGACGGCGGCCACCCCGAAGCCCGCGGTGAGGTCGACGAAGACGTTGCCATCGGCATCGCGCACGTTGGCGCCGAGCGCCTCCGCCCACACAATGGGGTCGGTGTCAGCCGCGCCGATCTGCAGCGCCCGGCGCGCCCGGCGGGCGGTGATGGCGGGGCACTCCCGGGCGGCGAGGCGGTCGACCCAGGCGCGGCTGGCGGGACCGGGGATGGCGGTGACCACCGCAGGGAGGCTGGAGCCGAACATGGCCGCCCACCTATCCGTGGCGACGCGATCCGCGGCGACCGGATCGCACTCCCGAGGTGGGGCGAACGCGGATCGCCCACCCGCCTGCCCATCTGCGCCCGGAATGCTACCTTGATCCCATGAGCTGGCTGTGGTTTCTGCTCGGCTGCAAGGAGGCCGTCACCGAGGTGATCCCCGCCCAGGATGGCGCGCTCACGCTGCACCTCGTGAACCCCACGACCTGCTCCTGGTGTGATGCCTTCGCCGAGGTGGATGAGGTGCGCCTCGACGTGGAGCAGGACGGCGAGGTGATCGCGAGCGACACCTTCGCCTGGCCGGCCGAATCCCTTTCGTTGCCCGCGCTGGAGGGCTTCGGCGTGGTTCGCATCCGGATGTATGGCGTCGGGGAGGGCTTCGTGGTGAGCTACGGGCAGACGCCGGAGCTCGCCCTCGGCCCGGGCGAGGAGCTCGAAGCCGCCCTGCTCTTTGCGCCGGTGAACCGCGCCCTGCCGCTCAGCTCGCCGATGCGCGCAGCCCGCCGCGACGCCGCGGTCGTCACGCTGCGGGATGGTCGGGTGCTCGTGGCCGGCGGGTACGTGAACGAGGGCAGCGCCCTGACCGCGAGCGTGGAGCTCTACGACCCGGGCAGCGGCGTATTTGCCGATGCGCCCGAGGCCCTGCCCGTGCCGCTGGCCGGCGCCCAGGTGGCCGCGTTCGACTCCGGCGAGCGCTTCTTCGTGGGCGGGGAGTCGGCGGCTGACGGCACCCCCAGCGCCGAGGCGGTGGACTACGTGGAGGAGGCGGGCACGATGGAGTCGGTGCGGCCGATGAACCGGGCGCGATCGGGACATTGTGTGTCGGCCTTCCGGGGCGACCAGGCGGTGGTGCTCGGCGGTCACGACGACGACGTTGCGCGTGGCGAGCTCCTGCGCGTGAACGCCGACGACGGGGAGTGGATATTCAAGGAGCAGCCGTTCGACGACCTCGACGAGGTGAGGGTGACGGGCTGCGCCCCGCTCGCCGATGGTCGCACGGCCGTGCAGGGCCTCGGCGCGGCCAGCACGGGCATCTGGACGTACTCGCAGGACACCGTGGGCACAGTGGAGCCCGAGAACGCCTTCCTCGCCACCCCAGCCGACGACCCCGGGGCGGGCGCGGCCTTCGTGCTCGGCGCGAGCATCGTGGCGCTCGCCGATGGGGATGCGTGGTTCGGCGGCGGCGTGGACCCCACGAGCGGCCAGCTCGCTGCAGCCCGGGAGCTTCGCGCCGCGAGCGTGCGTTTCGACCCTGCGGACGCCCTCCCGCGCCCGCGAGCCTGGGGCGACCTCGAGCGGCTCGACGAGGCGGGCAACGTGGCCTGGGGGTGCGGGTGGCGGGATGCCTTCCACAACAGCCCGGTGTCGAGCGTGGAGCTCTTCAACGTGGAGACGGGAACGCTCGGCCCCACCGTGGAGCTGGTGGACGAGCGCCGGGGCTGCGCGCTCGCGGTCCTGCCCGATGGCGCCGTGCTCGTGGTCGGAGGGGCGCTCGCCGCCTCGGCCGAGCTGATCGTGCCCTACACCCGCTGAATGCTCAGGCGGGGCGGCTGGCCTCGATGGCGGCGATGAGCTTCTTGTGCAGGCCGCCGAAGCCGCCGTTGCTCAGCACCGCGACGACATCCCAGGGCAGCGCGTTGGCGGCCACCACCGCCACGATCTCCTCGACGGAGGGGTAGGTGAACGCCTCTTGCCCGCGCGCCCGCAACGCCTGCACCAGCTCGGCGGCGCTGAAGCGCTCCTCGTCGGCGATGCGGGACTGGTCGTGCGCCCCGGCGATGATCACCACGTCGGCGGCGCCGAAGGCTTCGGCGTAGGCATCCTGGAACACCTTGCGGCGGCTCGTGGCGCTGCGCGGCTCGAAGATGGTCCACATCCGGCGCTTTCCGAAGCGCAGGCGCAGGGCCTCGAGCGTGACCTTCACGGCGGTGGGGTGGTGCGCGAAGTCATCGAGCACGGTGATGTGGCGCGGCTCGCCGATGACCTCCTGGCGCCGCTTCACCCCGCCGAAGCTCCGGAAGCCGGGGGCGAGGGATTCGGCGGTGAAGCCCTCGCGCTCCAGCGCGGCCACGCCGGCCACCTGGTTGTAGAGGTTGTGCTCGCCCACGAGGACGCTCTCGAAGCGCCCCCAGAGGTTGCCCTCGTGCAGCACGGCGAAGGTCTGGATGCCGCGCTCGGTGTCGACCTTCTCGATGCGCCCATCCCAGCTCTGACCCACGCCGTACCGGCGGATCTCGCAGCGGGCATCGAGGCAGACGTCGCGCACGTTGTCGTGGTCCCACCGGGCCACGACGCACCCATCGTCGGGCACGATGTCCACGAGGCGGCGGAAGCTCTGTTTTACGTGGTCGAGGTCGGTGTAGATGTCGGCGTGATCGAACTCCACCGAGGTGATGATCGCGGTGGTGGGGCGGTAGTGGAGGAACTTCGGCCCCTTGTCGAAGAAGGCGGTGTCGTATTCATCGCCCTCGATGACGAACTGCGCGCCGGAGCCGGTGCGGGCGGTGCGATCGAAGTTCTTGGCGAGCCCGCCGATGAGGAAGCCCGGGTCCTTGCCGGCGGCATCGACCAGCTGGGCGATCAGCGCGGTGGTGGTGGTCTTGCCGTGGGTGCCCGCGCACACGATGTTCCGGCGGGAGGCGAGGAAACGTGCGCCGAGCAGCTGCGGCATGGAGGCGTAGGTGAGATCGCTCGCGAGCAGCGCCTGGGCCTCGGCGTACTCCGCGCGGATCACGTTGCCCACCACGACGAGATCGGGGTTGTGTTTGAGGTTTTCGGCGTTGTAGCCGATCATCACCTCGATACCGAGCGAGGCGAGGTAGTCGGACATCGGCGGGTACACGCCGGTATCACTCCCGGTCACGGTGTAGCCGGCATCCTTGAGCATGCCGGCGAAGGCCGCCATGGCGGTGCCACCGATACCCATGATGTGGACGGAGCGGACGTCGTCGGGGAGGGGGCCGGCGAGGAGCGGCATGGGGAAGGACCGGGGAGGGGAGAGGCGGGAGAGCGGCGGGGCCGGGAAGATAACCGGGGGATATGGCTCGGGCGTGATCCACATCTTCGTTCGGGTGCCCGAGCCCGGCACCGTCAAGACCCGCCTCATTCCCCTGCTCGGCGCCTCGGGGGCGGCCCGCCTCGCCGCCGCCATGGCCGGCGATGCGGTGGAGCTCGTCCGCGAGTCGCGCCTGCCGTTCCGCGTGGTGCTCTCCGGCCCGATCGATCACCCTTGGGTACGCACGCTCGACTGCGAGGTGGAGGCGCAGGCCGAAGGCGACCTCGGCGCGCGCCTCGCCCACGCGCTCCGCGACGGCGGAGTGGCCATCGGCAGCGATGCGCCCACCCTGCCCGTGAACCTGCTGCTCGAAGCACACGCATCCACCGCGGACGTGGTGCTCGCACCCGCGTTCGACGGGGGCTTCACCCTCGTGGGAACGCAGGAGCCGGAGGACCTCTTCGACCTCGTGCCCTGGTCCGCGCCCGACACGTTCGCGCGGCAGCACCGGCGTGCGCTCGACCTCGGCCGCAGCGTGCGGGTGCTGCCCTTCTGGTACGACGTGGACGACGCCGAGAGCCTCCGCTTCCTCGGCAACCATCTTTCGACGCTGCCCGAACGGGTGGCGGCGCGCACGCGCGGGTTCCTCGCCGGCTGGCGGGAGCGGTCGGCCTGAGCGGGTTCACGCCCCGGGGTGTTGCGCCAGCGCGACGAGCGCATCGAAGGCGGGCCCGTCGAGCACCACCGGCTCCTTGACCTGGGCTTCCGGCGCGCCTGCCGCCACCCGGGCGTCGCGCCACCGTTCCCAGGCGGACTCCGGCAGCGCGATGCAGGCGGGCGGGGCGTAGCGCCCCCCCTCTCGACGATCGGCGTACTCCACGTTGACCTCGGCGAGCGCGCGGTCGAAGGCGGCCGCCGATGGCGCCGCGGAGCCTTCGGGGAGCCCGAGCGCCACCCGGAGGTGCGGCACTTCCTCCCACACGATGCACGCGGAGACGTGCGTGGCCCCGGGAGCCGCGCGGGCGGTCGCGGCGAGCAGCTGCGCTTCGGTGACGCGCTCGCCCACGGCCGAGAGCTCGGCCGCCGCGCGACCCACGAAGACGAGCCGCGGGGTGCGCCCGGCGAAGCCGGTCACCCGCACGAGATCGCCCATGTCGTAGCGGAGGAGCCCGGCCTCGGTGCTCACGACGAGGCGGTAGGTGCGCCCCTCCTCGAGCTCCCAGGCCCAGCGGGGCGCGCCGCCCTCGTCGATGAACTCGAGGAGGTGGCCGTGCAGCCAGGCCACCGGGTCGCCATCATCGACGGGCACGCCGAAGTAGCCCTCCGAAGCGGAGAGCCCCGCCTCGCGGATGGGCACGTTCGCGCCGAGCGCCGCGGGAACCCGGGCGGCGAAGAAGGCGGCGGGGCCCCCGCGCCACACGTTCACGCGGCGGAGCGCCCAGGGCCAGGACGGATCGCCGGAGAGGCGGCGCCGCGGGAGCCGACGCTCGCCGGTGCGACGGAGGGTGCCGTCCGCGAGGTCGGCCACGAGCTCCTCCCACCACTGGTGGAGCCGCCGCGTGTAGAGCAGGATGGTGGAGGGGTTGGCGGCGGTCCAGCTCCGCACGTCGGCGGCCAGCGCGTGGCGGAGGATGGCGTACTGGCGCGTTTCGGCGTCGTCGAGGAGGTAGGCCGACCAGGGCACCGGAGCGCGCCACCGCACCCAGAAGGGCTGCTCGAGGAACATGCGCCCGGTGTTGCTGCCGTAGGGCACGCCCCCCGCGGTGTGGCCGGCCACGGCGGGGGAGACGATGGAGAGGGCGCTGCCGCCGGCGAGCGCTTCGTCGTCGCGGAGGAGGCCGAGCACCCACAGCCGCTGCGCCGCTGACACGCTGTCGGACCAGGCGCGGGTGACGGGGATGCGCTTGGCCCGGCCGGTCGTGCCCGTCGTCTGGACGAGTTGGAGGACCGGCGAGGCGGTGAGCACGCCGCGCTCGCCGGCCTCCACGCGGTCGAGCCACGGGAGGAGCTCCGTGTGCGTGCGCACCGGCACGGCGGCCCGGAACGCCTCCGCCGACAGGCCCGGAGCGAGCCCGTGCTCCCGCCCGAAGGCGCTGCCGTACACCTCCGCGAGGATGGCCGCGAGTCGCGACCGTTGCGTGGCCTCGGGCTGCGCGAGCCCTCCTTCGAACGCCGCGACCGGCGCGCCGCCGAACGCGCGGAGCAGGCGGTACGGTCCGTTGCCTTCGTCGGGGAAGAACACGCTCGCGGGGTAACTCTTGACGGTAGCGGGCGGAGGGCGGGTCCGTTAGCTTCGGCCCCTTCGGGATGGTGATGCGCACCGGGGATACCGTTCGCGACGGGCAGGGCAATGCCTATCAAGTGGGGCAGCTCCTCGGGCGTGGCCTGTGGGGCAAGTCCTTCCTCGCCCGCCGTGAGGCGAACGATCACCTCTACGTCCTGAAGGTGCCGCTGGCGCCGGAGGATCTGCGGGGGGATGGCGCCGCGCCGGATGTGTTCTTCAACGGCTGCCGCGAAGCGCTGATGGAGCAGGCCCGCCTCTACGAGCAGGGCCAGCTCCCGATGCTCCCCCGCCTCGAGGCGAGGTTCACGGCGCCCGATGGCCAGCCGGCCATGCTGCTGCCGCGGCTCGGCGAATCGCTGGAGCGTCGCATCGCCGCCGGTCTTCCCGTGGGCGCGTTGATCGACGTGCTCCTGGCCGTGGCGAAAGAGGTGCGTCGCATGCCACCGGAGAGCGCGGGTGCGCCGGGCGTGCACGGCGGCCTGCGCCCCCAGAACATCCTCTTCTCCGAGAGCGGCGAGGTGATCCTCACCGACCTCGCCACCCCCGCCGTGCGGAAGCATGCCGCGGCGTGCAGCCACCTCCTCCCGGGCGGGAACCCCTGGTTGCCGCCCGAGATCGTTGGCGCGAACAGCCCCACCGTGTGGTCCCCCGCGGTGGACACCTGGGCGCTGGCCATGATCCTCTGGCGAGGCGTGGTGGGCCCGGAGCAGCCGGTGGCCTGGCCCGCGCGCGGGCTCGACAAGGGCGCGGTCAGCGCGGTGAAGGACCGCCTGATCGACCGGATGAAGACCGAGGACAGCAACCCGCGCTTCCATGGCCGCCTCGCCGAACGGTTCGGCGTGCTCCTCTCTCGCGCGCTGTCGCTCGAGGTCGCGCCCTCGCCGCCCTACCGCTTCGTGCGGCTCGACGAGTTCGAGCAGCGCCTCGAAGAGCTCGCCGCGCTCGTGCGCCCGCAGGTCACCAACGTGGGCAAGGTGCTGCACGAGCGGCCGCCTTCGCGCCCGTGGTTCAGCACCGACGAGGCGGTGAGCTTCTCGGTCACCGTGGGCGCCACGGCGGGTGTGGAAGGGCGCGATGAGATCGGCGTGGGCATCGCGGTGTTCGACCTCGCGAAGGACGAGCGCGTGAAGTCGCTCGACCTCGGCTACACCGCCGACAAGCACTCCTCCGGTCGTTACCGCTTCGCGTTCAAGGTGAACGGCCTCACCCCCGGGCCCTACCGCGCCCGGGTGGCGTTCGCGATCCGGGACAGCGGGCAGCCGCCCGCCACGGCCGAGACCGAGTTCGAAGTGCGCGCCGCCCCCGGGTGGGTGCCGCCGGCCGAGCCTCCGCCCACCGGTCAGCCCCTGCAGTTCCAGCGGGAGCACACCCAGGCCACCGTGCCGCGCATGGAGCCGGCCGATCCCAGCGTCACGCCCGCGATGGGAACGGTGATTCCGCCCCGCTTCGATGCGCCCGCGGCCAGCCCGCCGCCCGGTTCGACACCGACCGCGCCGCCCTTCCCGAGCGCGCCGCGGTGGTCGCCGCCCGTGCCCGATTCGGCGGTTGGTAGCGGCGATACGCTCGTGCCCGCGCTGCGCGTCGAGCCGGCGGAGGAGCCCGCGCCCACCCCGCTGCGCGTGCCGAAGCCGCTGCTGCCCCCCTCGATGGATGCGCCCGAGCCCGTGGCGCCCCCGCGGGCGCCGATCGCGCCCGCCCCGATCGCCACCCCGCTGCCTCCTGCGCCGGCCGCCATGGGCGGCCCCTCGGCACCGGAGGAGCCCGTGTTCGAGCCCCCCCGGAACTGGACCTACGAGCCCATCCCCCGGGCGAAGGCCACCACTTCCGCCCAGCGCGAAGAAGACCCGCCCTCGCAGATCGAGCCCGAGGAGGACGGCGAGCCAGGCCCGATCCAGCGCTTCTTCGAGAGCGCGAAGAACGATCCCTTCGTGCTGGTGATGGTGTCCCTCGGCGCCCTCAGTCTCGCCCTCGTCATCGTGTACCTCGTCATTCGGAGCTGACTCTTCATGCGTACCTCTTTCTCCAGCGATCGCGCCGCCAAGACCGCGGCCGATGTGCTCGCCGTCTTCGTTCCCGCCGGTCGTGTGGCGGGCTGCCTCGCCGACCTCGATGCCACCGATGCCTATGCGGGCTCGCTCGCGGGCGCGGCCCGGGATGATGGCTTCGAGGGCCGTCCGGCCTCCACGTTCGTGCTCCCCGGCCTCGGCCGCGTGGCCGCCAAGCGGGTGGTGCTCGTGGGTGCGGGCGCCGGTTCGGCCTCCGATCTGCGCGGCGCCGCCGGTGCGCTCGGCAAGCTCGTTCGGGAGAAGGGCGCCCGCAAGGTGGCGGTCCTCTCGCCCGAGGCGGCCATCGCCGGCGAAACGCTGTCGCTGATGATCGAGGCCTTCGCCGAGGGCAACTACCGCTTCGACAAGTACAAGCCGGTGGCGCAGCGAAAGGCCGCGGCCGAGGAGCTGTGCTTCGTGGGGGTGGCGGCCGATGCCGCCGCCGTGGCCACCGCCGAGGCGCTCGCCGCCGGTCAGGAGCTGGCCCGCAACCTCGTGAACGAGCCCGCCGCCGAAATCTACCCCGACACGCTGGCCGCCGTGGCCGAGTCGCTCCAGGGCGGCGAGGTCTCCGTCGTGGCTTCCCTCGGCTTCGCGGAAATCCAGGCGAAGGGCATGGGCGGCATCGTGGGCGTGGGTCAGGGCAGCGCGCGCAAGCCCCGCTTCGTGCACCTCCGATACGAGCCCGCGGGCGGGGCGAAGGCCCACGTGGCGCTGGTGGGCAAGGGCGTGACCTTCGACTCCGGCGGTCTCTCCATCAAGCCCAGCGATGGCATGCTCACGATGCGGTGCGACATGGCCGGCGCCGCCGCCGTGATCGGCACCATGAAGGCCATCGCCGCCACGCGCCCCAACGTGCGGGTCGACGTGATCTTCGGCGCCGTCGAGAACATGCCCAGCAGCAACGCCTACAAGCTCGGCGACATCCTCACGATGTACAGCGGCAAGCGCGTGGAGATCCACAACACCGACGCCGAAGGGCGTCTGGTGCTCGCCGACTGCCTGCACTACGCGAGCGAGCTCAAGCCCGATGTGGTGGTCGACCTCGCCACGCTCACCGGCGCGGCGGTGGTGGCCCTCGGCGACTGGTACAGCGCGCTGTACTCCCGCGAGGACAGCACGGCCGCCGGCCTGCTCGGCGCCGCCGAGCGCTCGGGTGAAGGCGCCTGGCGCATGCCGCTGCCCGACCTCTACCGCGACAAGATCAAGGCCGAGTGGGGCGAGACCAAGAACACCGGCGGCCGGGCTGCGGGCAGCATCACCGCGGCGCTCTTCCTGAGCGACTTCGTGACCACCCCCAAGTGGGCCCACATCGACATCGCCGGCCCCGCCTTCATGGACAGCCCGCTGCTGCACTACGTGCAGGGCGGCACCGGCATCATGGTGCGCACCCTCACGCGGTGGATCACGAGCCTCGGCGCGTAGGCGGACTGCGCCTTCTCCTACTTGCCCAGCAGATGGAGGATCTTGCGGTAGGCGTCGCGTTTGCTGAGGCCGGTGGCCTCGGCCAGCGCGTCGCGCGCGCTGCGGGCATCCATGCCGCGGTCCAGCAGGGTGCGGGCGAGGGCATCGGCGTCGGCCACGAGCGGCGCCTCCACCGGGGGCCCCAGCAGCAGGACGACCTCGCCGCGGGTTTCGCTGCCCAGCTCGGCGCGCACCTCGCTGGCCGTGCCGCGCAGCCACTGCTCGTGGGTGCGCGTGATGTTGCGGGCCACGCAAACGGGGCGGTCGTTCCAGTGCTGCGTGAGCCACTCGAGGGTGGCCGCGAGGCGCAAGGGGGACTCGAAGAACACGAGCGTAGCGCGCAGGCCGCGGAGCTCGTCCACCAGGGTGAGGCGCGGCCCGGCGTCGCGCGGGAAGAAGCCGCCGTACCAGAAACGGTCCACCGGGAGGCCGGCGCCGGTGAGGGCGGCGATGGGGGCGCAGGCGCCGGGCACGATGTCGACGGGGATGCCCGCTTCGAGCGCGGCGCGCACGAGCCGGAAGCCGGGGTCGTTCACCATCGGGGTGCCGGCCTCGCTCACGAGCGCGATGTGCTGGCCCCGCTGGAGGCGGCTGAGCACCTCCTCGAGCCGGCCGCCCTCGTTGTGGTCGTGGAAGCTGAAACAGCGCGCGGTCTGGCCGTGGTGCGCCAGCAGGGCCGAGGTGGTGCGGGTGTCCTCGCAGGCTATGGCATCGGCCTCGCGGAGGATGCGCAGCGCGCGGATCGTGATGTCGTCGGCGTTTCCGATGGGCACCGACACGACGGAGAGGCGGCCAGGCGTCATGAGGGTTCGGCCTGGGCCCAGGTGCAGACGGACACGCCGGCCACCACATGGCTGCGTTCGGCCGGGGCAAGCACGAACCCGCGCGAATCGGCCACCACCTCCTCCAGCAGAACGCCGGAAAAGCCGCGCACCTCGGCCACCACCTGCCCGCGCTCCAGAAGCACGCCCGCGCGCGTACGCGGCAGCAGCAGTCCGGTCGTGCTCGCGCGGGGACCGTTCTCGCGGCGCCACGGCCCGCCGGGTACGCGCTGGGGGTGGGCGGCCGACGGAGAGGCGAGCATGCCGAGGCTGGTGAGGGTGCCGAGGACGGCGCGCACCGTGAGGTCCACAGCGTCGGGGTCGAGCACGAGGCGGGGGCCGGCTTCGATGGTGACCGCGGGAATCCGCAGGCGGTTGAGCGCGGCGCCCGACAGGCTGCGATCGAGCCGGAAGCGGAGGTAGCGGTCGTCGGGGTATTCGTTGACGACGGTGAGGCCGGTGGCCTCGGCGGCCGACAGCGAGGCGGCTTCGAGCGTGCGGCGGGGCTCGCCCTTGAGGGAGGCCGCGCGGTCCACCAGCGCGTAGGGCAGCGCCCCGGGGGCATCGGCGTGCAGATCGACGAGCAAGTCGGGTTGGCGGGCCGCGATGTCGGTCCACGCGGCGTGGGCGAGGCGCTCGGCGGGCGTGCCCGCGGGATCGCCCGGGAACTGGCGGTTGAGGTCCTGGTCATCCTCGGGGACGCGGCGCACGCGCCGCTCGAGCCCGTCGGGGTTCAAGCTCGGGTAGATGTGCACGGCGCCGTGCAGGAGCTCCGACTCGAGGATCGGCAGGAGGCGCAACGCCGCGCCCGACCCGGTGCACTCATCGCCGTGCACGTTGGCGGTGACGACCACGACGGGGCCACGCTCGGCGCGGGTGTGCGGGGTGACGGTGACCACGTAGAGGTCGCCGCCGCGCCCGCCGTAGCTCACCCGCGAAACGCTGCGCGGCATCAGTCGGCCTCCATGACCCAGAACTTCAGGTAGCGGCTCTCGGGGAAGTGCAGCGCGGCGGGATGGTCCGGGCCGGTGGTGCCCTCGTGGATCAGCCTGAGCCGGCGCTCGGCGCGGTCGGCGCCTTCGGCGAGCGCAGCGCCGAAGTGTTTGGGGGACTGCGTGCCGAGGTTGCTCGCGGCGATGAGCCAGCCACCGGGTTCGAGCACGCGCAGGCAGGCGGCCGACAGCCGCGGCCACTCCTTTTCGCCCTGCCACACCCCCGCCTCGCTGTGGCTGTACCCGGGCGGGTCGACCACCACCCGGTCGAACTTCCGGCCCTGGCGGCGGAGGCGATCGAGCGTCTTGAACACATCCTCCGCGTAGAGCTCGCCGGGGTCGAGCTCGTTGAGCTCGAAGTTGCGGCGCATGCGCGCGAGGTAGGCCTCCGAGAGGTCCACGCTCACCACCTCGGCGGCGCCGTGCGTCCGCGCGCTCACCGAGAAGGCGCCGGTGTGCGCGAAGAGGTTCAACACCCGGGTGCCCTTCCAGTGGGGCGCGAGCCAGGCGCGGTTCTGGCGCATGTCGGTGAAGAGGCCGGCGTCCTTGCCGAGCGAGGGGCGCACCTCGTAGGCGAGGCCCAGCTCGCGCACGGTGACATCCTCGGGGCCGGCGCCGAAGAGCCGGCGGGGAGGGGGGAGGCGCCCGGCGGTGTCGCGCGGGTCGCGCCGCTCGGCCAGCCACGCGCCGGTCAGCCCGGGCACCTGCTCGCGGAGGGCGGCGGCGAGCTGCCCCGCGAGGTCCACCAGCGAGGCGCTGTCCACGCTCACTACGAGCTCGGGGCCCCAGCGGTCGGCCCGGAGGCCGGGCAGGTCGTCGCTCTCGGCGTTGACGAGCCGAAGGGCGGTGGTGTCGGCGTCGACGTGCGCGCGCGCGCGGAGCGTGGCGACCACGCGCTCGGCGAGCCAGGCGGAATCGAGCGGGCCGGGGGTGGTGCGGAAGCGGCGGGCCGCGATCCAGCCGGTGTCGGCGATGGCGGTGCCGAGGCTCGAGCCGCCCTCGCCGCGGAGCTCCACGGCTTCCCCCGGGCGCGCCCGGCCGCGCACGACCTCGGCGGGGTACACCCAGGGAAAGCCGCGCTTCAGCCACCCCGTGCTGTAGGCATTCACCACCAGCCCGCTGGCCGAGCTACGATCGGCCTCGGCAGGGAGCCTCGGAGTGGAACGACCGCCCTTCATGCACTCATCCGCGGGGCTGGTCGGGGAATTCTACCAGCTCGTCCTGGCGGCCACCTACCATGGCGACGGCCTCTGGGGGGATGCGACCTTCGACCTCTACGCGCGCGGGATGCCTTCCTCGTGGGGCTACATGGTGGCCGCCGGCCTCGAACCGGTGCTGCAGATGCTCGAGGGGTTCGCGTTCTCCGAGGCGGAGGTGGCCGCGCTACAGGCGCTACCGCCGTTCGCGCGGGTGCCCGGCGCGTTCTTCGATGCGCTCCGCCGGCTTCGTTTCGAAGGGGAGGTGATGGCCGTGCCGGAGGGAACGCCCATGTTCCCCAACGAGCCGCTCCTGCGCATCACGGCGCCGCTCTGGGTCGTCACCCTCCTCGAAACGCGGCTGATCCAGATCGTCGGCTTCTCCACCGCCGTGGCTACGCGCGCCGCCCGGCTCGTGGATGTCGCGGAGGGCCGCGCCGTCTACGACTTCGGCTCGCGGCGCTGCGCGGGCGGGGAGAGCTCTCTCCTTGCGGCGCGGTCCGCCTGGATCGGCGGCGTGGCGGGCACCACCAACGCCAATGCCATCGTCTCGCTCGGCGTGCCGGCGTTCGGCACCATGTCCGACACCTTCCTCGCCTCCTACCCCGCCGACCGCGCGGCCTACGATGCCTTCCGGGTGCGCTTCCCCACCCTCGGCCACTACACCCTCCCCGACGACGATCCGCTCGATGGCGTGCTCCGCTTCGCGCGGTTCCACGACGAGGTCCGGCTCGTTCGCATCGACCACGACGATCTGGCCGGCCTCTCGCGGAGCGTGCGCGCGAGCCTCGATGCCGGCGGCATGCGCGACACCCGCATCCTCGGCTCCGGCCACCTCGACGAGGCGGCGATCGCCCGCCTGGTCCGCTCCGGCGCGCCCATCGACATGTTCGCCGTGGGCCGGGCGCTCGGCGGCATGACCGAGGATGGCATGCGCCTCGCCTTTCGCCTCGCGGAGCTCCAGCGCGGCGTCGGTTCGGCGCCGGTCACCCGTCCGGGGAGCAGCGCGTACCCGGGGCGGAAGCAGGTGGTTCGTTTCGCCGACCACGATCTCCTCTGCCTCGAAGCCGAGGCCAGCGCCTATTCGCGCTCCGGCTGGCCGCTCTTGCGCGCGTTCATGACGGGCGGGGCGCGTACCGGTGCCGCCGAACCGCTCACCTCCACTCGGGACCGCCGCGCGGCGATGGTCGCGGCGTTGCCCCCGGGCCTGCGCGGTATCCAGGCCACCGACACCCGCGAGGTTCGCATCAGCGACCGGCTCGCCCACCTCACCCTGGCCGGCTGAGCCGGCGCAGCGGTCAGATCAGGCTGCCGCCCGGGATCGAGGCGGCCACATCCTCGGCCGTGAGGGTGGCGAGCCCGGCCAGCTCGGCGATGCGGTGGTTGGTGGCGCGCAGATCGCGCACCAGCTGCCGGCAGACGAGCATGAGGAAGCGGGCGCCCAGCGGCGTGGAGGCTTCCGTGAGGCGCTGGAAGTCTTCCGCGGTGATCTCGAGCACGCGGGCTTCGGTGACGGCCCGGCAGGAAACGGCGCGCGTGCCCCCATCCAGGAGCGCGATCCCGCCGAAGATGGCGCCGCGCGAGAGCAGGCCGAGGCTGGTGCGGTTGCCACCCGGCAGGCGGCGGATGACCTCGACCTCGCCGCTGTAGAGCACGTAGGCGGCGCGGGCGCGTTCGGCCTGCTCGATGATCGTGCTCTCAGGCGGAAAGACCAGCGTGCGGCAGATGCCATCGAGCAGCGCGAGGTCGTGATCCGGGAACTCGGCGAAGTCGGGCAGGTTGCGGAGGGGAGAGGGGCTCATCGGGTGATCTTCTCCCGTGAATCGGCCAGATCGCGGCGGAGGTTCACGCCTTCGCCGGTGAGGAGCCGGTCGAGCTTGGTCTCGAGCTCGCGGAGGCGGCCGCAGACCTGGAGCGAAACGGTGCGGAGGATGCCGCTCGCGGCCGGGTGGCCCGCGGCGAGGAGGTCGGCGAAGGCGTGGGCATCGATGTTGAGCACCACGGTTTCTTCGATGGCGGTGGCGGTGGCGGCGCGCGGCGCGGGGTCGATCAGTGCCATCTCACCGATGAGCGCGCCGGAAGCCACGCTCGCCACGACGAGGTCGGGCCCGTCGGGCACCGACACGGAAATCTGGACGAGGCCGCTCACCACGATGGTGACGCTGTCCGCGAACTCCCCCTCGCTGAAGATGCGCATGCCGGGCTTGTAGCGGAGCCCCATGCAGCGGGAGGCGAGCGCCACGGCTTCCTCGCTGCCCAGCGAGCTGAAGACCGGAAGGCGGCGCAGGAGGTTGGCGAGTTCCTGGTAGGGCATGTCAGGGTCCAGCTTCGCGAAGGGCGACGACCGTGGTCCCCACGAGGATGGCATCGCCCACGTGGACGGTGCGCGCGCTCGGGAGTCGGGAGACGGTGCCTTCGGCGGTGAGGAGGAGCGTGGGGCAGGTTTCGTGCAGCGGGATGACCACGATGCCGCCTCCGCCCGCTTCGACGGCGGTCTGGCGCCGGCCGGTGAGCGACTTGTCCATCGTGAATCCCTTTTCGCGGGCCCGTGCGGCCCGCGGCCCGGCACACCAGCGGATGTTGTCCTGGCTGTTGCGGTCGGGCAGCAGCAGACCGGGATGCGCAGGCTCGCGGCCCAGCTCCACCCGCTCACCCAGGCCCACGCCGCGGTGCATGGGCGAATCGCCCACGAGCGCGCCCATGAACCCATCCACCGAGAAGGCGTGGTAGCGCATCGGCCCGAGGTGGGTCTGCACCATGCTGCCCGGGCGAAGCGGCCAGGTGGTCTGGATGCCGGCGTGCTGGCCATCCACCGACACCCCGGGCGCGAGGATGGTGAGTCCGACACCGGACTGCGACACATCGAGCCGCAGCACGGCCCGCTCGCTGCGGTTCACCCAGCGGCCATCGGGCAGCAGATCGTAGCTGTAGCCAGCCACCACCTCCGCGAAGGGCACGGCCGGCAGGCAGACCCCGGCGATGACGAGGTTGAAGATCGCGGCGCCGCCGGCATCGAGGATGATGGTGTCGCTGCCGAGCGCCCGCTGCAGCGGGGCGGCGTAGCGGGCCACGGTGGCGGTGAGGGCCTCGGCGGTGGTGACCACGAGCCCGCGGCCGTGCTGCGCCCACTCGATGCGCTCGGCCGGCCCGATGTGGTGGGCCTGCAGCCAGATGTGCGACGGGTCGAGCACCGGGAGGGCATCCACAGCCTGGGAGAGCGAGGCGCTCCCGGGCTGGAAGCCGACGAGCACGATGTGGCCGTTGGCCGGCGCGCTGGGAACAGGGTCGCCTTCGTTCCAGACCACCAGGCGGCTGGTGCGGACGGCCGCCACGAGCGGGTCGGGCAGGGCGCAGTGGTGCCGGGCCACGGCCCGGAAGACCTCGACCTCGCCGGGGATGCCCTTGAGCACGTGCCGGCCGGTGGACTCCCAGGGAATCTCGGCCTGGTTCATGCAGTGCCACGTGCCGGCGGAAATCCAGACCTCGCCCGCAGGAATACGGGCGTTGATCCGCGCCGAGAGGTTCACCGTTTCGCCGAAGGCGTCGTTGTCGGTCTCTTCGACATCGCCCGTGGCGCACGATGCACGGAAGGTGACCCCGGCGCTGGCCTGGGGCGGGTGGGCCTCGATGAGGTCGAGGCAGGCCCGAACGGCATCGGTGGCCGTGTCGAACAAGGCCATGAACGAATCGCCGATGCCCTTCACAACGCGACCGCCGCGCGCGATGAGCACGGGCTCCACCATCGCCTGGTGACGCTGCAGGAGGGCGCGGAGCTCCTCACGGTCGCTCTTCACCACCGACTTGGTGTAGTCGGCCATGTCGGTGAAAACCACCGTCTTGGTGCGCGTACGCAGCTCCACCGTTCTTCCCTCAGCCTCGCCGGCTTATCGCCTCGGGCCCCTCCCGTCGAACGTCTCCGGCCGGGTAGGGCGGATATGCCTCCGGGCCAGCGGCCGTCGATGTTTGCAACCGCCGTGGACATCGGGTGACGGACATCTTGTCACGACCTCGACCACCTCTCTTGCCAACTTGACAAGGTGGCGGAACGATCGCAAATTATCAAGCTGATTCGAGCACTCGGCAGCCGGCATGGTTCTTGCTATTCTTGACGCCGATGCGTTTCCCTCCTGAACTCACTCGCCTCCGAGCCCTCATGGCCCTGGGCGTTTCCCTCGTGGTGGGCCTCGCCGCCGGCACGGGGGCGAACGTATTCGCGGGCACCCGGCTCACCCTCCCGGATGATGTCACGCTGCCCGAGTACACCGATGCTCCCGTGGCCGAGGCCGGGGAGGGGAGCGTGGCTGCCCCGGTGGAAGAGAGCGGGAGCGCGGAAGAATCCGCCCCGCTCGTGGCCGATCGTCGCCTCTACAACGATGCGATCGTGCGGCGGAACATCTTCGATTCGGCCGCCACTCCCTCCGAAACGGTGGCCAACGCCGGCTCGCAGGACTGCAAGGAGAGCGGCTCGCGGCTGCTCGCCACGGTCGTGGCCGACCTCCCCGAGTACTCGAGCGCGCTCATCGGCGGCAGCGGCAAGTCCGGCCGCGCCCTCGGCTACAAGGTGGGCGACTCGGTGGGTTCCGAGGGCCGCATCGTGGCCATCGAGCAGAAGAAGGTCTGTCTCGACGCAGGCGGCTGCATCTGCATGGGCGAGAATGCCAGGTTGGCGGAAGCCGGCCCCACCGCCGAAGCGGGCGCCGAGGACTCGGGCGGGGTCACCAAGCTCTCCGACACCAAGTTCCTCGTGGATCGGTCCTTCCTCGAGAAGCAGCTCGGCAACGTGGAAACGCTCGCCTCCCAGATCCGGGCCTCGCCCAAGACCGAGGATGGCCAGATTGTCGGGTTCCGCCTCTCCGCCATCCGCAAGGGGAGCGTGTTCGACAAGCTGGGCATCAAGAACGGGGACGTCGTGCACAACGTGAACGGCCAGGCCCTCACGAGCATGGAAACGGCCATGGGGGTCTACGGCTCCCTCCAGAACGAACGCGGCTTCAACTTCGAAGTGACGCGCCGCAACCAGAAGATGACGATCGAGTACGAGGTTCGCTGATGATTACGCAAGTCCTTCTCCAGAATGCCCGTCGCGTGGGAATGATCCTCGCCCTCGGCCTCGTGTCGCTCCCCGTGGCCTTCGCCGCCGGCGACGACGAGGAGCCGCCCGAGGAGCCAGTCGGTGAGCCGGGTCAGCCGCTGCCGGGCGGGCCCGATCGCATCCTCCCCAACGGCGCCGGCAACAAGCTGCCGTTCCGCCCCGGCCAGGGCGGCGCGGGCGGCCAGGGCGGGGCGGGGGGCCAGGGCGCGGGGGGGCCCGGCATGGGCGGTCCGGGCATGGGCGGCGCGGGCATGGGCGGCGAAGGTGGTCCCGGCATGGGCGGCCCCGGCATGGGCGGCCCCGGCATGGGCGGTCCCGAGGGGATGGACGGTCCGGGCAGCAAGCAGGGAACGAGCTTCGTGCCCGGCGGCGCCGGCGAAGCGCCCCCCGGCGGCGAGCCGGCCGCCTCCAAGCAGAAGGCCCCCTGCATGCCCAGCAAGGGCAAGATCACCATGGACTACGTCGATGCCCCCGTGGGCGACGTCGTGAAGTACATGGCCGAGATCACGTGCCGCAACTTCATCATCAAGGACGATCTCTCCGGCAAGGTCACCATCATCAGCCACCAGCAGGTGGGGGTCGATGAGGCCTACGAGGCCTTCCTCAGCGCGCTGGAGATCAACGGCTACACCACCGTGCAGGTCGGGAAGAACACGCAGGTCGTCCCCACCACCGAGGCGGCCAACCACCCGCTCCGCGTACTGCAGCCGGATGATGCCATCCCGGCCACCGACAACTACGTCACCCAGATCGTCCAGGTCGAGAACGTGAGCGTGAGCGACATGGCCTCCGTGGTCAAGGAGCTCGCGGGCACCAAGGTGCGCGTGGTGGCCTACGCCCCCACGAACACGCTCATCATCACCGACTCGGCGTTCAACATCCGCCGCGTGGTGAAGATCGTGGCGCAGCTCGATGTGGCCGCCCCCAAGGCCAAGCTCGAGGTGGTGCCGCTGAAGCACGCCACCGCCTCGGAGGTGGAGACCATCCTCAAGGACATCTACTCGGTGGAGAGCTCGTCATCGTCGTCGAGCAAGACCTCGAGCGCCGACCGCAACTCGCGCACGCGCAAGGGCAAGAAGGACGCGGAGCCCACCGGCGGCTCGGCCACGAGCGTGGGCGCCGAGGGCACCTACATCTCCAAGATCATCTCCGATGAGCGCACCAACTCGCTCATCATCATGGCCAACGAGGAGGCGCTCACGGCGGTCAAGGGCCTCATCGCCACGCTCGATCAGGACATCGATCCGAGCAGCCGTTCGCAGATCCACGTCGTCTACCTCGAGAACGCCAAGGCCTCCGATGTGGCGGCGGTGCTCCAGGACCTCTCCTCCTCGACGAGCAGCGGCGGGTCGAGCCGCTCATCCTCGTCGTCGTCGAGCTCCCGCAGCAAGTCGTCGAACTCGAGCTCCCGCAGCAGCACCCCCAGCCGAAGCTCCAACAGCGGCGGATACGGCGGCGGCGGCGGCTCCCGCGGCGGCGGCTCGAGTGGCGGCATGCCCGGCGGCGCGCCTGGCGATGGCCCCGGCGGGCCACCCGGCGGCTTTGGCGGTCCCAGCGGTCCCGGCGGCGGCAACTCCACCGGCGTGGTAGCGGCCTTCGACAGCGGGATGCGCATCACGGCCGACGAGAACACCAACTCGCTCGTGATCATCGCCGCCCCCGAGGACTACCGCGTGATCCAGGGCGTGATCTCCAAGCTCGACATCCGGCGTCGCCAGGTGTTCGTGGAGGCGGTCGTGCTCGAGGTGGGCAGCGAGGACGAGTTCGACTTCGGGATCGGCTACCACGGCGGCCTGCCCGACTCCGACGGCAACATGCAACTGGCTTCGGCCCAGCTCAACGGCAGCTCCTTCGGGGCCACCACCGATGCGCTCAGCGGCCTCGCCATGGGCATCTTCGGCGCCGAAACGGTGGACATCCCGCTGTTCAGCAGCTCGGGCGAGAGCACCGTCCTCTCCATCCCCACCTTCGGCATCGCGCTCAACGCCCTGGCCTCCAACTCGGGCGTGGACATCCTCTCCAACCCTTCGTTGCTCATCGTCGACAACGAGGAGGCCACGATCAGCGTGGGCCGCAACGTGCCGTTCCCGGTGTCCAGCGGGCGGGACAACAACAACAACCCGATCGTGAGCTACCAGCGCGAAGACGTGGGCATCGAGCTCAAGGTCACGCCGCAGATCAACGAGAGCAACACCGTCACCATGGAGCTCTCGCTCAAGGTGGCCGAGGTGGAGGAGGACAGCTCCGGGCTCGACGTGAGCACGGCGGGCTTCATCACGTCGGAGCGCGAGATGGAGAACGTGGCCGTGGTCGACGACAACCAGACCATCGTGATCGGCGGCCTCATCGGCAAGACTGCCACCACGGTGGAAACCAAGATTCCCATCCTCGGCGACATTCCGCTCATCGGCGCGCTCTTCCGCGGCACGCGCAACACCGAGCGCAAGACGAACCTGCTCATCTTCCTCACGCCCCACGTCATCAACGAGGGCGACGATCTGCAGGAGGTGTACCGCGTGAAGTGGGCGCAGCGGCAGGAGTTCGTAAAGCGCTTCTACGGCAAGTCGCGTGATGCCCAGCAGAAGGAGCTGGCCGCCATCCTCGCCGGGTCGATGACCGCCATCGACGAGCCGAGTCAGTACCGTCCCAAGGCGCGCCCCGTGCAGTCCGACGAGGCCATCGGCGAGCGCGGCATGGGCACCATCCTCCCCGCTGCCGGTGAGGCGCCGCCCGCCCCCGCCGCGCCCGCCGAGCCCACCCCGCCGCCGGCCGGCGGGGGAGAGTAGGTCATGGCGGTTCGTCGGGAGGGAATGGAGGAGCTGCTCCTTCGCGGTGGCGCCGATGCCGGCCGCCTTCGCGATGCGCGCAAGGAGTCCCAACGAGGGGGCGTGAGCCTGCTCGAAGGCATCCAGCGCACCCAGGCGGTGCCGTCGGAGCAGGTGGGCCGCGCGCTCGCCGAGATGCTCGGGCTCCCCTACCGCGAGTCGATCGACCACGAGGCCGTCGAGGTGGAGCTGGTGCGGCCGATCTCGCTGGCCATGGCCCGCGAGGAGGGTTTCCTCCCCTGCTGGCGCGAGGGCGCCTTCGTGCGCGTGGCCATCGCCGATGGTCGCGCCGTGGGCGTGCTCGAGGACCTGCGCCTGCTCTACCGCACGCCGGTGCGCGCCTTCGTGGTGTCGGCCGATGTGCTCCGCAACGCCACCAACAAGGCCTACGACCGCGCCTCCCGCAGCGCGTCGGCCACCCTCGAGGGCATCATCGAGGATGGCCTCGAGCAGGAGGATGGCGACCTCAACCTCACCGGCGACATCGTCGACGACCCGAACCAGGCGCCGATCATCAAGTTCGTGAACTCGCTCCTGAGCCAGGCGGTGAAGGACCGCGCGAGCGACATCCACATCGAGCCCTTCGAGAAGGAGCTCGTGGTGCGCTTCCGCATCGACGGCGTGCTCTACGAGATCGTGAAACCGCCGCCCAAGCTGCAGGCCAGCATCGTGAGCCGCGTGAAGATCATGGCGGGGCTCAACATCGCGGAGAAGCGCATCCCGCAGGATGGTCGCATCCGCACCCGTTTTGCCGGCCGCGAGATCGACCTTCGTGTGTCGACCCTGCCCGTCCGCCACGGCGAGCGCGTGGTGATGCGTATTCTCGAGAAGGGGACGGTGTTCTCGCTCGACGGCGTGGGCATGGGCGCCGACACCGTCGCGCTGTTCCGCGAGGTCATCTCCCGTCCGCACGGCATCGTGCTCGTGACCGGCCCCACCGGCTCCGGCAAGACCACCACGCTGTACTCGGCGCTCGCCGAGATCAACGCGCCGGACCTCAACATCCTCACCATCGAGGACCCGATCGAGTACGAGCTGCGCGGCATCGGCCAGACCCAGGTGAACCCGAAGATCGACCTCACGTTCGCTTCGGCGCTCCGCGCCCACCTCCGCCAGGACCCCGACGTCATCCTCGTGGGCGAAATCCGCGACAAGGAAACGGCCGACAACGCCGTTCAGGCCTCGCTCACCGGTCACCTCGTGTTCAGCACGCTGCACACGAACGACGCGGCCACGGCCTTCACCCGGCTCATCGACATGGGCGTGGAGAAGTTCCTCGTCACCAGCTCGCTGCTCGCGGTGCTGGCGCAACGCCTCGTCCGTCGGTTGTGTCCGCAGTGCAAGGTCGCCTACACGCCCTCGGAGGGCGAGCTGGCGGAAGCCGGCGTGGAACGCGGCCGTTTCCACGGCCACACCGTTTACAAGGCGGTGGGGTGTCCCGCCTGCCTGATGACCGGGTACAAGGGGCGAACCGGCATCTACGAGTTCCTCTCGGTGGCCGACGAAATTCGCGAGCTCGTACTCAAGAACGTGCCCGCAAACCTCGTTTCGCGCCGCGCGCGCGAGCTCGGCATGCGGTCGTTGCGGGATGACGGCATGCGCGTGGTTGCCGAAGGGCGCACCTCGCTCGACGAGGTGATGCGCGTCACCCAGATCGACGTACAGGGGGCCTGATGGGCGTCTACGAGTACGCAGGGCTCGACGCCGCCGGCAAGCCGGTGAAGGGAGTGGTCGAAGCGGACTCGCAGAAGACCGCGCGGGCGCGCCTGCGCAAGCAGGGGCTCTACCCCACCGACGTGAACGAGCAGAAGCAGGGGTCGGTGCGGGGTTCGGGCCTGTCGATGGAGATCGACTTCTCGAAGTGGTTCCAGCGCGTGAGCCCGCAGGACATCGCCACGCTCACCACGCAGATGTCCACGCTCGTGGGCGCGAACATCCCCATGGTGGAGGCGCTCGGCGCGCTCACGGAGCAGACCGAGAACCCCAAGCTCAAGGCCGTGCTCACCGAAGTCACCGGCAAGGTGAACGAAGGCTTCACGCTCGCGAAGGCGCTCCGAGCCCACCCGACGGTGTTCGACGACCTCTTCGTGAACATGGTGGATGCGGGCGAGCAGTCCGGCGCGCTCGAGCTCGTGCTCACCCGGCTGAGCGCCTACACCGAAGCGAGCGTGGCCCTGCGGGGCAAGCTCGTGACCGCGATCACCTACCCCATCCTGATGATGGTGGTGTCGTCGGGGTTGGTGCTTGGCCTGTTCACCTTCGTGATCCCGCGAATCAAGCGCATCTTCGACAGCTTCGGCAAGGAGCTGCCCATCCTCACGCGGTTCCTTTTCGGGGTGTCCAACCTCGTCACCGAGCACTACATCATCCTCGGCGTGGTGGTCTTCGGGAGCATCTTCGGCGCCCGGTGGTGGCTGAAGACGCCCGCAGGCCGCGCCTGGTGGCACCGCAAGCAGCTCACCGTCCCGGTTTTCGGGCCGTTGAACCGCACGGTCGCGGTGTCGCGTTTCTGCCGTACCTTGGGCACCCTCCTCGTTTCCGGTGTTCCCATCCTCACCGCGCTGGCCATCGTGAAGACGGTCGTCGGCAACGACGTGATCGCCGCCGCCGTGGAGGGCGCCGGCAAGAACATCGCCGAGGGACAGTCCATCGCGGTGCCCCTGAAACAAAGTGGGGAGTTCCCACCAATCGTGACACACATGATCACCATCGGGGAAAAAACCGGCGAGCTCGAAGGTATGTTGACCAAGGTGGCCGACGCATACGACGCCGAGGTGGAAAACACCGTCAACTCGCTCACTTCCCTGCTCACCCCCATCCTGACCATCTTCATGGGTCTGGTGGTTGCCACCATCGCGCTCGGCATCCTCCTCCCCATGCTCCAACTCGCTTCCGCCGTCAAATAAAGGAGAACCCATGCGCAAGTCCCGCCTCGTCACCAACCGGAAGGGCATGTCCCTCGTGGAGATCATGGTCGTGATCGCCATCATCGGCGTGCTGATGACCGTGATCGCCGTCAACGTGACCGGCTTCCTCGACGACGCCAACGTGTCCTCGACCAAGATCCAGATCAACAACCTCGAGAAGGCCCTCGTGGCCTACTCGGCGAAGCACAAGGGCAAGTACCCTTCGACCTCCGAAGGCCTCGACGCGGCCAAGAAGTACTTCCCGAACGACACCACGCCGCAGGATGCCTGGGGCAACAACTTCCAGTACTACTCGCCCGGCACGCACGGCAAGCACGACTACGAGATCGTCTCGCTGGGCAAGGACGGCAAGGAGGGCGGCGAGGAGTCCGACGCCGACATCTACAGCTGGGCGATGGCCGACTGACATGAAGCGCGGGGTCACCCTCATCGAGATGATGGTGGTGATGGCGGTCATGGCCGTCGTCATCGCCGTGGGCGCGCCTGTGCTCACCTCGGTGTTCGACCTCCAGCAGCGCGGCGCGGCGAAGACCCTCGCCGATGCCTACCGGCTCCTCCAGACCGAGGCAATGCTCCGCAACGTGACCTTCCGCATCGCCTACAACCTCGATCGGTCCACGTGGAGCGTGGAGGTGGGCGATCCTTCGGCGCTCATCTTCACCGACCCGCGCAGCCGCGAGGAGTGGGAGGAGGAGCAGCAGCGGAAGTTGAAGCGTTTTACCAAGAAGGAGATCGAGTCGGGGGAGGCGAGCGACATCACCGATCAGGGCGGTCGCTTTTCCGGGCTCGAGGTTCCCGGCTTCCCCACCAAGGGCGAGCTTCCCGACAGTTGCCGCTTCGCCTACGTGTACACCCCGCAGTACGGCGATCCGGTCACCCCTTCGGAGCAGATGCCCGAGGAAAAGGAAGACGAACGGGTGGTGTACAGCCACATCTTCCCCGACGGCACGATGGAGTTCACGGTGGTCCGCATCGTGGACGTAGAGGACCCGGCCGATGGCTACACGGTGGAGGTGGAGCCCTTTTCCGGGCAGGTGCGCCTGGAAACGGAGGAGGCCTCGATCGGCTCCAGCCTGTCGTGGATTCCGTCGGAGGCGCCGACCAGCCGATGATCCGCCGCCACGCCTTCACCCTCATGGAGATCGTGATCTCCCTCGCGATCCTCGCCGTCTCGCTGATGGTGCTCGTGGAGTCGCAGATCGCCAGCGTCGTCCAGACGATGGATGGGCAGCGCATCCTCACGGCCACCCAACTGGCGGAGGCCAAGCTGGCCGAGGTGCTGCTCACGCTCGAGATGGAAGGCTTCCAGGAGAGCGAGAAGGGCGAGGAGGGCACCTTCGAGGAGTTCGGCGACAACGGCGAGTACGGCGAGGTCGTGGACTTCGAGGGCGAGTACGACGACTACGGCTACGCCTGGACCGTGCGCAAAGTGGAGATGCAGCTCGGCGACATCGGCGGCACCCTCGAGGAGCTGCAGCAGTCGGGCGAGCTCGACCAGACCGGCACCGGAACGACCTCCTCGGCGGATGACGCCGGCATCGACTCCTCGATGTTCTCGAGTTTCCTGTCGCCGGACACCATCAACGACACCCTCTCGCCCTGGATGCGGGAGGTGCGCGTGATCGTGTGGTGGGGCGACGATCCGGGGGAGCAGGAGGGGGAGTCCAGCTGCGAGAACTGTGTCGAGATCGTGACCCACGTCTTCAACCCGAGCGGCAAGGTGTTCAACACCGAGTCCGGCGCGGCGGAGACTCCATGATGCGGTCTCGCGCCGGCTTCTCGCTGCTCGAGGTGGTGGTGGCCCTCGGCATCATGGGCCTGATCGGGTTGATCACGTTCGAGACCATCGCCAGCGCGCTCGACACGCGCGATGTGCTGGAGGAGGAGGATGCCTCCAACCAGTCCGCGCGTGTGGCGCTCGATCGCCTCCGGCGCGACCTTCGGGTGGCCTACCTCACCACCAACACCAGCGCGGTGAACACCTACAAGACGCAGTTCATCGGCAAGAACGACGGTCCCGATTCATTGTGGTTCACCACCCTGTCGCACCACCGCCTGTTCCGCGAATCGCGCGAATGCGACCAGACCGAGGTCACCTATTGGACCGAGGACGACCCCACGATGAAGGGCGCCAAGGTGCTCTTGAGGCGCGAGGCGCCGCGTATCGACAACGAGCCCGAGAAAGGCGGGCTCATCGCGCCGTTGGCCTACAACCTGAAGGCCGTGGAATACCGCTACATCAACCCGAAGACCAACGAGTGGTTGGAGGAGTGGGACAGCACCGGGGTGGACCTCGCGAACAAGCTGCCGCGTGCCGTGCAGATCGCCCTGGTGTTCCTCGTGGCCGATCCGGACGATCCCGAAAAGCTCGTGGAGCGTCCGTACGCCACCACCGTGATGCTGTACTACGGCGACAAGCTCACCACCAAGGTGAGCAGCAGCGACAGCACGAGCAGCACCGAGGACAACAACTGATGCCCTCGTTGCGCCAGCTGCGTCGCCAGCGTGCCCGGCGCTCCCGCGGTGGGATCGCGCTGCTCGTGGTGATCGCCGCGGTGATGTTCCTGACCGTGCTCGTCACCGACATCGACTTCGGCTCCCGCGTTCGTTTCGTGGCGGCCGCGCACAGCCGCGATGGCTCGCAGGCCTACTGGGTGGCCAACTCGGGCATGAGCCTCTACCGGCTCGTCCTGATGGGGAACAAGCAGCTCGGAAAATACCTCACCGGCTCGGGCAAGGACTTCTGCGAGGTGGTGGCGATGCAGGGCATCAGCTGCAGCGACCCGCTCCTCAGCTTCATCCCCTTCCTCAACACGGGCATGCTGCGGAGCATGCTCGTGAGCGGCGGCGACCTCGAAGAGGAAGACATCGAGGAGCTGAAGGCCACCGGCCAGGCCACCGAGGCCACCACCGACGAGTCCCGCGAGAAGTCGGCGTCCCGCTTCGGAAAGCAGGGGTTCCTCGACTTCAACGGTGACTTCACCGCTACCGTGCAGGGCGAGGACTGCAAGGTGAACATTTCGGGCCTCGCCACGCACAGCGAGCCCCTGAGCGAGGACCCGCTCTACGAGATGCTCGAGCAGCTGATGT
The DNA here is from genome assembly GCA_903885375.1 of uncultured Pseudomonadota bacterium. Taxonomy (GTDB): domain Bacteria; phylum Myxococcota_A; class UBA796; order UBA796; family SXON01; genus SXON01. The sequence continues at coordinate 51,137 of CAISIK010000061.1, forward strand.
CGGGCGAGGAGAACGAAGCCTGGCTCCGCGAACGGAACCTCACGGCGCTCGAGCTCATCGGCAACCTCGCCGACTGGGTGGACTCCGACTCCAACGTGGCCAGCGGCAACGGCAGCTACGAAGACAACCTCTACAGCGGCCTCGCCAGCCCGTACATGACCAAGAACGCCCCGTTCGACAGCACCGAGGAAATCCGGCTCGTGGAGGGGTGGCAGGACTCCGTGTACGAGCGCTGGGGCGACAAGCTCACGATCTACGGGTCGAAGAAGGTGAACATCACCTGCGCGGACAAGGAAGTCCTCAAGATGATGCTCCGGGCCTACGGGGGGCTCACCACGGACTCGCAAGTCGATGCGGCGCTCACCGCGCTCGAACAGTACAAGCTGCAGGGCAACGTGATCGCCACCTGTGATCAATTCTCCAAGGCCCTCACCGAGGAGCAGGGGATCACGATGTCGAGTGATTTTGCCGAGAAGTGCACCAATCGCAACACGGTGTACCGGGTCACCTCCACGGGGGTGGTGTCCAATGTGAACGTGAAGATCACCGCGGTGATCGATCAATCGAGTTCCGACGCGGGTCGCGTGAAATACTGGCTGGTGGAGTAAGCATGGCGCAGGTTCAAGGCATTGATCTCGGAGCGTGGCGCGTTCGCGTCGCCACGATGGACGGCAGTTTCCGCCGTCGCATCCTCCGCGACGTGGTGGAGATGGATGCCTCGGTGGGCACCGGCAAGGCCATCGAGGCCATCGCAGCCGGCGAGCCCGGCTGGTCCACCGCGGAGCGCGCTGCGGCCTTCCCGCTGGAGCAGGGTGCCGTGCGCACGGTGCGCATGCCCTTCACCGACCGCGCCACGATCGCCCGGGCGCTCCCCGCGGAGATCGAGAGCAACGTCCCCTACGAGCTCGACGAGATGGTGCTCGCGTCGCGGGTCATCCTCCAGGACAAGGCGGGTTCGCTCACCCGGGCCGTCATCGCACCGAAGGTGGAGCTCCGCGATCGGCTCGCCCTCCTCGTCGCGGCAGGGTCGGAGCCGAAGCTGGTGGTGCTGGATGCCGAAGCGCTGGCTTCGTACTCGGACCGTGGGGTGCAGGCGGTGATCGACTTCGGTCACGAGCGCATCCTGATGGCGCTGTGTCGGGGGGGCGAGCTGCTCGCGGGGCGCCTGATCCCAATGGGCGGCGCGGCGTTGACGCAGGCTATCGCGGAAGCGCTGAACGTCCCGGTCGCGGATGCGGAAGCCATCAAGCACGAGGCAGCCGTGCCGGCCGATCGCGACGACGGATGGCGGGGATCGGAGCCCACCGACGGGCAGGGCACGCGGGTGGACGCCCAACGGGTGCTGGCCGCCCTGATTCCCGTGCTCGACGACCAGATCGCCGAGCTCCGGGCGCGCCTCGTGGCCTTCGAGGATGAGTTCGAGGTGGGCATCGACGAGGTCCTGCTGGCCGGCGGCGGCAGCCAGCTCGCGGGTGTGGCCGACCGCATCGCCACCTTCGTGGGGGTGCCCTGCCGCTCGGTCATCGTGCCGGGTGGCCACCCGCCCGCGTGTGCGCTGGCCGTGGCGCTCGCACGCGTGGCGGCCGGCGAAGTGCCGGCTACCGACCTCCGGATCGGCGAGTTCACCTTCCGCGGTCACGCGGAAATCCTCTGGAACGTGGTGAGCTACGGCGGCCTCGCCACCGCGGGAGCCCTGCTCGTGGGAACCCTGGTGCTCGGCGTGCGTGTGATGCAGGCATGGGACGAAATGAGCGCGCTCGACACGCGCATCGTCGACTCCGTGAACCGCAGCGTGCCCGGCGTCGACCCGTCGCGGCTCTCCGACTCGGGCATGGCGCTCGCCATCGTGCAGGAACGCGCGGATGCGATGGAGGAGCGCGTGAACACGTTGGGGAGCATCGTCGGGGGCGAGCCGCCCACGCTGGGCATGCTCAAGCGCCTCTCCGACTCGCTGCCCGCCAACCAGGTGGCCCGGGTCGACGTTCGCGAGCTCACCCTCACCGCCGAGGCGCTCAGCTTCAAGGCCGAGACCGACAGCTACGAGTCCGTGGCCAAGATCGAAGAAACGCTGAAGGCCACGACCACCTTCGCCCAGGCGGTGAAGGGGGAGGAGAAAAAATCTGGCGAAATGCTGGTGTTCAACATGAGCATTCCGCTCGGTGAGCCGGAAGCCAAGGCCGAAGAAGGCGTCGAAGCAGACGCCGGCAAGGAGGGTTGATGTCCGCGCTCCTCGAACCCGCACGCGCCCGTTTCAACGGGTACGTCTCCGACATGAGCCCGCGCGATCGCGCGCTCTTCCTCGGCCTCACCCTCAGCCTCTACGGCGGGCTCCTCCTCGGCGCCCTCTGGCTCGGCAGCTCCATCCTCGGCGACCTGCGCTCCCGTAGCTCGGCGCGGGATGCCGTGGCCACCCGGCTCGAAGCGATGGAGTCGGAGCTGAAAGCCAATTCGGCGAAGGCGGCCGAGATCGAAACCGTCCTGCGCGAGAACGCCAACCAGGACCTGCCGAGTTTTGTGGAGAAGGCCGCCCTGAAGCTGAGCCTCGGGAGCAACCTCAAGGCCGTGAAGGCCAAGGGCACGACCTCGATCGGCAACATCGAGGAGAAGTCCTTCAACATCGAGCTCGACAAGATCTCGCTCGGGCAGCTCACCGAGCTCCTGTTCGAGATGGAGACCACCGGCTACCCCCTGCGCATCCGCACCACGCGCCTGAAGACCGTTGGCCCTCCGGGCCAGCGCCTCCTCTCGGGCACCCTGGAAGTCAGCCGTTTCAAGCTCGATGAGTCGGGCACCACCACCGAGGGGAACTAGATGATCCGCTGGGCGCTTCTGTTGGCCGGCTGTGCGGGTGCTTCGCTCCTCGGCCTCGCGTTTGGCTTCTACGCCACCTTCCCCTCCGAAGAGGCGGCGACCTACGCCGAATACGAGTTCCACCACCGCAATCGCGACTACGCGATGGAGGTCGGCGACGTCTCGCCGTGGTGGATTCCGGGTGTTCGCGCCACCGACGTCACGATCTACACGGTGAAGCGCGGTCGGCGCACGAAGGACGTGCCCAAGCCCGGCCTCGAGCGTACGCCGATGCTCAAGCTCGATTCGCTCGGGGTTCGCGCCCAGGTGCTCCCGCTCCTGATGGGCAGGGAGAGCTACGGGTTCAGCGCGGCGCTGATCGGTGGCACCGTGGCAGGCCACTTCGCGCAGGGGGATGCCGGCATCGACCTCTCCTTCGCCGCGTCGGGTCTCGACCTCACGCAGATGCCGATCGAGAAGGACAACGTGATCGTCCACCTCGGCGGCACCCTTTCCGGAAAGAGCGACCTTTCGCTCGACGCCGAGGACGTGCAGAACTCCACCGGCTCGCTCTCCTTCTCCTTCGATGGCCTGAAGCTCGACGAGGGCACGAAGGTCATGGGCATCGCGCTCCCGGTCGTCACCTTCGCCACGGCGGCCGTAAAACTCGACGCCACGGAGGGCAAGCTCGTGGTGAGCGAGGGCACGTTCGACGGCGATGTGCTCGACATGACGCTGGTGGGCGACATCGCGTTGAACAAGAAGCTCGCGCGGAGCCGCAACCGCCTGGAGCTGATGGTCACGCTTCCCGAAGACCTCGACCGCCTCGCGAAGATCGCGCCGCTGATGAAACGGGCGCGTGATTCCGAAGGCACCTACCACTTCAACATCGGCGGAACGATCCTGAGCCCGACGTTCCGCGCCGGGAAAGCGGCGGCCGGCGGCCTCGCCAGCAGCGACGAGCCGGGCGGATCGCGCATCGGTGGGCTCGGGCCGGCGATGGGGGAGGATGAGGCGGGCGACGCCAATCCGGATGACGCGCGCGAGGAGCGGCGGAAGCGTCGCGAGGAGCGCATCAAGGAGCGCCGCGAGCGCCTGCGGAAGCGCCGCGAGGAGGCCGCGGCGAACGGGGGAGGGGGTGCCATCGGCGATGAGCACGACGAGGAGCCGGTGGGCGAGGACATGGAGGAGCCTCGGATCGGTCGCCGTCCCCGCGCCAACATGGGCGAAGAGGACGTGGAACAGGGCGACTTCGACATGGGCCGCGGGCCCCCGCAGATGGACATGCCCGACATCGGCCCTCCCGGCAACGAAGGGCCTGCGGAGGACTTCGAGGAGCAGTAGCGGCACGGAACGCCGCATGGCAAGATCCTGCGGCCAGACGCGGCGCCGGTCGACCGGTTAGCCCTGCCGAGCCGTGGGAGTCCGATGTTGCTGATCCTCGCCAGCTCCGCCCTTGCGGGCGTCCTCGTCAACGAGGTCTACTACGACCCCGATCCCGAGGGTGACGACGGCAACGAGTGGATCGAGCTGTGCAACAACGGCGTCGAAACGGTCGACCTCAGCGGGTGGTGGATCGAGGCGGGCGGGTCCTCGTTCGACAGCTGCTTCGACATCGCCTCGGCCTCCATCGATGCCGGCGGCTACGTCCTGATCGGTGGCGCCAGCGGCCCGGTGCCCGGCAGCTTCTCGCCGAACCTGCAGAATGGGGGGAGCGAGTCGGATGGCGTGCGCCTCGTGAACGCCGAAGGCGTGGTCGTGGACACCGTGCTCTACGACGAGGACAACACCAGCCTCCTCCCCGACGATCTGGGCGGCACCTCGAGCGCGCCTGCGCCCGACGTTTCGGGCGGCCACTCGATCGGCCGCTGGAACGGCAGCTCCGACTGTGTCGACACCGATGTGTCCGGCGCCGACTTCATCGACTACGAAGTGCCGTCGGCCGGCGTGGCCAACCCCGCCCCCGCCACCGATCCGGGCGGCGATGCCGACTGCACCGGGGCTCCCTCGGTGCGCGTGAACGAGTTCCTCTCCAACCCCGAGGGCAGCGACGACGACCTCGAGTGGGTGGAGCTCTACAACGGCGGCACCGAGTCCTTCGACCTCTCTGGTTGGGTGGTGCGCGGCGCCACGAAGTCCACCGGTGGGTCCTCCAACGTGATCCCCGAGGGCTCCCTGCTGGAAGCGGGCGCGTTCCTCGTCGTGGGCAACGGCGGCATCGGCACCATCTCCCTGGGCAACGGCACCGGCGGCGATGGGGTGTACCTCGAATGCAACGGCGCGGTGGTCGACACCATCATCTACGGCACGAGCAACAGCGACGCGCTCCCCGATGAGTCCGGCGCGGTGGCCACGCTGCTGGGCGCCGTGCCCTCGGAAGGCGTGTCGCTCTCCCGCCGGGTGGACGGTGGGGACTCCGACGACCCCACGGCCGATTGGACCTCGTCGTCCGTGAACACCCCCGGCGCCGCCAACCAGACGCCCCAGTGCAACCCCGCGGGCGCCGAGGGCCTCAAGGTCAACGAGGTGATGTACGACCCCTCGAGTGATGACTCCACCAACGAGTTCGTGGAGTTGGTCAACACCGGCTCCGTGGCGATCCAGCTCGAAGGTTTCGTGCTGGAAGCGGCCAAGAGCTCCTGGGGCATCAACGCTACGCTTCCGGCCGGCGCGGTCATCGAGCCGGGCGAGTTCTTCGTGGTCGGCGGCGGCACCGTCACCAACGAGGACTACACCGCCTCCAAGCTGGACCTTGGCAATGGCACCGACGGGGATGGCGTGCGCATCCTCGATTGCACCGGCGTGGTGCTCGACAGCATGCTCTACGGCGGCGCCACCGGCGATGGGCTCGAAGGAGACAACGGGTCGACCGACGTGGCCGACAAGGTGAGCGCCGGAACTTCGCTGGGTCGGTACCCCGACGGCGCCGACAGCGATGCCCACACCGACTGGTTCCCGTACTCCACCCCCACGCCGGGCGCCGCCAACGCCGATCCCGGCGCGGAGGACACCGGTTCGGGCTCCGACACCGGCAACGGCGGGGACACCGGTTCCGGGGGAGACACGGGCGTGTGCGGGCCCAGCGCCGAGCGTCCCGATGGGGCGGCGTGCGCCACCACCGGGCTTCCGTTCGGGGGCCTGGAGGTGGTGGCCGCCGCGATCGTGGCGGTGCGTCGTCGTCGCCGCGCCGGTTGAGGCTCGCCGGGAGGGATTCGGTTCATCGCGGGTGAATCGGGCGGTATAGTGGCGCCCATGTGCTCGCTCCTCCTGCTCCTCCTCGCCGCCTGCCCCAACACACCCGAAGAAAGTGGCCAGCCCACCGATACCGACACCGGCGGCGGCATCGTGGATGGCGACCCGACCACCATCCCGCTCAACGGCGTCTGCCCCCTCGATACGCGCTGGGGCGGGTTCAAGGTCGAGGCAAACGTCGACTACTCGGCGATCGACGGGTACATCTCCAACGGTGTCGTGCCGGGAAACGTGATGGAGGAGGCGGGGAAGGAAGGGGACTGCCGCCTGATGAAGCGCGAGAACCCCTACTGCAACCCCGTTTGCGAGGCGGGCGAGACCTGCGACTTCGACGGCACCTGTCTCCCGTACCCGGAGAACCAGGACCTCGGCACGGTCACCATCGAGGGGCTCCGCAACGCGGTATCGATGGAGCCCTCGGAGTCCGGGAAGAAATACTTCTACACCCAGCTCGATCCCCTCGCGTTCGATGCCGGGGTGCTCATCCAGTTGAAGACGGAGGGCGAGGCGTACGCACCGCTCACGCTCAACGGCGTGGGTGTGGTGCCGCTCGTGCCCACCTCGACGGAGTGGACCATCGCCGAAGGACAGGACCTCGCCGTCGCCTGGGATGCCCCCACGGACGCCGTGCGCAGCGAAATCTTCCTCACCCTGAACGTGGACCAGCACGGGCTCACCCCGCTCAACCTCGAGTGTGTCTTCGAGGATGATGGCGCCGCCACCGTGCCGGCCTCGGTCATCGATGCCCTCCTTAGCGCCGGCGTCACGGGCTACCCCACGGGCAAGGTGCAGCGCCGCACGGCTGACAAGGTCGCGCTCGGCGCGGGCTGCGCCGACTTCATCGTGGACTACTCCTGGGCCACCACGATCACGGTGTCGGGGCATACGCCCTGCAAGTCGGATCGGGACTGTCCCGACGGTGAAACCTGCGACATTCCCAACGAGACCTGTGAGTGATGCGCGGGCTCCTGCTGGTCCTCGTGGGCTGCCCCTCGGGCACGCTGGAGGTGGGCGAGACGGGTGAGCGCGGCCGGGACTCGGGCGGCGTGGACTCCGGCACCGACACCGCCGATACGGGGGTTGACCCGTCCCTCTGCGACTCCCTCACGCCGCTTCCGCTGGACCGCCCTCGCTCCCTCGGTACCTTCACCAACGGGGAGGACTTCACGTTCAACGAGGATGGCCAGCACGTGAGCGTGGATGCCCAGGGCAACCTCGTGGGAATCACGATCGATGGCACGCAGCAGCTCCTGTACCCGGGCCTCGGCACCACGGCCGGCATCCACATGCTTCCGGACGGCTCCGTGGTCTACGCCGACGTGCTGAACAACACCGTGGTGAACGTCGACTATCGAACGGGCGACTTCCGGATCATCGCTGCGGGCCTCTCCTACCCCAACGGTCTCGACGTGGGTCGGGACGGGATGGTGTACGTGGCCGAGACGGGGCGGGGTGGGCTCAGGCGCATCGACCCGGCCACCGGCGAGTCGGAGGTGATCGCGCTCGGGCTCGAGGCCCCCAACGGCGTGAGCTTCGGCCCAACCTGGGATGACCTCTACGTGGGCAGCTTCGGCGGCGGGGCGGTGTACCGCCTGCAGCGCGAAGCAAATGATACATGGTCCCGCCCGGAGGTCTTCGCGCTCACTCCCGAGGCCTTGGCGCCGGTGAACGCGTGCGCCGAGGCGGCGCTGGGCACACGTTGCGCGGCCTCCTACTACGGCCTGGAGGGCGAATGTGTGTCATCAGAGCTTGGCTACAACGTCTGTGAAATCGTGTATGACACACCAGCATGTGTCGGGCTCGCCGTGGGTGATTCATGCGTCACTGAACTTGGGCAGCAGAGCATCGAGTCGATCTGTGTGGAGACCAGCGCGGTGGAGGGCGCGTTCTGCGCCTCGGCGCCGGCCGAGCTCGTCGAGCCGTGCGCGGGGAACGAGCAGGGCTCGCCATGCCGCCTCGACGATGGAACCCTCGCCACCTGCACCCCCACCTTTGAAGGGGTCAACATCTGCTACCCGCAGGCCACCGACTACTCGGAGTACACCGAGCCCTGCGTGGACCAGGCGCTGGGCGCCGAATGTACCGTGGAAAGCTGGACGTATCCGGTGCATGGCGTTTGCCAGGATGGGTCGACATTCGGCATCCCGGGCAATTTCTGCTGGACTGCACCCTCGCTCGGCGGTGAGTTCGGAATGCTCGACGGCCTGAACGTGGACGTGTGCGGAAACGTGTACGCCACGGCCTACATCGCGGGGCACGTGTACCGGTGGTCGGCCGCCGGCACCGAGCCCGAGCTCGTGGTCGACGTGCGCAGCTCCTGGATTCCGAACCTCCACTGGGGCAACGGCGTGGGCGGCTGGGAGAAGAACGTGCTGTACATGGCCGATCGGCAGAGGGGAGGGGTCTTCCCCCTCGACGTGGGCGTCGAAGGGCACGGCGAAGCCTACGAGGTGGCGCCGTGAGCGGAGCCTCGCTCGCCTCGATGCTCTTGGCTCCGGGCGCCAGCCTTTCCGACGTTGCCGCCCTCCTCGATGGCCTCGACCACGCGGGACGCCGGGCCGCCGTGGAGGCCTGCGGGTTGGCCGAGCTGGGGCGCCTGTACGAGCTGGCCGCGGCGTCCGACCCCATCACCGCCGCCCACTTCGTCGGCGCGGGGGCGCCCCTGCACCCCACCGTGCACGATGGCTGGAACTCGTTGCCGCTCCCCGCGTTCGGGCGGCGGTTCCAGAAGGTGTTCTGCCGGCCCGAGCCGGGCGGGCCGGACCGCATCTTCGGCTACAACGAGGGCGGGGCCCGTTGGCTCATCGGCCCGGGCTACTTCCAGCTCGTGCCTACCGCCGGCAACGCCGAGTTCGAAGCGCGCGGGGCCTGGGTGGTGGACTACTTCAAGGTGCCCGACGGGCCCGTGCCGGCGTCCTGGCCGTGGGTGGTGCCCAACTGGGTCGGCCCGCAGGTGCTCGTTTACAACGGCACCCGCGACTTCATGCGCAAGGTGAGCGAGCACGTGAGCGTGGGCAAGCCGTGGTCGCGGCTCGGCGAGCTGCCCTTCTGCTTCGTGCTGGTCCGGCGGCCGGAGGCGTAGGCAGCTCCCCCGAGGTGGGTCGCGGCGCGGCTTCCCGGCCCGGCGGCAAACCGCCGCGACCTCAGCTTGCCGGCACCCGGAGCGCGGCCCGCATCTCCGCTGCCAGGCCGCGGAAGGGCTCGGGTTGGAGGACCGGCTCGCCGTGGCCGAAGACGGCGCCGATCGGCGGTACACGTTCGAGCTCCTCGGCGAACCACCGGGCGAACGCCGGCCGGTCCTGCACCACCACGTTGCGACAGCCAAAACCGTTCACCGCGAGCCCCACCCGGAAGTCGAGGAAACCGAGGAGCCAGGAGAGCGGCGGCTTGCCGAGGCTGTCGAGGTTCACGACGAGGTCGTTGAGGTACCAGAGGCCTCCCGCCGGCGTGGCGAAGTGGCCCACCACGTCGGGCCGCTTCACGTGCGGGGGCACGAGCAGCTCCACGCCGGCGGGGAGCCGCTCCACGAGCTCCGCCATGGGGCGGGGAGGCCGGCCGCGCACGGCTTTTGCCCCCACCCGGTCGAGCATCAGCTCCGGCGCGTAGAGCACCGCCTCCGGAAAACGCTCCTGGCCGCCCCGGACGCCGAGGCGGTGGTTGCCGTTCGGCGCGAGCAGCGAGGTGACCGTGCCGAGCTCCGCCAGCGCGTTCAGAAGGGAAGGCGCCACCTCGCCCGGCCCCATGCCGATGGCCACGCTCGAGGCGCTGCCCTGACCGAACCAGTAGGTCGCCCGGTAGAGGCGCAGGGTGGCATCCACGCAGGTCCAGGAGGAGGAGGGTTCATGCATGCGCGGGTGTAGCTTCGGGTAGACTCCCACGCAGGGGCTGGGGGCGCAGAGATGGCCGTTCGCGACACGCTGGTGGTGGTGGTGCTCCTCGGTTGCGACGCCGAGGAGTCGCTGCCCGCAACGGGTTCGGTCCGCATGCTGAGCTACAATGTTCATGGCTTGCCATCTGGGATTACTGGCGATGATACACCGGCGCGTATCGCGCAGATCGCCCCCCTGCTCCCGGACTACGACCTCCTCGGCCTTCAGGAAGTCTGGATCGCCGAGGATCAGGCGGTGCTCACCGCCCAGTGCGAGCATCCTACGCAGGAGTACTTCGATGAACGACTCGATGCCGACCGGGCCTACGGCGCGGGGCTGAACCTGCTCGGGCCCGCGCCCACCCGGCTCGTGCACGAACAGCACTACACCCAGTGTTACGGCCTGCTCGACGGCGCGAGCGACTGTTTTGCCAGCAAGGGCTTCCAGCTCGTGCGCTTCGAGCTCGGCGCCGGTTCGGTCGACGTGTACAACAGCCACTTCGAAGCCGGAAGCGGCGAGGAGGATGCGGCGGCGCGCGCCAGCAACGTGGCGGAGCTGCTCGACGCGATGGCCGAGCTCTCGGGGGGGCGCGCCATCCTCTTCATGGGCGACACCAACCTCGATGGGGACGATCCGGCCGACGAGCCCATCCTCGACGCCCTCTTCGCCGCGGGGCTCGAGGATGCCTGCGACATCGTGGGCTGCCCCGAGCCCGGGCGCATCGACCGCTTCCTCCTTCGTGATGGCAACGACGTGCGCCTCCGGCCACACGACTGGAGCGTGGCCGACGGCTTCGTGGATGCGGGAGGCGTGCCGCTTTCGGACCACGATCCCATCGAGCTCTCGATCGATTGGGAGGTCCTGGTGCCCCCTGACCAGCTTCCGCGATAGCCGAGGGGTCGTGCGCTCCAGTCCCCAGAGCCTCTCCCGCCGCGGCTTCCTCGCTGGCCTCGGCGTGCTCCTTGTGGCCGTGCACCTCCCGCCGGCCGAGGCGGCGGCGGTCGGCTCTCCCTCGCCGTTGAGCGCGTTCGTGGGCATCGCGGCCGATGGCACCACCACGATCCTGTCGCCGTCGTCCGAAATGGGGCAGGGCGTGTGTACGGCGCTCGCCCAGCTCCTCGCCGAGGAGCTGGATGCGGACTGGTCCCTGGTGCGGGTGGTCACCACGGAGGGGCCGGAGTTCCGGCGGTCCCTGGGCCCCGGCTACACCATGCAGGTCACGGGCGGGTCCACGAGCGTTCCGGTGTGGAGCGAGCCGTTGCGGGCGGCCGGCGCCTCTGCGCGGGACAGGCTGGTTCGGGCGGCGGCGGCGCGCTGGGGCGCTCCGGCGGCGAGCCTCACCACGGATGCGGGCGTGGTGCACCACCCCGATGGTCGCAGCGCCACCTACGGGGAGCTCGCCCTCGAAGCGTCGAAGCTCCGCGCCTCGCGCAACCCGCCGCGGAAGCCGCGCACCGTCGACCGTCTCGTGGGCACCTCGGTGCCGCGCAACGATCTCGTGGCGAAGGTCACGGGCGCGGCGACCTTTGGCGTGGACATCCGCATCCCCGGCATGCTCCGCGCGTGTTCGGTGGCCTGCCCCGTGTTCGGCGGGCGCGTGGGCGCCGTGGAGGATGCGGCCGCCCGCGCCATCCCCGGCGTGCGCGACGTGCTGGTGTTCGAGGACTTCGTGGCGGTGGTGGCCGATACGTGGTGGCCGGCGAAGCGGGCGGTGGAGGCGCTGAAGATCACCTGGGAAGAGGGCGCGAACGCCGGGCTGGATTCGGCCGGCGTGTCGGCCGCCCTCCGCGCGGGGCTCGACGCCGAGCGGCCGTTCGTGGGGCGCAGCGAGGGGCGCTCGCCGGCGCTGTGGCCCGCGGAAGAGGTGCTCAGCGCCGACTACGAGGTGCCCTACCTCGACCATGCGCCGATGGAGCCGCTGAACTGCACGGTGCACATCCAGCCCGACCGCTGCGATGTGTGGGTGGGCACGCAGGTGCAGACCATGGTGCTCCAGGCCGCGGCGAAGGCCACCGGGCTCCGCGAGGAGCAGGTCTTCGTGCACACGCCCTACCTCGGTGGCGGTTTTGGGCGGCGCGGCAACAACGACTGGGTGGAGCAGGCGCTGGCCATCGCGGTGCGGCTCCAGAAGCCCGTCCAGCTGTTGTGGACGCGCGAAGAGGGCATCCGCCACGGCTTCTACCGGCCGGCGTTCGCAGGCCGGCTGCGCGCGCGCGTGGCCGCGGGGGAGGTGAGGGGTCTCCACGTGCGGGTGGCGGGCGACAACATCCTCCACCGCTACCGGCCGCGCCTCCTGCAGGGGCTCCCGCTCGCCAAGGCGCTGCCCATGGAGGGCCTCCTCGAATCGAGCCCTTACGGGTTCGACGATGTGCGGATGGAGGGCGTGCTGGTGGATCTGCCGGTGCCCATCGGGTTCTGGCGGTCGGTGTCCCACAGCTACACCGCCTTCTTCGTGGAGTCCTTCCTCGACGAGGTGGCCGCGAAGATCGGTGTGGATTCCGTCGCGCTGCGCCGTGGTCTCATCCGCGACTCCCACGCGCGCTTCCGCGCGGTGCTGGAGCTCGCGGTGGAAAAGGGGGCGTGGGGCAAGCCGGAAGCCGGCCGGTTCCAGGGCGTGGCGTTGCACGAGAGCTTCGGCTCGATCTGCGCGCAGGTGGTGGAGCTCTCGATGGTGGGCGGGCTCCCGAAGGTGCACCGGATCACGGCAGCGGTGGATTGTGGTCCGGTGGTGAACCCCGACCTCGTTCGTGCGCAGATCATGGGCGGCGCCCTCTTCGGCCTCTCCGAAGCGCTGGGCGCCCGCCTCGACTTCAAGGCGGGCCGCGTGGTGCAGGGCAACTTCCACGACTACCCGCTCCTCCGCATGAAGGACGCCCCGAACGTGGAGGTGCACATCGTGGAGAACCCCACGGCCCCCGTCGGCGGAATCGGCGAGATCGGCACCCCGCCCATCGCGCCCGCCGTGTGCAACGCCATCTTCGCCGCCACCGGTCGTCGGGTCCGCTCCCTGCCGATCCTGCCGGCGCTCGCCGGGGGCAAGGCATGAAGTTCACGGTCAACGGCAAGGCGGTGGAGGTGTCCGCCACCCCCGACACGCCGCTTTTGTGGGTGCTCCGCGACCACCTCGACCTCACGGGAACGAAGTTCGGCTGCGGACTTGCGCAGTGTGGCGCCTGCACCGTCCACCTCGATGGTCGGGCCATCCGCTCCTGCGTCACGCCCGTGGTCGAGGTCCAGGGCCGCACCGTCCGCACCATCGAGGGGCTCGCGCCCGAGCAGGGGCTCCACCCCGTGCAGACCGCGTGGATCGAGGCCGGCGCGCCGCAGTGCGGATATTGCCAGAGCGGACAGATCATGAGCGCGGTGGCGCTCCTCGCCGCTGTTCCCGACCCGACCGACGCCGACATCGATGCCGCGCTCTCCCCGAACCTCTGCCGCTGCGCCACCTACCCGCGCATCCGCGATGCGGTGCACCGTGCGGCCGCAAGGATGCGTGATGCGCGCTGATCTCCTCGGTCTGGCGCTCGCGTGGGTGTCGTCGGCGTCCGCGGCCCCGCCGTCGGCGCCCGTCGCGCCGCCCCCACCGCCGCCGGTTCCGGTGGAGGAGGGCATCGCCGCGTTCCGCGCGGTTGCCTCCGTCCTGCAGAGCCCGCGCTGCCAGAACTGCCACCCCGCGGGGAACGCACCTTTGCAAACGGATGCGAGCGTGCCGCACAGCATGGGCATCACGCGGGACAGTCCCCGCGTGGGGCTCGACTGCGCCACGTGTCACCGCGAGGTCGGCCTCGGGCTGCCGCTCGTGCCCCCGGCCAACCCCCAGTGGCACCTGCCGCCGGCCGTGCAGGTCTTCGAGGGGCGCACCCCCGCCGAGTTGTGCGCCCAGCTCAAGGACCCGGCGCAGACCGGCGGGCGCGACCTCGCCGCGCTCCAGGAGCACGTGGCTGGCGATCCGCTCGTGCTCTACGGGTGGGATCCGGGCGGCGGGCGGAGCGTTCCGCCGCTGAGCCATGCCACCTTCGTGGCGCGGTTCCGCACCTGGGTGGAGGCGGGCGCACCCTGCCCGTCGCCGTGATCCTCGGCTACCTGCTCGTGGCGGGGGCCGCGCTCTTCTGGCTCGGCGTGGCGGCGAAGGTGGCCGGCGGGCGCTCGGACACCCGCTACAAGCTTGGCCCCGACGCGCCGCTGGCGTCCGTCCTTCCCGAGCTCCACGTCGTCATCCCCGCCCGCAACGAGGCGGCCAACATCGGCGACTGCCTGGCCACCGTTCGCGGCTCGGATCACCCGAACTTGCGGGTGTGGGTGGTGGACGACGACAGCTCGGACGGCACGGGCCGGCTCGCCGCGGAGGCCGGCGCCACCGTGATCGCCGGAGAGGGCGGGCCCCTGCCGGCGGGCTGGAAAGGGAAGCCGCGGGCGCTCGAGCGGGCGCGGGCGCAGCTGCCGCCCGATGCCGAGTGGATCGTCTTCCTCGACGCCGACGTGCGGCTCCACCCCGCCGCGCTCTCGCGCATCCACACCTACGCGATCGCCGAGCACGTCGACTTCGTGAGCGGCTTCGGCCGCCTCGTGATGGGCAGCTTCTGGGAGCACGTGGTGCAGCCCTCGGTGGGCGGCCTCATCATCGCGGGCAACGACCTCGCCGTGATCAACGACGCGTCCCGTCGCGACAAGGTCATCGCCAACGGCCAGCTCATCCTCGTGCGGGCCGCCGCCCACGCCGCCGTGGGGGGCCACGGGGCCGTGAAGGACGACATCCTCGACGACGTGGGCCTCGCCCGCGCGTTCGTGACCGCGGGCTTCCGAGTGAGGGTGCTTTTCCTCCGCGAGCTGTTCTCCTGCCGGATGTACACCGGTTTCCGCGAGCTCTGGCTCGGCTGGACGAAGAACCTGTACCCGGGAATGGAGTTCAAGCGGAGCGCGGTGGTGGGCGTCATGGCGCTCGTGCTCACCGAGTTCGTGGCGCCGTACGTGGTTTTCGGGGCGGCGCTCCTCGCCGGCGCATGGACCCTCGCGGCCTGCGCGGGCGCCCTCCTCCTCCTCATCCACGCCGTGCGGGCCTGGATGGACCGCATCTTCAACCAGCCGCTGGCCTACGGGCTGCTCCAGCCCCTCGGCGCGATGGTGCTCCTCGGGCTCGTGCTCGACTCGGTGCGGCGCACCCGCTCGGGCACGCGGCAATGGAAGGGGCGAACCTACTGATCAGCGGCCGAGCAGGAGCTTCACGGCGGATTCGGCCGCGGCTTCGTCGGAGTTCAGGATGGTGTGGGCCGAGGTGCCGTAGTCGGTCATGGTGAGGTAGGCGTCGTTCTCGGGCTGCAGCTGCAACGCGAGCAGGTCCTGCACGGATTCGATGGGCAGGAGCGGGTCGGCCGAGGAGTACCAGAAGCCGAGCGGGAAGTTGAGGCCGCCCGTCTTCGTGGCATGCCACAGGCTGTAGGCGTACAGGTTGTTCACAACGTCATCGCGGGCGTTGCTGCCGCCGCTGATGATGTCGCCCTCGATGAGGCCATCGCCATCATCGTCGGTATGGTCGGGGTAGATGCGGGCCAGTCCGTCGTTGATGTCGGCGAAGGTGGCGTCGTCGCGGACGAGGCGGGTGAGCACGTCCATCGTGCTGTCCACCACCATGCCCTTGATGGGCGTGGCGTCCTGGTTGGGCACGTCGTTGAGGAGGTCGCGCAGGCGCAGCTCGCTGGCGGCTCGGCCACCCTCGCCGAGGCCCACCACGTACACGCCGCTCGCATCGAGCGCGATGGGCAGCTCGTCGAGCCCGAGCTCCTCCCGCTTGGCGGTGGCCACCTCGGGGGTGGGGTTGGCGATCGCGGTCATGACCCACGCGAGGTACCGACCCTCGCGGTGCACGCCGCCATCGAGCTCCCAGTTGTTGTTGCGCGGGCCCGTTTCGTTGTGCCAGAGATCGCCCCAGCAGTTGGCCGGGAGGAGGATGAACGCGCCTTCGTCGGCCAGCTTGGCCGGCAGCACGCCGAGGTTCACTTCGCCCGGCTCGAGCTGCGATTCATCGAGCCCGTCGAGCAGGCCGAGCGTTTCGAAGACCTTGTTCGAGGCCCAGGTGGAGTTGAGGCGGTCATCGCCAGAGTAGTGGACGGCTTCGCTGGAGTCGAAGGCGGGCACCACCCCATCGGCGCGGGGCTCCACGTAGTCGAACGCGCCGGCGTGGAACATCACCACGATGGGGGCGGGCTCGGTGAGGGTTTCGGCGTAGAGCGCGTAGAAGCGGGCGGGCCCCCCGTCGGGGCAGGTGAGGCCGCCGTAGGAGAAGGGCTGGAGAACGAGATCGTCGCGCGTGGTGTAATCGTTCTCGAACTTGACTTTTTCGACCGAGAACTCGGGAGCTTCGGGCGTGTAGCAGGCAAGAGCCAGTAGAGCCAGCATCGAGAAACCTCTCGGGTGCACTATAGCCCTTGCGCGCCGCGGCGGCCGCACCTCGCAGGCCCGGATAGCAAGGCACCCCATGCGCTGGCGTCTCCTGGACCGCATCCACGAAGTCGAACGCGACCGCTTCATCGCGGGCACCGTCTGTTTTCCTCCCGAACTGGAGCTGTTCCAGGACCATTTTCCGGGCTTTCCGGTGGTTCCCGGCGTGATCCTGATGGAGTCGCTGGCCCAGCTCGCCGGCAAGCTCATCGGCTACAGCGTGCGCCAGCACCGCGGGGATTGGCCGTTTCCCATCCTGTCGATGATGCAGGGCGTGAAGTTCCGGAAGTTCGTGCGGCCGGGCGAGGAGGTCCGGCTCGAAGCACGGGTCCTCTCGTTGCGTGAGGAGAGCGCGGTGATGGATGTGCGGGCGTGGGTCGGCGGGCGCACCGTGGCCCAGGCCGAGCAGACCTTCGTGTTCAACGCGGTGCCGCTGGAGTCGCCCGCCGAGGGCGAACGGCTGGAGCGCATCGAGCGGGCCGAGCTGGGCCGGCTCTGGCTGGAGTACCCGGGTGACTGAGCGCGTGGTCGTGACGGGCATCGGCATGGTCACGCCGCTGGGCGTGGGCGTGGAGCCCACCTGGCAGGCGGTCCTCCGGGGCGACAACGGCATCGGTCCCATCACGCGCTTCGATGCCACGGGCTTCCCCGTGCGGTTCGCGGCGGAGGCGCCGGTGGCGGGGGAGGGGGCCGCGCTGAAGGCCGCGCTCACCGAGCTGGCGGTGCGCGAGGCGCTCGACATGAGCGGGCTGCCGGGCGGTGAGCGGGTGGGCGTGTGCGTGGGGTCGGAGGCCTGCCGCCCGCCCTGGACGTGGCTGTGGCGCAAGGACATGCCCACCGCGGCGGAGGTGGAGGCGCTCGCGCCCGACGCGCCCACGCGGCAGGTGGCCGCGATCGCCGGGGCGCTCGGCCCGCGCAGCACGGTCTCCACGGCGTGCACGTCGAGCTCGCAGGCCCTCGGGGAGGCCATGCAGCGCATCCGTCGCGGGGAAGTGGATGCCATGGTGTGCGGCGGCGTCGATGCGCTCTCCGAACCGCTCATGGTCGTAGGCTTCTCCAAGCTCGGCGCGCTCTCCACCCGCAACGACGATCCCTCCCGCGCCAGCCGTCCTTTCGATCTCCACCGCGATGGGTTCGTGCTGGGCGAAGGCGCCGGCTTCCTCGTGCTGGAGCGCGAGTCCTGCGCCCGGGCGCGCGGGGCCACCGTGCTCGCGGTGGCGGAGGGCTACGGCTGCAGCTGCAACGCCTGGCGCATCACCGACTCGCCGCCCGATGGGCGCGGCGCCTACGATGCCATGCGCCTCGCGCTGGAGGATGCGGGCCTCTCCCCGGCGGACATCGACTACGTCAACGCGCACGGCACGTCCACCCAGCAGAACGACGCCTCCGAGAGCATGGCGCTGGCGCGGCTGCTGGGCCCGGTGCCCACCTCCTCCACCAAGGGGATGACGGGCCACCTCGTGGCCGCGTGCGGCGCGGTGGAGGCCATCTTCACCATCCTCGCCCTGCGCGATGGCGTGATGCCGGGCAGCCGCAACCTCGAGGAGCCCGATCCCGCCTGTCCCGTCAACCTCGTCCGCGAGGCCACGCGGGCCCCCTTGCGGCACACCCTCACCAACGCGTTCGGCTTCGGCGGCAGCAACGGCTCCCTGATCTTCGGTCGCCCGTGATCCTCGGCCTCGGCTTCGAGCTCCCCATCGGCCTCTCGGAGCCCGTTGCCCTGCGGCACCTGCCCGACCCGCGCGCGGGCGTGGTGGCGGGTCCGGACCTCGGGCCCTGGCTGAAACGTCGCAAGGATGCGCGGCTCCTGCCCCGCGCGGCGGAGCTGGCGCTGCCCGCGGCCGGCGTGGCGATGCGGGGGTTCACGGGAAACCCCGAGGAGCTCGGCATCTTCGTGGCGGTGGGCCGCGAGCCGCCCGATGAAGGCGATGCAGAAGCGAGCCTCGTGGCGATGGGGCGGGGAGGGGAGCTCGACCTCAAAGCGCTCCGCGGGGAGGGGCGCGCGCTCTACCCGCCGCTTCTGCCCCTGCGCACCTTGCCGAACATGATCCTCGCACACGTGGCCATCCAGCACGGCATCCGCGGGGAGAACGCGGTCTTTGCCGGCGGAGCCGAGGCGGGGCACCACGCCTGGGAGGCCGCCTGCGCGGCCCTCGCCGAGGGGCGGTGCGACGCGGCCCTGGTGGGGGCGGCGTTGAGCGCGGTCGATCTGGCGAGCGCGCGGGATCGGCTCCGCCTCGGACGTGCGGGGGCGCCGGGAGAAGGGGCCATCTTCGTGCTCCTCGGCGCGCCGATGCCGCTCCCGCCGCATGCCGAGGGGGAGTGGGCGGCCCGGGTGGGCGACGTGGGGCCGGTGGGCGCATTCCTCGGGCTCATCCCGCCGGGGTGAGCGAGAGCGCCGACCGTGCTACGCACGCTTCGACATGGCCAGTCGCGAAACCGCCCGACGTTTTCATTTCCTCCGTGAGATCGCCTCGGGCGGCTTTGGGAGTGTGTTTCTCTCCAAGGTGATGCACGCCGACGGGTTTTCCCGCCTGGTGGCCATCAAGCTCCTGCACCGGAAATGGTCGGAGAACCAGGAGATCGCCCAGCGCATGCGCGACGAGGCGCGGCTCCTCGGTTGGTTGCGGCACCGCAACATCGTCGATGTCATCGACCTCACGAGCATCGATGGCCGGGCGGCCGTGATCATGGAGTACCTCGAAGCGGTCGACCTCAAGGCGATCGTGCAGGCGCTCGCCGAGAAGGGCGAGCGGATGCCCGCCTACTCGGCGCTCGAGGTGGTGGCCTTCGTGGCCTCCGCGCTCGATGCGGCGTACAACCGGCCTCCCTACGAAGGCGAGAAGCCGCTCCGCGTCATCCATCGGGACATCAAGCCCAGCAACATCATGGTCGACGATGCGGGCACGGTGAAGGTGCTCGATTTCGGCGTTGCCCGAGGCGAGTTCGAAAACCGCGAGAGCCACACCTCGGAGCTGCAGTTCGGTTCGGTGGAGTACATGCCCCCCGAGCGCCTGTTCTTCGAGCCGGAAACGGACCGGGCCGACGTGTACTCGCTGGGCGCCACGCTGTTCGAGTTGCTCACCGGTGAGCGACTGGGCAAGGCGAAGGGGCGGGCCGAAAAGCACGCCGCATTCGTGGAAGATCGCCTCTCCTACCTCGCCGCGAGCTGCCCGCTCCCCAACCCGCAGGGCGGCGAGGTTGCGGCGCTCGTACGCGAGATGTGCGCCTACAATGCGGATAACCGTCCGTCGGCCGACAAGGTGGTGCAGCGGGCCCGCCTGTTGGCGCGGCAGATGCCCGGCCCGGCGCTCGCCGAGTGGGCCGAGCTGGTGGTGAAGCCGCTCCTGATGGATGCGCGCCGCGCCCCGCGCGAGCCGAACCCGCTCACCGATGCGGTCCTCTCCGAGGACAGCACCGTGTTCGGCGAGAGCGAGGCCGCGGCGATGCTGGCGAGCCTCGCGGAGGCCGCGCCCGCGCCGCCCTCGCCGGCCCCGCCGGTGCCCGGTGCGAGCGTCCCGCGGGAGGATGCCCGGTGGGAGCTGCTCCGCAAGGCCGCGATGGCCGAGATGGAGACGGTGCCCGAGCCCACCCCGGAGCTCGATGACTTTGGCGACGAGCCCACCCGCATCGGCATGAGCCTGCCGCCCGGCCTCCTGGGTTCGCCCCCCGGGGTGAGCTCGGAGATGTCGGCGCCGCTGCCCCGTGCGGCGCGGTCGGCGCCCTGGGTCGCGCCCGCCGAGCCCGAGCGTGCGCCTTTGCAGAGCGCGCTCGTGCCGGGCATCAGCTCGGAGGCCTCGGCGCCCATGCCGCGCGCGGTGCGGAAGGAGAAGGCCGCGCCCGTGGCGCCGCCGCCCCAGCCGGCCCCCGCCCCCGAGGAGCCGAACCTCCTGGCCGAGTTGGCTTCTGCCCAAGAGGCCCGCTGGCTGGCCGAGCAGCGCGCTGCCGAGCTCGCG
>CAISIK010000062.1 GCA_903885375.1 uncultured Pseudomonadota bacterium
AAGCGGGCCTCCGTCGGGGCGGCCCGCACCGTCACCCGGCTCGTCACCTCGACCGGGAGGCGCCGAGGGGCGAGAGCGCCGCACGACACTTGCCCGCGAGGTCTGGCTGCACCGGCCTGGCGGCGGTGGCGACCCGCGGCGGGGAAGGAGCCGCGGGGCGAGCCGGGCCTTCAGGCCTCGCAGCGCCTCGCGAGCTCGGCGTGCTCGGCCCAGAGGGCGGCGGGGATGGTGTCGCCGAACCTCTGGAAGAACTCCGCCTGCGACACCGTCTCCTGGAGCCACTGCTCGGGGTGGACGGCGAGGAGCGCGGCCTGCTGCTCGGCGGAGAGGCCGAGGCCGTCGAAGTCCACGTTCGCGGGGAGGGTGCCGATGGGCGACTCCACGCCTTCGCCGCGGCCCGCACAGCGGTCGAGCACCCACTCGATCACCCGGAGGTTCTCGCCGAAGCCGGGCCAGAGGAACTTGCCGGAGGCGTCGGTGCGGAACCAGTTCACGCCGAAGATGCGCGGGGGGTGGGGCACGGCGGCGCCCATCCGCAGCCAGTGGGCGAAATAGTCGCCCATGTTGTACCCGCAGAAGGGCAGCATGGCCATCGGGTCGCGCCGGAGGACGCCAACCGCGCCGGTGGCCGCGGCGGTGGTTTCCGACGCGAGCGTGGCCGCCACGAAGGTGCCGTGCTGCCAGGAGCGGGCTTCCGTCACCAGCGGCACCACGTTGGGGCGACGCGCGCCGAAGAGCAGCGCCGAGATCGGCACGCCGGCAGGGTCCTCCCACTCGTCGGCGATGGAGGGGCACTGGCTGGCCGGGCAGGTGAACCGGCTGTTCGGGTGGGCGGCGGGCTGGCCCGAGCTCGAGTCCCAGAGATTGCCGCGCCAGTCGAGCATTCCGGGCCGGGGCGCCTCGTGGTGCCCCTCCCACCACACCGTGCCGTCGGTCTGGAGCGCCACGTTGGTGAAGATGGCGTTCGCGGAGGCCGACACGATCGCGTTCGCGTTGGTTCGGTTCGAGGTGCCCGGCGCCACGCCGAAGAAGCCGGCCTCGGGGTTCACGGCCCAGAGGCGGCCGTCGGGACCCGGGCGGAGCCACGCGATGTCGTCGCCCACCGTCCACACCTTCCAGCCCTTCGCGGCCATCGCGGGGGGCGGAACGAGCATGGCGAGGTTCGTCTTGCCGCACGCGGAAGGGAACGCCGCGCAGATGTAGCTCTTCTCCCCGGCGGGGTTCTGCACGCCGAGGATCAGCATGTGCTCGGCCATCCAGCCCTGGTCGCGGCCGAGGGCGCTGGCGATGCGCAGCGCGAGGCACTTCTTGCCGAGGAGCGCATTGCCGCCGTAGCCGGAGCCCACGCTCCAGATCGTGTTCTCCTCCGGGAAGTGGCAGATGAAGCGGCGGTCGGGGGACAGATCGCCGAGGGAGTGCAGGCAGCGGGTGAACTCGTCCCGACCAGCCAGCTGGCCCCACGCCTGGTTGCCCATGCGCGTCATGATGCGCATGTTGAGCACGACGTAGACGCTGTCGGTGAGCTCCACGCCCACCTTTGAGAACGGGCTGCCCACGGGGCCCATCACGAACGGCACCACGTAGAGCGTGCGGCCCTTCATCGCGCCCCGGTAGAGCGGCGTCAGGCGGGCCTTCGCCTCCTCGGGCGCGAGCCAGTTGTTGTTCGGCCCGGCCGTCGCCTTCGTGGCGGAGCAGATGAACGTGAGGTGCTCGGTGCGGGCCACATCGGTCGGGTCCGAGCGGTGCAGGTAGCTGTTCGGGAGCTTCTCGGGGTTCAAGGGGATCAGCACCCCGCTCGCCACGGCCTCGGCCGTCAAGCTCACGCGCTCTTCTTCAGAACCATCGCACCAGTGGATGCGATCGGGCGTGGTGAGCGCCGCCACTTCTGCCACCCATGCGCGGACCGATTCGGGGATCATGCGGAGCTCCGGGAGAGGACTGCGCCGTATGACTCGCAGGCGGGCGGGGCAAACGCCACCCCGCCCGCGCCGGCGTCAAGGCATCGCCATCTCCGCCATCCCCGCGGGCGGCGCCGTCTGCGTTGCCGCCCACGCGGCCCACGCGCCTGCGCTGTCCGGGCCGGTCATCGGGTCGAAGGGGGGCGAATCCCCCTTGGCCAGATCACGGAGGCGGCCGTCTGCTTCGCGGCGGAAGTAGGGCGTTTCGCTCGCCGCGATCGCGGCCAGACCGGCGAGGGAACGAACGTCCCCCGCATGGGCCAGCGCCACCGCCATGACCAGCTTCACCCCCGGGTCCGACTCCTTCGCCATCGCGGCCGCGAGCGCTTCGCTCCGCTCGGGCTTCCCGTCGGCCTCGCGCGCTGCCGTTTCGCGCACCATGGGGTCCTCGGAGAGGAGACCATCGGCGTCAACCGGGGACGGCGCCTCCGCTGCCTCCACGTGCTCGTGGTCGTGTGCCTCGGGCGCCACCGGCACGCCCGTGAACGCCGCGAGCACCCCGCCGACCGCGCCGAACGCAGCGAGGCATTGCGCCACGGCCCTTCCCTTGTGGTCGGCATGCGTGATGGCCCAGCCCACCAGCGTGACCACGAGCGCGGCGCCGAACATGGCGACGATGACCGGTCCCGTGGGATGGCTGTAGCTGACCGACACGCCCGCCACGCTCACGACGATTCCCAGCGCCCACGCCACGAGGAGCCGGGGCACCACGCCCGAGACGAGCAGGCGCGCCACAACGGCGGGGATCACGAGGTAGCTGAACACGAGCAGCACGCCCGACACCGAGACGATCGCCGTCAGCGCGAGGCCGAACGTGCTGTAGAACAGGAGGTCCCATGCGGCCACGCGGCGCACGTCGGGCGAGCGGAAGGTCACCGCGAGGAAGGCGCGCCGGCACAGGAAGTGCACCACGCCCACGCTCGCGCAGACCCCCGCCAGGACCCACAGCTCGTGCGGTTGCACCCACACGATGTTGCCCACGAGCAGGTGCTCCAGCTTCTCGCCGCCGTGCGGATCGTCGGCGAAGTGGATCATCAGGATGCCCGAGGCCGCGCTCACGGCGTAGGCGATGCCGATGATCGCCTCCTGGGGCACCCGCTCCTCGAAGATGCGGGCGGCAGAGAACGCGGCGGCGCCGATCAGGGTGAAGGTGAGGGCCATGGCGAACGCCGTGCCGCCGTCGGGATCGTGCCCGAGGAAGACCGCGTACGTCGTGCCGAGCGCCGCCACCTGGGCGAGCGCAAGGTCCACGAAGATGACGCCGCGCTCGAGCACGTGGAGCCCGAACCACCCGAGGGTGATCACGATGACCAGGCAGGCCAGCGTGGGAAGGAGCATCCACATCATGGCGCGAACGCCTTCAGCAGCGAGTCCATGTAGCTGAAGTAGTCGGTGGCGTCGGACGTTCCGCCCACGTCGCCGCCCACGTGGGCCACGCGCGCTCCGGTTTCCTTGGCGAGCAGGCTGGGGATCTTGTCGTCGTAGTACGACGTGACCTCGATCACCTTCACGCCGTTCTGCTTGATGGTGGAGAGCAGCTCATCGCGGTGGGCGGCCGTGGGCGGGATGCCCGGGCGGTCCTCCACGTACCCCACTACTTTCACGCCGTAGCGGGCCACGAAGTAGGGCCAGCTCTGGTGGTAGAAGACCATCGGCTTGCCGTTGAGCGCCGCGCCCGCCTTGAGCCAGCCGCCCAGACGGCCCTGCAGGCCCTTCTGTACGAGCAGGTCGTTGAGCTTGCCGCCCTGGGCCAGTCGGGTGAGCACATCGCCCCCCATGTAGGCCACGAGGTCCTTGCCGAACATCGCCTCCTGGATCTTCACGCGAAACGCGGCGGCGTTGGCGGTGTACTCCGCGGCGTGGGCGGGATCCACGCGACCGAGCGCGGCTGCGATGTTGTCGGCGGCCACCGGCAGGTTGAGCGGATCGAGCCACACGTGCGGGTTGCCCTCGGGGTGGAGGTCGCCCTTCGCGCGGCTCAGGTCGCTCGGCACCTCGAGGATGCGCATCCCCACGGTGGCGCGCACGTAGCCGGGCTGCCCCTGGCGGATGCGCGGGTTGCCCGCGCTGTCGAGGAGCCGCGCGGACCAGAGCTCCAGCCCGAGCCCGTTCTCCACGAAGAGGTCGGCGCGCGACACCTTCGCCATCAGCGCTGGGGTGGGCGAGAGGAAGTGCGGGTCGTCGACGCCGCGCGCGAGCGTGGTGATCGTGGCCGAGGGGGCCACGCGGTGGGCGACATCGCCCAGCCAGGGGAGCGTGCAGACGACTTCGACGGCGAAGGCGCGCGAGATGGCGAGGAGGAAGCAGAGGAGGATCATCGGTTCACCCACCAGGGCTCGGTCGGATGCGAGCCCCAGACGAAGGTCAGTTGGGCCAGCGCTTCGCCCGCCTCGTCGGCCGGGGCATAGCCACCCCCGATCCGGAGGCGAAGGAACTCGCTGGTGTAGTAGGAGAGGAAGAAGTTGTGTTTCATGCCGTCGGCGAGGATGTCCTCGCGGAGGCCGAGGTAGACCGAGCGGGCCGGCTGCACCTGGAGGGCGGCGTAGCCGCCGAGCTCGCCGTCGGGGGATTGCAGGACCTCCCCGAGCACCACCACGCTGGCGCGTTGGGAAGGCCTGTACCGGAAGCTGAAGTCTGCGCCGAGGGCGGGGTCGTCGCCCCCGAAGTGTTTCACGGCGCTTCCGCCCACCCCCACGTCCACATCGCCGAAGCCGCCGAAGACCTCAACGCGACCGAGGCCGGCGAGCGCCGCCTCCGGTCCATCCTCCTCGAAGGGGTCGCCGGCGAGCGCGCCCGCCGTGGTGGTGACCGCAAGGGGGCCGACCGGCAGCACCCAGGACAGCGTGCCGCCCGTGTCGTTGTAGCCATCCTCGGCGAGCAGGCCGATGGCCGCCGGCGCGTCCACCCACGGGAGGTCGTGCGGGTGCGTACGGTTCACGAGCCCGAAGGGCTGCTTGAACTTGCCCACACGCGCGCTCAGGTGCCAGGGCAGCGCCACGAGGTCCACGTAGGCTTCCTCGGGCCCGGCGCCGAAGTCGCCCGCGGCTGCGGAGCCGTCGAGCGGCGGCGCCTCCTGTTCGAAGGCGATCACGGCGGTGGCCTTGGCGAACGGGTCGACCGTGGCGCTGATGTCGAGCTCCATCGAGCGGAGGTACATCGTGGAGCCGGGCCGCACGCCCTCGGGGTCGAGGCCGAGCTGGCCCACGAGGTCGCCGAACGCGGTGATGCCGGGGTTCATGGGGAACAGGCTCGGCGCCGAGGCCGTGGTCACGGGGGCCGCAGCGTCGGCCTCGCGGAGGAGGTCGGCCATCTCGCGGTCGCGGAGGGCCGCTTCGAGGGCGGCGATACGGGCCGCGAGGGCGGCGACGTCGGGGTTTTCAGTCGGAGGGGGGGGCGGGGGCGGGGCATCGGCCGCGGGGGAGTCCGCGAGCGCAATGGACACCACCCAGCCCAGAAGGGCGGTGGGAATCAAGGAAACTCCAGAAGGTTGAGTGTGAAGCCGGAACGGACCGGGTCAGCACACGACCGGAGGAGACGTCTTGGGGGCGAAGTGGAGGTGGTCGCGGGAGCGGGGTCCCGGCAGGGGGGCAACCGGCCCTTCGGGCGGCAGGCCCGGCGCATCGGAGAGGAGCGCGCGGGCTTCGGCGAAGGCCGAGGTCGGGGGTGCACCGAGGCTGCCCAGCTCGCAGGCTTGTTCATGGCCATGCGGCTTGGCTTCGCTCAGCGCCGCCCCTTCCGGGGCATGGGCTGCGTTGCCCTCGGCGTGGACGGCTGCGCCATCCTCCGGGCACACCACGTGGGCGCGGAGGGCATCGCCCTGCACCAACGCGCTCGCGCCGAGGCCGAGCAGCATCGCCACCGCCACCAGCGGAGCCACCACGCGGCGCCAGCGGGCCGCCCACGCGCCGGTCCGCGTGCGTACTCGGGAGCGGAGGGTGAGCGGCAGCATTGGCGGCACCTTACCACGGTCCGCTCGCCCCCGAGGTTTCTGTTGGTCACGTTGAAGGATACGGGTTTCCGTGCGTAGATTCGCACCAACCCCCGTACTTCATGCTCCTCTTCTCGCTGCTCGCCTGCCCGCTCACCGAGGAGGCCGCCTGTCCCGAGGGGGGCACCGGTACCCTGAACCTCAGCCTCACCGTGCCCGCCGAGACGTGGGTCAGCACCCCGGAGCTGGTCGTCTACGATCAGGGCGGCACCGCCGTCGCCACGGTCACTGCCGCCACCGAGTCGCTGTCGCTGCCGGGCGGGCGCTACACGCTGGCCGCCCGCCGCGGGACGGTGGATGGTGGGGGCAACCTCAACGGGCAGGCCTTCGGTCTCCTTGTCGACACCGTCTCCCGGGTGTGCGTGGAGGACGGCGTGGAGGCCGAGTGGGCCGGCGAATGGGCGTTGCAGCCCTCCAGCGGCAAGCTGTGGGTCACGAGCGGCGAGTCGGCCTACGGGTTCGACCGCGAAGCCCTCGCGGCGGGCGGCGACCTCACCGCCGCCGCGTCGATCACGGTCGAGCTCTCCAACGACCTCCGCGGCCTCGCCGTCGATCCGATGGGCAACCTCTGGGCGGCCACCTCGCCCACCTACGGCAGCCGCCTCGTGGTGTACCCGCCCGCCGGCGTTTCCGGCGATGCCGAACCCGTCGCGCTCGCCGGCCCCGTCTTCGATTCGCTGGCCGCGGCCGGGGGCATCGCCGACCTCGGGTTCGACGACAAGGACCAGCTCTGGGTGCTCCTCCGGAACGGGGAGGCGGGCTCGGTGGGCCTCCTCGGCTTCGGCGATGCCGCGGTCCGCGACTTCCTCGCCGCCGGTGCGGTGCCCGACGCGGCCGATCAGGAGGTCATCGTGGAGGGCATGGTGGCGGCGGAGAGCTTCAGCCTGGACCCCGTCACCGACCTCACCTGGATCGCGGACTTCGGTGGCAACCAGGTGCTCGCGGTCGGGCTTGGCGGCGGGTCGAGCCCCACCGTGCAGACGATCGCGCCCTCCGATGCCTTCACGGCCGGGTTCGAGGATGACACCGGTACGCACTCGCTCGATGGCCCCACGGCCGTGGCGGTCGACGACGAGGGGCGCCTCTGGGTCGATTACTGGACGAGCGTCGCGGTGGCGCGCTTCGACGGAGCCACCGCGGCGGGCGTCCGCGCCCCCGATCTCCTCGTGAGCGGCGATGTCCTCGACCTGCCGGCTGGCCTCGCCGCCGATCACGCGGGCGGCATCTGGTACGGCAACGAGCCGCAGGACGGCACCGGCACCCTCGTGCGGCTGGAGCGCGAGGCGGGCGCGGAGCTCGCGCGCGGCAACAGCGCCGAAGCGCTGGCGCCCTCGCACCTCGTCTTCGACCCGAGGTAGGTCCGGCGGGGTAGGATCCCGCATGCTCCTCGTCGCGATGGCCCTCGCCGCTCCCGTAGGCCCCGCCGTTCCTCCGCCGCATCGCCTCCTCACCTGGGGCGAGGGGGCGCGTGCGGAAGGCGCGGGCACGCGCGTAGTGATGATCGTTGAGGCCACCGACGCCCGCGCGGTCGAGGTGGAGCTCAACGCCGGGGGCGGATGGCAGCCCCTCGAGGAGCGTTGGCACAAGGGTCGGGTCACGGTTCTGCGGGCCGACCTCGAGGCGCCGACCGAGGAGGTGTGGTTCCGCAGCGCCCACGCGGGGCGCATCACGCTCGTGGACTGGGATCTGTTCACCCCCACCGCCGGCGAACCCCGGCGCGATGCGGTGGCGCCTCCTCCGGCGCCCGGCGTCCTCCCGGCCGAGCTCAAGGCCATCGGCGTGGTCTCGCGGGCCGACTGGGGCGCCGACCCCACCACCTGCACCAGCACCGAGGATGACTGGTACCGGATGGCGATCCACCACACCGCCGGCACCCAGACCTACGGCGGCACCGTGCAGGGCGCGGTGCAGGCCCTGCAGGCCTACGCCTTCTCCACCGGCGAGTACTGCGACATTCCCTACCAGTTCCTCGTCGGGTACGACGGCTCCTTGTGGGAGGGGCGCCCCTACGACTACTACAGCGGTGCCACCGGCGGCGGAAACAACGACGGCAACGCCGCCGTCTGCTTCCTCGGCTGCTACCACCCCTCCGGCTGCTCCACCTCGCACGCCGTCACCGACGCGATGATGGAAAGCGGGCAGCTCCTCGTGCAGACGGTGGCCACGCTCAACGCCATCCCGAGCAACGAGGACTCGATCCGCGGCCACCGCGACTGGCCGGACAACTCCACCGCCTGCCCCGGCGACTGGCTCTACGACCGGCTCGATGAGCTCCGGCAACCGTTGGAGGAGCCCGGGCCGAACTACGCCGGCTCGTTGACCAGCCTCGTGTGCGCCCCGGGGGAGGGGGCCTCGCTGGCGCTCCAGCCCGGCGAAACCGGCGCGTGCACGCTCACTGTGCTGAACACCGGCCGGGCGAGCTGGAGCCCCGGCATTACCAAGCTCGCGCCGATCCCCCGCGACGTTGCCTCGCCGCTGGCCGCGCCAAGCTGGATGAGCGCGGGGCGCGTGGTGACGGTGGCGGCGCCCACGAGTCCGGGCGCCACGGGCTACTTCGCGTTCGAGGTGCTCGCGCCGGAGGAGGGCGAGTACAGCCTGCCGCTGGGGCTCGTCGAGGAGGGCGTCATCTGGTTCGCGGACGATGGCGGCCCGGCCGACGGCGCCATCACGGTGACGGTGCGCGTGGGGGCTACGTCGGAGGGCGGCGAAGGCGACACGGGGGAGACCGCGGCCGACGTGCCTCCGGTGGACCGGCTTCCCGGCGAGCCGGTGGCGCTGGCCGAGGCGGGCACCTGCGGCTGCGGCGGGGGCGCACCGCCCGTTGCGGTGGCGGCGGTCCTCGCGGCGGGAGTGCTCCGTCGCCGCGCGGGGCCTCGTCGGCGCTGAGGGCGCTCCGGCTTACGCGAAGGCGTACCGCCCTTCGCCCGTGAGCTCCGGCAGGCGCTCGCGGGGGAGCAGACAGGAACGCACGTTCCAGAGCTCGGGGAAGATGCGGTAGGAGGTGGTCTGGTCGAGGTACTCCACGCCGGAGCTGCCGCCGCTGCCCACCCGCCGGCCGATGGTGCGCTCCACCATGCGGGCGTGGCGGTGCCGGAAGAGGACCATCTGCTCCTCGAGCTCCACGACCGTGTCGAGGAGGAGGCGGGGCCATGCGAGGAGCGGCAGGTGCCGGTAGCTCTCGATGAACAGGAGCGCCGCGCGGGCCCGGCGCTCCTCCGCGCCGTCGGGCAGGAGGAAGCCGCGCACGCCGCCGAGGGCCATCTCCACGCGGGCGTGGATCTTGTCGGCGTCGGTGCCGCCGAGCACCTTCACGAGCTGCTCGCCGCCCTCCCGCTGGTGGGCCTCCACGCGCGCGAGGTAGGCCGCGAGGAAGGCGTTCACCACGGCCTCATCGCCCTCGGTGCCGGGCGAGCTGCCCATGATCGGGGTGCGACCCAGCCAGGAGATCAGCGCATCGCGCAGGGAGGTCTCCGCCATCGTGGCTTCGAGCTGCGCCACCACGGCGCGGCCCGAGTCGGTGGTGGCCTGGCTGCGGATGTGCTCGATGGGATCGGTACCGGCGTACTTGATGCGCCGCTCCATCGTGAGCCCGAGCAGCATCTCCACCTCGCGGAGCTGAAAGCTCTGGAAGCCGCTCGACGGGGTGAGCTTGTCGCGGAACTCGAGGAAGTCCTGCGGCGGGAGGGTTTCCATGACGGCGAACTGGTCCACGCACAGACGGAGGATGGCGTTGACCCGCCCGAGGTGGTGCACCACGAAGGGCACGCGCTCCTCCGGGAGGTGCGGCGCGGCGAGGTGATCGCGGGCCAGCCGGAGCTGCGTGAGCACCAGCTTGAACCACAGCTCGTAGGTCTGGTGCACGATGATGAAGTGCAGCTCGTCCGGCGAGGGGCTGCCATCGAGGCCACCCTGGCAGTGGAGGAGCTCGGGCAGGTGGAGGTAGTCCCAGTAGGTCGGTGCGGGCATGCGCGGGGCTAACCCGGTCGATCGGTTAGCATCTGCCGATGCGAGCCTTCTCCCTCCTGCTGCTTTCGGGCTGCGCCACCGCTCCGTGGGGCACCTGGTCCTTCTCCATCGCGCTGACCGAGCCGGTGGGCGACGAGTGCGCAACCTCCGTCTCCCACAACTTCACCGGCGCCGACGTGCCGGCCGACACCACCACGACCGACGAGAGTTGGACCACGAGCGGGACGGAAACCTGGAGCGAGTCCATGTTCTTCGGCCGGATCGAGGAGAGCGGGCAGGGGGCGATGATGATCGTGGGCACCGAGGCGCTCCCCGGCTCGCAGGATGAAGCGGGTGAGTGGACCTTTTCGTGGACGGGGGAGGAGGCCGGCAACGACCTTGCCTCGCACGCGTCGGGCTACGACTACGCCTACACCCGCGAGGCCACCGCCACGCTGCGCGTGAAGGGCACCTTCAACAACGAAACCTTCACCGGGACGTGGGCGAGCGAGTCGACGAGCCGCGAGAAGTGGGACGAGTCCGACACGTGGAGCGACGAGGCCGCCGCCTACGTGGGCGACAACGGCGAGACGCCGGCTGGCACCTACCTCGTGCTCACCGACGCGGCGGGCGCCCAGGTGGCCGCGAACAACGCCCGGCTCGCCTACGACTGCGAGAACACCGGCTGCACCCTCTCGGTGGAGCAGGGCTGCGGCTACACGTACGATCTCAGCGGGCAGCTCACGGCGTTCGAGGGCCAGGATGCCCCCTGGACCGAGGATGCGGGGCAGGCCGCTGGACTCTGACATGAAGGCCCAGGGGCCGGGGAGCGTGTCATGCTGCTGATCCTGAGCGGACTGGCGCTGGCGGGGGGCTACACGCTCGTGGACAGCGGCGTGCGGGCCCAGGGGCGCGCGGGCGCCTTCGTGGCCGGCGCGAACGACGTGTCCGCGCAGTGGTACAACCCGGCCGCCCTCCGCAACGTGGCGCGGCCCTCGCTCTCGATGGATGGCTGGCTCACGCAGCAGACCGCCTGGTTCGAGCGGGAGGACATCCCGGGCGTGAACCCGTTCTCGGAGACGGTGTCGGAGGCGCCGCCCGTCTTCGAGCCCTCCGGCGGCTACGTGACGCGCCTCGGCGGACTGCACCCCTCGCTCGACCGGCTGAGCGTCGCCGTGGGCCTGATGGTGCCCACTGGCAGCGACTACCTCTGGCCGGCGGACGGCCCCCAGCGCTACGCGCTCATCTCCGCGCAGATCCGACAGATCTACGCCGGTCCCAGCGTGGCGTGGGAAGTGGCGCCGTGGCTCGCGGTGGGCGCGAGCCTCCAGTACACCTTCCTCAAGGTGGATCAATCGCTCGCCGCCACGCTCTGCGAGGAGGGCGGCGAGAGCTGCGGGAGCGACAGCCCGATCGACGACGTGCGCCTCGACGTGTCGGCGCTCGACCCGGGCAAGGTCACGTGGAACGCCGGCGTGCTCCTGCAGCCGGTCGAGCCCCTGAAGATCGGGCTCTCCGTGCAGCCGGGCGTGGACTTCGCGGCCGAGGGCACCACCACCAGCACGCTCGATCCCAACAACGGCCTGTTCGACGGCGTGCTCACCGGAAGCACCTTCTCCGATGAGGAGGCCACCGTGCGGGTGTCCCTGCCCTGGACGGCCCGGGCCGGCGTGGAGGTGGCGCCCACCGACCGTCTCCGCGTGGAGCTCGACGGCGTGTGGACGGGCTGGAGCGCCACCGAGGACCTCCGGGTGACCGATGTGGACCTCGAGCTCACCACCACCGAATCGGGCCCCATGCACGGCGAGAGCATCACCGTGACCGACGACGTCAGCCTCGCCACCGGCTTCGTCGACACCTGGAGCCTGCGCCTCGGCGCCGAGTTCGATGCCCACGCGCTCCTTACGGTCCGGGCGGGCGTCTACGGCGAAACCGGCGCCACGCCCGATGGTTTCGCGAACGCCGGCGTACCCGACGCCGACAAGTTCGGCGGGAGCCTCGGGGCCAGCGTGCGCGTGGGCCCTCACCTCACGCTCGATGCGAGCGGGCTCCTCACGGCCTTCGCCGACCGCGAGGTCACGGACTCCACCTACGCCCAGACCGCGCTGTTCATCGACTACAACCACGGCTTCGCCACCCGCGTGGGCAGCGGCCGCCTGGTGGGCAACGGCACCTACGGCGGCACCGCCTGGGTGGCGGGCCTCGGCGCGAGTTGGGCGTTCGGGGCCCCGCCGTGAACGCACCCCCGAGCGCGCTGGGCGAGCTCCGTACGCTCTGGGGCGCGCGCCGCCTGTGGTGGGCGCTGACGGCCAACGACCTGCGGGTGCGCTACCTCGGCAGCAGCATCGGCTTCTTCTGGGCGGTGATCAACCCGATCGTGGAGGTGGCCACCTACGCGTTCGTGTTCCACGTGCTGCTCCAGGTACGTTTCCACACCGGCCAGAGCGCGCAGCAGTACGTGCTCTACCTTTTGTGCGGCATGGTGGCCTGGAGCGGGTTCGCCGATGGCCTCACCCGCGCCACCACGTCGATCACGAGCAACGGGCACCTCCTCCGCAAGGTGAACTTCCCCCCCGTGGTGCTGCCCGCGCAGATGGTGGCCTCCGCCGTCGTCAACCAGCTCATCCGCTGGGCCATCCTGCTCGTGGCGTGCGTGCTCGTGGGCGATGGCCTCACCTGGCACGTCCTGCTCATCCCGGTCTTCATCCTCGCGCAGAGCTGCTTCTGCCTCGGCGCCGGTCTCTTCCTCAGCGTGCTCCAGGCGCACTTCCGCGATGTGGGCCACTGGGTGAACGCGGCGGTCCTCGTGGGGATGTTCCTCACCCCGGTGATGTACTCGCCGGAGGCCTACGTCGGCCCGTTCCGGCTTCTCCTCCACCCGAACCCGATGGCCCAGTACATCGGGCTCTACCGGCGCCTGCTCCTCGAGCACCAGCTCCCGGGGCCGGTCACCACGGTGCTCTATGCCTTCCTCGCCGCCGCCATCGCGCTCGTGGTGGGGCTGAGCGTTTTCGCGCACAACCGCCGCCGCTTCGCCGACATGGTGTGAGCGGGGCGCCTCAGCGCTTGCTGGAGCTCACCACGTCGATCTGCGTCTTGAGCGTGGACACCTCCATGCCGGCGAGCTCCATGCGTTCGATCAGCATCTTGCTCTCGAGCAGGTAGGGGAGGATCTCGGTGTTGGGGGGGAGCCGCTCGCCGACCTCGGGCACGGAGGCGGCGTGCTCCGCGATCCGCCCGGCCAGCGCCTTGATGTCCGGATTGCTCGATGCGGCCGCCGTTTCCGCCTGGCTCTTCCACAGGGCCGGCGCGAGCTGCAGGTGGCGCATCAGCCGGGCCGCGCCCTTGGGGGCTCCCGCGGCCGGGCTCGCCCCGATGTTGCCCACGCCCCCGCCCGGCTGCCCCATCTGGCCGCCGTTCATGGAGCCGCCCGCGATCCCCGTGCTGCCGAGGGTGGTCTCGCCGCCCATGCCGCCGCCTTGACCGCCCATGCCGCCCTGACCGCCCATGCCGCCGCCCTGACCGCCCATGCCGCCGCCCTGTCCGCCCATGCCGCCGCCCTGACCACCGCCCTGGCCGCCCATGCCGCCCGGACCGCCCTGGCCGGTGCCCGCGGCGATCTGGCTCCCCGGCGCGCCCGGTCCGGTGCCGGCGGGGGCGTTTGCGCCCGCTTCGCCGCCTGCCGACCCCTCGCCGCCTTCGGTTGCCGCGGCGCCTTCCCCGCCGGCCGCCGATGCATCGCCGGTGTTGCCGATGCCGAGGTCGGCGCTGGGCGTGGCGTCGCCGCCCTCCTGGCCCGCATCGGGCGCGCCGGCTTCGCCGTTTGAGCTCGAGGGCGCTCCGCGCTTCTCTCCGCCCATCCCCATGGTCTGCATGCCCACGGCGAGCCCGTTGTTCGGCGAGAGGTACACGACCGTTCCGCCCACCAGCACGCCTGCGAGGAAAACGGAGATCATTCGGTCAGCGTTCATGTGGCCCCGCTATCAAGGATCCCGGGCCGGGGCCCCGGCCGGCGGCCTGCGCCCTCGATCCGCTGCCACCGCGATCCCGAGGCCCGCAGTCGGGCCGCCGCCTACCTCACCCAGCGCACCTGGGCGGCGATGTACGGCGGGACGGCGTCGGGCCACTGCCGCGAGATCAGGTAGGGCTGCACGACCAGCGCGCCGGTCCAGTGCTTGTCGGGGGAGTAGGCCGCGAGCAGGCCGGTGCGGAGGAGCTCGTCGCCCGTGGTGAGCGCCGTCTGGTAGTTGGTCATGTTGCCGACGCGGAGGAGGCGGCCCTTCGCCTTGTCGAAGACCACTTCGTACAGGAGCACGTCGCCCACACCCACGTAGGTCTCCTCCCACGCGAAGAGGAGCTCGCGCTCGGGTTCGAAGAAGCAGCAGCCCTCGCGACCTTCGAAGGGCGTGGCCGTCCAGCGTTCGAGGTCGTTCCACACCACCACGATGATGGGCCCCACCTGCGCCTGGAGGGTGGTGTTGCCGCCCACCCGGTGGCTCGTGCCGGGGATCGGCTCGGCAGTGTCGAAGAAGGCCTCGGTGTAGGGCGCGTCGGGCGAATCGAAGGGCACCATGCCGGTGAAGGTGCCGAAGTAGGCGCTCCCCGCGTAGTGCACGCTCACCTCGAGCACGGCGAGCGGCGAGAACGTGATCTTCGGGACGGCCCGCACGTACACGGGCGAGAGATCGAAGCCCACCTCCGCCTTGAGGAAGGTGTCGGAGAACAGCACGTTGTCGGGCTGGTTCCACAGCGACCACTTCATGCCGGGCGCCACCCGCGCCGCTACGCCGAGGGAGAACGCGGCCGCACCGAGGGAGGCCTCCAGCATCGGTTCGGCCGCCTTGGCGGGGGCGAGGAGGGAGAGGGCAAGCGTCAGCATCGTGAGCTCCGGGATTGGATGCGATGGACGTCGGCGGCCCGCCCGCGAATCCGCAGGCGTACGCCCTCGTCCTCGTGGTGCTCCTCGACCACGCGCGTGTTCGCGTGCACCTCGCCGAGGAGGCCCGCGTTCGACCAGGGGAGGAAGATTTCCGCCTCGACGAGCCCATCGTCGAAGGCGGCCACGATGTGGGCGTGCAGCGCCGCCACATCCTCCGGACGTTTCGCGGAGAGCGCGATGGCGCCGGGAAACTCCTCAAGGAGCGCGGAGCGGGTAGCCTCGTCGATCCGATCGGCCTTGTTGAGCAGGAGCTTCGTGGGCACGGTGTCGGCGCCGATCTCGGCGAGCACGGTGCGGGTCACCTCGAGCTGCTGGCGGAAGGTGGCGTCGCTGCAGTCGACCACGAGCAGCAGCAGCGAGGCCTCGTGGGCCTCGTCGAGCGTGCTGCGGAAGCTGGCCACGAGGTCGTGCGGGAGCTTCTTGATGAAGCCCACCGTGTCGGAGACCAGCACCCGCGGCACCGACTCCGGGTGCAGCGTGCGCACGGTGGTGTCGAGCGTGGCGAAGAGCTTGTCGGCCACCAGCACGTCGGAGCCGGTCAGGGCCCGCATGAGCGAGCTCTTGCCGGCGTTGGTGTAGCCCACGAGGGCCACCCGGAGCTGATCGGTGCGCCGCGCGCGGCGGGTGCCCTGTTCGGCTTCGAGGCGGGCCAGCTCGGCGCGGAGCTGGGCGATGCGGTCGCGGACCTTGCGGCGATCGAGCTCCAGCGCGCTCTCGCCGGCCCCCTTGCCGCCGATGCCGCCCCGCTGCCGGTCGCCGCCGCCCGTTTCGCGCATGCGCGGCACGAGGTAGTTCAGCCGGGCGATCTCCACCTGCAGGCGGGCCTCGCGCGACTGCGCGTGCCGGTGGAAGATTTCCACGATGACGCCGGTGCGATCGAGCACCTCCACGCCCACTGCGCGCTCGAGGTTCCGTGCCTGGCTGGGGGAGAGCTCGTGGTCGACGATGACCAGATCAGCGCGGCGGTTTTCGCGCGGCGCCTGCACGACGGGGGCGTCTTCGGCGTCGACCGGCTCGGGCCCTACCTCCTCCTCGTCGGCCGCCTCCCACTTCTCCCGCGCCTTGGTCACGATGCGACGCGGCGGACCCTGCGGGATGAGGCCGCTGCCGCCCGTCCAGGCGGCGAGCTCCGCGAGCTTGCCCTCGCCGAGCACGCTGCCGGCGGAGAGCCGCGCCCGCCGCTGCGTGACCTCGCCGACCACGTCGTAGCCGAGCGTGTGAACGAGCCGCCCGAGCTCCGCCATCGAGGAGGCGTGCTCCCCGGCGTCGGCCTCCGGCAACTGCACCCCGACGAGCACCGCGCGCAGCCTTTCCTCCAACATGCCTCCCGCCGGCTGGGCCGGCCCCGCTCCATAGCCCGCGCGCTGCGGGTCGGCGCCGTGGGAGATAGGCTGCGCCGTGCCCTTCTCCCCGCGCCCCCGCCTCCTCTCCTGCCTCGCCGGGCTGCTCGTCGGGCTGGCCCTTCTGGCGCCGTCCGCCGGTGGCGCGCTCGCCGGCATGCCCTCCACGCGCCCATCCGACCGCGAGCGCGGCCGCGAGATCTGGCTGGAGAGCTGCTGGCAGTGTCACGGCGAGAGCGGCAAGGGGGATGGTCCCGCCGCCGCCGCGTTCGCCGGTGGGGTGCCTACGCTCGTGGGGAAGGTGCCCCCCGCCGAGTACGACCGCCTCGTCACCGTGGTGCTCGATGGGCGCGGCCGCATGCCCGCCTTCCGCGAGGACATCGACAAGCACGATGCCCGCCGCATCCTCGTGTACCTGCAGGATGCCCTGCAGGGCCGCACGAAGAGCGGCGCGAAGGAAGGCGAGGGCAAGGAGGAGGGCGAGGAGAAGGAAGCCGCCGAGGGAGCGAACTAGCCCCTCAGGGGAGCGCGCACACCGAGGGGTGCTCCTCGGCGCAAGGGGTCCAGGCGTAGTTGAACGTGGACTCATCCCAGCTGTAGCAGTCGGTGCCACGCTGGCCGGTGAGCCACCAAGGTTCGTCGTCCGGCCAGGTCCAGAAGTAGGTCAGGTAGATGGCCTCGGTGCTGTCGAGGGTGGCCAGCCCGCCGCCGCGCGCCTCGCAGGCGGACTGCGCCTCGCTCGCCGTGCGGGGCCAGCGGCACATCAGCAGGTGCACGTCGTCGAGGTCGTGGCGGGTGCAGTCGTCGCACGCCTCGGCGTTGTCGATGCGGCCGTCGTTGTCGTCGTCGACGCCGTTGCAGGTCTCGGCCGCGAGGGCGGTCGTGTCGTCGCCATCGGAGCAGGAGTCCAGGCCATCGCCGTCGAGGTCGGTGGGGGCGCCGCGCTCGCAGGCCACCCAGCCGGTGAGGAAGTCGTGGCGGGCCTGGAACCAGGCATCGAGCCGAAGGAGGGTGGTGGTGCGCTCCTCGTCGCCCCAGGTGCGCTTCTCGTCGAGCGCCACGGCCTCCGCCACCTGCGCATCCCACGCTGCGAGCTGCGCGCGCATGAGCGCCGGGTCCATCGCGGCGTTGAGCGCCTCCACGTGGTCCACATAGGCGGCGCGGTAGCCGGGGTCGGCCAGCACGGTGAGGAAGTGCGGCTGGGAGAAGCCCCAGTTCTCGTAGCCATCGATGGGGTCGTCGTCATGGTCGGTGACGTCGAGCGTGTCGTCGAAGTCCCAGGGGACGAACAGCACGCCCTCCTCGGGGTGCTCGTAGAGGTAGAAGTTGTGCGCGCAGCACACGTAGCCGTCGGCGTCGCCCAGCACGGTCTCGGCGGCCCAGCCGCGCGTCCACTGGTCCACGTTGCCGGCGGCCTCCATCTCGGCGAGCGTGGAGGCCCGCCAGTACGCGCGTACCGCTTCGCCTGTGCTCTCGTCGGCGTTCGCCTTCGCCTCGGTGCCGTACTTCCAGAGACCGCCGCCGGCGGCTTCCTTGCCGAAGACCCGCTCGAGGTACTCGTGGTCGAAGTACTCGATGTGACCGTAGATGCCCTGGAACTCGCCGTTGATGGTGAGGGTGGCGTTGTTCGCGCAGGCTGCGGGCAGGCCGCCGGCGCGGCGCATCACGTCGTAGGAGAGGCGGTCGCGCAGCACGGTGGAGTCGTACCAGCTCGCGTCGAGCGTGATCTTCCGCAGGCCGTGGAAGCGCGCATCGGGGTCGACCTCGTTGAACGAGACGACGAACTGCATCTTGTCGCCCATCCAGCTGAAGTCGGGATTGCCCTTCAGCCGCAGCTGCACGTCGGCCGTTTCGCCATCGAGGTGGAGCACCGCCTCCTGGTACTCCTTGCGGCCGGCGGTGTAGTCGGCCCGCAGCCGCGCCCACTCGCCCGTGCCGATGTCGAGCTCGTAGGCGGGCAGGCGATCGGGCGCGTACAGGTCCGCACAGCCGAACTCGTCCTTGCTGCTGCCCCCGCCGGTGTCCTCGCCGCCGGCGGTGTCGCCGGGGAGCGGCTCGGTGCCGCTCGTGTCGTGGCCGCCGGCGGCGGGCCGGGTGTCGGGATCCGGCGTGCAGGCGGCGAGGAGCAGGAGGGCGAGCGGGGGGGCCATGGAGAAGGGAGCATAGCGCGGCCCCGTCGGGTACCGAGCCCCAACCAGCGGGGGGGGGTGACCCGAAGGCTGCCGGGCCTCCGCGCCTCGCCCGGATCGGATACCTGCGCCGGATGCTCCTGCTCCTCAGCGCCGCGTTCGCCGCCGATCTCGTGGCCGGCCGGGCCACCTACGAGGCGAACTGCACGGCCTGCCACGGCATGCTCGCCGACGGCAACGGCCCCGCGGCCATCGCGTTCGAGTCGAAGCCGGTCGACTTCACAAAGGCCACATGGTGGTCCACCCGCACCGACGCCGACGTGGCCTCGGCCATCCGGGCGGGCAAGCCGGGCACGCCGATGTCGGCCTTCTCGCAGCTCACCGAGGCCCAGGTGGGCGACCTTGTGGCGTGGCTGCGCACGCGGGCCGCCACCCCATGACCCTCTTCGAGGCCCTCGTGCTCGGCGTGGTGGAGGGCATCACCGAATACCTGCCCGTGAGCTCCACCGGGCACCTGCTCCTCGCCGAGCGCGCGCTGGGCATCGAGCGCAGCGAAGCTGCCGATGCCTACGCCATCTGCATCCAGGCCGGCGCCATCCTCGCGGTGCTGGGCCTCTACCGGGCGCGCGTGGCGCAGATCCTCCAGGGCCTCGCCGGCCGCGATCCCGCGGGCCGCCGGCTACTCGCCAACCTCGTCGTCGCGTTCCTTCCCGCCGCGGTGATTGGTTTTCTCCTCGACGACACGATCGACGCGCTCCTCTTCGGGCTCCGCCCGGTGGTGGTGGCCTGGGTGGCGGGCGCGGTCGCGATCTTCGCGCTCCGCGGCCGGAAGGGCACCCGCTCGCTCGACGACATCGATCTCCGCACCGCCGCGCTCATCGGGTTCTGCCAGTGCCTGGCGATGTGGCCGGGCACCTCGCGCAGCCTCGCCACCATCCTCGGCGGCGTGGTGTTCGGCGTGGCGCTGCCGGCGGCCGTGGAGTTCAGCTTCCTGCTGGGCCTGCTCACGCTCGGCGCGGCCACCTCGTACAGCGCGCTGAAGCACGGGGGCGCCATGTTCGAGGCCTTCGGGCCGGGGCCGATCGTGGTGGGCTTCCTGGCGGCGGGGCTGTCGGCGGCGGTGGCGGTGAAGTGGCTGGTGGGCTGGCTGCAGTCGCACGGCATGGAGGTCTTCGCCGTGTGGCGCCTCGGGCTCGCGCTCGTGGTGGGGTCGCTGATCGTGGCCGGGGTCCTGCCCGCGGGCTGAGCGGCTTGCCAGCGGCGGGGATCGCGATTAGAACCGCAGCGCCTTAGGGGTATAGCTCAGTCGGTAGAGCAGCGGATTCCAAATCCGCAGGTCCTTGGTTCGAGTCCATGTGCCCCTGCCACTCCAAAGAAAGCCGCGACGATCGCCGATAACGCGAGGGTCGCGGCTTTCGGCGTTTTCCGGCTACCGAGCGGAATGCGCGGGCGAATCGTCGCTTTGGCGGTTCGAGTCCAGGTTACCCCCTGCGGAGCTTGACGGTCGGCGGCGTGTTGCATATTTCAGAATCTGCAATCTGAAATCCATGCTGAAGCCTGCCGATCTCTACGTACTCGTCGCCCTGCTCGCGCTCCCACGCGGAGCTGATTGGACGCAGGCGGCCTTCGCCGCCCAGATCGGGCTGGCCCAGCCGGCCCTCACCCGCTCGCTCCAGCGGCTCGCCCAAGCGGAGCTGTGGAGCCGCACCGATCGCCGGGTGGACATCGCCGGAGCGGAAGGTCTGTTGGTACACGCGGCCCGCTTCCTGGTCCCGCCCCGGCTGGGTGCACCCACCCGCGGCCTCGCTACCGCCCACTCTGCTCCTCCGCTCGCCTCGATGCTCCTGGCGAACAGCGCCACAGTCTGGCCCGACGAGGAGGGCGGCCACATGGGTACCGCCTTGGAGCCGCTTCACCCCTCCGCGCCCAAGGCCGCACGCGCAAACCCGCGACTTCACGAGCTGCTCGCGCTGGTGGATGCGCTCCGCATTGGGCGCGCGCGCGAACGAAGCCTCGCGGTGCAGGCGCTACACGAGCGCCTGAGGGATGCGTCGTGAACGCCGCCGAGGCCATCCTGGCGGAGGTAGCCGTTGAGCTCGCTTGGCTCGACCCCGGGCCGGTGTTCATCGGTGGCTCCACCATCGGACTGTTCCTGGACGAGCTTGGTCGCGACCAGCTTCGCCCCACGAAAGACGTCGATTGCATCGTGCCTTCCGTCGTCACTCCGATGACGTGGTTCGCGTTGGAGCATGAACTCCAACACCGCGGATGGTCGCCTGACCGCGAGGGCCCGATCTGCCGCTACCGCAGTCCCCGTGGGCATGTGGTGGACCTCCTCGGAGCTCGTTCAGACGCGCAGGGCCTTTCAGCGACATGGTTTGAAGCTGCTGCCGCACACACCCAGCAACACCTCCTGGGCGGCACGACGCTGGTCGCCACACCCGCGGTGGAGTACCTGATCGCCTGCAAGATCGAGGCATTTCGCGACCGGGGCGTCGCCCATCCACTCGCGAGCAACGACTTCGAAGACCTGGTTGCACTTCTGGACGGCTGTGCTTCCCTCGAGTCCGCCGTCGGCGGGGCTGAGGAGGGCGTGAGAGCGTTCACGGTCGGCTGGTTCCGCGCCCTGTACGCAGATCGAGTGTTGATGAGCGCAGCCGACGGACACCTCCCCCGGGGCGGCGACATCTCTGGTCGACGGCGACGGCTCCGGGAACGTTTGCAACGCCTGACGAGGCTCGGCGCTGGCTGACCGAGCCGCTCACCCCCAGCAACGAAATCCCCGCCACCCTCGCCCTCAACTCCGAGGATGGCGCGATCAGCAGAGTTCGAACCCTGTCCATTACACCCTGCCACCAAATCGAAAGGCTGCGTTCGCCGGGAGCTCCCCGCGTCGAACGCGGCCCCCGCGCAACCTTCACCCCGCGCTAGATGCAGCTCCCATCGGCCACGAGCGAGGTGTAATCGGCCGGATCGAGGGGGACTAGATTCCCGTCCTTGGGTACGGCGGCGGTCCAACCCGCACCCATGCCGTAGTAGAGCTGGCTGAAGGCGGTCGAGAGGTCGTCGGTCGCGTACCACTGGAGGTACACCGGGTTCCCACGGATGCAGGCGTACGAGTAGCCGGTGTCGTTACGACTGAAGCCGGACGGCGCCACGTCGACGTACGCGAGCGGTTGCTCCAGCGCCATCCAGGGGCTGCCCTCGATGTAGTGTTCCGCGGGCGGCGGCCCGCTCAGGCTGATGCTCCACGAAAGCCCGTCGAGGGGCTCATCGTAGAGGGGCGTGGCCGGCGGCATGCCCACGTAGGGGTAGAGCAGCATCCCGGCGGCGGCGTCTCCAGGCAGGCCTTCCACCGTACCGCCCACGGTGATGTCGTTGTGGGGACGGTGCAGCTTCATCGGAACGCCGCTCAGCGGATAGAGCACCGTCTCGGGGTAGGCAAGCACGTTCCAGCCCGGGGTGATCCCGAACGAAGCGAGCTGATCGGGCACCGTGCCCGCCATGAAAATCGCCATCGGTCCCGCGCTCACCCAGGCCTCCCCGGGGTCTCGCGCGCCGCTCCCGTCCGTGTCGTCGTAGAGCGCCAGGAAGTACACGGCCCCGCTCGCGCCACCCAGCATGTCGACGTTGGCGATGTCGGAGTCGGGGGGGGGCGCCAGCTCGATGGTCTGGGTGGTGCCGACCGCGTCGAAGGCCAGCCACACGTCCGACGGCCAGCTGTCGCCGAGGTGGGGCCCGACAAAGGCAATCCCGAGCCCGCTGGCGTCGCCATCGTAGGTGAGGGTCAACGGCGTGGTGTCGGTTCCGGAGTCCTCGCCGTCGACGGAGTCGTCACCGCTGCCGGAGTCCTCCGCACTCGTGTCCCCGCCGGGGGCGGTGCCGGGGGAGCCGGAGACGTCGGCCGGTTCAGGGGAGCAAGCGGAAACGAAGACGGCGAGCGGGAGCAGGAAGGGGATGCGCATGGGTTTGACCTCGGGGGGCAGGTATCCCCCGCCGTGGGGCCGCTCCCCGCCGCGTCTGAAGTCGGTCTGAGGCCGATGGGCGCGCCCCGCGTCGGCGGAGGCCAGGCCATGCCCCCCTACAGCCCCGCCACCGGCACCGCACGGTACAGCACGCAGGGCTGCGCCGCGGTGCCGCAGTCGAAGCGCATGCTCCACAACTCCTCCCCGCTGGAGGTGAACTCCTGCACCAGGGCGCGGGAGCCGCAGGTCGTCAGGACATTCCCCCCATCCAGCGCGTAGCTCGCGCCCCGGGAGCGTGAGCAGGAGCGGCCGAGGTCGATGACGGAGTCGTAGTGGAGGGTGCGGGCTGCGAGGTCGAGGGTGAACCCCAACGCGCGGCTGTTCTCCACGCCGTCGCGGTTGTCATGGAGCTGGAAGCCGCCGCCGGGGCGGGCGATGAACTCGTGCTGGGAGAAGAACCACCCGGCGTCGGCGCTGGCTTCGCCGAGCACGAAGTCGCCGGCGCTGTTGACCCCTCCCGCGCCGTTGTCGCCGAGGCGCCAGAGGATGTCCCCGCTCTCCGCGCCCACGGCCACCAGCTGGCTCACGTTCCGGAGCGAGAGGTAGACCACCTCCTCCGCGCCCTCGCCGCTCACGTCCACCGAGTTCACGTGGGTCCAGTCGATGGCGTCGGGGCCGAACTGGTCGGACCAGTAGTCCTCGGTGCGGAGGTCCTCGGGGGGCGGGTCGTCGGCGAGGGTGAAGCCGTGCTCGTCGAGGAACCAGGAGTGCAGGCGCTCGCCGGCCTCGGTGTAGACCTCGTAGCCATCGCGGAGCACGGTGGAGCCGTCGTCGGTGACGAAGCTGGAGGTGACGGGCAGGTACACCCGACCATCGCGGGGGAGGACGTCGTGGGAGGCGAGGTTCTGCAAGACTCCGGGCTCCCAGCGGGTGAGGA
Source organism: uncultured Pseudomonadota bacterium (assembly GCA_903885375.1). Taxonomy (GTDB): domain Bacteria; phylum Myxococcota_A; class UBA796; order UBA796; family SXON01; genus SXON01. Next base: position 23,202 of record CAISIK010000062.1, read on the forward strand.
CCGTGCCATCCAGGCCGTACTGCACCAGGCCGGTCTTCCCCACGAGCGACCACACCGTTCGGGTGTCGGCGGCCCAGGTATAGCCGTCGAACACGTCCTCGGGATTGCCGGTCAGCGTGCTGATCTCCTCGTACCAGCGGATGCGTCCGCGCGCGTCGACCACCAGCATCATCTCCTCCGCGCTGTTCTTTGTGCGGAGGTTGACGAGGGTGAACGGGACGGTGGATTCGCCGGTCACCCGTGCCGTGGGAAAGGAGGCCGGCGCGGGCGAGGTGGCGAAGCAGCCGACGTCCTCGCCTTCGATCACCCCGCCTCCGTTGCCGGGCGTGTCCACCCGCACGTGGTACTGCGCGCCGAACCGGAGGCCATGGACCGTGGCGGTGCCGCCCTCGTCGGGAGTCACGTCCCACCCCTCGTCGGAGCCGCGCTCGGAGTCCCAGACGTGGAAGCGGGCGCCCGAGGTGGCGGCTTCGCTCGCGGCGAGGGTGAATCGCAGCAGGTTCCGCTCCTGCTGTTCGGCGCTGATCGCCGCCGTCGGCTCGCAGGTCGGGACGGCGGCGGCCTCGCAGGCGGACAGCCCGAGGAGCAGCAGCGTGCTGGCGAAGGTCGGGCGCGCTGGCATCGCGGATTGGAGACTATCGCGCGCCCATCTTCGCGGAGAGAGACACGCTCGCCACGTCGAGCTGCATGTCGGCGGCGAGCAGGCCGAGGACGGCCGCGTCGCGCTGCTGGCGGGTGGCCCAGAGGTCGAGGAAGGTGAGGGCGCCGAGCTCGTAGGAGGACTCGGCGAGCTTGAGGGCCTTCTCGGCGAGGGCGGCCTCCTCGCCGGCGAAGGACTGCGCCTCGCGGGCGGCCTGCCACTGGGCGTAGAGGGTGCGGGCGTCGGCCTCCGCCAGGGAGCGCTCCCGCTCCTCGGCCGCGGTGGCCACGCGCGCGTTGTGCGCGGCCTCTGCCTGCTTGGCGATGCGGTAGCCGCCGTCGAAGAGGGGCCAGTCGGCCGTGATGGCCGCCTGCCAGTTCCACTCCTCGCCCGAGAAGCCTGTGTTCTCGCTGAAGGCCTCGGTGAAGCGACCGTTGATGGAGGGCACCCACCCGAGGTCGGTCGCGGTGCGGGCGGAGCGCGCCGCCGTCGCTCGCTCGGCCGCCGCCTTGACCCCCGGCGCCCCGAGCGCGGCGGTGGCGGCGGCTTCCACGTCGGCGGCGGCCGGTTCGTGGGGCGTGGGCCGCTCGAGCGGCACGTTCGCCTCCACTCCGAGGAGCCGCGCGAGCCCCTCTTCGGCCTGCACCCGCGCGGCCTCGGCCATCACCTGCTCGCGACGGGCGCGGGCCAGGGCCACCTCGGCCTGCGCGGTGTCGATGCCGCGGCCGGCGCCGAGCCGCTCGCGCACCCCGGCGAGCGCGGCGTACTTCGTGGCCCGCTCCATCGACTCGGCGGTGAGGCGCACCTTCTCGCGGGCGAGGAGCGTGCCCCAGTAGGCCTGCGCCACCCCCACGCGGAGCTGGTCGTGCGCGGCCTCGGCGGAGCGTTCGGCGGCGCGGGCGGTGGCCTGGGCGGCGAGGAGCCCGGGGAGCGACTGCCCCGAGAACAGCGGCTGCACCACGGTGAGCGAGCCGCTCCAGAACTCGCCCTTGTTGATGACGACCGGCTCCGACTCGCCCACGAGCGCCTTGAGGTTGTCGGGCAGCGCCTCGGTGAAGTCGAGCGTGCTCTCGTACTGGTTCACCGTGTAGCCGCCGCTGATGGACACCCGCGGCAGGATCGCCGAGATGGCCTGCCCGCGGAGCGTGCCCGCGGCGGCGGCCTGCCCGTTGATGATGGTGCTCTCGGCGCTGTCGCGCTCGGCGAGCGACCAGGCCTCCTCCAGCGTGAGGGCGTGGGCGAGAGGGAGGGCGAGGAGCATCATGCGGCCTTCCGGCGGAAGAGGCGTCCGACGAAGAGCTGGACGTCGTCGAGGAAGCTGTAGAGCACGGGGGTGGCGAGCAGCGTGAGCAGGAGCGAGAGCGACTGGCCACCGATGACGAGGCCGGCGGTGGCGCGCGAGAAGCCCGATCCGATGCCGCGGGAGAGCAGGAGCGGGAGCATGCCCGCCACGAACGCCACCGTGGTCATGAGGATGGGTCGCAAGCGGTCGCGGTTGGACTGCAGGATGGCCTCGAGCCGTGGCATCCCCTCGGCGCGCAGGTGGTTGGCGTGGTCGACCTGGAGGATCGAGTTCTTCTTCACCACGCCGAAGAGCACGAGGATGCCGAGCGCCGAGTAGAGGTTGAGCGTCTGGTTGAAGACGAGCAGGGAGAACAGGGCGAACGGGAGCGTGAGCGGCAGCGAGGCGAGGATGGTGATGGGGTGCAGCCAGCTCTCGAACTGCGCCGCGAGCACGAGGTACATGAACACGAACGAGAGGCTGAGCGCGAAGATGAAGCCCTTCGCCGTGCGTGCCAGCTCCTTGGAGCGACCAGCCGGCGCCGCCGAGTAGGTCTTCGGCATCTCCAGCGCCGTGATCTCGGTGGCGAGCTTGTCGAGCACATCGCTCTCGCCGAAGCCCGCACGTGCGTTGGCCGCGAGGGTGACCACCCGCTGGCGGTTGAGCCGGGTGATGGAGGCCGGGCCGGTGGAGTCCTCCATCGTGACCACGTCGGAGATCGGCACCTGCTGGCCGCTCGGCGCGCCCACGGTGAGGAGCGCGAGCGACTCCGCGTCGGCCCGCCACTCCCGCTTGGCCCGCAAGCGCACGTCGTACTGCTCGCCGCCCTCCTGGAAGGTCGACACCTTCTGGCCGCCCACGAGGAGCCGCAGCGAGGTGGCCACGTCGGCCACGCTCACGCCGAACTCGGCCGCGCGTGCCCGGTCCACTGAGGCCACGACCTCCGGCTTGCCGAGCACGAGCGAGCTGTCCACGTCGGTCGCGGCGGGGAGCTCGCGCAGCATCTTCTCGAGGTGCGCCGCGTAGAGCGAGAGCTGGTCGATGTCGGGGCCGGCCACGGTGTACTGCACGCCCTGCGTTCCCTGACCCGTTCCGGAGAAACGCGGCACCTCGCCCACGTTCACGCGGAGCTCGGTCGGCAGCGTGGGGAAGACCTCCTTGCGGATGGTCTCCATCACGTCCTGCTGGGTGTCGTCGCGCAGGGTGGGGTTGATGAGGCGAACGTAGATGCCCGCCACGTTGGTCTGGCCCTGCTCGTTGCCGCCCACGGTCGTGAGCGTGTACTCCACGCCGTGCAGCGCCTTCACCTGGCGGGCGAGGCGGCTGGCGATGACCTCCGTGGCGGCGAGGCTCGTGCCCTCCGGTGCGCGCATGGAGATCTCGAACTCCGCCTCGTCGTTCACGGGAAGGAAAGACTTCGGCACCATCTTGCCGAACACCGGAATCCCGCCCAGGGAGACGAGCATGGCGATCGCCACCACCCAGCGGTGGCTCATGCAGAAGCGCAGCATGGCCATGTAGGTGCGCTCGATCGGACCGTAGAACCGGTCGGTCAGGCGGGAGAGCGCCCCGCCGTGCACCGCCTTGCCGTCGCCGAAGATGCGCGCCGTGAGCGTGGGCGTGAGCACGAAGCTCACCACCAGCGACACCGCGATGGCAAAACTCATGGTGAAGCCGAAGTTCACCAGGAAGCGGCCGGGCAGGCCGCCCACGAACCCCACCGGCGCGAAGACGGCGATGAGCGAGAGCGTGGTGGCGAGCACCGCGAGGCTGATCTCCTTCGTGGCGGCGCTCGCGGCCTCCATTGGGGCCATGCCCTTCTCGGTCACGAAGCGGAAGATGTTCTCGAGGACCACGATCGCGTCGTCGATCACGATGCCCACGGCGAGCGCGAGGGCGAGGAGCGTCATCGTGTTCAGGGTGAAGCCGACGTAGTTCATCACCGCGAAGGTGCTGATGATCGAGGTGGGGATCGCCAGCGCGCTCACGAAGGTGGCGCGGATGTTGCCGAGGAAGAGGAGCACCACGAGCGCGGCGAGGAAGCCGCCCTCGATGAGGTGGTTGGTGACGTTGTCGGCGGCCGTGCGGATGGTCTGCGAGGTGTCGCGGACCACGTCGAGGCGGTAGCCGCGCGGGAGCACGGGGCGCACGTCGTCGAGGCGGTCGAGCACGTTGTCCACGACCGCCACCGTGTTGGTGCCGGCCTGCTTGCGGACGGCGAGCACCACCGTGCGTTCACCATCACGCAGCGCGATGCTACCCGCGTCGGCCGGGCCGTCCACCACGTCGGCCACGTCGCGCACGCGGATCACCGCGCCGCCGGCGCCGGGGCGCACGACGATGTCGCCGATCTCGTCCACGCTGGTCACGCGGCCCTGCACGCGCAGGTTCACCTGGCGCGGACCGGTCTCCAGCGAGCCGCCGGGAATCTGCACGTTCTGCGTGCCGAGCGCGCGTGCCACCTCGGGAGCGCTCACGCCGAGCGCCCGCATCTTGAGCGGGTCGAGCTCGATGTTGATCTCGCGCTTGCGACCGCCCACCACGGCCACGGAGCCCACGCCCTGGGCGCCTTCGAGGCGCTTGCGCACGAGCGTATCGGCCACCTCGGTGACCTCCACCGGCGAGGCGTCGGAGGTGAGCGAGAGGTACAGGATCGGCGCGGCGGAGGGGTCGAGCCGGCCCACGACCGGCGCCTCCACGCCCTCGGGCAGGCTGCGCAGCGCGAGGTCCACCTTGTCGCGGACCTCCTGCGCGCCCACATCGGCGTTCGTCTCGAGGTTGAAGAGCACGACCACGATCGAGACGCCCTCGGCGGACGTGGACCGGATCTCGTCGACGCCGGCGATCGTGGACAGGGATTCCTCGATCGGGTCGGTGATCTCGGTCTCGACCTCGCGCGGGCTGGCGCCGGGGAGGATCGTGGTCACCGTGACCACGGGGAACTCGATGTTGGGGAAGAAGTCGACCCCGAGCTTGGTGTACCCGGCCACGCCGAGCACGCACATCACGAGGATGACCACGCTCGCGAACACCGGCCGCTTGATGAAGATGTCGACGAAACCGCCCATCTCGGCGCCTACCTGGTGAGGAGGGGCGCGCCGTCGGCGAGCCCCTCGGGGATGGGGTTGACCACGACGTCACCTTCGTGGAGGCCGCTCACGATCTCCACGCCATCGGTGGAGGGCGGGCCGAGCTCCACGATGTGCTCCTCGGCCTTGTCCTCGCGCACCACGAACACCCGCGAGAACTCGCCGCTGGTGCGAACCGCCGTTCGCGGAATCACGAGCCCGGGGGAGGTGCCGAGCGCCAGGCTGGCGACGGCGAAGCTGTTGGGACGAAGGCGGCCATCGGGGTTCGGCACCACCGCCTCCACCACGAGGTCGCGGGTGCGCTCGCGGAGGGCCGGCGACATTCGGGCCACAGTGGCCACCTCCTTCACGCCCTCGGCATCGGTGAGCTCGAACTGGATGGCAGCGCCCGCCTTCACGAGGCCGGCCGCCCGCTCCGGGATGGAGAGATCGAGGCGGAGCGGGTCGACCGCCACGAGCTTGACGACCGCGCGGCCGGGGCCCACGTAGTCGCCGGGGCTCACCATGCGCTCGGCCACCACGCCAGCGAAGGGCGCGCGCACCGTGCCGCGCGCGAGCTGCGTGTCGGCGAGGGCCTTGCGCGCGCGGGTCATCTCGAGCTGGCGGGCACCCTGCTCGCACTGCGTGAGCGCCCGATCGCGATCGGCGGTGGAGAGACCGCCCGCCTCGGTGAGGCTCGTGGCCCGCGCGCACTCGGCTTCGGCGAGCCGCACCTGCGCCTCGGCGCTGGCGAGCGCGGCGGAGGCCTCGCGGGCCTGGAGCGCCGACACCGTGGTGTCGATGCCGATGAGCGGGGCGCCCGCGGCCACGAGGTCGCCCCGTTCGGCGTAGACGCGCTCCACCGCGCCGGCGGCCTCGGCGGACACGTCGGCATCGTCGACCGCCACGAGCGTTCCGGTGACCCGGAGCGAGCGGGGCACCTCGCGGGTGGTGGCGATGGCCGTCTGGACGGCGATCGGGTTCACCTTGGGGCCGGGCGCCTCGGGGGCGGAGCTCGCGCAGGCCCCGACCAGGAGGAGGAGGGTGCAGCTCAAGAATCGCATGGACGGAACTCCCACGTCAGGGGCGGCGCGCCGCCCCCTCCAGAAACAGCTTGATGATGGCGTCGGCACGCGCTTCGGTGGGGGCATCGAGGCCCAGCGCCATGTCCACATCGATGGTGTTGCGGATCGCGCCCAGCACGCCGCAGGTGGCCACATGCACATCCACCTCGGCGAGCACGCCTTCGGCGATGCCCTGCCGGATCATGCTGCTCACGTGGCCGTGCATGGTGCGGATGATGGTGGGCGGCGCTTGGGTCGAGGTGGCGGCGCAGGGAACGGCGCCCTCGCGCTGGGCCACGAGGCGCAGCATCGGCCAGTGCAGGCGCATCTGCGACACCAGCATGTTCACCATGCCGTGCAGGCGCGGCACGAAGGAGTGGTCGGCCGTGGCCTCCATGTAGGTGCCGACGCCGGTCACGAACTGCTCGCGACCCGCTTCGAGCACGGCGGCCACGAGGCCCGCGCGGTCGCCATAGAGGTTGTAGATGGTGCCCACGCTCACGCCGGCCTCGGCGGCCACCTGATCGATCCGGGATTCTTCGATCCCTTCCTGGGTGAAGACACGACGCGCAGCCGTGAGGATCTCGGCCCGGGCCTGCTCGCGGAAGCGTTCACGGAGAGGGCTGCGCTTTCGTGAAGATTCATTCATGATTTGAACCGCGAATCGTGAATAGCCATTCACGACCCGAACGGCAACCCGCCCTCACACCAATTTGGCGGCGTGGTGTACGCTGCCGGCTCTCCCCCAGGCCGGCATGCTCCTCGCCCTCGCCCTTGCCTGCGCCCCGTCGCTGACCTGCGGCACGGGCACGCACGAAGCCGGCGGCCAGTGCGTGCCCACGGGCAGCAGCGAGGGCCGGGACACCGCCGACACCGCCAACGACAGCGGCGCCGACACCGCCCCAGACACCGCACCCGAGCCCGCCGTGATCGAGGTCTACCTCCTCGCCGGGCAGTCCAACATGGATGGGTACGGCTACACCACGGGGCTCCCGCCGGCCTGGCGCCCCGCCGACCCGCGGGTGCCGTTCTACTGGAGCGGATGGGGCGAGTTCCGCGACCTGCAGCCGGCGTCCTACGGCGGCGGCTGGGTGATGGGCCCCGAGGTGTCGTTCGGTCGCACGCTCGCGGATGCCGGCCGCGCCGTGGCGCTCGTCAAGCATGCGGTCGGCGGCACCGACCTCGCCTTTTACTGGAACCCGGGCTCGCCCCACGGCAACGGGAGCCCTGGCGAGGGCTACCGCGTGTTCGAGGCGGCCGTGGGCACCGCGGCCGCCACGCTTGATGCCGCCGGCGCGCCCTGGCGCTGGGCCGGGTTCGTGTGGATGCAGGGCGAGTCCGACGCCCTCGACCTGAGCCTCGCGTACGCCTACGAGGCCAACCTCACCGGCCTCATCGCGGCCGTCCGCGACCTCACCGGCGAGCCCGAGCTCCCCGCGGCCATCGGGCTCATCTCCACCCAGTCGAACTGGACCTACGCGGAGATCGTGCGCGATGCGCAGACGTCCGTGGCCGAGGCCGATCCCACCGTGGTGTACGTGGAGACCGACGACCTGCCCCGCAACACGCTGGACACCTCCCACTACGACGGCCCGAGCGAGCGCGTGCTGGGCGTGCGCTTCGCCGCGGCGCTCCTCGCCAACGAGGATGTGCGTGCCGGCACCGACGCCCCGGAAGCCGCCGTCGAGATCGTGTCGGGGCGCACGGACTACGACTTCACCGGCACCTGTGGGTTCGAGTTCACCACCAGGGAGCCCATCCGCGTCACCGACATCGGCGGCCAGGGCGCGACCTACCTCACGAGCTCGGTGGAGGCCGGCATCTGGGACGACGCCGGCAACCTGCTCGTGCGGGCCACGGTGCCCGCCTGGCTGGAGGCCCCCACCAGCTGGCGCGGCGGCATCTGGTACACCGCGGTCGACCCCGTCGTCCTGCCCGCCGGCACCTACCGGGTGGGCCTCGTGTCGTGGACCGGCGATGGCGACCGCTACCTCAACAACGCCACGGGAACGCCCGCCGACGGGGTGACCGTCGGCGGGGGCGTGTACGTGGAGGGCTACTGGCTGGCCTGGCCCACCAACGTCGTGGAGGGCGCGGGCATCAGCTTCGTCGGCCCCGATTTCCTCTTCGTGCGGGGGGGCTGAGCATGATTTCATCGCTGGTCGTGGTGGTCTGGCTGCTGGCGCCGCCCGCGGGGGCCACCCGCGCGTCCGTTTCGTTGCCGAAGCTGTGTGCGGAGGCCTCGGCCGTGGTGGTGGCGGAGGTCACGACGCTGGAGGGGCGCTGGCGGGCGGGCGAGCCCGGTGGCATCGAAACCGTGGTGTCGGTGGCGGTCACCGAGGCGGTGCGGGGCGCCCCGCCGGCGAGCCTCTCGTTCGTGGTGCCCGGCGGGTCGTTCGGCGGGGTGACGGAGACCGTGTCGGAGGCCCCGCGCTTCCGCACCGATGCGCGCTACCTGCTGCTCCTCGCCGCGGAAGGCTCGGCCTGGCGCCTCCTCGGCGGGGTGGACGGCATGGCGCTCGTGCCGTGGGGCGAAGGGGAGCGGGACCGGGCCGTGGCCCGCCTCGGGGGCTGCCATGCGTAGGGCGCTCCCGCTCCTGCTGCTCGTGAGCCTCCCGGCCGCGGCCTACACCTTGACCGGCTCGACCTGGGGCTGGCAGGACCACGCCATCGAAGACCCGTGGACGCTCGCCGTGGCGGACTTCCCCGCCGATGCCGGCACCGCCGCGGAGATCGCGACCGCCTTCACCAACGCGATGGACACCTGGAACGGGGAGGCCCGCGACCTCGAGCTCCAGTACGCCGGCACCGGGTCGGCCTCGCTCCAACCCGATGGGCACAGCGTCATCTCCTACGGCGAATACCCGGGCCTCGGCTCCACGCTCGCGTTCGCCGCCACCTGGGCCTACGACGATGGCGCCGCCTTCGATTGCGACCTCTACTTCCTCAGCGAGAATGACGGGGGCACCGTGTACTGGGATGCCGACCCGGCCGGGCCGGCCTCGGGCCGCTACGGCATCGAGGGCGTGGCCCTGCACGAGCTCGGCCACTGCCTCGGCCTCGACCACTCGGCCGACGCCTCGGCGGTGATGTACGCCTACTACACCGGGTCGATGGCCCTGCAGGCCGACGACGCCGCCGGCATCGCCGCGCTGTACCCGGCGGCCTGCGCGGATGCCGATGGCGACGGCTTTCCCGGCTGCGACACCGACTGCGACGACGGCAACGCCACCATCCACCCCGGCGCCGCCGAGGTGTGTGATGGCGTGGACGACGACTGCGACGGTGTCGTGGACGACGCCACCAGCGAGACCATCACCCTCGCCGACCGCGGCGTCTTCCAGTCCGCCGAGTGGCTGGGCGCCGCCAACGTGGTGCAGGCCAACGCCACCACCGCGCTCCTGCGCTTCTCGCAGTCGGCGGAGTTCGACGCGGACACCCGCCTCGTGTGGATGGTGTACGAGTCCACCGACGGCGGCGTCCACTGGACGCTCCTGCGCAGCGAGATCAGCTACTCCGTGGCCGGCGACACCCAGACCTCCCCCGACCTCGACGTGCCCTTTGTTTCGGGCCGCACCTACGCGATGGCGCTCGGTGGGATGAGCAGCTCCGGGGTCGTGCGGGTGGACGTGACGCCGGACCTCTCCGCCCGGGGTCTCGTCACGCCGCTCGGCGGCACGTACGGCCGGGTGATGGCGGACGACCTCGTGGCGGTCGACGTCGGCTACCTCTTCCTCGCGAGCTACCAGTTCGTGTCGACGCCCGACGCCGATGGGGACGGGGTGGCCGGCCTGTGCGGCGACTGCGCGCCCGACGACGCCGCGGTGTACCCCGGGGCGCCCGAAGACTGCGACGGCCTCGACCAGGACTGCGACAACGAAGCCGACGAGGACTTCGCCGTGGACGCCGACCTCGACGGCACCTACGACTGCCTCGACCCCTGTCCCGCCGATCCGGCCGACGACGCCGACCACGACGGCGTCTGCGGCGATCTCGACCCCTGCCCCGACGACTCCGACGACGCTTGCACCGACACCGGGGACACCGGCCAGGGCGGTGATCCCGACACTGCCGCGCCGGACGACACCGCGCCGGCCGACTCCGGCGGCGCCGGCGAGACGCCTACCGACAAAGGGACCGCGCCCTCCGGCTGCGGCTGCGGCGCGGCAGGCCCCGGATCGGCGGCGAGCGCGGCTTTCGCGGCTGCCGCGCTCGTTCAGCTCCGGCGGCGGCGCCGGGCGTAGAGGAGGATGGGCGCGAGGAGGGCGGCGTGGGTGCCGGTGGAGGTGCCGCAGGCGCAGTCGGCGAGCGGATCGCCGGCGGGGTCCGCGCCGTCTCCGCTGTCGTTGGCGGAGTTGGCGGTGTCGAGCAGGCCGTCGTTCTCGGGCACGGCGTCGGGTTGCAGTCTCACCAGGGCAGCGCGGGGCTGGATGTCGCGGTCGTAGCTCACCACGAGTGTGTCCCCTTTTCGGACCACCCAGGGCCTCCCGTCTGCAGAGCCATTGTCGGTGATCTGGATGCTGTCCACGAGGGCGAAGTCGGCGTCGAGCGCGGCGAGCCAGACCTCGCCCGCGCCGGGAATCTCCGAGAAGTCGAGGTAGGCCAGCACCCAGCCATCGCCGAAGGGGAGGAGCCGTTGGGGCCAGAACGAGGCCCCCTGGGGGGTGGTGAACTCCGTGGTGGACTCCTCCTCGAAGTCGGCGTCGTACACGGTGATGCTGATGCTGCTGGAGCCGCGGGGGTCGTTCACGCCGGCCGCGATGATGCGGTTGTCGGAGGCGCGCACCGCCATGGAGCCGCCCATCGAGTTCCATTCCGGCAGGAAGGACTCGATGGGGGTATCGCCGGACACATCCACGAAGGTGCTCCCGCGGTGCTGCGCGTCGGCGGCCGCGATGCCCGTGGCCAGCTCCGAACAAAGCACGACGGGGTCGTTGTGCTCGCGCTCCGGCGCCCGCTCCTCGATCACGAAGCGCTCGATCAGGCCGAAGTCCTCGTCGAGCCGCCAGACCGCCGAGGAGTCGTCGTGCGTGTCCAGCGTGTAGCTGCCGGCCACGAGCCAGCCGCCATCGTCACACCGCTCCACCTGGTTGTCCTGGAGCTGCCCGTTGTCGGTGAGCTTGATGCGCTCCTGGTCGTTGAACCCCGAGAGGTCGTCCTCCACGTGGGCCGCCCAGTAATCGCCGCCCGCGCCCTGGAAGAACCAGAAGCCGTCGGTCACCGGGTGGAAGCGCGACCAGGTGCCGGCCATGCCGATGGTCAGCTCCGGTTCGACCGAGGCGAAGATCGGACCGGCCTCGACGGGTGCCACGAGGAGAAGTGCGAGAAGGACCATGGGCGCTCCGTCCATTCGCGTAGCCGGTTGCGGCTTCGGCGGGGAGCTATGGTGGCGGGATGTGGTCTCGTCGTGCGCTCCTCGCCGGTTCCGCGGCCCTGGCTGCCTGCCGTCGCGGGTCGGCAGGGCCGGAAGCGGAGCCGGCCGTGCCGGCGTGGCGCTCCTCGCCCCGGCCGCTGCCGGTCGACTTCCACCGGGGCATGAACCTCGCCCACCTGCACCGGGATGGCTTCGGCTACGGCAGCGCCCGCTCGGCTGCCCAGGTGGCGCGCCTGCGCGGGCTTGGCGTCACGCACCTCGCGCTGAACCCCTTCGCCTACGCGCCCAGCCTGTCCTCGCCCGACATCCGCTGGGGCGGCGATGCCACGCTCACCGACGAGGGCCTCGCCGCGCAGATCGCGCAGGCCCACGCCGCGGGGATGGCCACGATGATGAAGCCGCACCTGTGGAGCACGGCCTTCCTGTTCGGCTCCGGCAACGGCGACATCGAGCTGGATGCCGCCGGGTGGCGGGCGTGGTTCGAGGGCTACACCGCCTACGTGGTGCACTACGCGGAGATGGCCGAGCGGTGCGGGTGCGCCGCGTTGTGCGTGGGCCTCGAGTACACCTCGGCCTCCCGGCACAACCCGGGCGCGTGGGCCGAGGTGGCGCGGGCCTGTCGGGCGGTGTTCCGGGGCCCGCTGGTGTACGCGGCGAACTGGTACGAAGAATGGGAGCAGTTCTCCGACTGGAGCGCCTTCGACTTCATCGGCATCGATGCCTACTTCCCTCTCGCCGGGCGCTCGCTGCCCGAGCTGACCGACACGTGGCGCGGGCACTTCGACGCCATCGAGAAGGTGGCCCGGGGGCGTCCGGTGATCTTCCCCGAGGCCGGCTATCGCGCGGTGCAAGGGGGCACCGACAAGCCGTGGGCGCCGGACTCCGACGACCCCGACGCCGACCTGCAGGCGCGCGCCTACGAGGCCCTGCTGCTGGCTGGATCGGAGCGGGCCTGGTTCAAGGGCGTGTACTGGTGGAAGTGGTTCACCGACCTGCCCGGCGAGGGCGATCCGTTCGTGCCCGCCGACCTCCCTGCGGAGGCGGTGCTGAAGGGGTGGTACACCTCGCGGGGCTGACGCTGGGCGGCCCCTGCGCCGACGGGCTCAGCCCAGCCCCAGCATCCGCACCGCGCCCTTCGCCATTGCCCAGAGCCGCGAGGCCTCGAGGTCGGGCTCCTTGCCCTCGGACATGCGCACAAGCTGCTGCTGGTAGAAGGCCATGTCGGAGGCGACGCCCGCCTGCCCCTTGGCGACCGGCACGCGCGGGGGGGTGCGCCGACCGGCGAGCACCTCACGTGGGAAGTCCGGCTCGGCGGCGATGGGCCGCCCAAGGCCGATGACGTCGGCCACCCCTTCCTGAAGGACCGCCTCCATCGTGGCGGGGCTGCGGAGGCCGCCGGTGAGCATGATCGGGCAGGACACCTCGGGGCGGATGCGCCGCGCGAACTCGAGGAAGTAGACCTCGCGGGGGGAGGTGGCCATCGCCGGTTGCTCGTAGGTGCCGCCGGACACTTCGAGCAGGTCGAGCCCCTCCTGCGCGAGCGTGCGCCCCACCACGACCGCCTCCTCCACCGTGAACCCGCCGTGGCGGAAGTCCGAGGCGTTGAGCTTCATCGACACCGGGAACGTGGGCCCCACCGCGCTCCGGATGGCCCGGTACGTTTCCAGCGCGAAGCGCATCCGGTTCTCCAGCGAGCCGCCCCAGCGGTCGGTGCGCAAGTTCGCCAACGGCGAGAGGAACTGGCTCACCAGGTAGCCGTGGGCCCCGTGGATCTGCACGCCGGCGAAGCCCGACACCTTCGTGTGGGCCGCCATGTCGGCGAAGGCCTGCACGATGGTGACGATCTCTGCCTCCTCCAGCGCCCGCGGCATCGCGAACATCCCCGCGATGGCCACGGGAACCGCGGAGGGTCCCGCCGGATGTGCGTTCAGGCTGCGCGGGACCTGCCGCCCGGCGTGGTTCACCTGCACGAAACAGGGCGTGCCCTCGGCCTGCGCGGCGGCCGCCCATGCCCGCCACGCCTGGGGGTCCTTGCGGCTGAGCACGTTCCCGGGCTCGCCGAGCCCATCGGGCGTGACCATCACGTTGCCGGTAATTAGCAGGCCGGCGCCGCCCCTGCCGAAGCGATGGAAGAGGGTGACGAGCCGGGGGGAGGGGGTGCCTTCCGGCGTGGCGAGGCCCTCGCTCAGCGCCGCCTTGGCGAGGCGGTTGGGGAGCACGAGGCCGGCGGGGAGACGGAGCGGCGCGGCGAGGGGCGTGGTCAACGGGAGTCCGGTTTGGAGCGCCCTCGTAGCGCCTCCGCCTCTGCTTCGAACGTGCGGAGGTCGTCGAGGCTCAGCGGCCGGGTGCCCTTGAGCTCCCTTTCGGGCGTCGCGGGCGACTCGATCGTGGCCCGCCGCGGCGGCGCCACGATCGGGCCCCAGGTGCCCACGTTGGGGAGCATCCGGTACAGGAGGCGATGGTAGAGCCCGCGCGGGAGGAGGCGGCGCAGGAACGAGAAGAGGTGCGCATCGAAGGTGGCGGGCACGCGCAGCGGTGGATCGGCCTTGCGGATGGTGCGGAGGATGGTGCGGGCGACATCCTCGGGCGTAGCGCGGGTGCGCTTCATGATCTTCGCGATGAAGTCGGCCATGTGCCGGTAGTGCAGGTGGTAAGAGCGACCCGGATCGTCACTCGAACGGCGACTGGCCGCGGTGTACCGGGTGTTCTCGAACGACGCCGAGTTGATGAAGCCCGGCTGGATGAGCGAGACGCGGATGTTCCACGGCCGCACCTCGTACCAGAGCGACTCCGTGGCCCCTTCGAGCGCGAACTTGGAGGCGCTGTACACGGCCATCGTGGGCATGGCCATCATGCCGCCCACCGACGACACGTTCAGGATGCGCCCCCGACGGCGCCACCGCATGCCGCGCAGGCAGAGCCCGGCCATCGCCATCGGCCCGAGGAAGTTCACGTGCATCTGCGCGAGGCGTTCTTCGTCCGTCACGTGCTCCACCACCGCCCGGTACGACACGCCCGCGTTGTTCACGAGCACATCGATGCCGCCGAGCCGATCCTCCGCCTCCGCCACCACCGCGCGACACTCCGCGGTGTCGGTCACATCCAGCGGGCGAATCCACACCCGCTCCCCCTCCACGATGCCCTCCGCAGCGAAGCGGCCGAGGGAGGCGCGCCGTGCGGTGAGGATGAGGAAGTGGTCGGTCTCTGCGAGCAGGAGGCGGGCGAGGGCCAGCCCCAGCCCGGTGGAGGCGCCGGTCACCAGAACGACATCGTCGCGTTCAGCCACGAAGCCTCCTTTCGTTCAGTGTACCGGAATCACCAGCGCGCGGGGCAGTGGTCGCCGTCGGCAAGCCAGTCGTCGACGAAATCGGCGCGCGCGGGGATGAACTCGCGCAGGAGGTCGAGGCCCTCCTCGTGATCGTGCACCGAGTAGGACGCCCGCGGATCCTCCGCATAGGCCTCGGCGATCTGGTCGGCCCAGAGGTCGACCTTCGCCACGAGCGCGTCGGGGTCGTACACCTCGCGGGCACCGCGGAGCTCCTCCACGAAACGTTCGCACCAGAAGGGGTCGGCGAGGACGATCATCATCAGCGCCTCCTTGCGCCAGCCCGAATGTTCCCAGGTGATCGGGTCGACGGTGAGGCTCTGCGGCCACACCAGCGTGCCGTCGGTGTAGGAGCCATCGCCGAAGCTGAGATCGAGGTCGTAGGGGAGGTAGACGAACCCCAGGCTCGGGTGGTCATAGAGGTAGTAGTTGATCTCCACCCCCGCCCAGTAGTTGTCCATGGCCGGGATCATCGCCTCCATGGCCCACTCCGACACGGCCTCGTCGAGGTTCACCAGCGTGGCGATCTCGTCGACCGTCGTGGCGGCCTGGAGCTCCTGCAGGCGGCTCGTGTCTCCCACGTCCTCGTTCGTCTTGAGCTCCGACCCGCCCTGGTAGAGGTTGCCCTCGGACTCCTCGAAGTTCCGCTCGAGGTACTCGTGGTCGATGCGCTCGAGGTTGGCGTAGAGGCCGTAGTACTCGCCGTTCACCGAGAGGCGAGCGTTGTTGGCGCAGGAGTGGGGGAGCCCGCGGGCGGCGAACATCGGGTGGGCGAGCCGTTCGTGCAGCAGCGTGCGGTCGTACCAGGGGGCATCGAACATGAGCTTGCGCAGGCCGTGGAAGCGCGCGTCGGGGTCCTGCTCGTTGAAGGACACGACGAACTGGAGCTTGTCGCAGTTCCACGACCAGTTGCCCTTCAGGCGCGCCATCGCCGCCACGGTTTCGCCGTCGTAGGTGAGGTCTACCGGGCGGTACCGTTGCGACCCTTCGCGGCAGTCCCGCTGGACGGCTGCCCAGGTCTCCTCGGAGAAGGTGAGGTCGAACTCCGAGACCTGATCGGGGTCGTAGAGCGAAGGGCAGGCCCGGGGCCAGCCGGTGTCCTCCGGCTCCTCCGCGGTGTCGCCGGAGTCGGCGGTGTCGTCGGTGCCCCCGAGGTCCTCGATGCCGCTGTCGGCCGGCGCGCCGCTGTCGGGGTCGCGGCCTGCGCCGGTACCCAACTGTACGCTCGTACTCGTGGGGCAGGCCGCGAGGCCCAGGAT
The DNA here is from genome assembly GCA_903885375.1 of uncultured Pseudomonadota bacterium. Lineage (GTDB taxonomy): Bacteria > Myxococcota_A > UBA796 > UBA796 > SXON01 > SXON01. The sequence goes on from CAISIK010000062.1 coordinate 39,214, forward strand.
CAGGGCAAGGAGCATGGGGCCTCCTTATGCGATGGCGGGGCGGGGTGGTAGCGTGGTGCCCCATTCCCGCCGCCGACGCCTCGCACCTGACGCGCCCGGCCTACTGGCCGCGTTGGCGGCTCCTCGTCCGCGAGGGGTTCCGCCCCGCTTCCGCATCTACCCGGTGGAGACGCACATCGCCGAGAAGCTCCACGCCTGCTCGCTCACGCACCGGGCGACGCATCCGTCCGCCTCGCCGCTGTCACGGTCCGTGGCTCCCGTATTACCCGCGTCTATCGGGGTCGCGGAGTCCCTCCTCGTTTGGGCTGGGTACTCCGCCTGTTCGGCCACGACGTCGGGGAACGCGACAGCCGAGGTGAAGGAGCAGCAGCGCCCGTGAACGATACCACCGCAGCCGCGAGAGGTGTTCGGATGGCGCTTGCATGAATGTTCAACATTACTTAACTTTCCCGCATGGAGCCCCCCGACCGCTCGGCCCTCTACGAGCTCGCCGCTGGCCAGGAGGGGTACTTCACGACCCGGCAGGCGGGATCCGTCGGCTACTCGCGCCCGCTCCTCGATCACCATGTCAAGGCAGGCCGGTTCACGCGGGTGCGGCGGGGCGTGTACCGACTCGTCGAGTTCCCGGCGGGGGAGCATGAGGATCTCGTCGTCGCCTGGCTCTGGAGCGACCAGGCAGGCGTGTTCAGCCACGATACGGCGCTCGCCCTTCACAATCTCTCGGATGCCCTGCCCGCCCACCTGCACATGACCGTGCCCGCAACCTGGAGGAGGCGCCGCCTGATGGTTCCGGGCGGCGTTCGGACCCACTTCGCGGATGTCCCCGCGGAGGAACGCGGATGGAGCGGGGCCGTTCCCGTCACCACTCCGCTGCGGACCCTTCGCGACTGCATGGACGAGCACCTCCCGCCGGATATCCTCGCCCAGGCCGCCCGGGACGGGATCGCACGGGGCCTGTTCGGACGGGCCGAGGTGCGTGAGCTCGGAGTCGACGGATGATCCGGACCTACGCATCCCCCCTCGCGTTCAAGGAGGCGCTCGAGGCTCGGCTCCGAGAGCGCGCCCAGCGCGATGGCCGATCCATCAACCGGGTTCGCCAGCTGGTGGTCATGGAGCGGTTCCTGGCGCGGGTGTTCGCGGCCTTCGACTCCGCCGTCCTCAAGGGCGGGATGGTGATGGAGCTTCGGCTGGAGCGGGCCCGCGCCACCAAGGACGTCGACCTGAGGCTCAACGGACGCGCGAACGAAATCCTCAACCGGCTACAAACGGCAGGAAGGTACGATCTCCTGGACTTTCTCTCGTTCGAGGTGCGCGCCGACGCGACCCACCCGACAATCGAGGCCGACGGCCTGCTCTACGAGGGCCAGCGCTTCCGTGCCGAGCCCCGCCTCGCGGGACGCGCCTATGGCTCCGCCTTCGGCGTCGACATCGCCATCGCCGAACCACTTGTGGGTCATCCGGTCGAGATCGAGGGGAGCGACGTGCTCGCCTTTGTCGGCGTCCCGCGGCCGCGATTCGCCGCGTACCCGGTCCCCACCCACATTGCCGAGAAGCTCCACGCCTATACGCTCCCCCGGCCGCGCCCGAACTCCCGCGTGAAGGACCTGCCGGACATCGCGCTGCTGGCCGGGAGTGCCGCGATTGAGGCGACGGAGCTGGTCGCTGCCATCGAGGCGACCTTCGCCAACCGCGGGACGCACCCCGTACCCTCGGCGTTCTCCGACCCGCCGGAGGGCTGGGCGCCCGTGTACACGCGCATGGCGTCGGAGGAGGGGCTGGACTGGGCTGATCTCACTCAGCTCGTCGGCGCGGTGCGGTCGTTCGTGGACCCGGTGCTTGCCGGGCGGCGCGGCGTCTGGAGTCCGGCCGCATGGGCGTGGTCCGACCCGGACGGGTGACGGGATTCGAACGATAACAACGTAAATTCGCGGCGGATAGTGGCTCGAACGCCCGCCTCCGCGTAGGCCGAAAGCGGGCGTTCTGCCGTGTCATTCTGTATGGTCGGGGTGGCCGAATGGTTATCGAACTTCTATGAGCTGGACCCGAAGGGCTGGGGGAGCGAGAAGATGCTAGCCTTTGAGGGGCAGTTCAGTCCGAAGCCCGCCGTGCGTCGCGCGAGACGAGCCGCTCAGCCTGCCCGCCACAACACGGTACCCTCCCGGTTATCCGCGACCTCCCATCCGAAGTGACTCGCGATCACGACGGCGAGCGCTTCGTAGCCCTCACGTAGGGTGTCATCCGCGTCGTCACAGCGCAACTCGATGAGGTTGACTGGCGCCCCGTCGTCCCCCCCCCCGCCCAGTTGCCCCGCGCGTCGCATTGAACGACGATCAGCTGCAGAGGAGCGCCTCCCACGGACCCGGAAAACCTGTTCGACCCGCTGCGGGTGACCCCGGGAAGGCCCGAAATCCAGTGAGTCACCTCCGTTGCGTCGAGGTAGCGGCCGTACTTGGCGTCTGAGCGGACGTTGAGGAACCGATCGACGGTGAGCGGAATGTAGGGGAACGTCATGACGGCGCTCCACTATTGCTCCAGCGGGGTGCAGGCCGTGGCGGCTCCCGGCCGCGGGGACTACAATGACCGCATGGAACCCTCCTTCGACCACATGACCCCCGCGGAGCGCATCCTATACGTTCAGGACCTGTGGGACAGGATCGCCCCTGAGGCCGAGCACGCTCCCCTCACCCCAGCGCAGGCTGCCGAGATTGACCGCCGCGTGGCGGATTACCGGGCACATCCCGAGACGTCGATTCCGTGGGAGGTCGCGCGGGAGCAGATGCGGCGTCGCCGCTGATGCTACCGGTCAGGCTGCGCCCTGCGGCGCTGGAGGAGTTGACGGAGGCGTGGGGCTGGTACGAGCAGAAGCGGGAAGGCCTGGGCGACGAGTTCCGGGCCTGCGTCGATGTCGGGATCGCCGCGATCGGCAGGTCCCCGCTGGGGCGCGCGAAGATACGCGGCGATGCCCGCCGCAAGTTGATCCGCCGGTTCCCGTACGCGCTCATCTACCTCGCTGAGCCCGAGCACGTTGAGGTCGTGGCCGTGTTCCACACCTCACGCGACCCGGTGGAGTGGCAGGAGCGAGTTCGATAGCTCGTCGAGCCAAAACTGAAGAAGGCCCGTAGAAGTTCATCACTGCAACGGGCCCTCAGGTCAATGGTCGGGGCGACAGGATTCGAACTTGCGACTTCTTGGTCCCAAACCAAGCGCTCTACCAGGCTGAGCTACGCCCCGAGGCGCCGGGCATAACGCGCGCCTCCCGCCCGCGGGAGGCCCGGAATCGCGAAGCGGCTGGGGCCGCCGACCGCGACGCTTCGTGACTCGCCGCTACCCGGACCCCGTGCTACCGTCGGGTCAACCACGAGGCTTCCATGCTCAGCGTTCTCTTCGTTCTGCTCACCCCCGCCTTCGCGTGCGATGGGAAGCCCTGCAACGAGGCGGGCTGCAGCATGCCCGCTGCCACCGAAACCGTCGCCCTCCCGGTCGGCAGCACGGTGGCCAAGCTCAAGGTCACCGGCATGACGTGCGGCGCCTGCTCCGAGAAGGTGAAGACCGCGCTCGCGGGTGCCGGCGGCACGGTGGCGAGCATCAACGTAGAAACGGGCGTGGCCGAGGTCGGCTACGACGCCGGCAAGGTCAAGGTCGAGGCCCTCGTGGCCGCGGTCAACGCCACCGGTCACTTCACCGCCAGCACGATGTAGGCTGCGCTCCGGCGCGGCATGCCCACGGAGCTTCACGAGGAGCGCCTCGCCACGGTGGCGGCGGAGGTGCGGGCCAGCGGTGCGCGCACGCTCCTCGATCTCGGGTGCGGCACCGGCGAGCTGCTGATGCGCCTCGCGCCCGATCCGCAGTTCACCCGGATCATCGGGCTCGAGATCGACGCGGCGGCCCGCGAGGAGGCCCGCAACGCCCTCGGCCTCGGCTTTCCGACCCCCGGCGCGCGCGTGGAGGTCCGCAGCGGCTCCTACGCGGAGTCGCATCCGGGGCTCTCCGGCTTCGACGCCGCCGTGCTGCTCGAGACCATCGAGCACGTGGAGCCCGACCGCCTCTCCCGGGTGGAGCGCGCGCTCTTCGTCCAGATGCGCCCCCGCGAGGTGTGGGTGACCACACCGAACCAGGAGTACAACGTGCTCCACGGGATGCGGCCGGGGGAACGCCGTCATCCCGGCCATCGGTTCGAGTGGGACCGGGCGAAGTTCCAGACCTGGGCGGAAGGCGTGGCGGCGCGGAACGGCTACACCGTGGCCTTCAGCGGTATCGGCCCCCCCGACCCGTTGCGCGGCAGCTCCACGCAGTCGGCAAGGTTCAAGCGGAAGAGTTGAGGAGGGGCGATGCGCGGATCCCGTCCGCGCGGCCGGGCGGGCGTCGCCGCGCATCGCGGCGCCTCCGCGGAGGGCCTTGCGTTAGGCTGCGGCGTGCTCCTCGGCGAAACGGCGGACCTGCGATTCGTGGCCAAGCCCCCGGGCCTGCCCTGCTTCCCGCCGCACGCCAACCCCGAGGGCGACTCGTTGTTGGCTCGTCTCACGGCCGCGGGGCTCGCGGGTGAGGGGGAGTTCCCGGCGGGCTTCGCAGGCGGCATCGCGCATCGGCTCGACACGCTCACGAGCGGGTTCGTGGTGGTGGCCCGCTCCCTCGACGCGCTCGCGGCGGTGCGGGCGGAGTGGCCGACGCTCCGCAAGTTCTACCGCTTCCGGAGCGCCGGCGTGGTGGACTTCGAGGAGCGGGAGGTGATCGCCCCGATCGCCAACCACGCCCGCCGCGCGGACCGCGTGGTGGTGCAGCGGTGGGCGCGGGAGCGGCACCGCGGCCACTGGCTGCCGGCGTACACGCGCCTGCGGCGGCTGGCCCCGCCGTGGTGGGAGGCGGAAATCCGTACCGGGGTTCGTCACCAGGTCCGCGCCCACGCGGCGTTCGCGGGGCTGCCGCTCGACGGCGACACGATCTACGGCGGCGCGCAGGGCACGCCCGTGCTCGTGCACGTGGCCATCCTCGGCCCGCGGTGGTGCTTCCGGTTGCCCGAGGCTACGACGAGCGGATGAGCTGGTTCGACCGCCACGCCGGAGAGGACCCGGCGGCCTTCTTCCGCCGCCTCGGCACCGCGTTGGAGTCGGCGGGGGTGTCGGCGGCGGTCGAGGCCGCGTGCGGGCCGTTCGGCTTGCGCCGCTTTGTGGCGCGCGCGGAGGTGCGGGAGGGGCGCGTGAAGCTCGGCGCGGTCGACAGCGTGCCGCTGCCGAAGGGGGGCGGCCCGCCGTCGGGGGCGGCGTGGATCGCGGGTGCGCCCGCGCTCGAGAGCACCCTCACGCGGTTCCGTCGGTCGTTGCCGCCCGCGGCGCAGTTCACGGAGCTGGCGATCGGCGTCGTGCGCCACGAGGAGGGGCCGCTCGACCTCAGCCTCCGCATGGAGGAGGACGCCGCAGCGCTCCGCCCCACCGACCTGCCGGTGCCCACCGGAGCGGCGCACCCGTGCGAAGACCCCGCCTACCTCCGCGCGCTGGCGGGCTGGGCGCCGCGCCTCGATGCGATGCGGGCGAACTTCTCGGTGGCGCGGTCGGAGTGGGCGCTCGTGGATGGGCGCCTCGACGATGGGGGGCGTCGCGTGCCCGCCATGGCGCTCGCCACCTGGCACCCCGGTCAGCGCCGCTTCGAGTGGTTGCTGGACCGGCCGGCGGCGGAGGAGGCGCCGTTCGTGGAGCCGTCGTTCTCGCTGGACCAGAGCGGGGCGATGGAGCTTGTGTGCTTCGCCGCGCTCCGCCTCGGGGCGGCCTCGGTGGTGCAGGGCACGCTCGAAACGGGGGTGCTCGTGTACCTCGCCACCCGCGCCTGATCGCGCCGCGATGCGCGGCGGCGCCCGTGGAACCCGGGCTGCCGGGCCTCCGCGCATCGCCCCATTCCCCGCTCCGGTTTAGCCTGGGGGGGCTGTGAGCCACCGCGTCGTCCTCCTCCTGCAGTCGCTCGCCCTCGCGCTCCTCGCGTGCTGGCCGGTGCTGCTGCATCCGGGCACAGCGGCGGTGGGCTCGCCCGAGTCCGACACCATCAAGCACCTGTGGACGCTCTGGTGGATGCGCGCGCAGCTCGCGGCCGGCGGCGGCATCCACACCACGTTGGTGAACTTCCCGGATGGGATGAACCTCTTTCCGATCGAGCCCCTCAACGGGCTCGTCGCGTTCTTCCTGCCGCGGGAGCCGGTGCTGGTGTCGAACGTGCTGGCGGTGCTGCACCTCACGCTCGCCGGTGTGTGTGCGGGGTGGCTGGGCCGCCTGACGGCGGGAACGGAGCGCGGGGCGCTCGCTTGTGCCGCCTTGTTCGAGGGGAGTTCGTTCGTGGCGTTCACGCTGCACGTGGGCGTGGGCGAGCTTCGTGAGGCCTGGTGGCTGCCGCTCGGTCTCGGCTGCCTCGTGCGGGCGCACCAGCTCCGCACCGCCCGCTGGTTCCTCACGCTGGCGCTGGTGCTCGCGGGCGCGGCGCTGTCCTGCTTCTACCATGGGCTTTTCCTCGCCGTGGCCGTGTCGGTGTGGGCGCTCGTCACGCTGAGGCCCAGCCGGAAGCTCCTCGGGGGCTACGTGGTGGCGGCTTCGCTCTCGCTGGCGGTGGTGCTGCCGGTGGTGTCGGCGTTCTCCTCCAGCTTCGGCTCCGGCCAGGCGCGGCCGGTGCTCGGCGCCCGCGGGGAGGTGCTGCTCGACTACCGCGTGGAGGCGGCCCATCTCGACGACCTCGTGCGCTGGCGCTCCCCCGACGCGGAGGCGGAGGCGCGGCAGGAGCGGGCGTACGGCGGTGGCCGCTACCTGGGCCTCCTCGTGCTCCTGCTCGCCGGGTGCGGGATGGTCGCCTCGCCGCGGCGGGCCTACCCGTGGGTGGCGGTCGCGGGCACCGGGGTGGTGCTCGCGCTCGGCAGCGTGCTGTGGCTCGGGGAGGAGCGCGTGCTCGTGGGCGGGCATGCCTTGCGGTTGCCGCTCGCGTGGCTGAACCAGGCGCTGGTGGAGCACGCCGAGCCCATCCACTTCCCCGCGCGTTTCCTCGCGCTGGCGGCGCTCGGGCTCTCCGTGCTCGGCGGTCTCGCGCTTCGCTGGCGTTGGCTCGCCTGGCTCGTGCCCCTCGCGCTGGTGGATGTGGCGCTCCACGACCTCGCCGTGTGGCCCCGCCGGCTCACCACCCTCCCCGACATGCGGGGGCTGGATCAGGCCGCGCTCGCGGAGCTCGGCGTGACCGGGCCGGTCGCCGACCTCGCGCTTGCGGCCGAGAGCAACGAGGAGACCCGCACGCTCGCCGTGGCGGCGCAGATCGCGTCGGGCCTGCCCTCGCAGGGCGTGCCGATCGAGCGGCTCGATGGCTGGGCGCCCGAGGGCACCGCCTGGCTGCGAAGCCGCCCCATCCACGCGCTCGGGAACCTCGCCCGGCCCGGGGTCGCGGTGCCAACGCCGGAGCAGCTGAAAGCGGACCTCGCCGACCTGCACGCGCGCGGCTTTGCGGGTGTGCTCGTGACCCATCGGGAGCCCAACATCGACCCCCGCACCACCGCGCTCCTCACCCCGCTGTGCGGGGAGCCGTTGCGGGCAGCGCACGCAACGGTGTGGAAAGTCCCGGAGGAGTAGCCAAGTCCTGTTCCATCCGGTAACCTCGCCGGCCATGACCCCCACCATTGTGCTGCTCGCGGCTTCGGCTTGGGCCTACGAGTCGGAAACGCAGCCCGTCCTGCTCGAGGACTCGGCGCCGGTGTTCGAGAACATCGCGTTCGACAGCGGGATCATTCCCAGCGGCAGCCCGGTCGGCGTGCAGTTCACGCTGGGCACCAAGGGCGGCACCGACGTGCGCATGGAGGGCGAGGCGAACCTCAGCTGGCCCGACGATGTCACGTTCGCCGCCGAAGGCGAGGCGCGCAAGGGCTACTTCGAGCTGGATGCCTCGCTCGATGCCATCACTTCCGTGGTGATCGACCTGTCGTCGTACGGGGGGCCGTCGGGCTCCTTCGAGATCGACCACCGCAGCCTCGCGATGGATGGCCGCGCCATCTTCGACCCCTTCGTGCTCGAGGGCTCGGCCCAGCCGCGGGTGGAGATCGAGGACACCACCGACAGCACCCAGCTCATCAACTACAGCTACGAGATCTTCGCCGGGGTGAGCCTCGACTTCACCGCCGACATGACCCCGACCATCACGGTAGGCTTCGAAGGCGTGCAGTGGCTGGCCAACGAGGGCGTCATCACCGAGGAGAACGAGCCGGTGGTGATCACGCCCGAGCAGGGCGCCGACTTCATCGTCGATACCGTGTTCCGCGGGCTCTATGACGGCACCATCGCGCTGGTCTTCGATCCGCAGGTGTCGGTGACGGCGCCCTTCCTCGGCACGATCCCCCTCGTGTCCTTCGAGTACCCGCTCGAGCTCGTGACCGACTCCTTCGAGCAGGACTTCGAGCAGGTCTCGTTCACGTTCCCGATGCCGGTGCTCCAGCCCGGCTCCGACGCCGAGGACCTCGGCGAGGTCGAGCTCACCCAGCTCCGCACGGTCAACATCCCCATCGAGAACGTGGGCAACCTCGCGCTGCAGGGCACCGCCTCGATCGAAGGCAGCACCGCCTTCACCGTCTTCCCCACCCAGTTCAACGCTGCGCCCGGCACCTCCGACGGGCTCGTGGTCACCTTCGCGCCGGGCGAGCTGGGCGCGGCCTCTGCGGAGCTGGTGCTGACCAGCAACGACCCCGGCTACCCCGACATCCGCGTGCTCCTGAGCGGCACGGGCATCGAGGCGGATGGCGGCCAGGAGGTGACCACCACCATCGTGGAGAGCACCTCCGGCTGCGGGTGCGAGAGCTCGCCTGCCTCCTCGGCCCTTCCGGGCGCGCTCGCTGCTGTCGGTGCGCTCGCCGCCCTCCGGCGTCGTCGCGCGTGAGCCACAGCCCGACGCTCCCGTATGCCACCGGGTCCGCCGCATCCCGCACCGGTCCAAGGCACGCCGAGAACGAAGACCAGTACCGCATCCTCGACGCGAACCACCTCGCGGTGGCTGCCATCCGGAAGGGCGCGCTCTTCGTGGTGGCCGACGGCGTGAGCACCTCCCGGCGCGGCCGGTACGCCGCCGAGCTCATGTGCTCCCGCGTGGACACCTTCTTCGACCGGTTCGCGGCACCGCGGGTGGAGAGCCTCACGCAGCTCGTCAGCGAGGTGGACTGGGAGCTCCGCGGGCTCGGTCACGGGCAGGCCGCCTGCACCGTTTCGCTCCTCTGGCTCGCGTACGGCATGGCCACGGTGGTGCACGTGGGCGATTCGCAGCTCTACCGCATCCGCCACGGCGACTGCCGCCGCCTCACCCAGAACCACCGCGGCGGCCGGAGCCTCGGCGCCTACGTGGGCATGGGCCCCCAGATCGCCGACGTCATGCAGGTCTGGCAGGAGCCCCTCTTCGTGGGCGACCTGTTCCTGATCGTGAGCGACGGCGTGACCGAGGTCATTCAGCCCGATGAGCTCCTCGATGCCTGGTGGAACGAGGCGGGCAACACCCAGCGGGCGGCCACCTCCATCATCGCCGAGGTGAACCGGCGGGGCGGGCAGGACGACGCCACCGCGCTCGTGGTGGATGTGCTCGCCGTGGAGGCCGACCCCTCGGAGGAGACCACGTTCTCGGGTCGAACGGTTTTTGTCGGGCGGCGCTGAGGGCGTCCCGAACGAAAATGGGCGGTTCGATCACGCGAGCGGAGTGGCCGAAGCTCGTCGGACGTTGTAGGGGCCGGCCCGAATGCTTACCCACCTCCTCTTCTTTTCTGCCGCGTTCGCGGAGGACCTCGAAGTCACCTCCAACGTCCGGGGGTTGTCCATCGTCGTGAACGGCGTGGACACCGGCAAGAAGACGCCCGCCACCATCACGGGCGTCGCGCCGGGCAGCGCCATGATCCAGGTGGGGGACAGTTGCCGCGCCGGCAGCGCCATGGCCGAGGTCGCCGCTGGCGTCGGGAGCCGGGTGAACGTTCGCGCGGAGGAGCAGCTCGCTACGCTCACGGTGGCGGTGAAGCCCGCCCAGGCCGTGGTCGACGTCAACGGCGGCAAGGTCACCCTCAGCCCCAACGTGCCGGTGGGGCTGCCTTGCGGCACCTACGAGATCACGGCCTCGCTGAAGGGCTACTCCCCCGCGAGCTACTCGCTGGAGCTCATCGGCGGGCAAACGCTGGAGCTGCCCGTGGAGCTCGAGCGCCTCGGCACCAGCAGCGTGGAGGTGTCGGTTTCGCCGCGCACGGCCATCATCCTGTTCGACGGCGTGCAGGTGGGCCAGGACGCCGCGGCGCTCCCCACCGTCTATGAGGGCATGCACACCCTCGCCGCCAACGGAAAGGGCTTCAACGACCTGTCCGCGCCCGTGTGGGTGGAGGGTGGCAACAACCTCGTTTTCCGGATGGAGCTCGGGCGAGGCGATTCCCCGGGTTCGGTGGTGGCCGTGGGCGGTGCCGGGCGCACCGCGCTCCAAGAAGGCGCGCGGCGCGCGGGCGGGAAGGAGGAGGCCGACGAGGCCGAGGAAGAGGTGACCGCGCCGGTCCTGGTAGCGGAGAAGCCCGAGGAGGAAGAGGAGGAGGAGCCCGACCAGGAGCTCGCTCCCGTGAAGAGCTGGTCGGAGAAGGCGGCCGCGGCCGCGGCGAAGGACCAGCCCGCGGAGAAGAAGCCGGTGGCAGCAGATCTCGATGCGGTCGAGCCCGCCAAGCCCTCGAAGACCGGCCTCCGGGTGGGCGGTGGCGTGCTGCTCGGCCTCGGCGCGGTGGTGGGCGGCGGCGGCGGCTACTACGCCTACTCCCTCGCGGCCGAGTCCTTCACGATCTCCGAGGCCAAGTACGCCGCGGCCGATGCGGCCACGGGCGATCAGGCTGTGAAGCTCATGGAGGCGGCCGACGCCTACTACTACGAGGAGTTCGGCCCGAAGAACAACCTGATGATCGGCGCCTTCGGCGCGGGCGGTCTGCTCGCCGGGGCCGGCCTGCTCCTGCTGGTGATCGACGGCGAGGCCACTCCCTTCGTGGCGCCCGCGCCCGGGGGCGGCATGGTGGGATGGTCCTCCTCCTTCTGATCGGCTGCGCGTGCGGGCGAACGCCGGAGTCGGCGCCGCCCGCCGCAGTGCCCGTTCCTGCGGCCGCGCCCGCGTCGCGCGAGGTCGCCGCGGGTGGCGCCCTCCCGCTGTCCTGCGAGCCCTCGGCCCTGGTGCACACCGCGGCCGGGTGGGTCGTGGGCGACAACGAAGACGAGAACGGGCTCTTCCGCCTCGGGGAGGACATGGCGCTTCTCGACCGGCCGCCCCTTTCCACCCCCGTGGAGGACGTCGAGGCGCTCGCGCTCCTCGGCGATGCGCTCGTGGTGGTGGGGAGCCACAGCGCGAACCGGAACGGCAAGCCCAAGCCCGACCGCCACCGCATCCTCCTCGCCGACGGGCGGGTGTTTGCGCTCGACCTCGCGGGCTTCCCGGGGGCCGACGAGGTGAACGTGGAGGGCGCGGTGGGGCTCGGCGGGGAGCTGGTGCTCGGCCTGCGCGCCCCGCTCGCCGGCCCGCAGGCCTGGCTCCTCGTGGTGGACACCGGCGCGACTGCGGGTCGGATCACCCGCAGGGTGCCGATCGACCTCGGTGGCGCCGGCGTGCGCGAGCTCACACCGTACCGGGGCGGGGTGCTCGTGGTGTCCGGCGCCCCAGCGGACAGCGCCCAGCCCTTCGGCCTCTGGTGGCTGGCCAGCCTGGGCGCGGCGCCCGTGCGGCTCGAGGCCGCGGTTCCCACCTCGGCCGAGGGCGCCTGGGTGGTGGACGAATCCACCCTGCGCGTGGTGATCGACGGCGACGGCGAGCCGGGCGCCTGCAAGACGGCGGGTCGCTGGATGGACATCCCGTTCACGCCCCCGAAATGATCGGCACCAGCCATTTTCTGGCAGGCCGGCGGCATACCGGGCGGGGATGCGAATCCTCCACACCTCCGACTGGCACCTCGGGGTGTCCCTGCGGGACCACCCTCGCGAAGCCGAACACGCCGCCTTCCTCGGTTGGCTCACCGAAACGGTAGTGGCCCGCGAGGTCGATGTCGTGCTCGTGGCGGGCGACATCTTCGACACCGCGAACCCGCCTTCCCGCGCCCTGGCCCAGTGGTATGGCTGGCTCGCCACGGTGATCGCGCGCCGGCCCGGCGTGCGCATCGTGGCCATCGGCGGCAACCACGACAGTGCGGCGCGCATCGATGCCTCCGCCGAGCTCCTGCGTTCGCTGAGCGTACACACGGTGGGGGGCCTCCAACGCGGCGAGGCGGGCGCGGTGGAGGTGGCCGACTGCGTGGTGCCGCTCTGCGATGCCGAGGGCACCATCCGGGCGGTGGTGGGCGCGGTGCCCTTCCTCGGGGCGCTCGCCGTCGAGGAGATCGAGGCGGTCTATGCGCGCGTGTGTGCCACCATGCGGGCGATGGCTCCCCCCGAAGCGGCGCTCCTGCTGATGGGGCACCTGTTTGCGGTCGGCGCGCGGGCGGGCCGGCGCAGCGGCGATTCCGAGCGGATGATGGCGGGTGGGGTGGAGCACGTGCCCGTGGCCGTGTTCCCGGAGGATGTGGCGTACACCGCCCTCGGGCACCTTCATCTCGGCCAGGAGCCCGGCCCGCGCGTGGCGTACTCCGGCTCGCCGCTCCCGCTTTCCTTCTCCGAGCGCGACTACGTGCACCGGGTGCTGCTGGTCGACCTCGTGCCCGAGCCCGGGGCCCGGGCGTCCGCCCGCGTGGAGCCCGTGGTCATCCCCCGAAGCGTAGCGGTGGAGAGCTGGCCGCACCGCCACGAGGCCGAGGCGCTGCTCCCGCCCGCGGCGGCCCACCAGCGGGTCACGATGCGCCCGCTCGTCCAGCCCGGGGCGGTGGGGCTCCCGCTGGTGCAGATCCGCCTCGCGCCCGGCGCCACCGCCGTGCACAAGCGGGAGATCGAGGAGGCCGCGGTTGGCCGCGACTTCCGGTGCCTCCACGTGGAGCTGAACACCGAGCGCACGGTGGCGGCCGGCCAACCGGCCGCTCGCCTCGATGAGCTCACGCCCCGGGAGGTCTTTGAGGATGAGTGGGGGCGCCGCTTCCCCGAGGAGCCCCTACCCGCCGAGGTGCTTGCTGCGTTCAACGAGGCCGTGGCCGCCGTCGCCGAGGAGGGAGCATGAAAATCACCCGCATCGAGGGTCACAACCTGGCCTCCTACCGCGAGTTCGACCTTCAGCTCAACAGCGGGGTGCTCGGCGAGGTCTCCGTCTTCGCCATCGTGGGCCGCACCGGCGCCGGCAAGAGCACGTTGCTCGATGCCGTGCTCCTCGCCCTGTTCGGCGAGCTGCCGCGCGCCGCCCAGCAGAAGTCCCTTGACCTGGGCCAGGGCTACGATGCCGGCAAGCCCGTCGCCATCGTGCGGCGGGGCCAGTCCGAGGCCCACGCGGCCTGCGAGTTCATCGCCACCGACGGGCGGTCGTACCGCTCGGTGTGGCGGGTGAAGAAGAAGCGCGATGGCTCCCTGAACGAGCCGAAGCCCGAGCTCTTCGCCGTGGGCGAGGAGCTGCCGCTCGTGCGCACCAAGGGAGAGCACAAGGACAAGATCGAAGAGCTCGTGGGGATCAACGCCACCGAGTTCCGTCGGGCCGCCCTGCTCGCCCAGAACGACTTCGCCGCCTTCCTCCGGGCCGACCGGGAGGAGCGGGCGAAGCAGCTCGAGCGCATCACGCGGCAGGAGCAGTACGCCGCCATCGGCATGAAGGTGCACACCCTGAAGGCCGCGCGCGAGGCCGAGGTGGCGCAGGCGAAGGCGTTGCTCGGCGTCTGGTCGGAGCTCACGCCCGAGGGGGAGGCCGCGCTGCGGCTGGCCGTGTCCGATGCCGAAGCGGCGCAGGGGGCTCGCGCGGCGGAGGTGCAGCGCCTCGCGGAGCACCGGCGCTACCTGGAGGCGCGCACGGCGCACGAGGCGGCGGTGCGCGCCGCCACGGAAGCCGAGGAGCGCGCCCGCGGCGCGCTCGAAGCGCGACAGGGCGATGTCGATCGGCTCGCGCGCGCGGATGCCGCCGAGGTGCACCAGCCCGCGTGGGAGGCGTGGCGGCGTGCCGAGCGGGCCGAGGCCGAGGCGGGGGCCGAGGCGG
>CAISIK010000063.1 GCA_903885375.1 uncultured Pseudomonadota bacterium
CGCCGACAGCGTGCGCGACTTCGAGGTGATGACCGCGGCCATGGAGGATGCCGCTGGCAACTCCACGCTCGACGCCTTCTCCCTCGACGTGGCCCGCCTCCATTGCGACCTCATCGCGCTCGTGTTGCGGAGTTGATTGCCACGTTGAGCTGGTCGATCGTCCTGGCCTTGGCGGCCCGGAGAAGGTCCTTCACCTTCAACCAGGCGAGCTCGCTCGGATTCAGCTCGGGGGAGTAGGGCGGAAGGTAAACAGGCTTGGCGCCGTATTTCAGAAGGATCCGCACCACTCGCGGGTCCTTGTGGGCGCCCGCGTTGTCCATGACCACCAGGTCCCCCCCGGCGGAGGATGCCTCCGAGGACTTCATCCAGGTAGGCACAAATGACGTCGCCGTCGGTTCCCCCCTCGATCGTCATCGTCGCCTCCAGCCCGTTCGTGGTGAGGGCGCCGAGGATGTTGGCCGAGCCGCGGTTCCGAGGCACGGCCTCGGACGTCCGTGCTCCGCGTGGCGCCCTCGCGTGGGTCCACGTCATGCGGATGGTCGAACCGCTCTCGTCGATGAATACCAGCCGGGCTGGATCTACCTTCTCCTGCCATTCCCGCCACTTCTGATGAAGTTCGCGGATACGCGGGGCGTCGCGCTCGCTGGCGACGAGGCACTTTTTTTCGTGTCCAGCCCAGCACGGCGATCGCCCGGCTGATGGTCGCGGGACTGACCGCCAGCTGGGTGCGACCGCCCCGCGGTACGCCCGGACAACTCGTTCACGCAGGTCCAGGGACAGCGGCTTGCTCGCTCCGACTCCGGGTTCTCGACCTGATCACACGTTCCCGAAGATCGATCAAGTCACCTCGGCGGCGAAATCAGGGCGGGCAGGCCATGGCGGAGTCGTACTCGAGGTTGTCCATCGAGTAGGCGAAGCTGGAACCGGTGATGGTGGTCCTCACCTCGTCGATGCTGCCGGCCAGGTACACGGTCTGCACCGGGCTCCCGCTGGTGAGGGACACCGACGTGGTCGCGACCAACGCACCGGACAGGTAGCTCGTGACGGACACCGTGACGTTGCCGGCCGCCGTGCGCTGCAGGTCGAAGGCCACGTTGGTCACGGGGGAGGAGAAGCTGAGGGTGTTGATGTCGGAGGCAAAATCCCAGTGGCCCCACGCCGGGTCGGGGATCGAGCCGGCTTCGGACCAGTTTCCGGGGTCGCCGTAGGCGTCTCCGCCGATGAGGCCGTAGCCGCGGGCCATCGTGAAGGTGAGCCCGTAGGCGCCATAGTAGCGCGTCGGGTTTGCGGAGCTCCCGTAGGCCGCGTAGGCGGCATCGAAGTCGACGAGGCAGGTGCACGACGAGTCGTCGATGGTGCCGTCGCAGTCGTTGTCCACGCCGTCGCACACCTCCGCGGCGGCCGGCGAGATGGCACCGTCGGTGTCGTCGCAATCGCCGTCGGCGGCGATGTAGCCGGAGGGGATGTCGCAGGCGTCGAGGGTGGTGGTGCCGCCGTAGCCGTCGCCGTCCCCGTCGACGTACCAGGTGTCGAAGGTGGCGGAGGACACGCTGGGGTCGTCGTCGTCGGCGAGGCCGTCGCAGTCCTCGTCGTCGTCGAGCGCGTCGCAGTACTCGCTCGCGGCGGGGTGGACGCCGCTGCGCGTGTCGTCGCAGTCGCTGTTGTCGACGACGTAGCCGCCCGGCTGCTCGCAACCCATCCAGGAAACGGAGGGGTCGCCGTAGGTGTCGCCGTCGTTGTCGATGTACCAGATGCCCTCGGTGCCCGGGTCGACGCTGGGGTCGGCGTCCTCAACGAGGCCGTCGCAGTCCTCGTCCTCGTTGAGCGCGTCGCAGATCTCGGTGGCGCCGGGGTTGATGTCGGTGCGGGTGTCGTTGCAGTCGCTGGCGTCGGCGCCGTAGCCGGCGGGCTGGTCGCAGGACAGCGCCCAGGAGGCGGCGTCGCCGTAGGTGTCGCCGTCGGCGTCGGCGTACCAGGTGAGCACGTCGGAGGAGGAGGGCGGGTCGACGACCCCGTCGCAATCGTCGTCGATGCCGTTGCACAGCTCGAGGGCGGCCGGATTGACCGCCGAGGTGCTGTCGTCGCAGTCGGTGCTGTCCGTCGTGTAGCCGGCGGGCAGGGTGCAGGCCGGGGTCGTGTTTGCGGGGTCCCCGTAGCTGTCGCCGTCGGTGTCCGCGTACCAGGTGCTGGCGTCGACCGAGGTGGTCGGGTCCGTCACGCCGTCGCAGTCGTCGTCCACGCCGTTGCAGAACTCGGTCGCGCCGGGGAAGACGGTGGCGAGCGTATCGTCGCAGTCGGTGGCATCGGCCACGTAGCCGGCGGGCGCGGCGCAGCTGTCGAGGACGGTGGCGGGGTCGCCGTAGCTGTCGCCATCGATGTCGGCGTACCAGGCGCCGGCGTCGGTGGCCGAGTCGGGGTCGGTGACGCCGTCGCAGTCGTCGTCCAAGCCGTTGCACAACTCTGTCGCGGCGGGGTTCACCGCGCCGTTGCTGTCGTCGCACTCGACACAGGCGGCCCAGCCGTCGCCGTCGAGGTCGGTGTAGGCCACACTGCCGTCGCAGTTGTAGTCGCTTGGATCGGAGCAGTCGGCCTCGGGGGCGCCCGGGTAGAAGGCCGTCGAGGCGTCGTTGCAGTCGCCGCCGGCGGCGCTGTAGCCGCCCGGGGCGTCGCACTGGAGCACGGTGACGGCGTCCTGCCCGTAGCCGTCGGTGTCGCCGTCGGCGTACCAGGTGGTGAAGGTGGCGGCGTCCACGCTGTCGTCGGCGTCGTCGGAGAGCGCGTCGCAGTCCTCGTCCTCGTCGAGGAGGTCGCACAGTTCGGTGGCGCCGGGGTTGATGTCGGTGCGCGCGTCGTTGCAGTCGGTGGCGTCGGCCACGTAGCCGGGAGGCGCGGCGCAGGCGGAGGAGACGCTGTCAGCGTCGCCATAACCGTCGGCGTCATTGTCGAGGTAGAAGGGTAGGACATCGAAGGAGGAGCTCGGGTCGGTCTCGCCGTCGCAGTCGTCGTCCAACCCGTTGCAGACTTCCGTGCCGTCGGGCGAAACCAGCGGGTCGAGGTCGTCGCAATCCTCGCACGCCGCCCAGCCGTCGGCGTCGTCGTCGGCGAAGGCGATCTCGCCGTCGCAGTTGTAGTCGACGTCCTCGGCGCAGGGTTCGGGAGCGTCGGGGTAGAAGGCGGGGTCGGCGTCGTTGCAGTCCCCGGCGACCGTGGTGTGGCCCTCCGGCGGCTCGCAGAAGCCTTGCGCGGTGGCGTCATCGCCGAAGCCGTCGCCATCGGCGTCGAGGTAGTACAGGGTGGACACACCCTCGTCGACGACGCCGTCGCAGTTGTTGTCGATGCCGTCGCAGCGCTCCACGCCGTCGGGGTTCACCGCGGAGTCGCCCTCGTCGCAGTCATTTTCGCTGGGTGTGTAGCCGTCACCGTCCTCGTCGTCCCCGTTGTTCCCCTCGTCCAGCACACCGGCGCAGTTGGCGGTGTCCTCGCAGGGGGCCGTGTCCTTGCCGCCCGGGGGGGTCTCGCACCCGAGGAGCACGAGGAAGGGGAGCAGACGTGCGAGCATGGGAAGCCGTGGGGGGACTCAGTGTAACAGCCGATGAGGCGGGTCCAGGGGAGAGTGGGCGAGGCCCCGCGACCGGCTGCCTGCGTGGGGCGGGGGCCTCCGGGCCTCGCACCCCGGCCCGCACTCATCAAGGGCCCCCAGGGCCAGGACGCCCGCCCGGGAAAACCAGGCGGAGGCCATCAACGCCACGGCGGCGGCGAAGCAGGACAACATCAGGTCGCGATGGCGACCCGGCTTGTTCCGTTCGATTCCCACATCCTCGATGCGCTGTGGGGAGCGGAAAAAGGACCGGCACGGAGACAGGCCCACCCGGCGGGCGTAGACCCCATTCGGCCCCGTGGAGCGCAACAGGCTGCGGCGATGGTCAACGCCGCGGGGGTGCCCGCCACGACGATTCGCAGGCGCATACGCTTGCGACCCACGAAGCCTCGCTTGAGCAACTCCGCCCGCCCCTCGCGCTCCGCAGCGGCGAGAGGAGGGGTGGATGGCGTGGCGCTCGAACTCCCGACCCGCTGTCGCGGCTTCAGAACTGGAAGTAGATGAACTCGGTGGCGCTCATTCGCACCGAAACGAAGATGGCGACCGCGAAGAACGCCCAGGTGGTGAACCGGAGCGCAGGCCAGAACGGGGAACGCGCGAGGCTCGCCAGCCAGTAGCGCTCGAC
>CAISIK010000064.1 GCA_903885375.1 uncultured Pseudomonadota bacterium
CGCGGGCGGGAGCCGCAGGAGCGAGGAGCCGCCCGCCGCGGCCGACGCCGGCGCCAGAGGCGCCGGGGAGTCGGCCGCGGCAGGCGCGAGGGTGAGGGGAGTCGGCGGGCCGGGCGGGCCGAGCGCGGTGGCGAGGGTGCGGCCCGCCGATGGTGAGGGCGACGCGGCGGCGAGGGTGTGCTCCGCCAGCCCGAGGGGCGCGTAGCGCACCTCGCCGCTGGCCGTGACGACGAGGTCCTCGACGCGGGCCGTCGCGAGGTTCACTCCCGCCGCGGCCAGCCAGCCCGCGAGCCCGCGGCGCTCCTCGGCGTTCAGCGCCTCCAGCACGAGCGGTGTGGCCCGGGGGCGCACCCAGCCCGGCCAGCCCTCCGCCTCCACCCAGTCCGTTTCGGGCAGCGACACGGCGGAGCGGGCGAGCCGTTCGGCCCGCGCGGCCGCCCACGCCCGACCCGCGCCGGCGCGCAGGCGCAGGTGCGCGTTGGGCGTCACCAGCTCGTTGGCATCGTCATCGAAGAGCGACCAGACGGTGAACCCCGCGGGGGCGGGGAGGCGTTCCCTCAGCCGCCACCGACCGATCGAGGCGCCGGCCTCGCTCACTCGGCGGCGAGGTGCGGGTCGATCCACCCGACGAGGCTGTCGCTCAGCAGCTTTGGCGCCACGGTGATCGACTCGGCGTGGTCGGCGCCTTCGATGAGCTGGAGCTCCTTCTCGGTGGCTCCGGCGGCCGCGTACACGAGCTGCGCGTGCTCGGGCTGGATGTAGGTGTCATGGTCGCCGTGGAGCACGAGCAGCGGGATGTCGGCGGGCATGTCGCGGAGCACGCCGAGGTTGTCGAAGTTCTCCTCGAAGAACCAGCCCGAGGGCAGGTCGAGCGTGGTGCCGTCGTCGAGCATCTTCTGGGTGTTGGCGAACATGTCCATGGTGACGAGCACGCCGGGGGGCGTGTCCTGGAGGTTGTGCACCGACACGAACCCGCCCAGCGAGAGGCCGATGAACACGAGCTCGTCCGGCGCGCGGCCGGACACCTCGCTTGCGTAGTCGATCGCCACCCGGCCGTCGGCGATCACCCCGTCGAAGCTCGGCTCGCCCCACGAACGACCGTAGCCGCGGTAGTCGAACTGGAGCACCTCGTAGCCGGCCGACCACAGGAACTCGGAGTATTCCCAGTAGCTGTCGATGTTGTCGGCGTTGCCGTGGAAGAAGATGACCGGCTGGGCCGCTTCGTTGAGCTCGCCCGGCTCGCACTCGGCGGTGGGCTCGGCCGGCCGGTGGGCCCAGGCGCCATAGAGCGTGCCCTCTTCACCTTCGAAGGTGACCAGCTGCTGGCAGGAGGCCGGGATCACGTCGCCGCCGAGCTCGTAGGCGTCGACCACCTCGGGGTTGAAGAAGAAGCCATCGAGGCGGTAGCAGCCTGCGAGGAGGAGGACAAAGCTCACTGGGCACCCCCGAAGCGGAATCCGTAGCCGAACTGCAGGGAGACCGCGCCCATCTGGCTGGGCGCGGCGAACTCGGGAACGACGGGCTCGCCATCATCCCAGGGGTTGAGCCACTTCAGTTCGAGGTCGAGGTGGCTGCGGCCGAAGCCGAACCGGTTGCCGAGCACCACGCCGCCCACGGCCGCGAGCGGGTCGGCGGCCTCGCAGAAGGCCGTGAAGCCGGTGTACACGGTGTGCTGGCCCGCCTTGCCATAGTCCCAACCCGCGAGGGCCGTGGGCTGGAAGAAGAAGCGGAAGCCGCCCTTGGGGGCGGTGTCGGGGTCGACATCGCCGGCGGCGCCGAGCAGCGTGAGATCGGCTGAGAGACGCGGACGGGCCCCTTTGGGGGCGAGGAACTGCTGCGACACGCCCACCTCGCCAGCGCCGATTCCGAACATCGCTGCGGCGGTGGGGTGGACAGCCGCGTGAACGTCGGTGGTGTCGGTTGCGCCGACCGTGGCCCCCACCGTGGTGAGCGGCAACGGGATCGGCAGGCCGAAGACCTCGGTGATTGGCCCGCCGAGCGAGGCGTCGACGGACACCGCGCCCTTCCCGATGGGCCGGATGCCGTGAGCCGTGGAACAGCCACCGGCGAGGAGGAGGAGAGGGAGAAGCAGGCGCAACATGCGACTCGCTAACCCGTCGGCGCGGGGCAACCGGCTACGCTGTGGAGGTGCTCGCCTGGCTGTTGTGCACCACGATCCGCATGCTCGCTGCAACGTGGCGGGTGCGTCGGCCTCCTTGGCCGGTGCGCGGCGCGTGCGTGGTGGCCCTCTGGCATGGGGATCAACTCCCGATGATCGTGCTGCACCGCCACATGGGGATGGTGGCGATGGCGAGCCAGTCGCGGGATGGCGAGATCGTGGCCGGGGTGCTCCGCCGCTTCGGCTACGCCGTGGTGCGTGGGTCCTCCTCGCGGGGCGGGCAGGAGGCGCTGATGGGCTGCCTGCTGGCGCTCCGGGAGGGCGGGCGCCCGGCGCTCGCGGTGGATGGTCCGCGCGGGCCGGCAGGGAGCGTGAAGCCCGGGGCGGAGCGGCTGGCCGTCTCCGAAGGACTGCCGGTCGTGTACGGGCGGGTGCGGGCGCGGGGTTGGCGGGTCCGGAGCTGGGACCGCTTCCTCGTCCCCTGGCCCTTCACGCGTGTGGAGATCGAGTACGGCGTGTGGCAGCCGGGCGAAGGCACCCTCGCGGCGGCGATGGCAACGCTTGCGCCGCTGGATGGGCGCTGAGCGCTCAGCCGTCCCAGCGCAGGCGCACGCGGAAGTGGGCCTGATCGGGCTGACGGGCGAGGGCCACGGTGGCGTTGGCATCCACCCGAACGCCGAACTCCACCTCCATCGAGACCGGCGCGGGCGTGCCGCGGAGGGAGAGGCCGGCCCCGAGCGTCTCGGCGGCGGTCTGCACGATGGTGACGACGCTCTCCAGCACCTCGTCGGGGTGGGCGTTGGAGCCGGCGGCGTTCTTGTCGACCCCGCCCGCGTTTTCACAGTCGATGAGCAGTAGGAGCCCACCCTTCAGCCTCGACTCCAACAGCATGCCGCACCCGCCTGGCGTGCTACATAGCGGCCCGTCATGGTCCACGCACCCCCCTCCGACACCCCCTGGTGGGCCCTTCGTTACGAGGAGCTCGCGGGCGTCGATCCCGCGCTGCTCGGCGTGAGCGACCACGATGCCGAGGCCGAGTTCGTGGAGCGCCTCGCGGGTTTCGGCGCCGGCGCGCGCCTGCTTGATGTGGGCTGTGGCCTCGGGCGGCAGGCGGGCGCGCTCAGCCAGCGCGGGCACAACGTGAGCGGGGTCGACCTCAGTCCGCGTGTCTTGCGCCTGGCCCGCGAGCGGTGGAACCGACTGTTTCCCGGCGAGCGCGGCCCCAACTGGATGCCGGGTGACATGCGCTGGCTCCCCAACAGCGGCGTATACGATGGCGTGCTGCTGCTGGGTGGCTCGTTCGGGCTGTTCGCGAGCGACGCCGATCATCAGGCGGTGCTCGCGGCGGCGGCGCAGCAGGTCCGGCCGGGCGGTTCGCTCGTGATGCAAACGCCCAACCCCTACTGGTGGGCGGCCAAGGCCGGCACCCAGTACGTGGCTCCGGGCTCGTGGGCAGATGGCGTCGAGGTGGTGCAGAACGTGCGCTTCGATGCGGTGGCCGGCCGGGTCGACGAGCGCACGATCTGCTTCGTCGGGGGCCGGAGGGTGGAGCCGCCGGTGCAGTCGCTCCGCGCCTTCACTCCGGCGGAGCTCGTCGCGCTGGTGCGCGGCGCAGGCTTCCGCGAGGTCGAGGTTTCGGGCACGGAGGGCTGGACGGTTCCCGAGGAGCCATTGCCGGTGGATGCCACCGAGAGTGTGTGGCTGTGGGTGAGCGCGCGGAGCTGAGGGCGGGGTAGACTGCTGCGCCTCGCGGGGATTCCCATGCGCCTTGTCTCTACGTCCCTCCTGCTGGCGCTCTGCGCGTGTGATTCGAGCGTGGACTCTTCGGTGCGCGATCCCTTCGACACCGGCTCGCCCGACACCGGAAACCCCGACACCGGCGGCGGAACCGGCGCGGATACGAACGACTCCTCGGCCGGTGGGGAGACCGGCGAGTCCGGCGGGACGGGCCACACGGGCGACAGCGGGGACACCGGCGAGGCGGGCGAGACGGGCGACACCGGCGACACCGGCGGTCCCCTGGGTCCCGGCATCATCTTCTACATCGGCGACGGCATGGGGTTTGTGCACGTGGCCGGCGGCGGGATGTATGCCAATGGGTCGAGCGGCTCGCTCGTGATGGAAACGCTGCCGGTCCAGGGGCGCTTCCGCACTGCCTCGCTGTCGGGCGTCACCGATTCGGCGGCGGCGGGCACGGCGCTGGCCACCGGCACCAAGACCTACAACGAGCGCCTGGGCGTGGATCGGGATGCCCTCTCGGTGCCCAACCTGATCGAGCGCGCGCAGGCCGCCGGCTACGCCGTCGGCATCGTCAGCACCGACCGGCTCACGGGCGCCACGCCCTCGGCCTTCCTCGTGCACGAGGAGAACCGCAGCGACTACTCGGCGATCGCCTCGGCCTGGACCACCAACCTGCCCGACCTCTCGCTGGGCGGCGGCCTGAGCGACTTCAGCCCGCTCTTCGGGTCGATGTCCGCGCAGATCGTCACCACCCGCGGCGACATGATGCGGGCGGTCAACGACGGCCGGCCGCTCTTCGGCGCCTTCGCCAGCACCACGTTCCCCTTCGTGGTGGAGGGCTACTCGGCCGACCAGCCCACGCTGGAGGAGATGACCGAGTACGCCATCGACTACCTCGACGACGCGCCCGACGGCTTCTTCCTCGTGGTGGAGGGCGCCCGGATCGACCACGCGAGCCACTCGTCCGACGAGACCTCGGTCTACGACGAGGTGCTCAGCTTCGACGATGCCGTGGCCGTGGGCATCGACTGGGCGAGCACCAGTTCCCGCGACGTGACGATGCTCGTCACCGCCGACCATGAGTGCGGCGGTCTGGCCATCACCGGCACCACTCCGGCGGGCACCATCCCCAGCAGCACGTGGCGCTGGGGCGAGCACACCAACGCGGATGTGCCGGTGTACGCCAGCGGCAGCCTCACCACCGCGCTCGATGGCCAGCGCCTCGACCAGGTGTGGGCCCACGCGGTGATGGCCGCGGCGATCGACCAGGCGGCGTCGGTCACGAGCCCCACGGAGACCCTGCTCGTGGATGGTTACACGGGCGACCTCGGCTCGCAGGTGACCACGCAGGCCTGGGGCACCACCTACGGCGCCGCCTACAACCAGCTCGACGGGCTGCGCCTCACCAGCGATGCCGACGGGCTCCGGGTGGGCGTGGATGGCGTCTTCGAGCGCGGCGACAACGCCGTGCTCGTGCTCGTCGACCTCGACTACGGCAGCGCCACCGGCCTCGGCGCCGACCTCACGGTGTCGGACACGCTCGACACGCTCGACTCCACGCTCACCACCGCCTCCCTGCTCGTGTCGGCCTCGGGGGTCGGGTTCGATGCCGCGTTCGGGGCGGTCGGCGCCGAGGAGATTGGCCTGGAGAAGCTGTCCAGCGAGGCGGGCCTTCGCGGTTTTGACGGCGACATCGGCGACCCGGGCAACTTCTCGTGGTTGATCGCGATCAGCAACTACGACGACGGCAACATCGCCGAGGGCGCCGCCGCCACCGATGCAGGCGCCACCGGGCTCACCGAGGGCGGGCTCGAAACCCTGCTGCCTTGGACCAGCCTCTTCCCGCTCGGCATCCCCGCGGCCGGAACGACCGTGGCCGTCTCCGTGGTGCTGGTGAACAGCGGCGGCGACTGGGCGAGCAACCAGGCGCTCCCCGGCCTCGCCAGCGCCACCGAGCCCGGCGCCGACGCGCTGGAGATCATCCAGGTGGCCACGCTCGGCATCGATGCATCCGGCCTGCCCACGGGCGCTGCGGCCCTCTCCCCCTGAGGGGGCGGCCTAGTCGAAGACGATCTCGCCGCCTGGCAGGAAGTACAGGATGAGCATGCGGCCGCCGCTGACGGTGGGGACGTGCTGACTGCCCGGCGGGTAGGCGATGAAGCGCTCGCGCTTGCCGTCGAAGCGGGGCTCGCCCGCGAGGTCGATGCAGAGCTCCACCTCGCCGCGGGGGTGCGTGTGGGCGCCCGCCGCGGGGCCATCCATGTCCACCACGTCGATGCTCAGGCCATGGCTGGCGGCATCGGCGCGGGTGAGGCGACCGAACTTCACGCCGCCGGCTTCTTTCGGCGTGAGCCACCCGGCCGCGTGGGCCGCGAGGGCAGTGGCCTCGAGGGCGGCGGTATCGAGCTGGTTCAGCGCCGCCACGAGCGTGTCGGGCGACCCGGTGCCTACGCGGGCAACCACCTCCGCAACCGGGAGGCAGTGCCGCAGCAGGTCCTCGCGCGTGACCACCATCATCGCCTAGTGGGCGTGCCCGTGGCCGTGACCCTTGCCGACGTGAACGTGCACGTCGTCCGGGTGTTCGTGCATGAAGGGGTCGCTCACCACGACCGCCGGCACGCGGGCCAGGACGTTGAACACCACCGTGAGGAAGGCGGCCACGAAGCCGATGACCACACCCAGCTCGACGAGATGGATGGGCAGGCTCGGCTTGGTCCACACCTGGGGCATGATGAGGTCGAAACGCTCGAGGAACACGCCGGTCGCGATCACCATCGACACCGCCACCAGGGAGCGGGGCGTCTTCTTGATGCCACGGCTCAGGAGCACGGTGAAGGGGATGAAGAAGCACATCGAGATGACCACCTTCGAGAGGCTGGCCCAGGGCTCGATGTACATGCGCAGGATCAGGTACCAGGTCTCTTCGGGCATGTTGCCGTACCAGATGGGCAGCAGGTGCGCGAAGAAGTTGTACGTCCAGAAGATGCACAGCGCGAAGATGAGCTTCCCGATGTCGTGGAAGTGCTTCGGCGTGATCAGGTGGCTGATCTTGAGCCAGTCGGCGGCAAACACGGCCACGATCACGGTCCAGTTCAGCGCCAGCCACACGTTCGAGACGAAGTGCCAAGCGGGGAACATGTTCGCGAACCAGTGCGGCGCGAGGGACATGATGTTGTCGACGGCGAAGAAGCTGAAGAACACGGCGTACAGAAGCACGATCACCGGCGCGAGGCGGATGTTCTTCTGGTAGGTGTCCTCGACCTCGGCGGCCTTGCCGCGCCAGCCGGCCGTGAAGTTCGACCAGAAGGCGGGGGTGCGGGTGCCGAGGGTCTCGGCGGCCACGCCCATGTCGGCGCGCATCGAGTTGCGGATGAACACGAAGTCGAGCACCATCAGGAGGCCGAGCATCCCGAGGTTGCGCGCCACGAAGAAGGCGGGCTGGAGCCAGACGGCCTTGTGGGGCGGCATCTCCTCGTGCATCCAGGGGAAGATCTCCAGGCCGCCGAGGGCCAGGAAGAGGATGTACAGCGCGTAGTTCACCGGCATGAAGAACCAGAACGATTCCGCGATGCGCTTGAACGGCCGGCCCCAGCGCCCGAGGGTGATGGTCTGGATGACCGTGAACATCAGGGCACCCTGGGACACGCCCATGAAGTACACGATGCAAACGAGCAGCACGCCGAGGGTACGGTTGTGTTCGGTGGAGAGGCCATAGGCGAGCGCGGCGAGGCCGATCGGCACGCCGATCATGCCGAAGGTCTTCACGCCGGCGGGCACCGTGCGCGGAGTGCCCGCGATGGTGGCGGAGCAGTCAGGACCGGGACCGACGGTGCGTCGGGTAGCGGCGAGGACGTCGACGGTGCTCATTTCGGCACTTCCGGGGCGGGCGGGGTGTAGGCCGCGTTGGGGAGGGTGCGCATGTAGGCGACGACGGCCCAGCGCTCGGCGTCGGTCAGGAGCGGGCCGTACGCCGGCATGCCGGCGCCGATTGCCGCTTCGACGGAGGTGCGGGTGGCCGAGGCGCCCGCGCTGCCGTTGCCGCCGTTGCGGATCGTGGCGTACAGGTAGCCGTCACTCAGCGTGCCGGTGCGGCTCGAGCTGCCGCTCAGCATCGGCGCGACCATCGGGAAGCGGCGGATGCCCTTGGCGGCGTCGTTCGTGGTGACAGGGCCATAGCCGGCGCCGTTCACGCCGTGACAGGGCGCGCAATTCACCTGGAACATGCGCTCGCCCACCGCGAGGTGGTTTGGGTCGTTGGCGTAGGGGTTCACCAGGGCGTTGGTGGCCACCGCATCGAGGCGGTTCACTTCCGGCACCGTGGAGTTCTGGTAGTAGCCATCGGCCCGGGAGTGCGGGCGAGTGGAGGACACCCGCGCGGACACCGCGGCCGGCTGCGGCTTCATGCGCCACTCGTAGCCCTTGAACATGATGGCATCGATCATGTCGATGTCCCACGGGGAGGCCCACGCCGCGCCGGCCACGAAGACCGCGCCGAGGGTGAGCCATCGCGAACGGTTCTTCCACTCACCCATGGGTCACCTCGGTGGCGCCGGACGATTCGAGGATGTGAACGATCTCGTCCAGCCGGTTGCCGCTGCGCTCGAACACGATGCCGAAGCAGTCGTTCGTGAAGCGGGGGTCCTTCATCGCGGGATGCAGGTTCATGGCGGGAAGGCCGCAGAACTTGAGCAGGCCGGTGAGCGTGAACATCGAGGCCCAGAGGATGGTGCCTTCGAAGGTGACCACGAGGAACGGCGGAATGGACACCAGCGGCTTGCCACCGGGGATGATCATCGGCCAGTTGGCGTGCGTGAGCGACGCCAGGGAGAAGATCATCGTGCCGCCGAGGATGCCGCCCGCGAGGGTGAACCACCGCACGGGGCTCGGCTCACCCTTGTAGAGCATCTCGTCGATCTCGTGGCGGGGGATGGGGCTGAGGACCGTGAAGTCCTTGAGGCCGGCGTGCTGCAGGTCGTGGATGCCCTGAAGCAGGCAGTCCAGGTGCTTGTAGACGGCCTTCACCGTAGCGCCCGAGGCGCCCATGGCGTGGGAAGAGCTCATTTGGCGGCAGCCTCCTCATCGTGCTTGAGCGGCGGACGGAGCGTTTCTTTGATCTCGGCGATGGCCACGCTGGGCATGATCTTCACGAAGAGGAGGAACCAGGTGAAGAACCACGCGAAAGAGCCCACGAGGATGCCCATTTCGATGTAGGTCGGGGTGTAGTACACCCAGGCCGCCGGGTCGAAGCTGTGGGCGAGCGAGCTCGCGATGATGTTGTAGCGTTCGAACCACATCCCGATGTTGATCACGATGCTCACGATGAAGAGCCCCGCGAACGACGTGCGCACCCTCTTGAACCACCAGAGCAGCGGGATGGTGCAGTTGCAGAGCACCATGGTCCCGAAGACCCACCAGTACTTGCCCACCACGCGGTCCACGAAGGTTCCCCACTCGTAGGGGTTGTCCGAGTACCAGGCGATGAAGTACTCGCAGCCGTACGAGTAGGTGAGGATGCCGCCCGTGAACATGCACAGCTTCGCGAGGTGCTCGAAGTGCCAGATGTGGATGTAGGCATCGAGCTTGAACACCCGCTGGAGCGGGAGCATCAGCGTGATGACCATCGCGCAGCCGGAGAAGATGGCGCCGGCCACGAAGTAGGGGGGGAACAGGGTGCTGTGCCAGCCGGGGGTGTCGGCCATCGCGAAGTCCCAGGACACGACGCTGTGCACGGAGAGCACGAGCGGCGTGGCAAGCGCGGCGAAGAAGCCGTAGGCGGCCATGTAGTGGCGCCACTGCCGGTCGGTGCCGTGCCAGCCGAGCGCCATCGCGGCGTACAGCTTCTGCGTGTAGCCGCGGGTGTTGTCCCGGACGGCCGCGATGTCGGGCACGAGGCCGATGAAGAAGAACACCGTGGAGACGGTGAAGTAGGTGCTCACCGCGAAGACGTCCCACATCAGGGGCGACTTGAAGTTCTGCCAGAGCTGGCGCTGGTTCGGGTAGGGGAAGAGCCAGTAGGCCTGCCATGCGCGCCCGACGTGGATGGCCGGGAAGAGCGCCGCGGTCATGACCGCGAAGATTGTCATCGCCTCGGCCGCCCGGTAGATGCCGGTGCGCCAGCGGCTGCGCGTGAGGAAGAGGATGGCGCTGATCAGCGTGCCTGCGTGGCCGATACCGACCCAGAACACGAACGTGGTGATGTACACGCCCCAGAACACCGGGGGGTGGTACCCGGCCACGCCGAGACCCCACACGAGCTGGATTCCCCAGCAGACGCCGCCGATTGCGAGCCCAAGGAGCGCCAGCGCCATCAGGCCGTGCCACGCCATCGTAGGCGTGAACAGCGGCCGCATGATGTCGCGGTTTACCTGGGCGTAGGTGAGCTTGTTGGACATCAGCCCTCCTTGTGCTCGGCGCCGTGGCCGTGCGCGGGTGCTTCATCGGGTCCACCGTGGCCGCCGGGGGCTTCGGTGGGGGTGTGGGAATCGCCGTGGCCTTCCTCGTGGCCGCCGCCGTGCCCGCCGCCGTGGCTGAAGGCCGGCGCGTGGTGGCTGACCTTCGCCATGTAGCGAACACCGGGCTTGGTGTTGAGCTCGCCGAGCAGCGTGTAGGCGCGCGGGCTGGTGCCGAGCTGGCGAACCGTGGAGTCGGTGTCGTTCCAGTTGCCGAAGTTGATGGCTTCGGAGGGGCAGGCCGCGGCGCAGGCCGTGAGGCGCTGCAGCGCGGCATCGGGCACGCGATGCTTGTCCATGCTCACCGGCTTGCCGGGCTCGCGCTCTGCGAAGGCGGCATCACGCCAGTTGTCCTTCACGGAGCGCACGCGCTGCACGCAGAACGTGCACTTCTCCATCACGCCCATCTCTCGCGTGGAGAGCTCCGGGTTGAGCATGAGGTGGTAGCTCTGCGGCCACTCCCACGTGTGGTAGTTGAAGCGGCGGGCGGTGTACGGACAGTTGTTGGCGCAGTACCGGGTGCCCACGCACCGGTTGTAGATCATGGCGTTGAGGCCATCGAGGTTGTGGTAGGTGGCGAGCACCGGGCACACACCCTCGCACGGAGCGTGCGCGCAGTGCTGGCAGATGGCCGGCAGGTAGCGCACGTCGGGGCTGTTCTCATCGCCTTCGAAGAACCGGTCCATGCGGATCCAGCTCATCGTGCGGCCCTTGCGGAGCTGGTCCGGACCCACAAACGGGGTGTTGTTCTCCACCGCGCAGGCAATCTGGCAGGCACCGCAGCCATTGCAGGCGTTGGTGTCGATGACCATCGAGAAGCGGTAGGTGGGGTGCTGGGGCTCGGGGAACATGTCCACCGGGCCGGCCGCCTCGACGCGCGGGTCGGTGGGGAGGTGGTGGATGGGCACGATCGACTGGGCTTCACCCTCGACGTTCGCCACCGCATCGGCGGCGTTCACCCGGGCGGCGATGGTGCGGCCGTCCTGGTTCATGCTGCCGCACAGCGCGTGGAGACCGCTGTCGCCCTGCGTCCGGGTGATTCGCACGCGGGAGGTCAGGTTGAGCGCACCGGAGGCCGGGTCGACTTCGCCGCCGAGCAGGGCGAAGGCGTTGGCGCCGCGGCCCTTGGCGTACTTGCCGGTGGTCTTGCCGTTGCCCATCCGGAGCGCCACGGTGTCCTCGCGGACGGTCGGCGCGCCGAACCAGCCCACGGTCACGCTGCCGTGGTCGGTCTCCACCTTCACGAGGTCCTTCTCACCGAGGCCGAGCGACTCGGCCGTGCGGGGGTTGATCTCGATCCAGGTGTTCCAGAAGTAGGTGCTGACCGGATCGGGGAGCTCCTGCGCCCAGGGTACGTTGGCCCAGCGGCCATCACCGAGGTGGGAGGCGAAGAGGACCAGCGCGCGATCGCCGCTGCCGGAGTTGGTGCCTTCGGGGAGCGACGCGGCCACCCACGACACGGCCGCGAGGGCGGGGGGGGAGGCCACGAGGCCGATGGTCTGCACTTCCTGCCACCACGCGGCGGCGTTGGCGCCCGCGGGCATCAGGAGCGCGGTCCAGCGGGCCTTGACGAGCTCGCCGAAGTTGGCCGCCGACGCCACGAGGCTGGCGGTGGAGACCGGCGCGGGCGCGGCCACCGGGGCGACCGTGGCCGTGGAGTCTGCCGCGGGGGTGGCATCCGTGGAGCCTTCCAAGGGGGCAACCACCGCCTCCACCGGAGGAGCCGCGGGAGCCCATGCCTTCGCGAGGGTGAGCAGCGTATCGCCCAGGCCCCGGCTGTCGTGCAGCGGGACCATGCTGGGCTGACCGAGCACGTGCAGGCTGGATTCCACGCTCGCATCCGACCACTGCTCGAGGCCCGAGCCGGTGGGGAGGACGAGGGTGTTCTCGCCGGTGGAGTCGTTCGCCTCGTCGGCGAACTGCACCACGAGGTCGACCTTGGCGAGCGCATCAGCTGCGCCGATCGCGGCGGGGAGCGCGTGGATGGCATCAATGCCATCGAGGAACAGCACGCCGATCTTGCCGGCCGCCGCATCCGCGACGAGCGACTTCACGTCGGCGAACGAGTTCACCTGGCCGGGACGGAACCCGCGGCCGAACTGCACCGCCGTGCCGACGGCGCCGAGCACCATGTTGCAGAGGAGCGTGGCGACCGCGAGCGCGGTGGCGTCGGCGCCCTGCGTGGAGGGGCCGCCGGGGAGAACCACGGAGGGGGCCGCGGTGAGCATGGCCGCGAGCTCGGTGAGGCGCGCCTCGGCGATGCCGCTGGCGGCGCAGGCCGCGTTGACATCGACCCCGGAGAGCAGCGAGGCGCCGGCGCCGGAGTAGCCGTTGGCGGCGGCGCAGAGCTTCGCGAGCGCGAGGGCCACCTGCGTTTCGGTGCCGGGGAGGGCGCTCACCCAGTCATCGCAACCGATGCTGGAGCTGGAGAGGCGGGGCTCGATCGCCACGAGGCGGGCGGCAAACCCATCCGAGGCGGGATTGCGGGCCTTGGCGAAGCCCTTCCGCATGGCCATCGAACCGAAGGCGGAGTCGGCGAAGTCGAAGCCGAAGCTGACGACGGTACGGGCGCCGGCGAGCTCGTAGACGGGGAGCTCATCCACGCCGAAGGCAATGCGCGCGGCGGCGAGGAGGGGCTCCACGCCGAGCGTTTCCCAGTGAACCCGGCGAAGGCCACCCTCGGCGAGCACATCGAGGAGGGCGCTCGCGGTGCCCGTGCGGTAGCGACCGAGCCAGGCCACGGTCTTCCCGGCGGCGCGCGCGGCGGCGACCGCATCGAGCATCTGCTTGTCGGCATCGGCCCAGGAGAGGGTGGTGCGCTTGGCGGTGGCACCCGGCAGGCGGTCGGGACCGTAGGCCGCGATCAGGTCGAAGTGGCCGCGGGTGCAAAGCCCGGGGCCGCTCGGGTGATCGGGATTGCCTTCCACGCCGACCACACGGCCGTCGGTGTTGCGGGCGACCAGGCCGCAGGCCGTGGCACACCCGTTGCACAACGAGGCGTAGTAGGTGGCGAGCCCCGGCTGCACGTTCTCGGGGTTCACGACATAGGGGAGCACCTCTTCCTGAGGCACCTTGTAGTCGTAGGCGCAGGCCGCCGCGGTGGCCGAGGTGGCAACCGCGCCTGCCTTGAGGAAGTCGCGGCGGTTCAGTCCGTCCATTGTGGCTCCGGCTACTTGTGACAGGTCCAGCAGTCCTTCAGCTCAGCGCGCCGAAGTTCTGCCTTGGTACCGTAGTTTTCGGTGATGCTCTCGTGCTGGGCGTGGCAGTCGAGGCACCAGCCCATGTTCAGCGGGGCGACGCGCTCGTTCACCGTCATGTTCTGCACTTCGCCATGGCACTCCTGGCAATCCAGACCGGCGACGACGTGCCGCTTGTGCGAGAAGTAGACGTAGTCGGGAAGGTCGTGGACCTTCTTCCAGGGGATGACTTCGCCCTTGTCCCAGTATTCCTTGAGCTTCACGAGCTCGGGCCGGTCGGTCGTATCGACCAGCGCGTGGCAGCCCATGCACACGCTCGTGGCCGGCACGCCCGCGTGCACGCCCTTGCGCGCGTTGCTGTGACAGTAGTTGCAGTCCATGCCGAGGGTCTTGACGTGCCGCTCGTGGGTAAACGCGATCGGCTGCTCGATGGCTTCATCGAGGGGCTGGCCGACGGTGACCACGAGGTTCCGGTCGAAGAGCTCGGGGGGGAGAAGATTCTTCATTCCGATGGTGAAGGTCTCCTCGGAGGCCTCCTCCGCCGAAGCTTCGTCATCTTCTGCGTTGGCGCGCGTGGCGAAACCCGCCATCCCCACGGCCGCGCCTGTGAAGAGCACGATTGCCAGGGTGGCCCGGGTGAGCTGTCGCATCTTTCCTCCAGCCTGAGAGCCGGTGGGACGGAGGGGGGAGTGGGGGCCGCCCCCCTAATCCGGGGGGCGGCGCTTCACAAGGGGGAGACGGTGCTACTTGCTGCGGAGCTCGGCGTCGATGTACGCGAGGACTTCCCACGATTGATCCTCGGTCAAGCCGAGGGGGGCCATCGCGGTGCTGGCGATGCCGTTCATCACGATCCACTGCTTCGTACCGATCGGGGTGGCTTCCCAGCGCTCCTTCCAGTTGAACTGGGCGGGCTTCTGGGGGAGCGCGGCTCCGGCGATGCCATCGCCCGCGCCGGTGGCGCCGTGGCAGGTGGCGCACTTGAGGTATTGCTCCTTGCCGGCGGCGATCGCGGCCGGATCACCAGCCTTCGGGTTCGGGCGCGCATCGGCGCCGGCGGCCTTGGCCTTCTCGTAGGCGGCGGCGGCCAGCTCGGTGGCCGTGTACGGGCCCGTGGGCGCCGGCGCGGGGGCGGCGACGGGCGGGGGGGGCGGCGGCTCGGCCGGCTTCTCGGCGACGGGGGGCGCGACGGGCTTCGGAGCTTCTTCGGCGCCGCAAGCGACCAGCATGGCGAATGACAGGACGGTGACCATTTGATGACTCCCTTTACGCGCGCCGCGATTAGCCCGCTTCGCGGCGGCTTGCCACGCCCGCTAGAGATAGCCGACCGGGCGGAGGGAGTACATCGCTGACATCAGCGCGTTGAAAGCGGACTCTTCGTCGTCGATGCCTTCGGTTCCTTCGATGGCGGCGAGGACCTCCTCGATGGGGTAGCCGCGGAGGGTGGCGAGCGCCGCCTCTTCCTCGATGATGCGGGCGGCCGTGGCGGCGTCGAAGGTGAACATGGGTTTCCGGGGGTGGAGCCGCCTAACCGGCGCGGCCCGTACCGATGGGCACTCGGGGCGATTAGCGGGGAAACCACGGAGGGCACCATGCCCGGTTTCTGGATGATGCTCGCCTGCGTGGCCGCCGCGGTCGATCCCGCGCCGCCCTCTCCCCCCTCGCCCGTCGAGGTCGTGGCCGACGACGTCCCGCCTCCGGCTCCTCCGGTGCCTTCCATGCCCTCCGCCGTCGCCGAGGCGCGCATCGAAGGCCCCTCAACCCCGGGCGAGTGTGGCGCGGACGGCGACTGCGTGGCCACCGGCTGCGCCTCCGAGGTTTGCGTGGCGGGCCCGCGGGCCGGCGAGATCATCACCACCTGCGAGGTGCTGCCCATCTTCAGCGAGCTCAGCGCCTGCGGCTGCCATGAAGGCGTGTGCAGCTGGACGAGGGTTCCCGGCGCGCGCGAGCTCGGCGCGCCGCGCACGCTCCCCGTGCGGGTGGTTGGTGGGGGCGGTGGGACTTGAACCCACAAGGGTATACACCCGGGGGATTTTGAATCCCCTGCGTCTGCCATTCCGCCACGCCCCCCACGGGCGTTCCGAACACACGTTTTACTTCGCTGGCGGCGCTCCGCAAGCGGGTCTGCTACGATGCGCGGCGGAGAAGACCGTCATGCTGCGCCTCGCCCTCGCCCTTGTCCTGCTTGCTGGCTGCGACCAGCAGAAAATCGCGCTTGGTCAGGGTGGCGATGATGACGCCCGGCTCTACGCCGACGTCTACACCTGGCAGTGCGAGGAGCGTTCCGGTGAGGACGTCTCCTACTACAACGGCGTGAACAGCTACCAGGTGTCGCTCGAGTACGCGCCCGACGAGCTCGTGAAGCGTGATCTGCCCGCGGCCGGCTGCAGCAGCGGCCTCGACATGTTCCCCGATGGAGCGGGCAGCGGCGGCGTGAACATTCCCGACGCCGGCAACCCCACCTGGAGCAACGGCGATCTCGACGGCACGCTCACCCAGGAAGCCGATGGCTTCTACTTCGACGACGTGTACGGCTCCGTCGAGAACTGCGCCTACGCGGAGGACCTCATCGGCGAAGGCACCGCCCTCTCCGAGGCCGGCAGCTTCAGCGGCGCGGTTTCGCCCGCGGCCGGCACGCTCGACGACGTGGACATCAGCAACTACGACGTGAACACCGGCCTCACGTTCGGCGCCGAGGTGGATGTTTCCTGGACGCAGAAAGGCTGGCAGGACTCGTGGATCCAGATCCGGGCGGAGAGTGATGGCGAGCTCGTGGATTCCGTCACGTGCAACACCGGCGGGGCCAACAGCTTCGCGGTGGATGAGGGGGTGTGGTCGCTCATGAACACGGCGGTCGAGCCCGACGTCACCAACCTTTTCGTGGCGGTCCAGAACTCCGAGACCACCACCACCGCCGATGGGCAGCGCATCGAGCTGGTCACCCGCGTCATTCACGCCGCCGTCGTTCGCTGAGCAGGAAATCCCGATGTCGGTGGTATTGGTCGTCGATCCGTTGGCCCAGACGTCCCAGCGCGTGGCGCAGGCGCTCGTAGGCACACGCCTCACGATCCGCACGGCGCGCGACGCCTCGGATGCCGAGGTCATCCTCGATCGGGAGGAGGTCGTCGCGGTCTTCACCGCGGTGGTCCTGCCCGGCGGCAACCCCTACGATCTTACGCGCAGCGTGCACGCTCGGCACCCGGAGGCCCCCGTATTCCTCGTGTCCGGCGGCTTCGACGTGGTGAACAGCGAACGAGCGGCCGAGGCGGGCGTGGCGGGCCGGCTCTCTCGTCCCTTCACCTCCGAGGCCGTGCGCCGCGCGCTCGAAGGCGCGATGGGTCCGCTGCAGCCGGAGTTGGCGGAGGGTGAGGGCGAATCTGCGGAAGAAACCCTCGATCCAGCCTCGTTTGAAGCGCTGGCCGAGGTCGAGCCCTTCGCGTTCGGCGAGCCCTCGCCCCGCCCCGCTGCCACAAGGCCCGCGGCGCCCCGGCTGGTGGGTGCGCCGGTGCCGGTGGCCGCGCCGCCCGTGGCCGATGAGCGGCGCGCGAGCTTCCTCCCGCGCGATTGGCGGGCCCTGCCGCCCGTGCAGGTCGACCCCGAGGTGGTCGGGCCGGCCATGGAGCGGGCCATTCTCGCGGTGCTCCCCGAGGTGGTGGAGATCGTGATCAACAAGGCGCTGACCACCTCGCCCGCCTTCCGCGAGATGATCGAGGTGGCCGTGGAGGCCGCCCTCCGCGAGGAGCTGCCCGCCATCGCGCGCAAGGCGATCCGCGAGCGCATGGCGGAGATCGAGCGGGGAGAGGGGTAGATCGGAGGCAACGGGCGGGCCGGCTCGCCGGCTGCTCCCGCAGCCTCTGGCTCCCCAGGCGGGGCGGCGGACGGGTGCGCGTGATAGCCGCCCGGCCTGTTCCGAGGCCGCCTTGACTCCTCCCGCCCCCGAGCTCCCGCAGTTCTACGATCCGCATGCCGCCTTTGCGCGCTACGCCTCCGCCTGGGAGGCGTCGGGCGTGAACAGCCCCCGCGCCGACGCGGCGGGTGAGCCCTACTGCATCGTGATCCCGCCGCCGAACGTGACCGGCAGCCTCCACATGGGTCACGCGCTCAACAACACGCTCCAGGACGTGCTGATCCGCTACAAGCGCATGGATGGCTTCAACGCCGTCTGGATTCCCGGCACCGACCACGCGGGCATCGCCACGCAGTGGATCGTGGAGAAGCAGCTCCGGGCGAAGGGGGTGGACCGGCGCGAGCTGGGTCGGGAGAAGTTCCTCTCGTGCGTATGGGAGTGGAAGGAGCAGTCGGGCGGCACGATCGTGAACCAGCTCAAGCGCCTCGGCGTGAGCTGCGACTGGTCGCGCGAGCGCTTCACCATGGATGAAGGCCTCTCCGCCGCCGTGAGGGAGAACTTCGTGAAGCTCGTGGAGGAGGGCCTCATCTACCGGGCCACCCGGCTCATCAACTGGGATCCGGTCGGCATGACCGCCATCAGCGACCTCGAGGTGGAGACCGAGGAGAACGTGCAGGGCGAGCTGTGGAGCTTTGCCTACCCGCTCTCCGATGGCAGCGGCGAGATCGTGGTGGCCACCACCCGCCCGGAAACGATGCTGGGCGACACCGCGGTGGCCGTGCACCCCGATGACCCCCGCTACAAGCACCTCATCGGCACCACCGTGCGGCACCCCATCCTCGGGCGCGAAATCCCCATCGTGGGTGATGCCATTCTCGTAGACCCGGCGTTCGGCAGCGGTGCCGTGAAGGTCACGCCCGCGCACGACTTCAACGACCATGCGGTGGGCAAGCGCCACAACCTCCCGCTCATCACGATCTTCACGCTGGATGGCAAGGTCAACGGCGAGGGCGGCACCTACGCCGGCCTCGACCGCTTCGAGGCCCGCAAGCAGATCAAGGCCGACATCGAGGCGATGGGGCTCGGCCGCGGCAGCCGGCTCAACGTGATGACGCTGCCGCGCAGCCAGCGCTCCGGCGCGGTCGTGGAGCCGATGGTGAGCACGCAGTGGTTCGTGCGCATGAAGCCGCTGGCGGCGCCGGCGCTCGCCGCCGTGCAGCAGGACTTCACCCGCTTCCACCCGAAGCAGTGGGAGAACACCTACTTCGCCTGGCTCCGCGACATCCAGGACTGGTGCATCTCGCGCCAGCTCTGGTGGGGCCACCGCATCCCGGCGTGGCACTGCGCCGCTTGCGGGGAAACGACCGTGTCGCGCGTGGACGTGACCGTCTGCGGCAAGTGCGGGAGCGCCAACATCGCGCAGGACGAGGATGTGCTCGACACCTGGTTCAGCTCGGCGCTGTGGCCCTTCTCCACCCTCGGCTGGCCCGAGCGCACACCCGAGCTGGCGAAGTGGTATCCGAACGCCGTCCTCATCACGGGGTTCGACATCATCTTCTTCTGGGTGGCCCGGATGATGGTGGCGGGCCTGCACAACATGGGCTCGGTGC
The DNA here is from genome assembly GCA_903885375.1 of uncultured Pseudomonadota bacterium. Taxonomy (GTDB): domain Bacteria; phylum Myxococcota_A; class UBA796; order UBA796; family SXON01; genus SXON01. The sequence continues at coordinate 18,960 of CAISIK010000064.1, forward strand.
CCTTCCGCGACGTGTACATCCACGGGCTCGTGCGCGACGAGAACGGCGACAAGATGTCGAAGACCAAGGGCAACGTGGTCGACCCGCTGGTGGCCATCGAGAAGCACGGCACCGACGCCTTCCGCATGACGCTCACCTCGCTGGCCGGCCTCGGCCGCGACCTCGCGTGGAGCGACAAGAGCGTGGAGATGTGGACGCGCTTCCAGAACAAGGTGTGGCAGAGCTTCCGGTTCTTGCGCATGCACGTGAACGAGAAGCCCGCGCCCGCGGCGCTCGGCCCGATGGACCGGTGGATTCTCGCGCGTGCGGGCGTGGCGGTGGCGAACGTGCGCACTGCGCTCGACAGCTACCGCTTCAACGATGCGGCGGCCGAGGTGCACCGCTTCGTCTGGTACGAACTGTGCGACTGGTACCTCGAGTTCTCCAAGGCCGCGCTCTACGGCGAGGACGAGGATGGGAAGGCGGGCGCGCGCTACGCGCTCTGGACCGTGTACTCGGCGGTGGCCCGGCTCCTGCACCCGTTCATGCCCTTCCTCGCCGAGGAGCTCTGGCAGAACCTGCCGGGCGCCGAAGGCAGCGTGGTGCGGGCCTCGTTCCCCCGCCCCGACGAGTTCCCCCCGGCCGACGACACGCTCGCCGAGGTGGCGCTCCTGCAGGAGGCGATCGTGGCGGTGCGCCGCGTGCGCGCGGAGAAGGAGCTCTCGCCGCGGATTCCGCTGCAGCTCGTTTCGCAGGGGCTCGGCGGCCTCGCCCGCTACCACCGCGTGCTCGACGATCTGGTGAAGGTCACCGTGGTCACCGGCGAGAAGCCCGAGGCCTGCGCCACGGTGGTGGTGGAGGGCATCGAAGGCTGGATTCCGCTCGCGGGCGTGCTCGATCTCGACAAGGAGCGGGAGCGCCTCGACGGCCAGATCGCGAAGACCCGCAAGTCGGTGGACTTCCTACGCGGCCTCCTCGGCAACGAGGGCTTCGTGTCCAAGGCCAAGCCGGAGCTCCTGGCAAGCCGTCGCGCGGAGCTCGAGGGCGACGAGTCCAAGCTCGCCACGCTGGAAGCGGCGCTGGCCGCGCTCGGTCGCTGATCATGCTGCTCTTCCTCACGCTGGCCTGCGGCGAGCCCGCCGATACCGGTCCCGATGCCGACTCCGGCGGGGCCACCGACACCGACACCGCGGGCGGGGACTCCGGCGGGGGCGACTCCGCCGACACCGACGACACGGGCGGGGTCGAGCCGGTGCGAACCCTGCGCCTCGGCATCCCCAGCTACGCCAACGCCGGCACGGCCGAGTGGACCGGTTTTGTGGAGGGCGCCGCGGCCACCGACGGTTTTGTGATCGTGAACCCCGACTCCGGCCCCGGAAGCACGATCGACGAGGCCTGGCTCACCTCCGTGGAGGAGGCCCGCGCCCTCGGCGTGACCGTGCTCGGCTACGTGCCCACCGGCTACGGCGCCCGCGAGGCCGATGCCATCGACGGCGACGTGAACCAGTACACCACCTGGTACGGCGTGGACGGCATCTTCTTCGACGAGGTGGGCGAGGACTGCGAGGGGCTCGCCGGCTGGTACGCCGAACGGGCCGCGGCAGCCGACGCGCTCGTGTCGAGCGGGGATGCGCTCGTGGTGATGAACCCCGGGCTCGTGACCTGCGCGGCCTACCTCGATGCGGCCGATGTGCTGGTGGTCGCCGAGGATCGGCTGGCGCTGATCAGCGACTTCGAGCCGGCGGACTGGATGGCCAGCTACGGCCCCGAACGTTTCATGTTCCTCGCGTACGACGCTCCCGGCGCCGACCTCGGCCAGACCCTGAAGTTCGTGCACGACGCCGGCATCGGGTGGACCTACATCACCGACGACCGCCCGCGGAACCCGTGGGATGAGCTCCCCACCTACTGGGAGGCGGAAGTATCGGCGGTCGTGGAGTTCGTGGAGTAGGCGGCCCGCTCAGATGGTGCGCACGCGGCCGGCGAGGTTCGGCGCACGTCTGCGGGCCTCGGCCGTGGCGTTGCGGGCATCGACGATGCGCGGCGCATGGCGAAGGACGAAGTCCCAGTCGAACTCGGCGTGGTCGGTGAGGACCACGACGACATCGGCCTCCTGCAGCGAGGTGGCGGTGAGGGGCTCGCTGCGCAGGGCACTGGTTTCGAGGGTGAGCGCCGGCACGTAGGGGTCGTGGTAGGACACGCTCGCCTTGCGGGCCAGGAGGCGATCGATGACGTCGAGCGCGGGGGATTCGCGCATGTCGGCGATGCCGGCCTTGTAGGCCACGCCGAGGGCGAGCACGCGGCTGCCGTTGAGCGGGAGGCGCGCGTCGTTGAGCACCTCGTTCACCACCTCGACCACGTGCTCGGGCATCCGGCCGTTGATGGCGTCGGCAAGCTCCACGAAGCGCGCGGTGAAGTTGTGCGCCCGCAGCTTCCACGCGAGGTAGTGCGGGTCGACCGGGATGCAGTGGCCGCCGAGTCCGGGGCCGGGCTTGAAGGCCATGAAGCCGAAGGGCTTGGTGCTCGCCGCCTCGATGACCTCCCACACGTTCACCCCGAGCTGTCCGCAGATGAGGGCGAACTCGTTCACGAGGCCGATGTTGACCATGCGGAAGGTGTTCTCGAGGAGCTTCACCATCTCGGCCGTGGCCGGCGAGCTCACGGGGTGGAGGCTGTCGCAGGCGCGGGCGTAGAGCGCCGTGGCGGCCGCGGTGCACGCGGGCGTGACGCCGCCGATGACCTTGGGGGTGTTGCGGATGCCGTAGCGCGGGTTGCCGGGATCGACGCGTTCGGGCGAGAAGGCCACGGCCACCTCGATGCCGGGGCGCAGCCCGCGCTCCTCGAGCATGGGCACGAGGAGCTCCTCGGTGGTGCCCGGGTAGGTGGTGCTCTCCAGCACGATCAGCTGGCCCTCGCTGGCGTTCTCGCTCACCGCCCGGCCGGCGGCCACGATGAAGGAGATGTCGGGGTCCTTGGTCTTGCGGAGCGGGGTCGGCACGCAGATGACGACGGCATCGGCGCGGCGGAGCACGGTGGCATCGGTGGTCGCGGTGAAACCCTGGGAGAGGGCGGTGGCGAGGGCGCTCGCGGACACGTCGCCCACGTGGGAGGCACCGCCGTTGAGGGCGGCGCAGAGCGCCGGGCTCACGTCCAGCCCGAGGACCTCGGCGCCGGAGGAGGCGAACTCCACACAGAGGGGCAGGCCCACGTAGCCCAGACCGACCACCGCGATGGTGGGCCGCGAGCCCGCGAGGCGGGCGTTGAGGTCGGCAAGTTCGCGAGAGGGCAAGGCAGCTCCGGCGGTCGGGAGCTAACCCGGCGGTGTCGCGATACGTCCGCGGCGTGATGGCCTGGTTGCGGCGGAACCTGGGCGCGGTGCTCCGGTTCTGCGCCACGATCGTGGCCCTCGGCTGGGCCGGCGAGCACCTGCGCGCCGCCTGGGGCAGCACGCCCATGCCGGGCCTCGTGGCCGGGCCGGCCCAGTGGGCGCTTGCGCTGGGGGCGGGGGCGGCGGCGCTCCTGCTGCTCTCCTCGGTGTCGGCGGCCGGCGTGGTGGCGCTCGGCCTCGTCCCGCGCGCGGGGGCGCTGGCGTTCGGCCTCGCGTGGACGCGACTGTGGTTCGTGTCGTACCTCTACCGGTACATCCCGGGAAAGCTCGTGCTCATCGCGGAGCGCGTGCGAATGGGGCGGGCCTTCGGCATTGGCGCCACGCCGAGCGTGCTGCTCGTGGTCTGGGAGAGCGGCCTGCTGCTCGCGGGCGCCGCCGTCTTCGCCGCGCTCGGGTACGCCGGCGTGCCGCTCCCGGCCGATGCGCCGCTCACGCAGGGGCAGGCGGTGCTCGCCGCAGTCGTGTGTCTCGTGGGGCTGCTGCTGTTCCCCCAGGAGCTCCGTTGGGCTGCGCGGCGCTTCCCCTCGCTGGCGGCGCGCCTCCCCGGCCTCGTCCTGGAGGTGCCGGTGGGCGCGCAGCTCGCGCTCGTGGGGGCCAACGCGGTGTGCTGGGGACTCCTCGGCCTCTGCTTCGCCCTGACGGCCCGGCTCTTCGACAACCCCGCGCCGGTGAGCGCCCTCCCCCTCGCGGTGTGGTTCGTGGTGTCCTACGTGGTGGGGCAGGTGTCGAGCGTGACGCCCGCGGGCCTCGGGGTGCGCGAGGCCGTGCTGGTGGCGGCGCTGGCGGATGTCGCTGCGCCGCCCGTGGTGCTCGCGTGGGCGGTGGCGAACCGGCTCCTGCTGGCCGCCGTGGAGCTCGTGCTGCTGCTCCTGTCGCTCACGATTCGGCTCCCGGAGCGGGTCGCGGCGCCGGAAGCCACCGGTTAGCCCACCGCAGTTCTCCCGGTGGCGCCCATGCCTTCCCCGCGCCCCTTGCGTCTACTCGTGATGATGCCGGCGCTCAACGAAGCGGCCACCATCGGGTCCGTGCTCGCGCGGGTTCCCCGCTCGCTCTCGGGCGTGGCGGAGGTGTCGCTCCTCGTGATCGACGACGGCAGCACCGACGAGACCGTACAGATCGCGCGCGCGGCCGGCGCCGACGTGATCAGCCACGGCCACAACCTCGGGGTGGGGGTGGCCTTGCAAACGGGGCTCGCCGAGGCGCTCCGGCGGGGGGTGGACCTCGCCGTGAACATCGACAGCGACGGGCAGTTCGCCCCCGAGGACATCGCGAAGCTCATCGTACCGGTGGTTGAGGGGAGGGCCGACTTCGTGTCGGCGTCGCGTTTCCTCGACCCCGCGCTCGTGCCCGACATGCCGGGGGTGAAGAAGCTCGGCAACTGGGGCATGGCCCGCATCATCAGCGCGCTGGTGGGGCGCCGCTTCGCCGACGTGAGCTGCGGTTTCCGCTGCTACGGCCGCGAGGCGATGCTCCGGCTGGTGCTCCTCGGCAAGTTCACCTACACGCAGGAGAGCTTCCTCGTGCTCTCCCAGAAGGGCCTTCGCCTCGTGGAGATGCCCATCCCCGTGCGCGGGGTCCGCGAGTTCGGGCAGAGCCGCGTGGCGAGCAACCTCTGGAACTACGCCTGGCGCACGCTGGCCATCATCTTCGGCTTCATCCGCGACTACTCGCCCGGCCTGCTCTTCAACAACCTCACGCTCCTGCTCGCCGTCCTCTCCGCGGGCTTCGGTTCGTTCTTCTTCTGGCACCGCTGGTCCACCGGCGCGTTCTCGCCCCACATCTGGGCCGGGTTCGTGAGCGCCTACCTGTTCGGGCTGGCCATCCTCGTTTTCGGGCTCGGCCAGATCGCGCTGATGGTGGCGCGTTTGCGGAGCGTCCAGGAGCAGCAGCTGTACCTCGCGCGGCGTTACCTCCCGCGGCTCGGGGAGCCCGAGCCCCCCGGAAACCCCGATGCGAATTGACCCGGACACGCTCCGCGACATGGCCGCCCGCCTGGGCGAGGCGGACCGCGACGAGATGGCCATTCCCAGCTACCTCCACCCCAACCCCGCGCTGCGGTGGATGGCCTGGCGGCGGGTGGAGGTAGTGGCCCGGCTCCTGCGCGAGACCTGCCCCGAAGGGGGGTGCGTGCTCGACTTCGGGTGCGGCACCGGGGTCCTGTTCGAGGCCGCGCTCGAACGCGCGGGGTCGGTGATCGGCGTCGACCTCGTGCTCGGTGCCGCCCGGCACTGGAAGGACAAGCAGAACCTCGCCCGGGTGTCGTTGATGACGCCGGCGGAGGCGATGGCCGCCGTGCCCGACGCGAGCGTGGATGTGGTGGTGGCGGCCGAGGTGCTGGAGCACATCGAAGACCCGGCGGAGGTGCTGGCGTTCTTCCTCAGGGTGCTGCGCCCCGGTGGCGTGCTGCTCGTGAGCCTCCCGACCGAGGGCCGGCTCTACCGCCTCGGGCGCCGGCTCGCGGGCTTCAGCGGGCACTACCACGACCACAACGCTGCCGTGGTGGCCGCGCGCATCGAGGCCGCCGGCTTCGAGCTCCGCACGGCCGGGCACATCCCGCTGCCGCCGCCCGCGGCCATCTACTTCGTTGCCACCTACCGCCCCGGCGCCCGGCCATGACCGTCCCCAACCGCGCGTCGCCGGCCCCGCCCTTCGGCGCCGGCGGCCTCTTCCTGCTGCTCGTCGCCACCCTCGGCGCCCGGGGCTGGGCGGCGTGGTTCCTCCGCTGGCGCAACCTCGACGATGGGCGGGTGCTGGAGCTCGCCCGCAACGTCCGGGACGGTCAGGGGCTCGTGAGCTCGGTCAGCGGCGCCGCAAACCCCGCGATCGTGTTGTCGGCTCCGTCCGACGTGCCTCCGCTGTGGCCCTGGGTTCTGGGCATGCTCGGGCGCACGCACGACTTCCAGGAGCTCGCCCAGTGGCTCCCGCTGGGACTGTACGGGCTCGCCATCGTGGCCGCATGGATCGGGGGCCGCGCGATGCGCCCGGGGGCGATCGTGCCGTCGTTGAGCCCCCGCGTGCACGGCGGCCACGTGGCGGCCGTGCTGGTGGCCTTCGAGCCTTCCTTTCTCGCGGGAGCCGCGCAGGCGGGGACGGTGGGGTTCGCCTTCTTCGTGCTCACCCTCTACCTCGCGCGACTCGCCGTTCGGCGTGGGCGAGCCGGGCTCCTCCATGGCTTCGAGGAGGGCGTGTGGCTGGTGTTGCTGGCGCTGGCGGCGCCGCCGTTCGCGATCCTCGCGCTTGGCGTGGTGTTGTGGCGCGTGCTGGGATTGGTGAGGGGGCCGGGGCGCGTGAGCCGGGGGCTGACGTCTGGGGCGCTTCTGGCTGGCGCGGCTGCCACCTGGATGGGATGGACCGCGGCGGTTGGCACGCCCTCGGTCGAATGGGCGTTCGACGCTGAGCGGGCCGCGGCCGTACCGGACGCGGCGGGGATGGTGATGGCGCTCGGCCTCGGTGCGGGCACGTGGATGGTGCTGGGCGCGCTCGGCCGGAAGGGGCTCCTCGCCGTGGGGGCGGCCGTCGCCGTCGGCGTGCAGGTGGCGCGCGGTGGGGGCGTGATGGTGGAGTCGGCCCTCGTGGCACGCGACCTGGCGGCGCAACCGGATCGTCACGTGGGCCTCGTGGCGTGGCTCAAGCAGCACACCGAGGGCAAGGGCACCACCGCTGTCCTGATGGACGAGGAGACCGCGATCCGGATCGGCTGGCGCCTCAAACAGCACGCGCTGCAGGGCATCGATCGGGACATGGACTTCGCGAGGGTCCAGATGCTCGCCACCGCCCGGAAGGCGGCGTACATCATCCACGCCGGGCCGCCCGAGGACTGGCGCTTCCGTCGCACGAGCGCCGGCCGCCTGGAGCAGGCCTTCACGCTGCGCACGGACTCGCCCGATGGGTACACGATCCTCGAGGCGCGGCCCGCCCCCGTGGCGCAGACGCCCCCCGCCGGGAAGGTGCTGCTCATCGGCGTGGACGGAGGCTCCTGGAAGGTGATGGGCCCGCTCGTGGCGGCGGGCGAGCTGCCCACCTTCGCGCGCCTCTACCGGGAGGGTGCGTCCATGGTGGAGTTCGACACGATGGAGTCCCAGGACTCCCCCGTGGTGTGGACCAGCGTGGCCACCGGCCGACGGCCGAAGGACCACGGGGTGAAGGACTACACGGAGGAGGTGGCGGGCGTGGGCAAGGTGCCCATCACCAGCAACAGCCGCAAGGTGCCGGCCATCTGGAACGTGGCCACGGCGGCGGGCCGCACCGTGGAGGTGGTCAACTGGTGGGCGAGCTGGCCCGCGGAGCCCGTAAACGGCGTCATCCTGAGCGATCACGCCAATCCGGCGGCGGCCGGCTGGATGGCCGGCAAGTACTTCGACGCCGACACCGAGGCGCTGAAGGCCCGCCTGCAGGACACCTTCCCCGGCGAGCTCGCCGCCACGCTGGCCCCCTATTGGATCGCCCCCGAGGCCTTCCCCTTGGCGGACTTCACGGCGCGCTCTGGCCTCACGCCGGCCCAGGTGGAGCAGCTGGTGGCGGCCCCGTACAACGAGCGCACCGCCTACTCCTGGCTGAAGACCTTCTACACGCTGGACGAGCCGCACAAGCGCATCGCGGTCGACCACCTGCGCTCGGCCCCGGCCGACCTCACGATGGTCTACCTCCGCGGGCCCGACCCGGTGCAGCACTACGCATGGAACCTCGTGGAGCCCTGGCTCTACGCCACCCCGCCGGCCACGCTCGAGCGCGACCGGGGCCTCGTCGAGGCCACCTACCGGTACACCGACAGCTTCGTGGGCGAGCTCATCGAGGCTGCCGGGCCCGACACCACCGTGATCGTGATGAGCGACCACGGCGCCGAGCCCTGCTCCTACGCCGTGGGCAAGAACTCGAAGAAGCGGCCGGGTTGCCATCGGAGCACCGCCAAGGGCATCCTGTTCATGACGGGGCCCGGGGTGAAGGCGGGCGGGCGGATCACCCATGCCAGCCCCATGGACATCGCGCCCACGCTCGCCTGGCTTGCCGGCCTCCCGGTCTCCCGGGAGATGCCGGGCCGGGTGCTCAGCGAGGCCTTCAGCTGGGAGGCGGCGGCCGCCATGGAGTTCGTGCAGGTGGACGACTGGGGCGACCGCGTGAAGGCCGCCGAGCCAACCACCGCCTCGCCGGCGGATGGCCAGATGCTGGAGCAGCTGCGGGGGCTCGGCTACATCGAGTAGGGGCATCGGTGCGGCGAGAGCCTCGCGCGCACCCGGTCGCCCGCACGTCGAGGCGGCGCGCCGCGAACCACCTCAGGTTGTTGCCGTGAATATGTTCGGCGTGGGGTTGACAAAACTTTGGGGGGGGGGCGTATCCTTGCCGTTCACCCTGAGGATTTCATGTCTTGTTCCACGACCTTCGGCCCCACACAGAAAACCCTTGTCGCGACCTCCACCACGCTTCAGTACGAGTGGATGGGAGGGTGGGAGCTCGCGATCGGCGTCACCGCGCTCAAGGCGGTGATCAAGCGTCGCACTGCAACCGCCTTCCAGGCTCAGTTCGCGATCCAGACCGCACCGGTGCGCACCGACAAGCCGAACGCGCCCGTGCCGCTGGGCACGCTCACCTCGGGCGAAGGCGAAACCTGCTCCACCGTGATTGACCTCACCAGCTACACGTCGGGCAACTTCTGGATTCGGGTGGGTGTGGCCTACTCGGCAACTTCGGCGACTGTTGGGAGCTGCGATGTCACGTTCACCGGCGGCCTCTCGCGTTGCGGTCGGTCGCTGGGGGTGCAGGTGTTCACGCTGTCCACCCTGAGCACGACCAACGCCTACCAGCCGATCACGGGCTGGCAGCCGGCGCTCGACCTCGAGGTGATCAAGGCGGCGATCGTGACCACGGGGATCATCGGCAACTTCCGGTTCCGGCTGGCTTACCGTCGTGCCACCACCAGCCAGGAGGTGCCCGGCGCGTGGTCGACTGACCTCACCTCCGAGTGGAGCCAGAACGGCGAAGCGGCGCTGAGTGACACGCCCTTGCCTAGCGTCGGCGCCGAGATGTGGGTGCAGATCGGCATTCAGTACTACCTCTCCACCGGCAGCGCGCTCGGTCAGGCCACCGTGAGCGTAGCGCTCGCGGGCAAGCGGTGACGCCGGGGCAGACGTCGGGCGTCAGCGCAGGCGCGGGACCGGGGGAATCGGGAGCTGACGCCTTTCTCGGTCAGGCCTATCGAGCGTGGATGCTCGACGAGGCGGGGCGACAGTTTTCGCACGGTCCGACCTCGGCCGAGGTACAGGAGGCCATGCACGCTGTCGGTCCCCCACCTTCCGTGCTGGCCGAGGGAGTGCTGGCCGTGGTGGAGCAGGGCCCGAACGTTCAGCCCACCGTGGATGTCTGGATCAGCGCCGGGCCGCGTTCGTCGGTGAACTGGCTTGGCCAGGCGCTGCCGGCGGGGGAGGAGATCAGCTGCGACCAGGGGAGCACCGAGAGCTGCCGGATCTATCGCCTGCGCCTCAACATTCTGGCCCGCACCGCCACGGTCACCAAGGTGCAGGACCTCACCGGGATGGGCATGGGGTCGGTTCAGCCGGCGGTGGATGCGAGTGGGAGGCAATTGGCTACGGTAATCAACCGAGGGAAGTCGGCGAACGGAAACTATCCAGCCGCCGTCGGGCTTCTGCTCGATGACGGCGGCGGGTGGCCGATCTTCCTGCGCGAGCCGGTGGGCCCTTCCGCTCGCCGACCCGCGAAGCCGACGTTCTGGGGTGCCAAGCGAGTGCTGTGGACGTCGAACGTCGGGGGTGAGCTCGATGACAACAGCCCAAGTTGGTGGTGGGCGAACCTGATGCAATCGAATCTTGCTTCGGGTTCGGCTCCCAGCGTATTGCTGGGCGGTCCCGAGGGGGAGAACAGCGACAGCAACCCACCGCCGCCCTGCGAGGCCAACCCAGATTGGCCGAGCGCCGACTGTGTGAGCTGGCGGGATGCCCAGGTTCACCCCAACCCGGCGGCGTTGAGCCATCTGGTAGCCGCGGAATGGGTCACCGTGTTCGGCCGCCACGGTGTCGACCCGCTCGCCGCCGAAGGCAGGCCGATCGTGGCGCGGCTGCCCGATGGGTCCGCCATCCAGGAGTTCGACCTCGGCAACGGCAACGAGGGGGACTCGATTGTGGGCTGCCACCATCCCGCCTGGAGCATCACGGGCGGGGAGATTGCCTGTACGAGGGAAAAGTCCTTTGATGACACGGTCGGTCTTGAACTCGACGTACACGGCCTTTACGGCTTCCGCTTCCCAAACTTTGGGCGTTGGCAGAACCAAGGCGAGGTGATCAGGAGCACCGACGTTCGTGGCGATCCCGATTTCCCCCACTTTCACGGGCTTGCCTACTCGGGTAACGACCATCCTGTCCTCAGCTACAAATACGCCACATGGGTAGCCTCCGACCGTTGGATAGCCGCCACCGTTTTCATCACCCAGGGCGGCTCGCACAACGTCCTGATGAGCCGGGTGGTGCTGTTCGACACCACCGGAGCAGAGGCTCCCTTGGATCTGGTCGAGTTCGTCGAGGACGCAGAGGGGGCCACCCGCGGCGAGTGGCGGGCGGTGTCCAGCGAGGCGCGGCGATGACCGCGCGGGTGGTCCTCTTCGGTGTGCTGGTAGGGTCCTGCTCCTGTGTGCCACCCAACGACGCGGACACCGGGGGCCGCAGCAAGAGCGGCGAGGGGAAGGATTCCGGGGACACCGGCGAGCAGACCGCGCGCACCTGCCCCGACGAGCCGTGGATTGATGTGCAGGTGTCGTGGGACTCCGCGTGTGGTCTCCACGAGGGCGGCTGCATCGAGTGTTGGGGGCGCAATGAAAACGGCGGCTGGGGGTTGTACGACCCGCCCGATCTGGTAGCGGCTTCCATGACCATCGCCGAGGTGAGCTACGAAGATACCGTCGAGGATGGTACGTATCCCGGCGGATGCGCCATCACGCCTGAAGGAGACATGGAGTGTTGGGGAGCGGGGGACTACGGGAGCACGCATCCCACGTCGGATGTCGCGGCGGTGGAGTTGTCCGACTATGGCGCGATCGGGGTGCTCACGCTCAATGGCGAGTTGTTTCTCACCAGCCACGGGAAATATTCGCACCTTCCTGTCCCGGACCTCACTGGCCCCTTCGGCGTGGGTAACTATCGGGTGGCCGGTGTGACCGGCGGGCGATTGTTGTCATGGAAGGGGCAAGGTGGGAGCGAAGAATTGGAGCTGGTTGCGGACTTCGGACTGGTTGCTGATTGGCGGTGGTTGCGACACCTTGGCGAGCTTCACATGGTTGGCGCGAGGTTGGATGGCGCCCTGGTGATCTTTGAGGCGAGCCAATACCACGGGGATGCCGTTGAGATAGCCCCTCCGGGCTCCGAGTGGGTCGACCTGTTTGCATACCCCTACATCGTCCAGGACGCCGACGGCTACCTCTTCTGGCTCGAGGATGTGGCGGCCGGGCCCGTGGTTCCCGATCCGATGATGCGCTTCGACATGCGGCAGGGCGGCGATGGTTGCGGCGTGACCTTCGATGGCCGCGTCCAGTGCATCGGGCCGTTCGCCGCGGAATACCCCCCGCCAGGAAGCTACGTGGTGGGTCCGTAGGATGGACGGGGAGACGTGAGCCCCGCCCCCCCCGCCTCCCTACCAGCGCGTGCGCGCCGCGGCCGACAGCACCGTGACCGTGCCCCCGCCGAGGTTGTCGGCGGCGAGGAGGTGGCCGCCCTGGAGGAGGAGGGCGGGCTGGAGCTGCCACACACGCTTCAGCGGGACATCGCCGAGCTGGATGGCCCAGTCGATCTCGGTGCCGAGGTCGTAGCCCTCGGTGACCTCGCCGAGGTGGTTGGTGGGCACGCCGCCGTTGCGGGCCGTGGTGAAGGGCTGCTGAACGGGGTTGGTGTTCCAGGCCAGCAGCACGCCCGCCTTCAGGCTGAGCCACTTCTTCGGGGTGACCTCCACGATCGGCTGCACGAACGCCGCGTGGCGGAAGGCGCCCTCGGCCACCAGCGACTCGGCGCCATCGGGCGCCCCGCCGCTGTGCGCGGGGTCCTGGAGCTGCGCGTAGGCTGCCGCATCGACCGCGCCGAGCACCTCGTCGAACAGCACGCTGCCCACGTCGAAGTCGCGATCGAAGGTGAAGTCGTTGCTCGCGCGGTCGTCGGGGTTGGTGTCGCCGCTGGCCCAGCCGCCGCGGGCGGCCACGCGGAGCGGCACGGCCTTCAGGCGGGCCTCGGCGAGGCCGGTGACACCGGCCGCCTGCACCGTGAGGCCCTCGCGGCTGGAGTAGCTCTGCCCCCGCGTGGTCTCGCCGAAGATGCCGGCGCCTTCTACCGCGAAGCGGAGGTCGGCCCCCCGCAGCGGGACGGGCAGATCGCCGAACGCGTCGACGACGTGCGCCTGGGTGGTGCGCACGGCGTCGAGCTCGGTCTGGTCGCGGTAGACGTAGTACACGCCGGTGCGCGCCCCCTCCCGCTCGCCGTAGATGGCCGAGGCCACGAGCTGCCAGGCCTCCTCGCCGCCTTCGAGGGGGCTCCAGTCGGCGAGCTCATCCTCCACCACGCGGTCGCCGGCCACCACGAGGGTCAGCGGCTTGCCCACGAGGGGGCGCGTGGCCACGCGGAGGCGGATCACCCGGTCGCCGAAGTCGTTGCGGCCGAACTCCGGGTCGGTGGCGCCGTCGTTGGCCACCATGCCGAGGCCCCAGCGGCTGGTCACGAGGCCGCCTTCGAGGGCCACGGGCCCCACCCGGCCGCCGATGCTCAGGCGCCGCGCGGTGAAGGCGTCGGGGCGCGTGAGGAGGTCGAGGGATTCGCGGTGGCGCGCATCCTCCGTGCCGCGGATGTCCCAGGCATCGCCGGCGAGCTGGCCATCGAAGAGGTCCCACTCCGTCCTGGCGTCAAAACCCTTCCAGGAAAAGCCGACGCCGGCGCGGAGGCGGGAGTCGAGGACCAGGGATTGGCCGAGGGTGTTGCCTTCGTCGTCTACCTGCAGGTCGGCGGGCGGGAGGCTGGCGATGAGCCGCGCTTCGCCCGTGGTGGAGAACCATTGGGGGAGGCCGCGACTCTCGGCGAGCGCCGCGGCGGCCTCGGCGGGGGTTTGGGCGCCGGTTGCATCCTTCTCGGCGGCGTGGCCCGGATCGACCAGACCAAGCATCAGGATCGGGGTCATTCGCCACCCCCCGTGTCGCCTTCGGGCAGGGCGGGGAGCCAGGCGCACGAAGCGTCCTCGAGGCAGGGGTCGTCGACCACCTCCTGCCCGTTGTTCTGGAAGTAGGTGGCGATCTGCATGACCATGTAGGTGCTGATGTCGAAGGGGTCGTCGGGGCGCGGGATGGCGAAGCCGTGGCTCCCGGTGGGGGTCGTGTACGGGAGCCGCATGGCGCTGGTGCCCGCGCTAGTGGGGACGGTGAGGCGGAGGGGGGCATCGCTGGGGGCGCCGGTGCCGTCCATGCCGTCGTCGAGATCGTCGGCGTCGAACAGGCAGCTGGCGCCGTTGGCATCGACGTAGGGGCCCCACTCCTCGAGGCCGGAGACCACGCCCCGGTCGATGAGGTAGCGGTCCACCGTCATGCCGTAGCGGTCGTCCACCACGGTGTCGTCGATCCAGCCGGCCGCGCGGGCGAGCGCGATCTCGCTGTTCACGCTCACGATCGTGTCGCCCGGGGTGGGGACGAGGAGCATGTTGCGCGGGACGCCGTTGGTTGGCGATTCCGTGAGCATGCGGGCGTAGCCGACCGGGTCGCCGCCCTCGAGCACGGCGCCGAAGATGAAGGCGGTGCGGCGCAGGTCGGGGGTGCCCCGAATCTTGCCGAGGCCCTCGGCCGCCGCCACGAGCGTGCTTCCCGCGGCGTAGGTGGCCCCCTGGAAGGACACCTCGTCCTGCCAGTCCTCGACCACCGCCACCTCCTCGCCCTCGGCGGTGAGGAAGGTCAGCCGGAGACGGTCGCCGGCTTCGGCGTTGTCGGGGAGCACGTAGCGGGCGCCGGCCTGGGCGCCGTTTTCGGGGATGCCGGCGAGCGCGCGTTTTTCCCAGGCGCTCGCGGCGTCGGCGGGGATGCCGAGCCGGAAGCGGCCGTCGGTGGGCACCAGACCCTCGCGGACCTCGCCATTGTCGAGGTTTTCGATGCGGATGCGGCCCCCGGCCGGGAAGGAGGGGAGGGTGGCCACGGGCAGGGACACCATGTCGGTGACGGAGTTCACGATCTGCACGATCTGCACGCTGCCATCGTCGGCCGGGTAGCCCACGAACAGCGGCGACATCAGGCGGCCGTGCATGGCCTCGACCGCGCCGCCGATCTCGGTGCGCAGGGCCACGTCGAGGAGGCCGGCGCCGGCCACGATCGGGCTCCAGGCAGTGACCTCATCGATGATGCCCGCGGCCACCGCGGTGTTGATGCCGCCCAGCGAGCCGCCGATGACGTACTGGCGCGCGTCGGGGCCGCCGATGTCGGCGGTGCCATCGCCATCCCAGTCGCAGGAAACGGCCTTCTTGCCATCGGGGAGGGTCATCGTGCCCTGGCCGCACGCCATGGTCGCATCCACCATCCGGGCATGGTCGAGCGCGCCCTGGCGCACCATGTCGCGGGTGTGGAAGGCGTCGGCCGTCCACTGGTCGCCGCCGGAGTCGCCGATACCGTCGTTGTCGAGGTCGCGGTAGCGGGAGTCCTGGAGGTGCGTGAGGAAGCCCTCGAGGCCCTTGCCCTTGAGCACTGCCTGGATGAGCGCGGCTTCGTCGGCGCTCACGGTGGGACCGTGGCCCGGGTAGTCGAACGCGCAGGCCGCCATGCCCACCCGGTTGAAGGCCCAGGCAAAACCGAGGAAGTCGAAGCGGCTGGAGCCGTAGCCGTGCCCGAAGGACACGACCGGCGCGGGCTGGGCGACATCCTTCGGCAGCACGCAGGTGAAGACCACGCGCTCCTCGCGGGCACGGGCGCGACCGGCGCCGAGGTCCACATCCCAGAGGTCGTCGCTGTCGTCGGCCGCGGGCCAGGCGGCCTGCGTGCCGTCGAGGTCGGCCATGAAGTTGGGGGTGGTGAAGCTGCCGCCCACCACGTAGCTCCCGAAGGCCTCGTAGTTGGCGATGAGCGCGTCGGCGCCGGCGCCATCGAAGAGGCCGAGCTCCACCAGCGTGTCGAGCAGGACCGACACGGGGAGGGTGTGGCTCGGCACGCCCGGCATCTCGTGGACGGGCTCGGCACTGAGCACGCCGGCCGGGAACTGCTCGGCGAGGGAGGCGAAGGCCCCTTCGCCGAGGAGGCCTTGACGCACGGCGCGCAGGTCCCCCGAGACATCGCCGGTGGTGAAGGTCCAGGCGTAGGCGACGTCGCTGACGGAGAGATCGAGCTCGGGGAGCAGGTCCTCGAGCGGGCGGAGGGTTTCGGTCTGCTTGAGGTGGTTCACCCAGGGCCAGGGCGAGCGCACGGGCTCGCCGTCCGCCCCCACGAGGCGGTTGGTGAGGACCACGGCGTAGGTGGTCTTCTCGCGCAGGGGGCGCTGGGGGCGCCAGATGAGGGTGTCGGTCTGGCGCTCGTAGAAGGTGAGCAGGTCGGCGCGCGGATCGCCGCCCTCCGGGTACACGTTCGGCACGTCGAGGACCCCGTCGTTGTCGGTGTCCTCCCCCCAATCGAGCGAGCCGTTGCCGTTCACATCCTCGGCCACGGTGTCGAACACGAGCGTAGGCGACGCGAAGCGGCTGTCGTTGGGGAAGTAGCGGTTGGGGTCGGGCACATCGAGCGGGAAGCGGCCCTCACCGAAGTCGAGCGGCACGGCCTTGCCGTAGTCGGGGGAGCCCTCGGTGACGTCGATGACGTAGACCGCATCGTCGGCGAAGGCGGCCTCGCCGCGCTTCTCGTCATCGCGGTGGCGCAGGGCCACGTTGTCGAGGTCGAGCGGCGCATCGAAGCGGACGGCCATCGGGGCGTACACGCCGAAGCCGGTGAGGGTGTTCATCTTCTGGCGGGCGTTGCGCTCCATCTGCGTGGGCGCATCGGTGGGGATGTTCAGGCGCAGGCCGGTGGTGCTCGTGACATCGGTGCGCGTGGCCAGATCGTTGGGGAAGGGCAGCTCGGGGAGCGGCTGGGCATCCCAGTCGATCACCACGACGGGACCGGACCCTTCGGGGGTAGCCCGGAGCCCTTCCGGGTAGGGGGCGCAGGCGAGGAGGGCGAGGATCATGGCGGGCCGCTATCCGGCGTTGGGCGCGGGCGCTCGCGGGGGTGGGGGGGCGATGTCGGGCCGACGCGCCGCGACCCGTTCCGGGGGGCGCCGGGGCAGGCGCGCGTCGGGGCGCCTTGCGTGGCGCTGGGCCCCCGGCGGCGCTTCGACGGGGGCGATACGGGCGGAGCGCATGCCGCAACCGGAGCCGTCGCCGCCCCCTGCCGAGGTGCGCAGCCCGTGGGGGCGGCTGGCGGCGCCGTTGGGTCTGGCCCTCGCGGTGCTGTTCGGCGCCCGGGCAGCGGTGATGAACCCGGTGGCGGCCTTCCCGCAGCGCGACACCGCCTTTGGCGAGGTGGCCATCCATCACCTGCAGGACGCGCTGCTGGGCCGCGCGGCGTGGGCCGACGCCCCGCTCGGTTGGCCGCTCCCGGGCGGTACTGCGCGGCTCGACTGGATGCTCGGGCAGGCGCTGCTCACGCTGCCGCTGAGGGCGGTCGGCGCGGCACCGTGGACCTGTCATGGGTCCGCGAGCGCGCTCGGCCTGGTGGTGTCGGCGCTCGCGGCGTTCGGCATCGGGCGTCGGCTGGGGCTCACGCGCGCAGGGGCGCTGCTGGCGGGCCTCGGCGCCGGGCTCGGGCCGGCGGCGCTCGGCGAGCTGCACCACGCGAACCTCACGTGGGGCGGGCTCGGCGGCGTGGCGGTCTGGCTCATTTGGGGGGCGGGCCACCGCGCGACGGACGCGGCCGATCCCCGTCGGGCCGCGCTGCGCGGCGGGATGGCCGGCGCTGTCCTGGCCGGGGCCGCCCACTTCGGGCTGTACGCAGCACTGTTCAGTGGCGTCACTTTTCTGGCGGCCCTGCCGGCGTTGGCGGTCACCGCCGGCCGGCGCGCGTGGCTCGGCTTCTTGGGCGGTGCGCTCGCGGTGGGGCTCACCCTCGTGCCGGTGGCGGTGCTCTACGCCGGCGCTGACAGCGCCGTGGATGCGGGCGACAGCGCCGGCGAATCCTGGGACCCCGCCAGGAGCCTCGCGCCCACCGCCGCCGCCCCGGTGCACCGTGCGCTCGGGCTGGCGGCGCTTCCCGCGGCCAAAGCGGTGCTGCAGCGCTCGGCGAACCCGGGCTATCTGCTCGGCGGGATGGGGATCGTAGGGGTGTCGCTGGCGCTCCGTCGGTGGCGCGCGGGCTGGCCGATGGTGCTTGCGCTGGGGCTCTCGGCGGCGGCGATGGCGGTGGGGGGCCGGCCGAGCTGGGCGGGGAACTCGCTCGGGGTGGTGGGCCCCTACGCCTGGGTCGACCTCTTCTCCGGCCACCGACTGCGCGCGCCGGAGCGCTGGCTCTTCCTCGTGCACGTGGCGCTGGCGCTATTTGCGGGGCTGACGCTGAGCGCGGCGCAGCGGTGGGTGGCGGGGGGCGGCGGGGCGCGGGCGTGGAGGGCGATGCCGCGGGCCTGCGCGTGGGTGCCTGCGCTCCTGGGCGCCGTGGTGCTCCTCGTCGCGTACGGCGAGCTGCCGGTGAGGGTGCCGCACGCCGCGGCGCGCACCGGCTTTCCGCCACCGGCCTACACGCTGCTCGATGGCGCGGCGCCGGGACCGCTCTTCGAGGTGCTGGGCGGGAAGGACCCATGCCGGCCGGTGGATCGGCTGCGCATGCAGCCGGCGCACGGCCACGCGCTGGTGGGCGGGCACCAGGGCCGCTTCTCGCCGGAGATCCGGGCGCTGAACAAGACGCTCGACGCCTGGCCGTCGCCCGCCACCGTGAGCTGGCTGCGGGAGGCAGGCGTGGGGCTGATCCTGGAGCATCCGCCGCTCCGGCCGCTGCCCGCAGACCCGGGGTTGGTGTGCACGGAGGCGGCCAGCCATCGGCTCTGCACGCTGCGCTGAGGGGAGGGGGCGCCGCGAGCGGCGCGGCTTCCAAGGGCTTTGGCCAAACCGCCGCGACCGTCCGCTGGGGTCCCGGAGTCCGGCGCGGTTTGCGGCGCCTCCGGGAGCGACGACCGGGGCCCAGGGGGGCCCCGACTTCGCAGTTCTTCACATGGGGCATCACGAAGCCTTCATGCGCGGGGGCGATGCTGTGGGGGCAAGGAGTTCGAATGTTCGGTTTCTTCATGGGTACACTCTGTCTTTTCGCGCTCGGCGGCGTTCTCCGTCGGATGATGTGGATGCGCCACGGTCGCTTCGCGCAAGGCGGCCACGGGGGTGGGTGGGGCCGCGGCCACTGGCATCGCGGACGCGGCGGCGCGTTCGCGCAACAGGGCTTCGGCCGGGCCATGGCCGAGGTGGTGAAGCGTCGGCTGCGCATCGACCCCAACCAGAAGGGCATCGTGGAGCACGCGCTCGCCGACGCCCGCAAGTCGGGGAGCGAGCTGCGCGACGAGCTGGCCGCCACCCGGGCGGGGATCGCCGACGCTTTCCGGGGTGAAGCGGTGGACGACGCGGCCCTCGCCGCCGCCTTCGCCCGCCACGACGACGCCCTCTCGCGGGCCCGTCGCGACGTCGTGTCGACGTTCAAGCAGGTGCACGCCGTGCTCGACGAGAAGCAGCGCGCCCGGGCCGCCGACTGGATGGCCTCGGGCAGCCAGGGAGGGTGTGTCTGATGATCCGCCTTCGCATCCTCGCCATCCTCCTGTTCGTCGGGGCCGTGGTCGGCTTCGGGAGCGGCTTCCGCCACCTCGCCGGGGGCGGGTCCTGGCACGGCCACGCCTGCGAGCGGGCCGCGGCGGAGCCCACGCCTTAGAGCGGAGCGGTCATGCCCGTGCGCGCCCTGCTCATCGACGACGACACCCGCCTCGCCGAGCTGCTCGCCGCCTACCTCACGCCCCACGACGTCGTGCTCATGCACGCGCCGGATGGCCCGAGGGGGTTGCGGCAGCTCGGCGCCGGCGGCGTGGACATCGTGCTGCTCGACATCATGATGCCGGGCATGGATGGGCTCGACGTGCTCCGGCGTCTCCGCCAGCAGTGGGCGGTGCCGGTGGTGATGCTCACCGCCCGTGGCGACGAGACCGACCGGGTGGTCGGGCTCGAGCTGGGCGCGGACGACTACCTCGCCAAGCCCGTGTACCCGCGGGAGCTCCTCGCCCGCATCCGCGCGGTGCTCCGCCGCACGGCGCCCCGGGCGCCCGATCGGCGCATCGTCGTGGGCGACCTCGAGATCGACCCGGGCGCGCGCCTGGCCACCATCGGGCGCGATGCCCTCCCGCTCACGGCCCTCGAATTCGACCTGCTCCTCGCGCTGGCCGAGCGGGCGGGGCGCGTGGTGCCGCGGGATGCGCTCTGGGAGGCCGCCGGCCGCAGCGACACCGTGGTGAACGAACGCACGGTGGATGTGCACGTCTCGCACCTCCGGGCCAAGCTGGGCGACGACGCGCGCGACCCGCAGCGCCTGAAGACCATCCGCGGGGCGGGCTACCTGCTCGTGCGGGAGCCGGGATGAGTGCCGGTTCGGGTGGCGGGTGAGGCGCCGCGGCCCTCAAGGCCCTCCCTGGCACCGCAAGGGGAAGGCCCCGCGCGGGTGGCTCCTCGCCCGCGGCATCCACCGGACCGTGGTGGGTTTCCTGCTGGTCGCGCTCCTCCTCGGGGGAGTCGGCGGCGCGCTCCTGCATCACGCGCTGCGCGATGGCCACGTTTCCGGCGGGTTGGTGTGTCTCGCCGCCGCGGTCTTGTTCGCGGTGTGGCCGCTGGCCTGGATGGCCACGGCGCGCATCGCCTGGCCGCTGCGTGATCTGGCGAACGTGGCCGGCGAGATCCACGAAGGGCGCCTGTCCAGCCGCACGCAGCTCCCGGAGGGGGACACCGAGGTGGGCGCCGTCGGCGTAGCGCTGCGGGGCGTGGCCGACCGGGTGGCCCGTCAGCTTCAGGACCAGCGGGCGCTGATGGCGGCCGTCTCCCACGAGCTCCGCAGCCCGTTGGGCCGCGCGCGGATACTCATCGAGCTCGCGCGTGAGGGCACCGCCCCCGCCACGGCCTACGACGAGCTGCAGGCGGAGATCGACGGCATGGACCAGCTGGTGGGCGACCTGCTCGCCGCCGCCCGCATCGACTTCGAGGCGCTCGCCCCGGTGGACCTCGACCCGGGCGCGCTTGCCCGGCGGGCCGCGGGCACGGCGGGCCTCCCCGATGCCGCCGTTCACGTGGGGCCCGACCCCGGGTCGGTGCGCGCCGACCCGACCCTGCTCGCGCGGGCGCTGGGGGTGCTCCTCGACAACGCCCGGCGCTACGGGGCCGCCGAGGTGCACCTGCACGTGCGGGGGCGGCTCAACCGCGTACGTTTCGAGGTGGAGGACGACGGCCCGGGCTTTCCGGAGGGCACCGCCGAGCAGGCCTTCCAGCCCTTTTGGCGCGGGCCGGCCGGACCGGACGGGGCGCGGCCCCACGGCGAAGGCCTCGGGCTCGCGCTCGTGCGCCAGATCGCCGCCGCCCACCACGGCGAGGCGGGCGCGGAGAACCGCAGCGAAGGCGGCGCCCGCGTGTGGATCGAGCTCCCGCGTGACCCCACTCCCGCCGCGGGCGGGTCGGAAAAGGCGACGCCCAAACCCGCCCGATGAATGGAAGTGGGTAGGATCCCCCACATCCTGTCGACTTCGGTTCATCCGCTCGTGCCGCCGTCTCCCGCACGAAGCGCGGCTGGACCGGTCGCTCGTTCCTCGGCGACAGCGGGCGCGGGGGCCGCGCGCTCGGCCGCCCGCGACCCGCCGCCCGCCCGCGACCCGCCGCCGGGCCGGGCGCTCACCGGCGCGCGGCGCCTTCAGGACCGGTTCGCGATCCAGTCACTGCCGTCGGCGTAGCGCTCGCGCTTCCACACGGGCACGCGCGCCTTCAGCTCGTCGATGAGCGTGCGGCTGGCGGCGTAGGCCTCCTCGCGGTGGGCGGCGCCGACCGCGATCACCACGCTCGCTTCGCCGATGGCCACGAGGCCGGTGCGGTGCACCATCGCCACCGCGACCCCCGGCCAGCGCTCGCCGACCTCGCGCTCGATCTTCGCCATCTCCACGAGCGCCATCGCTGCGTAGGCTTCGTACTCGAGGCCGAGCACCTCGCGCCCACGGTTGTGGTTCCGCGCCACGCCGGCGAAGGTGAGCAGCGCGCCGTGGCCAGGCGCGGCAACAAGCGCTTCGAGCGCGGCGGCGTCGATACGATCGGCGGTGAGCGCGACCATCAGCCACCGCCGAGGGGAGGGAGGAAGGCCACCTCGTCGCCCTCGGCGAGCGGGGTGGTACCGGCCACGCGCTCGAGGTTCACGGCGAAGGCCACCGGCAGGTCCAGGGGGAGGCCGAGCCGGGCGTAGGCCGCGGCAACGGTGGCGCCATCGGGGAGGGCGAGCGACTCCGTGCTGCAACCGCGCAGCTCGCGGAGCGTGGCGAAGTGGTGGACGGTCACGCGCATGGCCGCCGCGTAGCCCGGCCGCCCGCTGGCCGCCCACCCCGCCGGGTTTGGGATTACGCGGGTGGCGTGGATCCTTCCTGGCTCGATGCGGTCGTGCTGCTCACCATCGGCGGTTCGTCCTGCTCGGGCACCTTCGTGGAGTCCTCCGGCCTGGTGCTCACGGCCTACCACTGCGTGGCCTCGGGGGCGCCCGTGCGCGTGGAGACGCACGACGGCAGGACAGCGGTGGGGCGAACGGTGGCGGCCGACCCCGCGCACGACCTCGCCCTCGTGGAGGTGGCCGCCCTCGGCCCGAACGCGCCCGTTCTCGCTCTCCGTGTGGAGGACCCGGCGCTCGGCGAGCGCCTCTGGGCGGTCGGCCACCCCTTCGCCTCCGCCGCCAGCGGCGCGATGGAGGGCACCCTCCGCTGGAGCGTGACCGAAGGCGTGGCCTCGGCGGTGGGCGCCACCTTCGTGCAGACCGACGCCGCGCTCAACCCCGGCAACAGCGGCGGCCCCCTGCTGGACGGCGCGGGCCGCATCGTCGGGGTCGTGAGCCGGAAGCTCGCGGCCGACAACATCTCCTTCGCCACGCGCGCGCCGCTGGCCCGCGCGCTGCTCGACGCGCGCACCCGGCCCGCCCTGCTCGGTGGAACCTGGAGCGTGGGCGGGCTCCTCGCGGCCAGCCGCACCCAGCAGGTGGCGGCGGCCGCCGAGCTCTCGGTGGTGGTGCGCGAGCGGGTGTGGGTTCGGGGCGCCGTGGGTGGCACGCTCGTGGGCGACCCCACGCCGTACGCCGCCGCCGCGCTCGGCCTTCGCCAGCGCCTGGGCACCGGCCCCTTCTCCACCGCGGTGGACGTGGGCGGGATGATCGATGCCGCCGAGCCGCTCGACCCCTCCGTGGTGGCGCGGGTGAGCCTGCTCACGGTGGGGCTCGGCTACCGGTGGGCGCCGCTCTCGGGGGCGATGGGGGCGGAGCTGAGCTTCAGCCTCCCGCTGCACGGTGTGTGGTGAGGGCACGCGGGGGAGACGCGCCGCGACCGTCCGCTGGGCAAATCGGGGCAGGTGCGCGTCTCGGCGCGACCGGGCGCGCCGCCTAAACCGGGGCATGCAAGCTGTGAAACTGGCGGCAGGCCACGGGTTGGACATTTTTTTCTGACAGCGGCGGCATTGCGCCGGGGACCGGGTACAATGCTGGACCGCTCCGGGGTTCACGCTCCGGGGTTCATCATGCGTATGTGGACTGGTAATGGTGCCTTTCAATGGGAAGCTTCCCGCAAGTGGGAACTGAACGCGGCCTCCGAATTCTGCAGAGGCGATGGCGCGGTGCTCATTCCTGGGGGGCTTCAATCGTTCAGCGTGTTTTTCCGCCGAGCCAGTCAGTCGGCGGGGACATTCACCCTCAAGGTGCACACAACTCCGATCTATACGCAGCTGCTCGATACCGAGGTCACCTCGAACAACGCGGCCGCTACCCTGCTTCCGCTCGCCGTACAGCCGCTCACCGGCTTGGAGATGACCTCCACTGGGGCCAAAGTGTTTGGGGCGAGGATCGACCCTTCGCAAGCCATGGGCACCGTGCTGTTCTGGGAGGTGGCCAACACCGTTGCCGGTGGCGTTCTGGTCGGCGACATCTACCTCGTGGCCAATCATCAAGGCGCAGTAGCGAACCCGAGGTTCGCTCGGACCGTGGACGACCCCGACGGTCAGGGCGGCACCAACCCGCGAATGCGGTGAGGGGCGATCATGGCCTACATCGACAGGCCGAGCAAGGAGTTGCTGACCTACTACCGCGGCACGGTTTCTGCGCTGAAGGTGGAGCAGTACGACGAGCGGGACCAGATTTGGTTCATCCTGGACTTGACGGAAGAAACGGCCGCGCTGCCTCCATTCGGCTACACGCTGCCGGTCGGGCACGAGGTGCACTATCTGTGCATCTACCGCGATATCGGCACCACGGTCGCGCTGGCCCAGCTGCAGTTGTTGCGCACGGCGCTGATGGAGCGGGCCGAGGTGGGGGTGTGGGCGCTGCGCGACCTCGCAACGACGACGCAATTTGTCTACTCCGTCTGCTTGTATCCGGGATAAGCAGAATTTTGTTATGGGAGCGGGCGGGCGTAACGGCAAGTGACCAGCGTGGAGCGCGGCCCGGTCGAGGCGGGGGACTGATGGCGGGTGGCCAACTCGGATTGCGGCGACGGGAATGGTGGGTGGGCCTGAGTGCGGGCGTGGCGTACCGCAGGGCCAAAGTGTTTGCCGCAGCACGTCCGCATCTCCCAGTCCGTTCCGCGCGGCACGTCCGGCAGGACAGGGCTGACGAAGCGAGGGAGGGGATACAGGCGGGCGCCGTGACCGGGCTTCGAGCCTACTCGAGTAGATGGAGCGGCCGAGGGCTCCTCGTTTGGGGCGAGCGACGGCCGGTGAGCCACCGGGCGCCCGCGAAGGTGCGGCCCGCGCGGAGGTGCCGGTGAGTACGGGCAGTCCGGGGCTTCCTCTGGTCGCGGTGCGAGTTCGGCCGACTCTCTTCGTCGGAGACGCGGGCTCGGCCAGTGCAAATGCGGTCGCCAAATGCAGCGAAATGATGCGGCTCACCACCACGGCATTTGCTCAGGCAGGAGTGGTTCTTGCCTGGGAAACACTGAGAATCGTCGAGAGTGCCACGATGGAGCGAGCCGCGAGCGGTCGCCAGTCGGCGTGGACGGAGGGGCAGTGCACGCCATCGGCGTCATGGATGGACGTTTTCTTCATTGAGAACACCTACGCTGACGCCGACGCCGAGGTGTCGCCCTCGTCGGGTCGGCCGGAATTCCACGGAGTGACCCTTCACCCCGATCCGAGTGCCTCCCCTCCGCTCCTTGGCTGGGGCGTGTGGGTGTACTGGCAGGTCTCGACGTGGACCACCCTGGCTCACGAACTCGGGCATGCTTTCGGCCTGCCCCACGTCGATACAGGGAGCGGGTCATATTCGGAGACGATAGAGGAGTTTAGGCTTGACGATTACGCCTTCATGCCGTTCGAAAATGACACGGTGGGGGTGGGCTCAAACCTGATGATTCAGGGGACTGACAGCACAAGCGACCCCAGCGACTTCACTTGGACGCACGGTCAGGTGCTGTTGATGCGTCGGACGCTCGCGTCGCGTGCGAGCCGGTGGGCCTTTGCTTCGTCCTATTGGCGAAGTTGGGGGGGGCGGGACACGCTCCCGGTCGGTTTCGTTCGGCTGCCTGATTGCGTCAGCTTTCTGGGTGCCGAATGGGGGTGGCCGTGAAGGCAGCGAACTGGGGCGCGGTTCGAGTGTTCGCTGCACTGCTTTTGACCCTGACGGCCGCGTGCCAGGAAGATGTCTGGGAATGCGCTGGGGATGACTGCGCTTGCGCAGTGGATGACGACTGCGTCATCACCACCTGCGCGTCATCCGCCGATGCCTTCGAGTGCTCTCCCGAGTGCCCATGTACCAATGGATGGCCCCTGCCCAGGTCCGTGGCCGATCGCGTCGCGGCCGCCAGCTTGGCGGAAGGGTGCGGGCATTGCGAGCAGTCGTCTGTGGTGGGGAGCTGTATTCGGACCGAGTGCGACGTCGTCGAGTTGGAAGCCAGTTGCCGCTTGGGCAGGTGTGTCGGCGTGCCCGCGGGTGGTCGTGCAGCACCCTGACTGGCGTGTCCCGGAATCCGCCGACGCCGAGCATCAGCCCGCCCCGGCGGCGCCCGGCGCGCGCCTGCCCTGCCTCCCCTGAGGTGGGTCGCGGCGCGCCGGCCCGCCTCACCGAACGAGCTGCCCCCGGGGCACCACCCGCACCGCCGGAACGAGCGCCCCGCCGCGCTCCGCGAGGTATTCCACCTCGCCCACCGGCTCGCCGAGGAAGCGCTCCCCCAGCTCGGCGAAGCGGGCGGGATCGCCGGTGGAGAGGAAACGCAGCCGGCCGGTGCCCGGGCTCGCGAACGAGGGGTGGCGCGCCAGCCAGTCCACGAGGCGCTCGGCCACCCAGGGCGCCGGATCCAGCAGGGTGACCTCGGGGGGGAGGGCGCCCTCGAAGGCGCGGCGCAGGAGCGGGTAGTGGGTGCACCCGAGCACGAGGGTGTCGATGTCGCCGAGGGTGGCCACGTACCGGCGCACGGCGGCGCGGGCCACGTCGGTTTCCTCCCAGCCATCCTCCACGATGGGGGCGAGGAGCGGGGCCGCCCGCTCCACCACCAGCACGTCGGCGAGCTTCCGCACCTCGGTGGTGAACGTACCGCTGGCCACGGTGCGCGCGGTGCCGAGGAGGCCGATCCGGCCGCGCGTGGCGCCCACGGCGCACTCCGCCGCCGGGATGGTGACCCCGAGCACGCGGCGGGTCTCGGAGCCGTAGCGGGCCTGGAGGTGGCGGAGGGCCACGCTCGAGACCGTGTGGCACGCCACCACCACGAGCCGGCAGCCCTCGGCGAAGAGCCGCTCCACGCACTGCTCGGAGAAGTCGAGCACCGCCTCGGCCTCCCGGCCGCCGTAGGGCGCGCGGCCGGAGTCGCCGAGGTACACAAAATCGTGGTGGGGCAGCGCGCGGCGGAGCTCCCGCAGGACGGTGAGCCCCCCGAAGCCCGAGTCGAGCACGCCGATGGGAGCGCTCATGCGTCGTCCCACTCGCCTTCATGCGCGGTGGCCATCAACGCGCCGAGCATGGCGCTCGCGCTGACCTCTCCGCTCGCCACGCGCCGCACCCCGCCCACGATGGGCAGGCCGGGCGCGTGCCGCAAGAGCGCCTCCGCCATCGCGGCCACGTCGGGCAGGCGCTCCCCGCGCGCGAGGGCGAGGCCCCGGCCATGGCCCGGGTGTTCCTGGCTGGCGGCGCACGCCACGAGGTCGCCCACACCGGCGAGCCCCGAGAAGGTCCGGGCCTCGCCACCGATGCGCCCGGCGAGGCGGGCGCCCTCCACCGCGGCGCGGGCCACGAGCAGGGCCTCCGCGCCCGTGCCGAGGCCGAGGCCGCGGGCCGCGCCGAGGGCCACCGCGAAGACGTCGACCAGCGCGCTGGCCAGCTCCACGCCGACGAGATCGGGGGAGGCATAGGCGCGACAGAGGGGCGAGCGGAGCGCGGCCGTGGCGAGCGCGGTGAGCTCCGTGAAGGGGGAGGCGATCACCGCGGCGCAGGGGCTCCGCCGGCGCACCTCGCCGGGGAGGAGCGGCCCGCCCAGCGCACCCACGCGGAGGCAGGCCGAGCCGGCGAGCACGACCTCGCTGCCCCGCCGGCCGGTGCCGGGCTCGAGGCCGCGGGTGGCGAGCACGATGCGGTCGGCGGGGCCGGGCCGGCGGGCTTCCACCACCCGCGCGAGCTCCGACGCCGGCACCACCCAGAGCTCCACGTCGGCGCCCCCCTCCACCCGCTCGGCCCCGGCCGTGGCGACGAGGGTGCCGAGCGCCTCGAAGAGCTCGCCGGCGCCGACCAGCTGGATGCGGGGGGGCTTCACGCGAACTCCGGCCAGCCGACGAGGCGGTTCTGGTAGTAGAGCACGAGCTCCGGGGCGAGCACGAGCGACGCATCGTCGGGCTCCAGGGCGCGGCGGCGATGGAAGCTCGCGAAGCGGTGGATGGCCTCCTCGAGGATGAGCTCGGGGGTGGCCGGCATCGAGGTGAACCGGCCCGCCAGCCGCGGCAGGGCTTCGGCGATGCGGCGGGTGACGGCCGCGCGGGGCACGCGGGCCTCGATGGGCGAGAGGCGCACGAGGCGCCAGGTGTCGCGCCCGGGGTGCGCCGCCTTGAGCGCCGCCCACGCCGCCCATGCCGCGAGGTGCGTGCTCTGCACCACGAAGTCGCGGTGGTAGGCCTCCGAGAGGCGGTCGGCCACACGCTGCGTGTAGAGGTGGTCGCGCTGCTCGTCCGGCACGACAGCGCCGTTCCGGTCGCACACGTAGCCGCGCGCATCCACCACGCGGCCGCCGGGATCGAGGCTGCGACCCTCGGCATCGATCGGGTTGCCCACCACGTCCATCGGCTCGCCGAAGCGCACGTGCACGGCGGCATCGAGCGAGAGCAGGTGCCGCACGAAGTTGGCGATGGTGCGCGGCTCGGAGAACTCGTCGTCCATCATGATGTACCGCTGCTTGCCCTCCTCCGCGAGCGAGTCGGCGATGAGGCTCTCGGCCTCCAGCACGAGGCCCATGGAGAGCGTGCAGGGAACGATGAAGCAGGGCCGCTCCTGGCCCCGGCTGAGCGACTCCTGCCAGGCTTCGAGCCCGGTGCCGAGGAGCCCCTTCTTGAGCCGGGCCTCCAGCTTGCCCGACCGGCTGCGGGTGCCGCCGGGGAAGAAGAGGGAGTGGTGGCCCCGGCTCAGGATTTCTACGCTGTAGTCCTTCAGCGTGGCCTTGTAGAGGCGGTTCCGCTTGCGACGATCCACCGTATAGGCGCCCAGCCGCTCCATGAAGAACGCCATGGCGGGGTTGGCGAAGAGGTTGAGGCCCGCGCCGTAGGCGAAAGGAGGGAGCCCGGCCGCGAAGAGGCTGTATCCGATGAGCGGCGAGTCGAGGTTCGACACGTGCGTGGGCGCGAGGATGAGGGTGGCGCGCTCGGTGAGCGCACGGATGCGCTCGATGGGGCCGCTCAGGCGCACGCGGGTGGCGGGGTCGGAGGGGCGCTCGGTGAGGTCGCGGAGGCGGGTGGCGCTCAGCAGGTGGGTGAGCGCGCCGGGGAGGATGCGCGTGGCGAAACGGTAGGCGCGCGGCGAGAAGGGGTTGTGGATTTCGAGCGCGTACAGGCCTACCAGCGCGACCGCAGCCCGTTCGAGCGCGCCCCGGTCGGCCGCATGGACGGCGAGCGCCGCCGCCTCCACCGCGGCGGCGTAGGCGGGGTCGGCCCCATCCTGCGACACGCGCCGGCGCTCGTGGAACACGGTGTCCGCGAGCAGATCGGTGAGGGCGCCCTCCGCCATGGTGGCGGCCCGCCGCCGGAAGCGGGCCTGGAGCGCCAGCGCGATCTCCGAAGCCGGTGGCGCGCGGAACAGGGCGGGTTCGGTGGCCACGGCGCATCCTATCGCGCGGCGTGCCGCCCGCGTGCCGCCCGCGTGCCGCCCGTGCGTGGCCCGCAGCTTGCTCGCCGCGTTCCGGATATGCGCCCGGCAACCATGCGCGTGCTCCTCCCCGTCCTGCTCCTGCTCCTCCTCCCCGGCTGCGGCCAGATGGGTCTGGAGTACGCGGCGGAGAACACGGCGGAGCTCGCGCTCGAGCCGCTCGAGGGCTGGGACTTCGGCGAGCTCCTCCCCGAGCACGAGGCCGGCGTGCACAACTTCTCGTTGCGGTCGGCCGAAGCGGAGCGCGGCACCTACGTGGAGGATGCCTGGCTCGATGGCGACACCGGCGCGTTCGTGATCGAGCGTGAGCCCGAGCTCCCCGCCGTGATCGAGGCCGGCAAGCACGCCAGCATCGTGGTGCGCTTCCGCCCCGAAAAGAGCGGCTCCTTCCGCGCGCAGCTCAAGGCCGTCGATGGCAACGGCGCCCGCTACCGCGTGGAGCTGCTGGGGCAGGGCTGCCGAAACAACGACGGCAACCGGCGGTGCGACTGAGCATGACGCGGCTGCAACTGCGCATCCAGCACCTCGAACGGGGTGCCGCCTTCCCCCACGACGACGATGACCTCGGCGAGGCCCTGTGGGCACGGCTGCGCACCGAGCTCCCCCGTGGGGTGCCCCGCCCGGCGCTCCTGACGCTGTTTTCGGAGTCGGTGCAGGTCATCGATCTCCTGCCGATCCTGCGGTCGGGGCAGGATGTGCACCGCGCCTGCGCCGCGTTCGCCTCGCAGGAGGGCGCCCAGGCGCTCGCGGCCGTGGGGGTGATGAACCGCCGGCGGGCCGGCACGGTCCTCGGGCACTTCGGCGTGGCCTTCGTGGAGTGGCCCGACGGGCGCTGGTGGTGCTGCACTCGGCCGCTCGATCCGCTGGGGCGCCCGCTGGAGGGCAGCGAGGACGACGTGCAGCGCGCGGTAGACGGCGCCGCCAAGCCGGGCGGCCTCGGCGCCTGGTTCCGCCGCGCCCGCTACGAGCAGCTGAACGTGCGGATCGACGGCCCGCCGGTCAACTGAGGGCGTACAACGCGCCGTCGACCGACCAGGCCCAGCGCTGGCCGGCCACGAGCACCACGCCGTCGGCCGGGAGCGGCCAGGCCACGCCCGCCAAGCGGAGCTCGCTCGGCTCCCCGGGTTCGGACAGCTCCGCGCCCGCCTCGCTGGGCAGCTCGGGCAGCCAGTCGGCATCACTCTCGGCGCGTCGCGCCTCGCCGGTGAAGGAGAAGGAGGCGAGGGCGCCGCTGCTCGTCTGCACGAGGAGCTCGTCGCCCCGGATGGCCGCGAGCTCCACGGACTCCTCCTCGTGGGTGGGCAGGCCGTGGGCGAAGCGGTGGTGGTCGACCACGATGATGTCGGTGTCGTCGGCCACCACGATGCGCGCGCCGTCGGTGGCCACGACGCCCGGCGGGAGCCCGCCGCGGAGGCAGGCGCCGGTGGCCCGCGACCAGACGCTCCCGCCCGGACCCACGAGCCAGTCGCCCCCGACGGCGGCGGCGGCGCCCGCGAAGCCCGCGAGGAGGCAGGGGCCGTCGGCGTTGGTCAGGTTGCCAGTGCCGCCGTCGAGCCAGGTGGCGTCGGGGGCGTAGCCCACGGGGGTGAGGGCGCCCGGCCAGCGACGGAGCGTGGTGCCGGTGCGGAGGTCGATCTCCTGGAGGCCATCCTCATCGGCGGCGAGCGCGCGGAGGCCATCGGGCGAGAAGCGGGCGAATTCGACGTCCACCGGGTCGCCGAGGCGACGGGCGGGGGCGCCGGGGGCCACGCAGATCGTGTCGCCCTCGAGCGCGACGAGGGTGGCGCCGAAGGGGCCGACGGAGAGCGCTGCCGCGCCGCCCGCGCGCCCGAGCGCGTGGGGACGGCCATCCGCGCCCATGCGGTACAGGTAGTCGAGATCGAGCCAGACGAGCCCGACGCCGGTGGCGAAGGGGGCCGCGAAGCGCGCGCGGGTGGCGGCGTCGGGGAGCGGAACCGCCGGCCCGCCCGCCAGCGGGACGAGCGAGTGCTCGGGCACGCTCAGCACCAGCACGCAGTCGGCCCCGGGTAGGACACCCAGCGGCTCGCCGGCATCAACAGAGAGGGCCCGCCCCACAATGCCCTCGGGCGACACCATCACCGCGCCGTAGGCCGTGGCGAACGTGCAGCCGGCCGCGGTGACGGTGCACTCCGACACGTCGTCGGGGAGGAGCGTGGTGGTGACGCCCCGGGCGTCGAGGCAGAAGAGCACATCCCGCACGGCCCACCACACCCGCGCCCCATCCGCGCCGATCCAGTCGGGTACTCCGGGCGCGAGGAGACGGGGGAGGGGACCGGTGCCGAGGGAGAGCCGCATGAGGACGGATCTTAGCGCACCCAGCGGGCGATGTAGAGGTCGGTGTCGTGCTTGCCGGGCTCGGTGGCGCGGTTGCTGGCGAACACCAGCCACTTCCCGTCGGGGGAGAACATCGGGAAGCCGTCGAAGCCAGCGGTGGAGGTGATGCGCTCCTCCTTGCCCTTCCAGTCCACGAACCAGATGTCGAACTCGCGGGGGTTCTCCCCCTTGTTCGTGGCATAGAGCGTGCCCTTGCCATCGGGCGTGGGGTAGGGGGCGAAGCTGCCGGCCCCGTGTTTCGTGAGCTGCCGCGGCTTGGAACCATCGGCGTTCATCACGAAGATTTCGAGGTCGCTGGGCCGGACCAGCCCCTCCTTCAGCAGGCTCCGGTACTCCTCGAGCGCCGCGCCCTCCGGACGAGAGGCCCGGTACACGATCTGCTTGCAGTCCGGCGTGAAGAAGGCGCCACCATCGTAGCCGGGCAGGTCGGTGAGCTGCTTCGGGTCGCTGCCATCGGCGTTGGCCACGAACAGGTCGAGGTCGCCGTTGCGGGTGCTGGTGAACAGGATGCGCCCATCCTTGAAGCACTGCGTGGCCTCCGCGTCGTAGGCCGGCGACTGGAGGATGGGGGTGCGCTTGCCGTGGAGGTCGTCGCGGACGATGTCGTAGGTCGCGTAGATGGGCCAGACGTAGCCCTTGCTGTAGTCGGGCTTGGCCGGACAGGCCGCTCCGGCGGCCTCGGTCGTGGCGTAGATCAGCGAGCCGCCGCCGGGGTAGTCAAGGTACCCGCAGGTGGTGCGACCCTCGCCGCTGGAAGCCAGCGTGACCGCGCCCGTGTCGAGGTTGTAGAGGTACTGGGCATCGCATCCGCCCTCGGGCATGGTGCGCTGGAACGAGAGCGTGCGGCCATCCGGGCCCCAGTACGCTTCGGCGTTCTCGCCGCCGAAGGTGAGGCGCCGCAGGTCGGCGAGGTGTCGCTCATCTGCAGCGAGGAGCTCGGACACCCGCTTGCCCGCACCGGGGCTCCACCGGTCGCCCTTCGCCGGCGTGGCGGCTTCGGACGCTACCTGGAAGCTCGCGTGCTTCGGTGCGGGGGGAGCGCCGCCTTCGGTGCTCGCCGGCCGGACCGCGAGCGTGGCGAGGAGCCGGAGCTCCTTGCCCTCCCGCTTCACCACCACCTCGATGCTCTCGCCGGGCTTGTGCTCGCGGAGCACGAAGGTCATGTCGTACAGGTTGGCCACGGTCACGCCGGCCATGGCGATGATGACGTCGCCCTTCAGGAGCCCGGCGCGGGCCGCGGGGCTGCCGGCCCGCGTGTCGCTCAGCTTCACGCCGCCGGTCGTGGCCTCCATGGCGGTGTAGTCGGGCACGGAGCCGAAGTACGCGCCGTAGCCGCGGCTGTCGCCCATCGTGGGGGTGGAGGTCGTGCTCCGCGCGAACGTGGGGCGGGCGGCGGTGCGGGCCTGGCCGGCGAGCGCCGCCGTGAACCGAACGACGTCGGCGCCGCCATCGAGGTTCAGGGTGGCGAAGTCGTCGTCGGGGGTGTGGTAGGTGTCGTGCGCGCCGGTGAAGAGGTGGGCCACGGGGATGTCGGCGCCGTAGAAGCTGGCGTGGTCGCTCGGGCCGTAGCCATCGCCGCCCATGGTGGTGGTGAGCGCCGGCACCTGCGCGCGGGCGGCCTCCACCAGCGCCGACCAGGCGGGCGAGCTGTCCGTGCCGAGGAGGGCGAGCTTGCCCTCGCGGAGCCGCCCCACCATGTCGAGGTTCACCATCGCGGCCGTGGCGGTGAGCGGAAACAGCGGGTGCTGCACGTACCAGCCGCTCCCGCCGAGGCCGATCTCCTCGGCCGAGAAGGCCGCCACCACCACCGTCCGCGCGCTCTTCGCGGCCGGGGCCGCGCGCAAGGCCTTGGCTGCGCACAGGATGCCTGCCACGCCAGAGGCGTTGTCGTCGGCGCCGTTGTGCACCTCGGTGGAGTCGGGGCGCAGGCTGCCGTGGCCGCCGTGGCCGAGGTGATCGAAGTGGGCGCCGAGGACCACCACCTCGGAGGCCAGGGCACCGCTCCCGGGGATCAGGCCGAGCACGTTGCGCGTGGTGGCCGTGGTGGGCACGAGGTCGGTGGTGCCGGACACCTTTGTTCCGCCGAGCGCGCGCGAGGCCGGCTTCCAGGTGCGGTCGATCTCGGCCTGCACGCTGGCGAGCGAGGTGGGGCCGAGCCAGCGCCCGGCGAGCGCGCGGGTGATCTGCAGCACGGGCAGGCCCGCATCGCTGACCGGGCCGAGGAGCTTCAGCGGCGGGAGGCGGTCCGGCTCGTCGGCGCTGGTGGCCGGGCTCACGAGCACGAGCGCCTTCGCGCCCGCTTCGCGGGCCACGATCGCCTTGGTGCGGAGGTCGCTGTAGCGGGTGGGCCGCTTGCCTTCGAAGGGCGAGGCGTCGTCGTTCTCGCCGGGCTCGTAGCGCATGGCGAGCACGACCTTGCCCTTCACGTCGAGGCCGGCGTAGTCGTCGTAGCCGAGGTCGGGCGCACGGATGCCGTAGCCCACGAAGACCACCTCACCGGAGAAGGCGCCGTTGGCGGAGAAGCCGAGAGGGGTCCAGTCCTCCTCGAGGCGGGCGCCGACGAGCTGGTTGCCCACCCCGAGGTGTACGCCGGTGCGGACCTCGAAGGGCTGCGTCCACCCGGAGGCGGGCGCGGTGAGCCCCGCGCCGAGCATCCACTTGCGGATCTGCTCGGCCGCGGCGTCGTTGCCGGCGGTGCCCACGCCTCGGCCCTCCAGCCCGTCGGCCGCGAGGGTTTCGGTGACGGCCGCGAAGCAGTCACGGGGGTCGGCGGGGAGGGGAGCACCGGAGGCGGACCCGGCGAGGAGGAGCTGCAGCATGGGGCGGCGGCTATCTCGCGCCCGTCCGCGCTCTGTCAACGCGGCGCCTCCGGTCGGTCAACCGGCGGCGGCCTCGAACACGAGCGAGGCGGAGTTGATGCAGTAGCGTTTGCCGGTGGGGGCGGGGCCGTCGTCGAAGACATGCCCGAGGTGCCCTTCGCAGCGCGCGCACACCACCTCCTCGCGGAGCATGCCGAAGCTCAGGTCGCGGTTCACCTTCACCCGATCGGGCCGCGCGGGGCGGGTGTAGCTGGGCCAGCCGGTGCCCGACTCGAACTTGTCCTCGCTGGCGAAGAGGCGCAGGCCGCAGCCGGCGCAGCGGAAGCTCCCCTGCTCGTGGTTGTTCCAGTAGCGGCCGGTGAACGCCCGCTCGGTGCCCTTGTCCCGGAGCACGGAGTAGGTGCTCTTGTCGAGCAGCGCGGCCCACTCCGCATCCGTGCGCACCACCGGCACGATGCTCGTGGGGTCGGCCTCGAGGTCGGGGAGCGCCACCCGCGCTGGCGTGCTCTCGGCGGAGGCGCCGCCAGGGGCGCACGCCACGAGGGCGGCGAGGCTGGTCATGGACACGGTGAAACAGCGGCGGCTGAGGGTCATCGGAGCTCCTGGTCTGCACGGTACGATGCCGGAGGGGGGATCGGGTTTTCGCGGACGCGTCCCAGTTTGTCAACGGCCGGGAACCCGGGGGCCGCGCCGTGGTCGAAGGGGCCATGAACTGCCCCGAAACGCTGGCGGAGCTGCGCGCCGTCGATCAGGTCGTCGTCGTGTGGAAGGCCGAGCGCCGCATGGGGCTCTACGAGCGCGGCGCGCTGGTGCAGCCTGCGGGCGAGGCGCGCTGCTTCCCGGTGGCGCTCGGCGATGCGCCCGTAGGGGACAAGCTGCGTCAGGGCGACGAGCACACCCCCGTGGGCTGGTTCCGCATCACCCACAAGAACCCCCGCAGCAGCTTCCACCTCTCCCTGGGCCTGAACTACCCCGACGCCGCGCACGCCCGCGCCGCCTTCGCCGCCGGCACGATCGCCCGCACCACGCGCGACCGCATCGTGCTCGCCGATGAGAAACGCGCCATGCCCCCGCGCGACACCGCCCTCGGCGGCGACATCTACCTGCACGGCGGCGGCAGCCAGCCCGACGACTGGACGGACGGCTGCGTGGCCGTATCGAACGCCGACATGGACCTGCTCTACGCCTGGGCGCGGCCCGGGATCGCGGTGGTCATCGTGGAGAGCACGGCGAGCCCGCTGCCCACGGGCTGAACGCACACGGAGGCGCCGCGATTCGGGGCGGCGGGGCCCACCCCGAGGTGGGGCGGACCCGAATCGCCCTGAACCCCCCACCCTACAGTCGGGCGGCGGCGGCCTCGGCGAGCGCGCTGCGTTCGCCCTTGCGGAGCGTCACGTGGCCCGCCATCGGGCTCGTGCGGAAGCGCTCCACCACGTAGGAGAGGCCGTTGCTGGTGGCATCCACGTAGGGGTTGTCGATCTGGTAGCGGTCGCCCGTGAGCACCACCTTCGTGCCTTCACCCGCGCGCGTGATGACGGTCTTGACCTCGTGCGGGGTGAGGTTCTGCGACTCGTCGATCACGAGGAACTGCCGGGGGAGCGAGCGCCCGCGGATGTAGGTGAGCGGCTCGATCTCGACGATCTTCTGGTCGAGGAGCGCCTGGTAGTTGGGGGTGTTGCTCTTGCCCGGGCCGCCGTTGCGCCCGTTGCTGCGCTCGTGGCCGGTGCCGGCCTGGTCTTCGCCGCCGCAGAGGAGCTCGAGCGAGTCGAAGATGGGCTTCATCCAGGGGTTCAGCTTCTCGTCGAGGCTGCCGGGAAGGAAGCCGATGTCCTTGCCGAGCGGGAAGACGGGTCGCGCCACGACGAGGCGACGGTAGAGCTTCTCGTCGGCCACGCGCTGCAGACCGCAGGCGATGGCGAGGAGCGTCTTGCCGGTGCCGGCCATGCCATCGAGCGTGACGAGGGCCACGGAGTCATCGAGCAGCAGGTCGAGCGCGAAGAGCTGCTCGCGGTTGCGCGCGAAGATGCCCCAGACGCCTTCCTTGTGCCGGCCGACGAGCGTGAGCCGCTGCTGCCGCTTGTCGAAGCGGGCCATCGCCGTTTGCGAGGGGTTGGCGCCGTTCTTCAGGATGACGAACTGGTTGGGCGAAACCACGCTGTCTTCGGGTTCGGCCAGCCAGCCGCGGTTGTAGATCTCGCCGATGAGGTCGGCATCGACCTCGCGCTCCACGACGCCGGTGTAGGCCTCATCGACCTCCACGTGGGCGTGCTCGAAGTCCTCGGCGTGGATGCCCAGCACCTCGGCCTTGATGCGCATGTTGGTGTCGCGGCTGAC
This sequence comes from uncultured Pseudomonadota bacterium, assembly GCA_903885375.1. Classification (GTDB taxonomy): domain Bacteria; phylum Myxococcota_A; class UBA796; order UBA796; family SXON01; genus SXON01. The sequence continues at coordinate 55,372 of CAISIK010000064.1, forward strand.
GAACACCACCGTGCTCTCCTTGCCGACATCGCGGAACACCTGCATCGTGATGCGGAGGATGGTGTTGTCGGCGCTGTCGAGCGCACCGGCGAACAGCTCGCTGCACACGCCGGGCTCGCCGCATTCCACGCGCAGGCTGCCGCCGTTGGAGAGCGCGACACCCTCGCGCAGGTTGCCGTTCTCGCGCAGCGCATCGAGCTGCCGCGACACGGTGCGCGCGGCGCGACCGCGCTCGTTCAGCTCGCGCTTGAACTTGTCCAGCTCCTCGAGCACCGTGATGGGCAGCACGAGGTCGTGCTCATCGAAGACGTAGAGGGAGCCGGGGTCGTGGAGGAGGACGTTGGTGTCGAGGACGTAGGTCCGCTTGCCGGGACCGTGCACCGATGGAGGGGCCAGGGGGAGCTCCGATGGGGGGGCGCGGGGAGGGGGGAGGGCAGCGGGGAGGGGGCCGACAGGCCGAGAGCAGCGGGGTACGTCAATATCCCCCGCGCACGTTGACGCGTCAAGCTGACGACGCGCCAGATTCAGGGGACCTGGATCGTGGCCTCGGTCTCGCCGCCGCCGCCGAGATCGACGGAACGGCGGGTGTAGCGCACGTCGGGGGTGTCCATCCGCACGGTGCCGCCCGCGGTGCTGCCGCGGCCGATGTAGATCATGAGCGCCCCGCCGCCGTAGCGGCCCGGTGCGGCCACGAGGCGGACGTCGTTCTGGCCGTGCCGCAGCCAGGGGCCCACATCCACGATGGCCTGGGGATCGCCCGAGCGCACGTGACGGACGCTCACGCCGTTGACCTGCACGTCCACGTCGTGTCCGACGCTGTCGTGGTCCTCGGTCACGAGCCACCAGGTGCCGACGGCGATGCCGTTTGCCGCGGGAGGGGACGCATCGGGCGCGGGCGGCGGAGGAGGCGACTTCTGCACGACCGTGACCCGATACATGGGGGCATCGATCCAGATGTTGCCGGCCTCGTCGAACCGAACGGTAACGCCCTCCATGGACATGATCGGGGGCTGGTCGGCGCGGACGCCGTTGATGTACAGGTCGCCCGCGAGCGCCGCGCCCATCGCGGCGAGGAAGAGGCTCACGCCTTGCCTTCGAGGCGGAGCTTCAACTCCTTCCCCACGCGGAAGACGGGGAGCACCTTGGGGGCGACCTCGATGGAGGCGCCAGTGCGCGGATTGCGCCCGCTGTAGGCGCCGTAGTGCTTGGCCGAGAAGCTGCCGAAGCCGCGGAGCTCAACCCGGGCGCCCGACTGGAGCGACCGCGTGATGCCCGCGAAGAAGCCCTCCACGACCGCCTCGGCCACCTGCCGCGACACCGAATGGCGGTGCGCGAGGGCATCCACCAGCTCGCTGCGCGTCACCGCGGACGCTCCGACTGCGCGCTCTCGGTGGAGGGGGGCGGCGCGGCCGGGGAGAGCCCGAAGATGCGCCGCACGGCCGGCTCGTAGTGCCGCAGCGTGAGCGTGATCGGGGCGGCCACGTAGACCGACGAGTACGTTCCCACCGTGATGCCGATGAGCATGACCAGCGCGAACTGCTGGAGCACCGCGCCGCCGATGAAGAGGAAGGGAATCATGGCCAGCGAGGTGGCCAGGGCGGTCATGATCGTGCGCGACAGGGTCTGGTTGATGCTGTCGTTGATCAAGGTCCCGAAGTCCTTTTTTCGGTAACGTTCACCGTTCTCGCGGATTCGATCGTACACGATGATCGTGTCGTTGAGCGAGTAGCCCGAGAGCGTGAGGAGCGCGCTCACCGTGGAGAGGCCGAACTCCTGCCGGAAGATCACGAGGATCCCGCAGGTGAAGAGCACGTCGTGCACGAGGCAGAGCGTGGCGCCCGGGGCGAAGCTGAGGTCGAAGCGGATGGCGATGTAGATGAGGTGGAGGATGGTGCTCACCACGAGCGCCGTGAGGCCGGCGGTACGCAGGCTGCTGCCCACCTTGGGGCCCACGCTGTCGGCACGATCGATGGTGAGGGCGTTGCCGGGCATGGCTGCCGTGAGCGCGGCCTTCACCGACTCGGACACGCCGGGAAGGCGCACGTACACGGAGTTCTCATCGGTGCCGCCCTGAACGGACACGCCGGTGATGCCGGAGAGCTCCTTGGCGATGGTGTCGGCGGAGAGCGGGGGGCCCTTGTAGACGAGGGACACGCGGGCGCCGACCTCGTTCTCCACTTCGAACGACTCGATCCAGTCCTTGCCGTGTGCGGCTTCCAGCGTGGAGCGGACGGCAGTGAGGTCGGTCTCCTTCGCGGCGGTGTCGCCCTGCATGCGCAGCGCGAACTGGTTGGCGGAAGGGTCGCCCACCTGGGTGACGGCATCCTCGCCCACGCCCACGCCTTCGAGCGCCTCGCGCACATCGGCGATGGCCACGCTACCCTCGAAGTGCAGCTCGATCTCGGTGCCGCCGGTGAAGTCGATGCTCCAGCGAGGACCGACGACGATGAAGAGCACGAGCGAGATCGCGGACGAGATCAGCGAGGCGTAGGCCCAGAACCGACGGGTGCCGACGAAGTCGTAGTAGAAACCCTTGGGGATGAACTCGAACATCAGATGCTCACCGTCGTGCGGTTGCGGGTGGTGAAGGCGAGCTCCATGAGGGTGCGCGACACGAACAGGCCGGTGAAGACGGTCGTGAAGATGCCGAGGCCCAGCGTGACGGCGAAGCCCTTCAGCGGGCCGGTGCCGTAGCTGTAGAGCACCACCGCGGCGAGGAGGGTGCAGATGTTGGCGTCGATGACTGCCACGCCCGCACGATCGAAGCCCACCTCGATGGCCTGGGCGGGGCCCTTGCCTTGCCGGATCTCTTCCCGGATGCGCTCGAACACGATGATGTTCGCATCCACCGCCATGCCGATGGTGAGCGCGATACCGCAGATGCCGGGCAGCGTGAGCGTGGCGTTGATCGCCACGAGGAGCGCCACGCAGAGCAGCGCGTTGAGCGCGAGGGACACGTCGGCCAACACGCCGCTCAGGCGGTAGTAGGCGGCGGCGAGCACGAAGACGAGCAGGCAGCCGAGCAGCGACGCGAGCGAGCCCTCGTGGATGGCCTTCTCGCCGAGCTGGGGGCCGATCTGGCGGACCTCGCCGACGGTGACCGGAGCGGGGAGCGCGCCGCTCCGCAGGAAACGCGCGAGGTTGCTCGCGTTGTCGAACGTGTCCTGCAGGTTGCCGCCGCCCACGGTGATGCTGGCCGTGCCGGAAATCTTGGACTGGATGGTGGGCGCGGAGCGCAGGCGACCGTCGAGTACGATGGCCAGGCGCTTGCCGATGTTGTTGCCGGTCACTTCGCTGAACACGGCGCTGCCATGGGGCTTGAAGTCGAGCGCCACGTAGTAGTGGCCCGCTTGCGAATCGAGGTTCGTGTAGGCGGTGGCGATGTCATCGCCGGTGAGGAGGACCTCCTCCTTCAGCACGAGCGGATCGAACCGCTGCTCCGGCACGCCCTCGGTGTAGTGCCAGAGCAGGCGTTGGCCGGGGTGAAGCACGCCGCGGTCCACGAGGGTGTCGGACACCTTCTGGTCGTCCTTCGCCTCCTCGGCGGAGAGACCGGCGATGATGCCCTCGGCGGCCTCGGAGATGGCCTTGTGGTCGGCATCCTCATCGACGAGGAGGAACTCGAGCTGGGCGGTGGTGCCGAAGCTGGTCTTGGCCTTCTCGATGTCGCTCTCGCCGGGGAGCTGCACGTTGATGCCGGTGTCGCCCTTGCGGGTGATCGACGGCTCCTTCACGCCCGAGCTGTTGATGCGGTTGTCGATGACCTCGCGGGCCTGCTCGACCGCCTGCTTGCGGATTTCGGCCGCGCGGGTGTCGGACATGCGGAAGTGCATTCGGGTGATGCCCGCTTCTTCGTCGGTCTTCTCGTAGGTGTAGGACTGAAGACGGGCGTTGACGACGGTCTTGACCGCCTCGACGGTGACGCCGGGCTCGGCCTGGACCAGGAGGACGGGCTCGCGGCGATCGCGGCGCACATCCACCAGGCCCACGCCCTTGTCCTTGGCCGCGGCCTTGAGCGGCTGGATCTCGCGCTGCACGGTGGAGCGAACGGCCTCGTCGACATCGACGTAGAGGGTGAGGTCGATGCCGCCCTGAAGATCGAGCCCCTTCACCAGGATGTTGCAGGGGAGGTAGCCGGTGTACCAGGCCGGCGCCGGGCTGTTCTCCGGCTTGACCTTCACGGTCTGCAGCTCGCAGACGCGGACGATCTCCGCCTGCACTTCGGGCGGAGCGAAGCTGGGGGTGAGCATCCACACGCCCGCGAGGAGCGAGCTCACGGTGACGACGATGCGCGCTACGAGTCCGGCTTCCATCAGGCCTTCTTTGCCGGCTCGGCCGGCTTGTCGACGATCTTGGCCCGCACCTTGTCCCGGTCGATGGTCAGGTAGGAACCCGGAGAGATTTCGAGCACGAGCTGCTCGCCCTTGGCTTCGTGCATCTTGCCGTGGATGCCGCCGTCGGTGACGACCCGATCACCACGCTGGAGGCCCGCGATCAGCTCCTTGCGCGCCGCCTCCTCCTTGCGGTTGGGCAGGTACACGAGGAAGATGAACACGGCACCCACCATCACGATGGGCATCAGCGTGGAGCTGAAGGCCGATGCGGCGTCGGCGGCGAGGAAGAAGTACGGCAGGCTCATTCGGCGGGCTCCGGTTCCCCGCCTTCGGGCAGACTCCACCTTCCTGCTTCCCCGCGCAGCCGCGCGAGGGCCTCGGGGCCCTCATCGATGGCAGCGCGCAATCGCGCCATCAAGGACTGGTAGAAGGTGATGTTGTGAAGGCTCAGCAGGCGGGGGGCGAGAATCTCGTTGGCGGTAAAACAGTGCCGGAGGTAGGCCCGGCTGAAACGGGCGCACGCATAACACGAGCACTCGGGATCCAGCGGTCCCGGATCGTCACGGTACCGGGCGTGCTTGATCGTGACCTTCCCGCGGCTCGTGAAGGCCACGCCGAAGCGGGCGCTGCGGGTGGGGATGACACAATCGAAGAGGTCGATGCCCGCCAGCACGCCATCCACGAGGTCGATCGGGTAGCCGACGCCCATCAGGTAGCGGATCTTGTGCGCGGGCAGGTGGGCGGCGCCCACCCGGGCCATCGCGAAGAGCTCCTCGCGCGGCTCGCCGACGGACAGCCCGCCCACGGCGTACCCATCGAGGTCGAGCTCGCTGATCTCCTGCGCGTGGGCGATGCGGAGGTCTTCGTACATGCCACCCTGCACGATGCCGAAGAGCGCGGTGGCCTCCGGGGCCCGCCGTGCCGCGATGCACCGCTTCAGCCAGCGGGTGGTGCGCGCCGTGGAGGTGGCCACGTGCTCGCGCTCCGCGGGCCACTCGATGCACTCGTCGAAGGCCATCGCCACGTCCACCCCGAAGGCCTCCTGGACCTCCACGGCGACTTCCGGCGTGAGGTTTCGCCACTGACCGTCGAGATGTGAACGAAAACGGACCCCTTCTTCGCTGATCTTGCGAAACTCCTTGAGGGAGAAGACCTGGTAGCCGCCGCTGTCCGTGAGGATCGGCCCATCCCAGGCCATCATGCGGTGAAGGCCGCCAAGGGCTCGGATTCGTTCGTGTCCCGGCCGTACCCACAGGTGGTAGGTGTTCGCGAGCACCATCTGGACGCGCGCATCCTGCAGATCGACGGGCGTGAGGGCCTTGACCGTGCCCTGTGTGCCCACCGGCATGAAGGCAGGGGTCTGCACGGTGCCGTGCGGGAGGGTGAGGGTGCCGCGCCGGGCGGCATCGGTCTGGGCGAGCAGGGTGTAGCGGGCGGCAGACATCGGCGGCCGGCGCTTAGCCCACACCCGCGCGGGGTGCCGGGAAGAAACAGGCGTCGCCGTAGCTGAAGAAGCGGTACCGCTCGGCTACGGCATGCGCGTAGGCGGCGAGCACCCGATCCCGACCCACAAACGCGGCCACCAGCATCAGCAGCGAGGAGCGCGGCAGGTGGAAGTTGGTGAGGAGCGCGCCGACGCGCCGCGGCACCCACCCCTCCCGGAGGAAGATTCGAGTTTCTCCCCGGCCGGGCCCCGTGGCGGACTCCAGCACCCGCACCGACGTCGTGCCCACCGCGACCACTCGCCGGCCCGAGCGGGCCGCGCGCTCGATGGCCGCCCACGTGGCTTGGGGCACCTCGAAGCGCTCCGGGTGAAGCTCACCTCGCGCGACCTGCGCCCCGGTGAGCGGGCGGAACGTGCCGAGGCCCACTTCGAGCGAAACGGGCACCCGCTCCACCCCCAGCGCGTCGAGGCGGGCGAGCAGCGTCGGGGAGAAGTGCAGGCCGGCGGTGGGTGCGGCGGCGGCGCGGAGCTCGCCCGGGCGAGCGAAGAGCGTCTGGTAGCGGGTGTCGTCGGCCGGCGTGACGGGGCGCGCCATGTAGGGCGGCAGCGGCATCGAGCCCACGGCCGCCTCGATGGTTTCGAGGTCGGGGTGGAACCGCACACGCGCTCGCCCCTCCGCGAGGTGGGCGACCAGCTCGATCTCGCCGGGCCCCGCCTGAAGGCGCTCACCCTCGCGGATCTTGCGCGCCGGCTTCACCAGCGCCTCGCCCTCGGCGCCATCCGCCCGCAGCACCAGCACCTCGACCGCCCCGCCCGTGGCGCGGCGGGCAGCGAGCCTCGCCCGACGCACGGTCACGTCGTTGAACACCAGCAGGTCGTCCGGCCGCAGAAGCGCGGGGAGGTCGAGGATTGCACGATCCTCGAGGTGGTCCGACACCACGAGCAGGCGGCCGCCGTGGCGCTCCTCCGGCGGGGCCTGGGCGATCAACTCCGCCGGCAGGGGGAAGTCCCACTCCGCGAGCTCGCCGGGGTCGCCGGGTGGATGGTGTGCCTGCATTTGGGCGCAGGCCTACTTCCGGCGCGACGGGTGGGCAAGCGCGGGCCGCCGCCCGGTACACGGGATAGCTGCCGGCGCCTCCCGGACCCCCAATGACCGAAACTCCCGATCCCCGCTCCCCCCGCCGCCGGGGTGGTCCCCGTGAGCGCCTGGCCGCGCCCCCCGAAGTCGAGGTCGAGGTCGCTGCGCCCGCGCCTGCGCCGGCCCCCCGCGCCGCACGCTCCGCTCCCGTGGCCGCCCCCGCCGCGCCCTCTGCCCGCGAGACCACCGATTTCGACGGGCTGCGCGCCATCGGCGACATGGACCCCGCGGCGGTTCGCGCGGCGATGGAGGCGTTCACCCAACCCCGTACGCAGGGCCTCTTCAAGGTCGGGCAGCGGGTGGTGGGCCGGGTCACCAGCATCGGCGCCCAGGCCGTGTTCCTCGACCTCGGCGGCAAGTCCGATGCTTCGCTGGATCGCATGGAGCTCGGCGAGGTGGAGCTGGGCGAGCAGCTCGTGGCGTACGTGAGCGGCTTCGAGGGCGAGGTGCGCCTCACGCTCAAGCCCTCGGGCAGCGGCGCACGCGAGATGTTCGCCGAGGCCATGGCGGCCAAGGCCACGGTGCAGGGCACGGTCACGGCCGCCGCCGACTCCGGCTGGCAGGTGTCGCTCGGCGAGGGCGTTCGGGGCTTCTGCCCCGGCTCGCACACCGGCGAGGAGGACTGTGCCTCGGCGGAGCACGTAGGTCGCTCGTTCTCCTTCCTCGTGCACGATCTACGCGGGCGCGACGTGGTGCTCTCCCGCCGCGCGCTCATCGAAGCCGAGAACCGCGAAACGCAGAGCGCCCGCTACGGCGAAGCCGAAGTGAACGCCGTGGTCACGGGCGTGGTGTCCCGCCTCGCCGACTTCGGCGCGTTCGTGAAGCTCGAGAACGGCCTCGAGGGGCTCGTGCACATCTCGAACCTCACCGACCATCGGGTGAAGCACCCCTCCGAGGTGGTCAAGGAGGGCGACGAGGTGCGCGTGCGCGTGCTCGCCGTCGACCGCGCCCGCCGCCGGATCGATCTCGGTCTCCGTCAGGCCACCGAAGGCAACGCCGCGCCCGAGATGAGCGCCGCCCCCGAAGGTTCGCGCACCGGCTTCGGCCTCTTCGCGTCGCTCCTGAAGGACGTGAAGGTGAAGGAGCCGAAGGCGAAGCGGAAGTAGCCGTGTTCTTCACGGACCCGCGGAAGCTCCGACTCCCGACGCCGGAAACGGCGCTGACCGGCCGCGCCTCGCCCGCCTACCTCGCACCCGAGCGCCACTGGATCAACGGCAACCGCATCCAGGCGCCGTTCCCGGCCGGCACCGCGCTGGCCGTATTCGGGATGGGCTGCTTCTGGGGCGCCGAACGCAAGTTCTGGCAGCTGCCGGGCGTGGTGGCCACCGCGGTGGGCTACTCGGGGGGCCTCACCCCCAACCCGACGTACCGGGAGGTTTGCTCGGGCCTGACGGGCCACAACGAGGTGGTCCGCGTCACCTACGACCCGGCGCGGATCGCCTACGAAGTGCTGCTGGCGACGTTCTGGGAGAACCACGACCCCACGCAGGGCATGCGCCAGGGCAACGACGTGGGCACGCAGTACCGATCGGGTATCTACGTGGCCGACGAAGAGCAGCGGGTGGCCGCGGAGGCGAGCCGTAGCGCCTACGGCGCGTTGATCTCGGCGCGAGGGTTCGGCCCCATCACCACCGAGGTGGTGCCCGTGGGCGAGTTCTACCTCGCGGAGGAGGAACACCAGCAGTACCTCGCGAAGAATCCCGATGGCTACTGTGGCCTCGGCGGCACCGGCGTGGCCTGCCCCGTGGGGCTCAGCGGCGCGAAGCCACCTGCTTGAGCGCCTCGAAGGCCGCACGTTTCCTTGCGACGTCGCTACCCTGCTCGGAGGGGTGCCAGGTGCCGATCGCATCGACCCCGGCGAAGCGCACCCAGCGGCCCGGCTCGGCGGCGAGGAGCGCGCGGGCGTTCGGCCCGAGCGCGAGCACGACGCGGGGGCGCGCGGCTTCGATCTGGGCTTGAACTCCCACGGCGCACGTGGCGCAGGCGCGGGGGTGGAACGTGAGCACGTCGGCCGGCTCCACCCCGACCACCCGCACGAGCATGTTGGTGAGGGTGGCGGCGTCGGTGTCGGTGCCGGCGTCGTAGAGCATGGCCATGCCGCTGGTGAGGCCGCCGGTCGCCAGCTGCGGCAACTCGCCGCAGCCCGGGCATGCTTCGCCCAGCTTCTCCTGCGCCCGGCGCAGGCGTTCGGCAGGCCCGGCCAGCTTGTCGGCCCAGCGGTCGAGCAGGCCCCCTCCCGCTGCGGGCGCGGGGGGAGGCGGCGGTGCCGGGGAGGCGCGGGGGGGCGGTGGCGGC
>CAISIK010000065.1 GCA_903885375.1 uncultured Pseudomonadota bacterium
ACGAGGGAGCGTCGGCCTACGCCCCCGCGAAAAAACGACCAGCGTAGACGGGGCCGGGGGCGGAGCTGCGAGACAGCCCCGCTTGTTGACCCCGCTCGCGGAGTTGTTTGCGTCCCGAGGGATTGCCCCGCCACCCGGGGTATGGGTACCCTTCCGGAGTGTACCTGCCGTTAGGCCGTTCGAATTTCCTATCCTCGGGTTTCCGGGACAGGGGCGCGCCGGGGCGCGTCACTCACCACGGCACCATCGCGCAGGAGGATCGCGCGGGAGCAGTAGTCCGCCACCTCGTCCTCGTGGGTGACGATGATCATCGTCGTGCCCCCGCGGTTGAGCTCGGTGAAGAGGTCCATCACCTCGCGGGTGGTGGCGGAGTCGAGGTTGCCGGTGGGCTCGTCGGCGAGGAGGAGGGCCGGCTCGGTCACGAGCGCGCGCGCCACGGCCACGCGCTGCTGTTGGCCGCCGCTGAGCTGGTTGGGGTGGTGGTCGAGCCGGTTGCCGAGGCCCACCCGCTCCAGCGCGGCGCGCGCGCGGGCTTCGGGGTTGGGGAAGCGGCCGGCGCGATCGTAGAACATCGGCAGCATCACCTGCTCCAGCGCGCTGGTGCGCGGCAGGAGGTTGAAGCCCTGGAAGACAAAACCGAGGCGCACGTTGCGCACGTCTGCGAGCGCGTCGTCGTCGAGGTCGGCCACGCTCACGCCATCGAGTCGGTACTGGCCGGCGGTAGGGCGGTCGAGGCAGCCGAGCAGGTTCAGGAGCGTGCTCTTGCCGGAGCCGGAGGTGCCCATGATGGCCACCATCTCGCCGGGCTCCACCCGCAGGTCCACGCCGTGCAGCGCCACGAGCTCGCCGCCGGCGGCCGGGAAGGTGCGGCGGAGCCCGACGAGCTCCACCACGGGGGGCGTCAGAAGCCCCCCCGCTTGCCCGCCCCCGTGAACGGGGTGCTCCCGGCCGTGCTGGCGGTGGGGTCGATACCGAGGATCACGGGCAGGTCGGCTTCGAGCCCTTCGCCGGACACCTCCGTGCACTCCGAGCCCCGCAGCCCGAGCTTCGCCAGGTGGGGCACGAGCGCCGGCCCCGAGGCCGTCCACAGCACGCCCTCGGTCGGCGCCGCAGCGCCGCGCTTGCCGCCGCGGCCTCCCCCACGGGCTGGCGGCGCCGGGCGCTCGCCGATCACCGGCACGGTGTCGTCGGGGCTGAAGCGGAGCGCGGCGTTGGGCGCGCAGAGCACGTCGGTGGCTTCGGCCACGACGAACTCCACGGTGGCCGTCATGCTGGGCATCAGCGCGCCATCGGGGTTCGGAACGTCCACCACGGCGATGTAGGTGGCCACGCCCTGCTCGATCTGCGCGTCGAGGCGGAGCTGCCGCACGCTCCCGGCAAAAGTGCGGTCGGGCCAGGCCTGTACGGTGAAGCTCACCGCCTGCCCCTCGTGCACCTGCCCCACGTCCGACTCGTCCACGTTGGCGAGGAGCACCATGGACTCGAGGTTGGCCGCCAGCGTGAAGAGCACGGGGGCGCTGAACCCGGCGTTCACCGTCTGGCCCACGGTCACCGCGCGCTTCACGATGGTGCCGGCGAGCGGGGCGCGGATTTCGGCGTAGCCGAGGTTTCGTTTGGCCCGCGACAGGGTGACCTGCGCGCTCCGCACCTGCGCGTCGGCCACGGCGGCATCGGCCGCCGCCACCTCCAGCTCCTGATCGGTGGCGGCCTGCTTCTCGTGCAGGGACCGCATCCGGCGGAGCTCCACGGCATGGCGGTCGCGCTGGGCGCTCGCCTCGCTCAGCCGGGCCTCGGCGCTCGCTACGTCGGCTTCGAGCAGCGTGGGGTCGATGCGCGCGAGCAGCTGGCCGGCCTCCACCTTGCTGTTGAAGTCAACGAACAGCTCGGCCACGATGCCGCTCACCTGGGTGCCCACGTCGATCGAAGGCTCGGCGCGCAGGGTGCCCGTGGCCGACACGAGCTTCTGCACGTCGCGACGTTGCAGGGGCGCGGTGCGCCACGCCACCGGCTCTGCCCGCTCCCGGAGCCACCACCAGCCAGCCCCGCCGGCGGCGAGGGCCAGGGCGGCAAGGAGGGGGATGGCAGCGGCGCGGGCGGTCATGCGGCCGGTGGCCCTATCCGGTTCGTCGGCGGGGAGCCCCGGGGCGCCGTTCCAGGCTGAAGCTCCGGCATGCTTCGTCCTTCGGGGCTATGGTTGCGCGAGGGAGGCCACAGGATGCACCATCGGTTCTTGACGGGCGGGGTGCTGTTCCTCGCGGCGTGCGAGCCTTCGGCCGGCCGGGCCCGCTACGACTCCGCGTGGGACACGGGCGCCGCTTTCGGTGGCGGTGCCGCCGACACCGGCCCCGTGCCCCCGAGCGAGTCCGAGAACGACTACCTGAGGCTCGCCCCGGCGGCGACCGACCGGTACGTGTTCGTGGCCAACCCCGACCGCGACACGCTCACGCGCATCGCGGTGAGCACGCTCGATGTGCAGACGGTGCCCGTCGGCGCGGTGCCCTCCACCGTGCAGACCACGAGCGACTACCGCCTCGCCGTGACCCTCAACGAGGCCGACGACTCGGTCTCGATCGTGGAGGCGGAGTCTTTGGCGGTGGCCACGGTCAAGGTGCGCGACAACATGAACCAGCTCTCGCTCTCGCCGGATGGGGCCTGGGCGATGACCTGGTACGACCCTTCGGCCGAGTCACTCGGCACCACGGATGGGGTCAAGAGCTACAACGAGGTCAGCTTCGTGAACACGGGCTCGCCGGAGCACTTCCCGATGGCGGTGGGGTACTCGCCGGCGGGGGTGCGCTGGAGCGAGGACGGCCAGCTCGCGGTCGTGGTGAGCGATGCCACCCTCGCCGTGGTCGACCTCTCCGCCGACACCCCCTCGGTGCGGCTGGTCACCCTGTCGGATGTGCCAGATGACGCACCCGTGGCCGAGGAGGTCGTGCTCTCCCCCCGGGGCGACTACGCCTTCGTGCGGCAGCGCGGCGAGGAGGGCCTCCTCCTGGTCGACCTCGCGGGCGGCCTCGTGGAGCGTATTCCGGTGGGCGCCGACCCCACCGACATGGACCTGAACCCCGACGGCACCGTGCTCTCCGTGGTGGCGCGCACCGCACGTGAAGTCTGGTCGTTCGACGTGGCCGACCCCTGGGCCGCGCCCACCGTCACCCCCTTCCCGAGCCCCGTGGCCTACGGCAGCATCACGTTCGCGGGCGATGGCTCGAGCGCGCTGCTCTACACCAACGCCGCCGCGGTCGATCAGCTCGCCGTCTGGCACGTGCGCGAAGGCACCTTCGAGGAGCGCGGCCTCGTCAAGCCCGTGGCGTCGGTCGCCGTCTCGCCGACGGGCGACACGGTGGTGGTGTTCCACACGAAGACCGACGCGGACGGCGCCGAGGAGAACGAGTTCACGGGCAAGTGGGCGATCACGCTCATGGAGGTGAACGGCTACCGGGAGAACCGCCTCCTGCTCCCCTCGGAGCCGACCGGGTACAGCTTGAGCGACGACAGCCGCTGGGGCTTCTTCATCCTCGAAGGCACCGCGCTCCTCGAGGCCTGCTCGTTTGCGAGCCTCATCCCCGACCTCGTCACCCTGCCGAGCGAGCCGGCCTTCGTCGGCGTGCTCCCGGGGCAGTCCGTGGCGTGGGCCAGCCAGGCGCACGACCTCGGCCGGCTCTCCTTCTACGACCCCGACGCCGCCACGCTCGACACCCTCACCGGCTTCGAGCTCAACAGCGAGATCGAACACTGAGCGCGGTCGGGGCACCGGTGTCGCGGTTGCGAACCGACCACCGGGGTCTCCCCGGGCTCGCCACCCGTGCGAACGCGGCGGGGCGGGCATTCGTCACACTTGGCACGCTGCTTGCGTAGGAGGTTGTCATGCTGACCCGCACGCTTCGCCTGTCCCCTGTCGCCGTGCTCCTGCTCGCCGGTTGCGTTCAGGACTACAACATGAAGGGCGACAGCTCGGCCGTCTACGACGAAGGGGGGGCCGAGCCCAGCGCGGACACCGCCACCGACGCCGACGCCGACGACACCGGCAGCGAATCGGAGAGCGACTACCTGCGGCTCGCGCCGGCGGCCACGGACCAGTACGTCTTCGTGGCGAACCCCGACCGGGACACGCTCACGCGCATCGCGGTGAGCACGCTGGACGTGCAGACGGTGCCGGTGGGGGCGGTGCCCTCGTCGGTGCAGACGACCAGCGATTACCGCCTCGCGGTCACGCTGAACGAGGCGGGCGATTCGGTGTCGGTGGTGGAAGCGGAGACGCTGAAGGTCACGACGGTGAGCGTGCGCGACAACATGAACCAGCTCTCGCTGTCGCCGGATGGGGCGTGGGCGATGACCTGGTACGACCCCTCGGCGGAGTCGTTGGGCACGTCGTCGGGGGTGAAGAGCTACAACGAGGTGAGTTTTGTGCGCACCGACCCGGCGGAGCACTTCCCGATGGCGGTGGGCTACTCGCCGGCGGGGGTGCGGTGGAGCGCGGACGGGAAGCTCGCGGTGGTGGTGAGCGATGCCTCGCTGGCGATCGTGGACCTGACGGCCACCCCCCCTACGAGCACGCTGGTGCCGCTCAGCGACGACCCGGACAACGCGCCGGTGGCGGAGGAGGTGGAGCTGGCGCCGCGGGGCGACTTCGCGTTCGTACGGCAGCGGGGAGAAGCGGACCTGTTGATCGTGGACCTCGTGAACGCCGTCGTGGACCGGGTGGCGGTGGGCGCCGACCCCACGGACATGGACGTGAACCCCGACGGCACCGCGCTCGCGGTGGTGGCGCGCACCGCGCGTGAGGTGTGGTCCTTCGACGTGGACGACCCCTACGGCGCGCCCACGATCACGGCCTTCCCGAGCAACTCGCCCTACGGGAGCATCAGTTTTGCGGGCGATGGCTCCCGCGCGCTGCTCTACACGAACGCCTCGGCGATCGACCAGCTCGCCATCTGGAGCGTGCGCGACGGCACCTTCGAGGAG
>CAISIK010000066.1 GCA_903885375.1 uncultured Pseudomonadota bacterium
CCACGCTGCCCGCAAGAGCCACAGGGCCGCCACCGACATGGACACCACGCCCGCCCACGCCGCGCCCCGGATGCCCAGCGCGGGAATGGGGCCGGCGCCGCTCACCAGCACGGAGTCGAGGGCGATCCAGAGCAGGTTGGCGGTGACGTTTGCGGCCATGGGGGTGCGGGTGTCGCCCCTCCCCTCGAACCAGGCGGTGAACGCCATGACGAGGAGCGCGATGGGCGCGGCGTACACGCGCACCATGAAGTACGCGAGCGCCTCGGCGCGGACGGCCGAGGTGGCACCGAGCAGGTCGAACACCGGCGCGCCGAGGGGCGAGGCGATCACCACCGCAAGCCCGGTTCCGAGCCCCAACCACAGCGCCTGCCAGACGAGCACCTCCACGTCGGACGAGCGCTGGGCGCCGGTGGCTTGCGCCGTGGCGACCCGAAGCCCACGCACCAGCCCCATGGGGAGCCCGATGAACAGGAAGGTGCCGGTGACGGCGAGGCCGATGGCGGCGAGGGGAACGGTGCCGAGGCGACCCACGAAGATGGCGTCGGCGGCGGACATGAGCGAGTAGCTCATCATCGAGATCATGACGGGCCAGGCGAGGCGCAGGATGCGCCGGGGCCCCGAGAAGAAAGACATGACGACCTCGCGCGCGGCGAGAGAGAAGCCCGCAGTACGGGCGGAGCGTGCGGGAGGGCACGCAGGGAGAACGCCCCATCAGGGGCGGGGTTCTGCCGCTATCGGCGGAACGTCAGACGCGCGGCGTGGTGCCCGGAACGGCACACCCGGTACCGACTACGACACCCACCGCGGCGCTTCGCTGGCAGGGGATGGTGTCGTTCATCGGAGCTCCGGGGGCGGGTGTGGGTCAGTTGTAGACACCCACCTCCGGGACCGTCAAGGGATTTGTCACGGAATGTTGCGGAGTGGCACGCGCCGTCCGCACACGACCCGGGCTCCAACGCGAAGACGGAGCCGCGATGACCTTCGTCCTCAGGCGAAGGGGTTGACGACGCGCGTAGGACCGAATCTTCGGCCGGCCTGAAGGTCCTCGGAGAACAGCGTGTCACATCCGGCGTGCTCCGCCGCGCGGATGACGAGCGCGTCCCAGAACGAGACGGTGTCGAGCCGGTTGAGGTCCACCGCGGCGAGCACGAGGGCGGGTGTGATCGTGACGACATCGAAACCGAGGTACACCTCGACCCGCGCCCGAGCCGCGGCGCCCTCGATGTGCAGCTTCTTCCTTGCGTTGACGTAGAACTCCTGGAGCACCTGGGTGGACACCACCCCGGTGCGGTCCGCAAGCGAGGCGCGGATGAGGTCGCGCGCGATCCGGGTCTTGCCGCCGGCGTCGGCATCGTCGGCGTAGAGCAGGATGTTGGTGTCGAAGAAGACGCTCACTTCAGTCGACCCTCGTAGGCATCTTCTCGGCGGATGGGCGTGCCCCCGGAGCGCCCGGTGGAAGTGGCCCAAAGCTCATCGAGCACACGAGCGCGCGCCGCGCCGTCGTGGAGGCCCGTCTCCGCCTCGAGGAGGTCCCGAACGAGCTGGTTGAGGCTCTTTCCGCGGCCGGCAGCCACCGCCCGGGCCCGCTCGGCCAGCGCCTCGTCGATCGACAACGTGAGGTTCATGCGACACAGGATACGTGCGCGCATAGCCTGCGTCAACTGGGCTTGGCGCATGGGGCGGCACGCCCGGACCACCCGTGCTGGCCGATCCGCGCTGCAGGGACGACGTGATGCCCGAGGGGGCAGCCGCCCCAACGGCGCGTCGACCGCGACCAGGGGTCGGACGCCGATCAGACATCCGGGTCTGGGCAGCCGCGGAGATGGCTACGATCACGTCACCCCCGAGGCCGTATGCGACTCCTGGTTCCCACCCTCCTCTGCGCCACCTGCCTGTCGAGCTGCAACGTCGCCGGTGAATGGACCGGCAGTTGCGACGAGCTCGCGGTGGAGACGGAGTTGGAGGAGTCAACCGAGACCCCGCGTTGGGCGGGGACCGCATGGGTCGACGGCGAGGAGCTCCCGGCGTGGGGAGACAGGGTCTCCGGTGGGAGTCACGTGGTCCTCGTCGTGGGCACCCCGGACCACGACCGGGCCCTCATGCTGCGTGGAGTGATCGACCCTGGCGGTTTCCACGGAGCCTGCGGCTCGCTCCCCTACCGCCTCGAGCGGACCACCACGGGGGGCGACGTGGCGCTCTGCGTCCTCAGTCTGGGCTTCTTCTGCGGCTCGTCCAAGGAGTCGGAGGCACAGGCGGCCAGCCGCATGATCAACGCCGCGGACGCCGAGCGCCTCGACGGCGAGCTCCTGATGCTGCGGCCAAGCCCGTTCTGACAAGAGCTCCGGTCAGCCACTTGCCCGCGCCCCTACCGTGCCTGGATGCGCCGCGCGGGCGGAACCCCCGCGGACGGTCGCGGCGCATCTGCCGATCACACCGCCCGGGCGTTCAGCCCCGCGGCGCGCGCCGCCGCCGCGATGCCCTCCAGCTCCTCCGGCGAGAGCGCGCCCACCGTGCTGTCGGCGGGCCTTCGCGCCACGGTGTACACCTGCACCTCGGAGATCGTGCCCTGCCGCGCGATGTGGCGGAGCCGCCCCGTCCAGGCCCCGATCTCCTCGGCACCGGGCCGGTCCTCGCCCAGCGAGCAGAACATCGCCTGGATCACGATCGCCCGCTCGGCGGCGAGCTCGCGCAGGTTGCGGATGATCCGGTTGAAGGGGAAGCGGGTGCCGTCCACCCGGTGGAACCATTCGTCGGTGCCGGCGTCGAGCTTGCACCAGAGGTCGTCGAACTCCGCGAGGGCGGCGCGAACGCTGCCGCGGTGCACGAGGGTGGCGTTGGTGAGGAGCCGGAGCGGCACGCCGGGGGCGAGCTCGTCGCGGGCGGCGCGCACGAGGGCGGCTGCCTGCGGAAACTCCGGCGGCGAGGTGGGCTCGCCATCGCCGGCGAAGGC
>CAISIK010000067.1 GCA_903885375.1 uncultured Pseudomonadota bacterium
GCCACCGCGCCGGCCACCGCGCCGGCCACCGCGCCGGCCGGGAGCCCGCCTTGAGCGCGGGCGCCACCGTGCTCCTCGGCGTGGGCGCCCTCGCGGCGCTCTCGCGCTGGGGCGCCGCCGGCCACATCCGCAAGGTCCTCGCGCCGCGCTGGCGGCTCGCCCCGGCGCCTCCCGAGGTGCAGAGCGGGCTCACGGTGAGCGTGTGCGTGCCGGCGCGCAACGAAGCGGCCGTGATCGACCGTCTGCTCGACAGCCTCGACCGCCAGGACCACCCCCGCACCGAGGTGATCGTGTGCGACGACCGCTCCACGGACGGCACGGGCGATCGCGCGCGCGCTCACCGCTGCACGGTGGTTCCCGGCTCGGAGCCGCCCGAGGGCTGGATCGGCAAGCAGTGGGCGCTCCGCCATGCCGCCGCCGCCGCCACCGGTGAGGTGCTCTGCTTTGTGGACGCCGACACCTGGCATGATTCCGCCGCCCTCCGCACCTGCCTCGCTTTCATGGAGGCCGAGGGCGCCGACGTGCTCGTGGTGGTGAGCGGGCACGCGCTGGGCTCCTGGTCGGAGCGCCAGGTGCTGCCCTTCCTGTGGGCGAGCCTCCTCAGCCTCATCTCCATGGAGCACGCGGAGGACCCCGCCCGCCCCAACGACGCCATGGGAAACGGCCAGTTCTGGCTCGTGCGACGCGCGGCCTACGACCGCATCGGGGGCCACGAGCGGGTGAAGGATCGGCTCGTGGAGGATGTGGCCATCGTGCGGGAGCTCAAGCGCGCGGGCGCCCGGTTCCGCTTGCGGATCGGCCCCACGCTCACCCGAACCCGCATGTACACGGGCTGGCGGGCGCTTTGGGCGGGCCTCGAAAAGAACGCGGCGATCACCGACCCGGCGCAGCCCGTGCTGTCGATCGCGCTCTCCGTGCTCTCGCTCGTGCTCACCGTCTTCGCGGAGCTGTGGCCGTGGATCGTGGCCGTCCTCGCGCTCGCGGTGGGCGGGGCCTGGGCGCAGCCGGCCGTGGTGGGGCTGGCGGCCGTGCAGCTCGGGTTCATCCTGCTCGGGCGCTCCCGCGTTTTCGCGGCGCTCTGCGACGAGGCCTCGGGCACCCGGCTCTCCCGCAACCCGGCGGTCCTGCTCGCGCAGCCGCTCGGCGTCCTGCTGGGCATGGTCATCATGGTCAACTCCCTGCAGGCCCAGCTCCGCGGCACCACGGGGTGGAAGGGTCGGCGGGTGAAGGGCCGGAGCCTGTAGGGTCGGTTGGGCGATGGGGTAGGCCAGTCCGTGCTGCGCGCCCCCTCGGACCCCATCGCGGCGCCAACGGGGCGCCCCCGCCTCAGCTCCAGCGGAAGCGCTTGATGCCGATCGCCGCAAAAGCAGCGGAGAAAGCGAACAGCACCCCCATGGTCTGCAGCGCGTGCCCGAGGCCGAGGCCGCGCCAGGTGGCACCCGCCATGCCATCGAGCAGCCAGCGCGTCGGCACCAGCGGCGCCAGCGTGTGGAGGAACCCGGGGAGCATGAACGCCGGCACCCACGCGCCGCTCACGAAGCACAGCGTGAGGATCGCGAGCGTGCCGACGGCGTCGAGCTGCTTCTCGGAGTGGGCGAGGCCGGCCAGCAGGAGCGCGAAGCTGCCCGTGAGGGCGGCCTGCCCGACGGCCACGACGGCGAACGCGGGCAGTCCGGAGCGGAACTGCACGTCGAAGAAGAGTACGCCCACGCCGAACACCACGGCCGTGGCGAGGAGGGAAACGAGCCCCAGCGCCGTGGCGCTGCCGAGCAGGATCTGCGTGGGGCTCGCCCGGGTCATGCGCAAGCGGTCCAGCGTGCCGCTCGTCCGCTCGGCAAACAGCCCCTTGGCGTGCGAGGAGGCGGAGAACAGCAGGAACTGCATGAGCATGCCGGCGAAGGTGTGCGCGTGGCTGTTGAAGCCCGCCGAGGGGCCGGCGGCCACGAGCGCCTCGGCCTTCACCGTGAGCGGCGGGCTGAGCGCCATGCCGCCCCCCGCCGCCGGGTCGGCCTTCTGTGCGGCGTCGTTCTCCTCGGCGAAGGCCGCGCCGTCCTCGAGGAACTTCGCGAGGCCGGGGCGGCTGCCCGCGTCGTTGCCGAGGCCGGCGCGCAGGTCGTCGAACATCTTGCGCTGGGCGGTGGGGTCGCCCACCTTGGCGAAGACGCTCTCCATCATCGTCTTGGTGAGGAGCCCCGTCACGATGTCGGCTTCGGTCTGGCGGGAGGGGTCCACCCAGAGGGTGAGGCCGGTCCGGTCGCCCGACACGAACATCGCCTGGGGGCTGAGCTTCTCGCTGCAGCCGGGGGCGAAGCGCAGCGCCACGCCCATGTCGCCGGCCTCCACGGCCGCGCGCGCTTCGGCCTCGCCCATCGCCACCACCTCGATGGAGGCCTCCGCGTCGAGGCGCTTCACGAGGTCACCCACCGCGGCGCCGCCGTCGAGATCCACCACCGCCACTTCCAGCGGCGAGGGGCCGTCGCCCGGGTCGAAGATGGTGCCCATGAGCACGCCGAGCACGGTGGGCACCACGATCACCATCGCGGCGCCCTTCTTGTCGGAGAAGAACACCGCGAGGTCCTTGCGGACGATCCAGGAGAACGTGCTCACGACGCATCCCGCAGCGCGCGGCCGGTGAGCTCGAGGAACACCGCCTCGAGGCTCTGGCCCTCCGCTTCGAGCCCGATCCCGCCGAAGCCCGCGGCGTCGAGCCGCTGCCGCATCTCCTCCGCCGAGGTGGGCACCGCCGGACGCAGCCGGAACGAGGTGGGCGCCGCCCGTTTCAGGAGCGCCGCGAGCGTGTCGCTGGCCACGACCTTGCCGTGGTCCACGATGGCCACGCGGTCGCAGAGGGCCTCGACCTCCTCCATGTAGTGCGTCGTGTAGATCACCGTGCGCCCCTCCCGATGAAGGCTCCGCACCGTGTCGAAGATGTGGTTGCGGGACTGCGGGTCCACCCCCGTTGTCGGCTCGTCGAAGATGAGCACCTTCGGGTCGTGCAGCAGCGCGCAGGCGATGTTCAGTCGCCGCTTCATGCCGCCGGAGAGCTCGCCGGCCCGCTTGGTGGCGTGCCCGCCGAGCTGGGAGAGCTCGAGGCCCCACGCCACCCGCCCGGCGAGCGCGGCGCCGTCGAGGCCCTGGAGCCCCCCGAACACCCGCAGGTTCTGCGCCACGGTCAGGCCGTCGTAGAGGGCGAGCCCCTGCGGCACCACGCCGAGGAGCCCTCGCACCGCCGCGGGGTTCGTGGCCACGTTGTGGCCGCCCACCTCGATCGTGCCGGCGCTGGGCACCTGGACGGTGGCGATGCACCGGATCGTGCTCGACTTGCCGGCGCCGTTGGGCCCGAGGAGCCCGAAACTCGACCCTGCCGGGATCGAGAGGTTGAGCCCATCCACGGCCACCGCATCGCCGTAGCGGACCACGAGGTTCTGAACTTCGACGGCCATCCTTTCCCCAGAGGCCGCGAGGCTACCACGAAGCGCGGCCGCCCCCCGCGGCTACGCCTCCGTGGAAGCTTCCTTCAGCCGCGGGTCCTGCGGTCCATCGAGCTTCACCACCTCCACGCCGTGCGCGAGCAGGTAGGCCAGGCCGTTCTCGCCGGCGTACCCGCCTTGCACCACGAGCACGCGCGTGATGCCGGCGTGGTGGATGAGCTTGGCGCACATCATGCAGGGCTCGCCGTTCACGATCATCCACGCGTTGCGGGTGGCCACGCCCGAGGCCGCGCAGTTGCAGATCACGTTCATCTCGGCGTGGTGGCAGCCGATCTCCATCCGGGTTCCCGACACCACGCCCTGGGTGTCGCGCAGGCAGGTTTCACCGCCGCAGAGGTCGCCGCCGCCGCGCGGGGCGCCGTTGTACCCGTCCATCAGGATCACGTTGCGGGCGGGGTCGAGCAGGAGCGCGCCGAACTTGCGCCGCGGGCAATTCGAGGCGTTCGAGAGCGCGAGGCACTGCTCGATGCGGATGCGGATGTGCTTCTCTTTCATCGGGCGGGCGTAGCCCCGAAGCCGGGAAAGGGGAAGGGGGGTGGGGCAACGCGCGAATCCCGTCCGCGTGGGGGCGAAGGGCGGCTGGCGCGCGTTGCGGCGCGGTCGGGGCGCTCAGCCCCAGCCGTTGGCCGCCACGAACGCGGCCACGCGCCGCTGCACGTCGTCGCGAATCTCCCGCACCCGCTCCGGCGACTGCCCCTTCGGGTCGGGCAGCGGCCAGTCCTCCCGGCGCAGGCCGGGCACCACGGGGCACGCATCGCCGCAGCCCATGGTGATGAGCCAGGCGGCGTGGGCGGCGAGGTCGTCGGTGAGCCGCTGCGGCTTGCCGGCCGACAGGTCCACGCCGAGCTCGGCCATGACGGCCACCACCTCGGGGTGAACGCGCTCGCCGGGGTTGGTGCCCGCGGAGATGGCGTGTGCGCGGCTCGGGTTGGCGAGGCGGTTGAAGAACGCCGCGGACATCTGCGAGCGGCCGGCATTGTGCACGCACGCGAAGATCACGGTCTGGCTCATGGCTGGCTCCCCGCGGGCG
This sequence comes from uncultured Pseudomonadota bacterium, assembly GCA_903885375.1. GTDB lineage: Bacteria > Myxococcota_A > UBA796 > UBA796 > SXON01 > SXON01. The sequence continues at coordinate 4,522 of CAISIK010000067.1, forward strand.
GCGGGCCGGCCGGGACCAGCCAGCGGAACGTGAGGGTGGCTGCGAGCCCGCCCGCCAGCTGGGCCACCACGAACCCCGGCACATCTTCGGGGCGGATGCCCGCGAAGGTGTCGGTGAGCGCCCGCGCGAGCGTGACGGCGGGGTTCGCGAACGACGTGGAGGCCGTGAACCAGTAGGCCGCTACGATGTAGGCGGCCACGGCGAAGGGCGTGGCCGCGGGTCGGCGCCGGGACACCGCGAGGATGGTGGCGAGCAGGCCGAACGTGGCCACGAACTCGGCCAACCAGAGCGCGGGGCCGGTTCTTGCGTGGGTGGAGAGCGTGAACGCCGGCAGGGAGAACATCAGGTCGGCCACCGCTACGCCCATGACCCCCCCTCCGACCTGCGCCGCCGCGTAGGCCGGCACCTCGCGCCAGGCGAACTGGCCTTCCAGCCCCTCCGCGAGGGTGACGACGGGGTTGAAGTGCGCGCCCGAAATGGGCCCGAAGGTGAGGATCAGCGCAACGAGCCCCGCCCCCGTGGCCAGGGCGTTGCACAGGAGCGCGAGGCCGTCGTTTCCTCCGCACAGCCGCTCCGCCATGATGCCCGACCCCACCACCGTGGCGAGGAGCAGCGCGGTGCCGAGGGCTTCGGCCACGAGGCGTTGGGGGAGCGCCGCTACCCGCAAGGGCGGGTTCCCATCGAGCGGAGGGGCGCTGGTTCGATGGTTCCCGCGGGCATGTCGTCCTCCACCTGGCTGCGCGCGCCCCTAACTTTGTGCCGCTCCTGGTGGGATAGGCGTGCGCGATGGCCCCCCACGCGCGCTCCCCCGTCGCCCTCGCGGGGTGGGCCGCGGCCGGTCTCGTCGCAGGGGGGTGTGCGCCCGAGGCATCGGGGGCGCCGGCCGCGCGCGGGCCCGTTCCGGGCCTCTCCATGCTCACCTACAACGTGAACTTCGAGCAGTTCTCGGAGCGCACCGTGGCCGCCATCGCGGAGGCGCGGGCCGATGTGGTCTTCCTCCAGGAGGTCACCCCCGGGTTCGAGCCGGCGCTGCGCGCGGCGCTCGCGGCCGAGTACGCCACGGTGCTGGTGCGGCCGGCGTCGAACGAGGGCGGGATGGCGGTGCTGTCGCGCTTTCCGGTGGAGGAGGTGGCGGTGCTGGACTCGCCCGTGGGCCGCTTTCCGGCCTGGTGCCTGCGGGTGGACACCCCGCTCGGGCCGATCGACGCCCTGCACGCGCACCTGCACCCCCCGCTCGACGAGAACGGCCTCCTCACCGGCTACTTCACCACCAGCGAAGCACGCGCCGCCGAGGTGGAAGCCTACCTCGGCTGTTTCGGTGGTCCGCCCGACCTCGTGCTGGGCGACCTCAACGAGGAGGCCGGCGCCGCCGTGGATCGCATCGTGGCCACCGGGCTCCGCGACGCCGCCTCGGCCTTCCCGCCGACGCGCCGAACCTGGACCTGGCCCACGCCGCTCGGCGAGCTGGAGGGGCGCCCCGACCACGTTTTCGTGGGACCGGACTGGCGGGCGCGGGAGGTCGCGGTGCTGGAGTCCGGGGGCTCCGACCACCGTCCGCTGCGCGTGGTGCTGGGCAGGGCGCCGTGACCCGCGCGCTGCGCCTCCTCGCGGCCCTCGGGGGCTCCCTCGCGCTCTTCGGCACGGTGGTGGCCACGCACATCCCCACCCCGTCGGCGTTCGGGGAGTCGGAGGCCGATCCGGGCCGCATCGCCGCGCGCGGCGTGTGGTCCGACCTGCGACGGATCGGCGCCGCGCTCCCCGACCTCCCCGACGGGTTCGACCCCCTGCGCTCCGACAAGACCATCCACGTGCTCCTCTACCTGCTCCCCGCCGCGCTCTGGGCGCTCTCGATGGGGCGTCGCCTGCCGCGAAACGCGGGCCGCCTGCTGCTCGCCTTCGCGGCGTGGGGTGCGCTGGACGAGCTGAGCCAGGCCTGGGCGGGGCGCGATGGTGAGCTGGCCGACTGGCTGGCGAACGTGGCC
>CAISIK010000068.1 GCA_903885375.1 uncultured Pseudomonadota bacterium
CCGAGCCGCATCCCCCCCGGTTCCCGCCCTCGCGGCCCCGAGCCCGCAGCTCCGCCCTCCGGCCCTGCGCGCGGCCTCCCGCTACGCCCCCCGGTCCGCGCCCCCACCGCCTCCCTCGGGCGGCGCCCGCGCGCGCAGCAGTCTGCGCTCGCCGGATCCTGAAGCCCGTGGAGAATCAGCCCGTACCGCCCCTCGTCCATGCTCATGTCGGAGAAGATGTTGGCGTAGTTGTTGATGTTCGAGCCCAGAGAGTCGTTGCTGCCACCGAGCGGGTAGCCGACGTACAACGTCCCGTCCGACAGGCCGCTCACCGAGATGTCGTCGAAGAGGTTGAAGCGGGCGTCCTCCAGGTAGAGCGCGGTCAGGCCAGGCGTGGCACCCCCTTCGACGTGGAGCCGTCGGACGGACGCCCCCTCGAGCATGACGCCACGGGAGTGGAACAGGGCGGCGTCCGGCCCCTCCAGGCGCCCTGCAACCGTCTGGAGCACCGTCGCCTCGCCTTCGCCCTCGATCCACACCCGGCTCTTGAGGGTGATGGGGGACGAAACCAGGAAGGTGCCGGCCGGCAGCGCAATCCTTCCCCCCCCGGCGGCGCCGAGCACGTCGATCCGCTCCTGCAGCAGGGCGCTGATGTCAGTGCCGTCGACGAACCCGTCGTCGCCACCGGTGGCGTCGCCGCCGGTGTCGTCGGCGGGGCTCGTGTCGTGGTCCTCGGCGGTGTCCACGTGGGGCCCCGAGTCCCGCGGCACATCTCCGCCAGTGGAGGGCTTCCCACAGCTCGCCAACAGCAGAAGCGACACCAGCCGCGTGACCCAGCGGAACGGGAGCGGACCGGGGCCTCGCGTGCGCATCGCGGCGGGCGAGCTGGCGGACGGGGAGTGACAGGCGACCACGAGCCCGATCATCGGCAGGCCGACCGCGCGCCAGCCCCAGGCGCGCTCATCGAGCCACCACGAGGACGACGGCGCTCTCGGCGGGCACCTCGACGCTGATCACGCGAGGGGCGGGGACGGGGCCCGGGTCGGGCACCTCGAACGCGCCTGGCTGAAGCTCCAGAGTGGCGCCGCCCAACTCCAGCGCCCACTCGGGGTCGAGGGCGGGCCAGGTCAGCCGGATCCAGCCGACTCCAGCCGGCATGCCGGAGGGCATGAACGTCACCCGGTCCCAGGGTCCGGCTTCGAGATACTCATCGGTCGGGACGTCGATCCAGGTGACCCCGTCCTCGCTCGCCTCGACGGTGAAGGCACCGCTCTCGATGCCGCTCCACCGCCAAGCATCGAGCACAAAACCGGTGATCGGCGTGCCCTCCCCAAGGACGATCCATGCGCCGCCGACACCGCCGAGGCGCATGTCGTCGTCCGCGAAGTACTCTGCGCTCGCAGTGTCCTGCCACACGCCAGGGCCGAAGGACAGGTTCGTCAGATCGTCGAACCCGTACGCTTGAGTGTACGAGGCGGCGCCCAAGGGGACGCTCTCCGTCAGCTCCAGGGGCTCGGCGCCGGACCACCCGATCGTCCGCGTCCGAGGCGCGGAGGTCGGGTTGGCGAGCGCGAGCACGAAGCGGTCTTCGGCCACGAACCCGGCGACGGCCATGGCCGGGTCTCCTTCCTCCGGAGCCACGAAGCGCGCACCCTCCGGGAGCGCGTCTGCGAGCGCGGCCAAGGTGGCGAGGTAGGGGCGCGCGGTGCCTCCGGCGTCCACCATTCCGAAGCTGCCCCAGCACCCGCCCCAGTCGGGGTCGGCCGCCTGCCAGGGAAGGGCGGTCGAGGCGCCCTCGCCGAGGGCCAGGAGCGTGTACGCCAGCATTCGGACGCCGTATCCCTCGGTGGAGGACCAGTCGCCACACGTGAGAGGGCTCTCGGTCGCGACGCCATGGTAGCTCGGGTCCAACGAGGCCAACTCGGTGAGCAGAAACGGCAGGTCGGGATCGACCTCGCGCGTCCTCGCGGAGAAGTCCGCGACAGCGTCGCGAAACACGGTCACGCCGTCCCCGTTCGCGTAGACGTCGTCGTAGCCGTGGGCCGACCAGGCGCCGAGCGCGGCGACGGCGTCGGGCGTGAGCGCGTCGAGGAACCGCGTGGAGGCGCCGCCCTGCGCGAGGGTGGAGAGCCCCGGCCCCGCGATGCGCGTGTCGACGAGTCCTCGGGCGTCGAGGTCGGCGCGGACGGCGACGACCAGCGCGGCGTAGTCGGACGGGTAGACGTACGTGTTCCACGCCCCGTCCGGCTCGTTCGTCACCTCCAGCCAGGGCACGGCGATCCCATTGTCCCCGAGGTACCCGACCAGCGCGGCCACCAGGTGCGCGAAGTCCTCGACGTACGCCGACTGGAGGACGCCCGACGCCTCCATCTCGGACGGGGCTTCCCAGTTCAGCAGCACGAGGTCCAGGCCGAGGCGGTCGATCTCGGCCGACGTGGTGAGCGCGTCCTCGAGGCTCCCGAAGCCGGTCGTGGCCATCGCCGAGGCCACGTAGGCGTCGTAGTCCGACGCGCCTCCGCCGAGCGGCACCTCCACGCCGGTGGTGTCCCAGACCGGGCCCAGGCCAGCGCGCACGATCCGCCCGTTCAACGTCGTCACTGGATCCACCCAGGCGTCGGCGTCGGGCCAGACGTTCGCCCCGAGCCCCCATACGGCGTGCCGCGTCGCGTGGAGGTCGAACAGGAGGTCCGGCACGTCCTCGTCCACGAGCCCGTCGCAGTCCTGGTCGCGCCCGTCGCGGGCCTCGACCGCGCCGGGGAACACGTGGGGGTCGCCGTCGTCGCAGTCTTCGGAGAGCGGGCTGCCGTCCCCGTCGGCGTCCGCGGGGGCGGTGTCGTCGGTGTCCGGGGGCTCTCCGGTGTCGTCGCTCGTGTCGAGGCCGGTGTCGCGCCCCTCTCCCGTGTCCGTCCCGAGGGGCCGAGAGACGCAGCCGCCGTCGGCGTCGAGGAGTTGGTCCGGGGCGCAAGGGAATGGCTCAGCGCAGGCGAGCAGGAGTGAATGGAACATGCGGCTAATACTACCCCGATCAGGGTGCGCGACTCGGGCACCCGCAGCTCCTTGCGAGATACGCGGCAGCCAACGTTTCAACGAGGCTCATCGGTGGCGGTCCTCCCCCCAAGGTGCGGGAACCCTACTTCCTTGACGCCGCCCGCGGCCCGATACTCGAGCCGGCCCTGGCGGGACGCCTCGAACGCGCGCGCCCGCACGTCGGGGCCGCTGTTGCCTCCCACCCTCCCCGGAGTGCGAAACCGGAGTACGGTCCACCGATGACGCGCGACGCCGAGAACGTGAGCCCGCCCGACCTGACGCCGTCCGGTCCCTTCGTGATGCGCGTCACCGCGGCCCACGTTCTCGCCTACTTCGCGGCTGGCTTGGCGGCCCTGGCCACGATGCAGTACGAGCAGCGCTTCGCGGCCGACTCGATGGCGACGCTCATGCCGCCCATCGACGACCCGCTCGTGGCCGCGGGAGCCGGGCTCCAACTCGTCAACGGGCTCGTGCTCGGCCTCGTGCTCGCCCCGTTCCGCGCCGTCCTGCTGGGGGCGCGCGGCGCGCTGGACCTGTTCGTGTTGCTCGTCGGGGTGTCCCTGTTCTCGCCGCAGACGCCGGGGCCGGGCAACCTCGAGGGGCTCCTGTACACCCGGGTTCCCCTGGCGATGCACCTCGCCAGTCTCCCCGAGGTGGTGGCCTACTCGGCGCTCGTGTCGACGGGGCTCGTCTGGTGGTGCCGGAAGCCTGCCCGGTGGAAGGACCGGACCGCCGCCACGCTCGTGGTGCTGGTCGTCGTCATGAGCATGCTCGGCGTGATGGACGCCCTCGGGTGGCTGCCGAGCGCGTGACGTGCTGGGTGGGCGACCTGCTCTGAAATCGCGTTTCCGACGGCCGACCGCGTGCTGGTCACCGGCGAGCCGATGAAGCC
>CAISIK010000069.1 GCA_903885375.1 uncultured Pseudomonadota bacterium
CATCGAGGCGGCGCGGGCGGCCTCGCCCGCCGCCCCCGCGCGCTCCCGCTCCACGCCCGCCTCGGCCGCCCGGGCCTGCGCCTCCGCGCCGGCCCTCCGCGCGCGGATCGCCGCCACGTCGAGCGGCACCTCCACCTCGACCCCCACCATGAGCGCCATCTCGGGGTCCGCCCACATCGAGCTGTAGCCGGCCATCACGCCGGCCATCGGGCGGCCTTCCGCCGCCGCCATCTGCCCCATCGCCGCCGCCATCCCGCCCTCGGCCTCGGCCGCGCGCACCGACGGCGAAGCCGCGGGCGCCGCACCGAGGAGCACCGGCCCCGGGTCGGCCGGCAACGCCAGGTCGGCCGGTTCGGCCCCGCCCTCGAAGCGCGCCACCCCGGCGGCGAGGAGGGCGCGGAGGTCGGCGGCGGCCCCGACGGCGCCGAGCTCATCGAGCTCCGCCACCGCCAGGCGCCCGCGGGCGGCCCACCGGAGGCGCTCCTCGGCCAGGAGCACCTCCTCCATCTGGGCCATCACACGCTGGTCGGCGCGCAGGAGCCCGGCCGCCACCCGGCGCGCGACGGAGGCCTGGGCCTCGGCGAGCGTGTCGGCGTGGTGGTCGAGCACGTGCGCCGCCTGCAGCACGGCCCACGCCTCGTCGAACAAGCGGCTGGCTCGCGCGGCCACCTCCACCTCGGCCATGTCCCCATCGGCCGCCGCCATCTGCTCGGCGCTCCCGGCCGCACGCCCGGCCGCCGCCCGCATCGCGGGGGCCGGGAGCATCCAGCTCGCCCGCACATCCACCCCGGGCATGTGCGTGGCGAGCGGCGCCCAGCCGGCTTCGAGCATCAGCGGCGCGAGCGCGGCCTCGCCACGGAGGCGGCCCGCCTCGGCGAGCGAGCCCCCCTCGGCGACCGTGCGGAAGGAAGGTTCGGCCAGCACCGCGGCCACGACGGCGCCGCGATCGGGAAACCGGGTCGGAGGCGCCGCCATCGCGGACGCGAGTAAAAACCACATGGTTCACCTCGGTAGAGCGGTTCGGCCGCGGCGGAACGCCGGCGGCGGACACACGTCGGGCCCGAGGATCAGATCAGGAGCGTTCGAAGGCGCAGAAAGCGCGGGGTGGCGGGAGGGGCACGAGCCGCGTCGATCGCCGGGAAAACGGCGGGAGTCGCCGCTTCGGCGGCCTCGATGGACGCCACCGCCACCGGTGCGGGCGGGAGCGCCACGCGGAGCGCGAAGTGGGGCGAGGGCAGGTTCACGCCGGGGGCGGGCTGGGCATCGGACTGCGAGCGCGTGCAGCAGTCCTCGCCCATCTCGCCGCTACCGGGCGCGTGCTGGCAGGCGCAGACGCGCTGCTCGGCTTCCGCGAGGCACACCCAGGGCGCCGCCCACGCGCTGTGCACCGCCACGAGGGCGAGCAGGGCGGCGATGAGGTGAACGAGGCGGCGCTTCACGGGGACAGTGTACTCCGAGCGCGGCGGCGTTGTCGTCAAGGTCGGTCTCTGGCGGGCCGGCGCGCCGCGACCGGCCGCGGCGCGGGCGCGGGCAGGGGCGCGCCGGTTCCTCCCCGGTTGACCCCCCTGCCCGGCGTGTGTACCTCCGCGCGCATGAACCCCACCCGACCCCCTTCGCCCCCCACCACCCCCGCCGTGGCGCTCGCGCAGGCCAGCAAACACGCCGACACCGTGCGCGAGGTGGCCGACACCGTGGGCCGCGAGGCCTTCGTGGTGGTGGGCATGGGCTGGAACCCCTCCGTGGGTCGCGCCCGCCGGCTCCTCGAGGCCGCGGGCCACCGCCACGCCTACCTCGGCTATGGCAACTACCTCGCCGGGTGGCGCAAACGCCTCGCGATCAAGCTGTGGAGCGGCTGGCCCACCTTTCCGCAGGTGTTCGTGCACGGGCGGCTGGTCGGCGGCGCGAGCGATCTGAAGCTGCTGATCGAGAGCGGCGAGCTGGCCAGGCTGGTGGCGGCGGGCCGGGCCTGAAGGCCACCCGCCATCGCGGTTGCCACCCTCTGCGTCCACAGGTATGGTCCCCGCGGGTCCCGTTGTCTTCCTTCCTTCGCCTCGCTCCCGCCGCCTCCCTGCTCGCGCTGAGTGTGCTCGCGGCGTGTGATGATGAAGGGCCGGACACCGACTCGCCGGCCGACACCGCTCCCCCCGCCGTCACGTGGAACAACCGGGTGGGCCCGCTGGTGCTCGAGCGGTGCGCCGCCTGCCACCAGGACGGTCGCAACCCCCTCGTGCTCACCTCCTACGAGCAGTTCGTTGCGGTGGCCGAGCTCGCCTACGAGAAGATGGCGGGGAGCGAAAACGCCCCCTACGTGATGCCCCCCTGGCCGATCCCCGACTCCGACTCGTGCACCCCCCCGCAGCCCTGGCGGGATGATCCGCGCATCTCGCCGGCCGAGCTGGCCGATGTGCGCGCCTGGATCGATGCCGGCCTCCCGCTCGGCCCCGCGGAGGACCCGCTCGACACCCCGCCCCCGCTCGGCCTCACCGGCGAGCGCACCGAAGCCCTGCCGAGCGTGAACTACACCGTGCCGGTGCGCAGCGGCACTTCGGCCGACCATACGAAGTGCTTCAGCCTGCCGCTGGGCAGCCTCGAGGAGCCCGGCTGGATCGACGCGCTCTACCTCCAGGACCCCGGCCACATGATCCACCACGTCATCGTGGCCAGTGATCCGAACGGCAGCTCCGCCGCGCCCGACTCCCCGCCCGATGCGCCCGCCGAATGTACGCCCGACGCCGTCACCGACGGGCAGATGTTGTTCACCTGGATCTCCGACAACGGGCCCTTCGTGCTCCCCGCCGACTCGGGCATGTACCTGCCGGCCGGCGGGCGCATCGTGCTCGCCATCCACTACCACAGCACCGACGTGGAGCAGTACGACAACACCCAGCTCATCGTCCGGTGGACCGACGGCAAGCCCCGCTACCGCGCGTGGATGGACCGTTTCGGGGGGGCCGACGATGGCCAGGCCGAGTGGTCGCCCGTGGGCTACCGCGGCGGCTGGGCCGACCCGCCGTTCTCCATCCCCGCCGACACCCCCGACCACTACGAGCAGTGGAACGAGAAGTGGGGCGCGCAGGACCGCGAGTCCGATGGCCAGGACGAGGGTGACTTCGCCATCTGGTCGGTGTTCCCGCACATGCACTACGCCGGCAGCAACATCAAGATGCTGCTCACACACCCCAACGGCAAGGTGGACTGCCTCTCGCACATCGAGCAGTTCGACTTCGCCTGGCAGGCCACCTACCCCTACGACGCCCCGGTGGAGGCGCTCCCGCGTATCGGTCCCGACGACCAGATCGAGCTCCAGTGCCACTACAACAACACCATGGACAACGATCGCCTGCGCGAGGCCCTGCTCGAGGAGGGGGAGACCGGCACCTTCGACATGACGGTGGGCGAAGGCGCGCTCAAGGAGATGTGCGTGATGCACTTCGGGGCGCTCGCGATCGAGGAGTAGGGGCCGGCGCCGATGAGAGATGGGTGAGAGGTTCGGACGGGCAGGGCCAGGGGTAGGGTTGGGCTCCACCCCGACCCCGAGAGGCTTCCCATGATCCTGTACCGCCCCACCTTGTGTGCCCTTGCCCTGAGTGTGGGCGTGCCGCTGGCGGGTGGAGCGAAGGCGGAGGCGGGGGGGCGCCTGATCTTCGGCGTCAACCAGAACGAATCGAGCAGTCGCGTGGACGTGCTCGCCTCCGGGGAAAAGACGCGCGTAAAGTTCGGACAGTGCTGGGTTTTCGCGTCTGTCGGCAGCTCGTTGGCGCCGGATGGAACCGGCACCAGCGCCACCGCCAGCATCACCTCCGACGCGGGCAGCGAAGACGTCACCCTCGCGGAGTCCAACGCCTGGCTCCACGGCGCCGCCACGCTCAAGGCGCTGCCGAAGACGGACGCCACGCTCGCGCTCACCCTCTACGACAAGGCCAGCGCCTCGTTCGTGTCGTTCTCCGGCACGCTCACCACGAACGGCGTGGTGACGTTGACGGCGGACGCCACGAAGGACACGAGCACCGACGTAGAGGTGCTGGCGGGCGAAGTCTTCGCGGCCACGAGCGGCTACGAGCTCACGGTCGACCTCGCGGGCGCCGACACGTACGAGGTGGCCTACGGAACCTTCGTGGTGACGGAAGGCAAGACCGAGACGAAGGCGGAGATCGGTTGGGACGCGACCGGCTCCGTCTGGGACGGGGACCTCACCCTCGAACACGAAGGCGTCATCGAAACCAAGGTGACGACGTACGACTCGGCCGGCAAGAAGCTCGAATCCTCGAAGTCGAAGCTTGGGGAGGCGTGGAGCGACGACGGCGAAGGGATCAACGTCCTGGCCACGGACGAAGACCCGCTCACGGTGGTGGGGATGCTCGGCCGTCGCGTCGACATCCTGCCGGATGGCAGGGTGCTGTACGTCGCCTCGCGGCTGGCCATCGTCTCCGAGGGCTGGACGTCGACCACCGTTCCCGCTTCCGCGAAGGTGGAGCTCACCGGCGGGAGCACGATCACCATCCCGGTGAACAGCTACCAGCGCAAGGGCGGGCTCTGCATGCTGTCCGGCCTGGTGCGCAGCTCCCGGATGCTCGTCACCCATGGCGGCACGACCATCTACGACTCCAGCGTCACCGACCTCGGCGAGCGCTCGTGCACCGACGGCACGTGTGCCACCTTCGTGGAGGATGAAGACGGCGACTACGCCCTCTCCGTCAGCGAGTACGGCCTCGACGCCCTGAAGCTCGCCGACACCGTCGAGCTCACCCTCACCACCTACGACAAGTCGGGCGTGAAGGAGAGCTCGGAGGGCGTCGAGATCGAGTTCGAGGACGACGTCTCCGCGGTGTTCGCCAACGACGTCAGCTTCACCGAGGACCCGGTCGGCCTCGACCTGTCTGGCAAGGTGAGCCTGCTCAGCGCCGCGGACAGCAAGGGCAAGGAGAAGACGCTCGCCAAGGGCAAGTTCTACGGCAGCCTCTCGCGCGATGGGGATGGCGACCTCGGCCTTGCGGGCGCCGACAAGGACGTGGTGTCCTCGAAGGGCAGCATCGTCAAGGCGGGCAGCGCCGTGGCCTTCGAGCTCACCGACACCGACAAGGACGGCGTGATCAGCGGCCCGCCGCTCGCCCCGAAGGACGCGCCGGGCGGCAAGAAAGGCAAGAACAGCCACAACTGGAGCCTGGAGGAGAACAAGGGCGCGTAAGGTGCCCCCCGCGACCGGCAACCCCGATGGCGCCGCGATCGGCAGCGATCGCGCGCCCCCAGGGGGCGGGTCGGCTCCCCCAGGTGGGGGAGAGGCGCTCGCCGGGCGGGTTATCGAACCCGCCCGGCGCCGCAGGCCGGAAAGCGAAGCTTGGAGGCCGAAGGGCAGGCGCCGGCAGGGGGAGGACGCGGCGAGCGTCCTCCCCCCTCTGCAAGTCAATGGTGCGCGCCGCCCTTGACCGCCGCCACGAGCGACTCGACCATCTTGCGCGCATCGCCGAACAACATGAGCGTGTTGTCCTTGTAGTACAACGGGTTGTCGATGCCGGCAAAACCGGGGTTCAGCGAGCGCTTGATGGCCACGACCGTCTGGGCGCGCCACACCTCGAGCACCGGCATGCCGGCGAGCGCCGACTTGGGGTTCTCCAGCGCGTCGGGGTTGACGATGTCGTTGGCGCCGAGCACGAGGACCACGTCGGTATCGACCATGTCGGCGTTGATCTCGTCCATCTCGAACACGATCGGGTAGGGCACGTTCGCTTCGGCGAGGAGCACGTTCATGTGCCCGGGGAGGCGGCCGGCCACCGGGTGGATGGCGAAGCGCACGGTGGTGCCCTTCTTCTGGAGGAGCTCGGTGAGCTCGCGAACGCTGTGCTGGGCCTGCGCCACGGCCATGCCGTAGCCGGGGACCATCACGACCGAGCGGGCGCCCAACAGGAGCTCGGCCACATCCTCCGGTCCGGCCCGGTTCACGCCCTTGGCGGAGAGCGCCTCGGCGCGCTCGTCGGGCCCGCTGGCCTCGGCGCCGAAGCCGCCGAGGATGACGCTCACGAACGAACGGTTCATCGCCTTGCACATGATGTAGCTGAGGATGGCACCCGAGCTGCCCACCAGCGCACCGACGATGATGAGCAGGTCGTTGGCGAGGAGGAAGCCCGTGGCCGAGGCCGCCCAGCCCGAGTAGCTGTTGAGCATCGACACCACCACGGGCATGTCGGCGCCGCCGATGCCCATGACGAGCAGCACGCCGAGGAGCCCGAAGAGCACGAGCGCCAGGTAGAGCGGGAGCGCGGCCTGCGTGGCCACGAACCAGCCGCCGAGCGCGAGCGTGGCGAGGAGCAGGATCAGGTTCACGCCGTGGCGGAAGGGGAAGACCAGCGCCTTGCTGCGGATGAGCTCCTTGAGCTTGCCGAAGGCCACGATCGACCCGGTGAAGGTGAGCGAGCCGATGATCACGCCGAGGAAACACTCCACGAGGTGGACGACCCGCGCCAGATCGAGGTCGCCCACGGGGTGCGCGAGGAAGCCGGCGAGGCCCACGAGCACCGCGCCCGCGCCCACGAAGCTGTGGAGCACGGCCACGAGCTCGGGCATCGAGGTCATCTGCACGCGCGAGGCGAGCACCGAGCCGATGGCGCCACCCGCCACCAGCGCCACGGCGGCCACGCCGAGCGAGCCGGTGTCGACCTGGCCGTCGAGCACGAGCCCCACGACCGCGGCGGCCAACGCGAGCGCCATGCCCAGCACGCCGAGCTGGTTGCCGCGACGCGCCGAGGAGGGGGCGCTCAGGCCGCCGAGGGACAGCACGAAACACACGCCCGCCGCGAGGTAGATCAGCGCAATCATCTACTTCTTCCTGAACATGCCGAGCATGCGGTGGGTCACGAGAAAGCCGCCGGCCACGTTGATGCTGGCCACGAAGATGGCCACGGCCGAGAGCAGGGTGGCCGGGGAGCTCCAGGAGTCGCCCAGCGTGAGCAGCGCGCCCACCACGATGATGCCGCTGATGGCGTTGGTCACGCTCATGAGCGGGGTGTGGAGCGCGGGGGTGACCTTCCAGACCACCTGGTAGCCCACGAAACAGGCCAGCACGAACACCGTGAGCTGGCTGACGAAGTCGGGTTGCGGTTCCATCAGTTGGCTCCGGGGCTGGGGAGGCTGGCCTGCGGGCGCATCGCTTCGACCCGCGCTTCGCCGGCGTGCATGATGGCCACGCCGCTGGTGATCTCGTCGGCGAGGTCGAGCACGTAGCCCTGCTTGCCGTGGAAGTGGGTGAGCAGGTTCAGCACGTTGCGGGCGTAGAGCCGGCTCGCATCGAAGGGCATGCGCGCCGCGAGGTTGGTGTACCCGAGCACCCATACGCCGTTGACCTGGATGGCGGCGCCCCGCTCGCTGCAGGCCACGTTGCCGCCGCCTTCCACCGCGAGGTCCACCACCACGCTGCCGGGCTTCATCGCCCGCACGGTGTCCGTTTCGATGAGGCGCGGGGCGGTGCGCCCGCCGATGAGCGCCGTCGTGATGACGATGTCGGAGCTGACGGCCGTGTTGTGGAGCAGCGCCTTGATCTTCTCGGTCTGTTCGGCGGTGGCGGCGCGGGCGTAGCCCCCCTTGTCCTCGGCCGAAGCGTCAAGCTCGATCTCGAGGAACTCGCCGCCGACGCTCTTCACCTGGTCCTTCACGGCCGGCCGGGTGTCGAAGGCCTTCACCACCGCGCCGAGCCGCTTGGCCGTGGCGATCGCGGAGAGCCCCGCCACACCCGCGCCCACCACGAGCACTTGCGCCGGCGGGATGCGCCCGGCGGCGGTCATGAGCATCGGCAGGTAGCGAGGAAAGAGCTGGGCAGCTTCGAGCACGGCCCGGTACCCCGCGATGTTGGCCATCGAGGAGAGGGCGTCCATGTTCTGGGCGCGGGAGATGCGCGGCACGGCCTCCATGGCGAGCACGGTGATGCGCTTGCGGGCAAGGCTGGCGAGGAGCTCCTCATCATCGCCGGGGTACACAAAGCTGAGCAGGGTGCTACCGTCGGCGAGGCGTTCCACCTCGTGACCATCGGCCCGCGGCTGGGGGCGCTGCACCTTCAGGACCAGCTCGGCGGCCCAGGCGTTGTCGCCATCCACGAGGTGGGCGCCCGCCGCGGCGAAGTCGGCGTCGGGGATGGAGCTGGCCAGGCCGGCCCCCCGCTCCACGAGCACCTCGTGCCCCTTGTCGGCGAGCTTCTTGACCGTCTCGGGCGTAGCGGCCACGCGGCGCTCGTCGGACCGCGTCTCCCTGGGAACTCCGATGCGCATTCGCCCCTCCGGAGGCGCATCATCCCAGAGCAAACGTCGAAGTCAAGCGGACGAGAGGGCGATGCGCGTTTGCCCGGCATCTTGGGTTCGAATCCCGTAGCGGCGCATCGCGGCGCCGCCGACCGGGGCGACCGCGGGGCGCGCCGGATACACTCCGGCCATGTTCCTCACCCTCCTCCTCGCCTGCGCCGGCTCCGAAGACACCGCCCCGGTGGCCGACCTCGAAGGCTGCCACAACGGCCCGAGCATCGACATCACCTCGCCCGAGTCGAGCGCGCGGCTCACGGCCGGGGCCGACGTCACCTTGAGCATGGAGGTCTCCTCCGAGGTGGATGGCCCCGAGTCGCTGCGGCTCCTCTGGAACGTCTTCAAGGATGGCGCCTCCGACGACGACAACGTGGGCACCCACACCACCGAAACGTGGACCCCCACGGCCGACGACGTGGGCATCTGGACCATCCGCGCCCAGGTGGAGGACACCTGCGTGGATGAGCTCGGCATCGCGCCGGTGCAGGACTCCGTGCGGGTCGAGGTGGTCCCGTAGGATGCGCGCGAGCACCCCGGCGCTGTGGTTCCTCGCGGCCTGCGCCGCGCCGGTCTGTCCCGACGGCGAGGAGTTCAACGTGGAGGGGCTGTGCGTGGCGTCGGCCCCCGACACGGGCGCCGACACCGACACCGGCTCGGACACCGGCTCGGACACCGCCGACACCGATACCGCTGACACCAATACCGCTGACACGGGCGAGGACCCCGCCACGCACCCGCGCGTGGCGAGCCTCGTCAGCATCGACACGAGCGCCTGGCTCGGGGGCGGCGCCGCCTGGCGGGGGCTGAGCGTGGCGCCGGATGGCAGCGTCTGGGCCGCGTCGAGCGCGGGGCTCTTGCATCTCTCCGCCGATGGCGCCGCCCACCGCGTGTACACCACCGCCGATGGCCTCTTCGCCAACGACGTGCGCGCCGTGCTGGCCGCCCAGGATGGCACGCTCTGGGTCGGGTACGTCGGCACGGTCGACCTGCAGGGCCACCAGTTCACCCTGGCCGGCGATGGCGAGCTCACCGTGCTCCGGGCCGTCAACTACAACGAGAGCAGCGAGATCACCGGCGTGTACCGCCTCCGCGAGCAGCCGTTCGGCGTGGGCGCTGGCGATGTGTGGATGGGCACCAACGAGGGGCTCTGCCTCTGGGACGCCGACCTCGACGTCTTCGCCGAGCACGCCCACCCCACGCACCCCCACCTGCTCACGCGCGGCGTGGCCTTCACCCCGGAGGCCGACATCTGGGGGGGCGACGAGTACCAGCTTGGGCGCTGGCGCTACAGCAACGACGGCGATCTCAACCCTTCCGCCGACCTGTACGAAACGTGGGAGCCCTGGCCCGTGGAGCCCGAAGTGCCCATCGAGATCGAGGATGCCGATGCCGCCGGCACCATGCTGTGGTTGGCCTCCTCGCTGTTCGGCCTCGCCCGGGTGGATGTGGCCGAGGCCGGCGGCGCGAGCGTGACCACGCTGTACGGCGAGCTGGCCTCGGCCGGCGCCGTGCGCGCGGTGGATGACCGGAGCGTGCTCGTGGGCGCGCCCGAGGGCCTCTGGGAGGTCGACGTCACGCGCGGAATATTCGGCCCCCTGCTCGGTGCGGAGTCGCTCGCGGGGCCCGTGCAGCAGATCGCGAGGGTGGAGCCCGAAGGCGACGGCGAGGCGTGGGTGGCCATCCCCGGCGCCCTGGTGCGGGTGGCGCTCTCCCCCGCCGAATGACGCCCGCGCGCGGCCCGCTCGTATAGACTCCCGCGTGATGGACGTCCTCTTCCTCTCGCCGAACTACCCCCCCGAGATGCAGCAGTTCGCCCGCGGGCTCGGCCAGGTGGGCGCCCGGGTGCACGGCGTCGGCGACACCCCGGTGCACGAGCTCACGCCCCCCGTTCGCCGTCACCTCGCGAGCTACCTGCACGTGCCCGCCATGGGCGATCTCGCCGACGTGCGCGACCGCGTCCTCTCCTGGCTGCGTGGCCGGCGGCCCGACCGCGTGGAGACGTTGTGGGAGCCGATGATGCTGCTCGCGGCCAGGCTCCGCGAAGATCTCGACCTCCCCGGCATGCGCACCGACACCGTGCGCGGCTTCCGGGACAAGCCGCTCATGCGCGAGCGCATCGCTGCTGCCGGGCTCCGGATCCCGAAGACCGTGCGCGTGGCCACCCTTGCGGAGGCGCGCGCCGCCATCCGCGAGGTGGGCTTCCCCGCCATCCTCAAGCCGGTGGATGGGGCCGGCGGCGCCGACACCCACCGCACCGCGGACATGCCCTCCTTCGAGGCGGCGCTCGCCAGCATGCGGCACGTACCCGAGGCCACGGTCGAGGAGTTCATCGAGGGCGAGGAGTTCACCTACGAGACCCTCTGCGTGGAGGGCCGCATCCTCTACGAGAGCGTCTGCGCCTACTCCCCCGCGGTGCTCGTCGCCCGGCGCAACGAGTGGATCAGCCCCATCATCCACGCGCTGCGCTCCACCGAGCGCCCCGACCTCGCGGGGGGCGTGGCGCTGGGCCGGAGCGCCATCCCCGCGCTCGGCATGGGCACCGGCATCTCCCACATGGAGTGGTTCCGGAACCCCGATGGCACCGCCATTTTCGGGGAGATGGCCTGCCGCCCGCCGGGCGCCAACATGGTCGACCTGATGAACTACGCCGACGACCGCGACCTGTACGTGGACTGGGCCACGGCGGTCACCACCGGCACGCTGCCGGCGCGGCGCCCCCGGCCCTGGTCGAGCGCGATCATCTTCAAACGTGCGCAGGGCTCGGGCCACATCCGGGCCGTCGAGGGACTCGAGGCCTTCGTGTCACGACACCGCCGCTGGATCGCGCGCGTGGACCTCCTCCCCATCGGGGCGAAGCGCCGCGATTGGACCCAGACCTTCCTCGCCGACGGCAACCTCGTGGTGCGGCACCCCGAGGATGGGGCCTGCATGGAGCTGGCGCGCGAAGCCGCCGAGACGATCCAGGTCTACGCCTCGTAGAAGCCGCCATGTGCCGAACGGCCCCCCGCGAACGCGGGAGGCCATGGCGGCGAAGGCGCGCTCCCGCGGGGTCAGAGACCGGGCACCGTGATGATGCCCGCCGCCCACAGACCCGCCGCGCCCGCCACGATGATCACAAGCACGGTGAGGAAGAACGGAAGCCGGCTCTTCTTCTCCGCGAAGGGGTCCGCGAGGTCCCGCGAGGAGCCCGGCGGAAGCGCCGCCATCTGGGTGAGCGAGCGCCCGAAGGGCAGGTTGATGAATGCGGAGGCGTTCACGGCCCAGCCGTCGGCATCGAGGAGCGGGGCGAGGTTCCGGGTCCGAAGCTTGAGGGCCGCGAGGAGCACGGAGGGGCCGCTGATCAGCAGCATGATGCCGAGGATGCCCACCGGCATCAGCCAGCCGAGCCCGAAGATGGCCCCCATGATCGCGCCCATCGCGGCCGTGATGCCGCCCACGGCCACGCCGAGGGCCGCGACCGTGCCGATGTCGATCTTGGCGGGCGCCGGGGGCGGCGCCGTCTTGTCGAGGTTGGCAGCGCCCTCGGCCGCCCGCGCCACGGCGGCGTCGGATTCGGCCTCGGCCGCCTTCGCGCGCGCCGCCACCATGTCCTCCACGCCCCGCACGAACTTCTTGTAGGGCGACCAGAACGCCTGCCGCAGGCTGATCGGATTGTCGATGATCCGCACGACGGTGGCGTCGTAGTCGCGCCCCTGCCGGTCGTAGAAGAGCCCGTTGCGGCCCACCATCAGGTTGTCGCTGTCGCCGTCGGTCACCGCCACGCACACCTGGCTGCGGAGCCCGTCCGACCGGCGGGTGCAGTCCAGGTAAGCGAGGTACATCCCCGACCGACCGGCCATGCTCCCGTGCCGACCGGCATCCACCACCGGCAGCACCAGGTCGTAGCTGCGCTTGTCGAACCAGGCGGTGCCCGCCTGGAACACCGCCGGGCCCCTGCGGCCGTAGAAGTCGGCGAAGTTCACGAAGTTTCGGAGGATGGTGCCGAGGTGGGCGTGGAAGTGCACGAGGCGGATCACGTCGTCCACGCCGTCGGCCTCGGGCTTCCGGGCCTCGTCGTTCGCGATGAGCGCGAGCAGGTCGGCCTTGGCGCTTCCGTCCAGCAGCTCCCGGATGCGCGCCAGACCCAGTCCGACGACCTCCGCGCCGGGGCGGGAGTTGCGCCACGTGTCGTAGGGCGACACGGCCGCCTGCACGGCGAGCCAGTCGCCGAGCGTGAGCGTCGTGCGCTCGCCGATGAGGGGGACCACGGCGGCCGCCACGAAGGCGTCGATGCGGGCCCGCCAGGCGGGGTTCACCGCGCCGGTGAGCGGGAGGGAGCCCGCCGCGGTCACCCGGGCGAGGGGCTGCCCCTCCATGGCCTTCAGGTCGGCTGCGAGCAGGTCGGCGGCCATGGTGGGGTACACGCTCTCGGAGAGGTCCACCGCCGCGGCGGCGCGGGCATCGAAGGCCACCAGGTTCGTGCGGGCGAACCAGTCCTCGATCTTGGCGCGCACCGCGTCGAGCGCCACGCTCGCGTTCGTCATCGCCGGCTCGCCGAGGCCGTGCACCGCCGCCCCATCCACGAGCCAGGCCTCGTGGGCCTCGCACGCCGTGAAGAACGCCCCCACGAGGGCGGCGTTCACGCCGTCCTGACCGCTGCGGTCGGGCGCACCGCCCATGCAGGACAGCACGTCGTACAGCGCCGCGATGGTCTTCGGCTCGGTCGCCGCGAATGGGGGGACCACACCGTCGCCGTTGAACGGCATCGTGGCGAAGATGGCCTTGGGATCTGCCACATCGGCGAGGCCGACCTCCCGACGGTCGCCGCGGCCCGTGGCGGCGAGCAGGTGCGCGGCGGCGGCGGCCACCGAACGACCCGCCGCGGTCTCCGGGTTCAGCGCGTCGAGGCGGAGCACACCCGGCTGACGGAGGATTTCCGAGGGATCCCGGAGCCGGGCGCAGACGAAGTCGACGGCAGCGAGCACATCGGGGGCACGCACTCGTCCATCGCCATCGGCGTCGAGCAACGAGAGCGTCCGCGCGTCGGCGAGCACGCCTGCCGTGGGGAGCGCGAGGGCCACCCAGAGCTTCTTGTCGAGCGAGGACAGGTTGCGCAGATCGTCACTGGTTTCGAGCTTTACTTGGTCGAAGCCGCCGGCGCGGAAAAAGTTCCAGGAGTGGGAAGACATGAAAAACCTCGAAGTCGTCTGGATGGAAGAGGGGGAGCCCACGCCGGAGGCCAACGCCCCGGCGTGGACAACCGCAGAGGGAGGGGATCAGAGACGCTTGAATTCCACGCGGCGGTTCGTCGCCCGATTGGGCTTGGAGTCGTTCGCGACCCTGGGCGCGGCCTCGCCGTAGCCCTTGGCCACGAGCCGGTCGGCCGCCACGCCGCGGCTCACGAGGTAGTCCACCACCGACTGCGCACGAGCCTGCGAGAGCGCCAGGTTCTTGCCGTCGTCGCCCTGATCGTCGGTGTGGCCCTGCACCTCTAGACGGATCTCGGGGAACTGGCCGAGCACCGCGGCCGCGGCATCGAGCACGCCGAGCGAGCTGGGGAGCAGCTTGGCCTTGCCGGACTCGAAGTTCACGCCGGCGATGGTGCCGGAGAACTTCTGTACCGCCTCGGGCACGGTATCGGCGCAGCCGTCGGCGTCCTGGTAGGTGTTGACCGTCTCCGGCTCGATGGGGCAACGGTCGTTCGTGTCGGCGATGCTGTCGCCGTCGTTGTCCAGGTCGGGGCAGCCGTCGGCATCCTCGAAGGCATCCACGTCCTCCGCCACCACCGGGCAGCGGTCTGCCGCGTCGAGCACGCCGTCGGCGTCGTTGTCCGCATCCGGACAGCCGTCGGCGTCGTTGAACCCGTCTGCGTCTTCGCCCGAATCGCGGCAGGCGTCCACGGCGTCGGGGATGCCGTCGCGGTCGTTGTCGAGCTCGGCGCAGCCGTCGGCGTCGTCGAACCCGTCGAGGTCCTCGGCGGCGCTTCGGCAGCGGTCGGCCGCGGCCACCCGCGCCGGCGTGAGCCCTTCGCGCGGGAGGAGCGTCGCGCGGAGCTCGTGCGCAAGGGCGGACGCCTCCTCCGATGCGTCCGCCACGAGGAGCACCACGCCCGACCAGCCGCGGGCCCGCTGCGTCCGTACAAAGGCGGTTCCATCCTCCATAAGCCGGATGTCCAGCATCATGACCGCGACCGACCTCCCCCTCGCCTGCCGCTCGGCGCCGGCCACGGTCGTGGCCACCACCCGGTGGCCCGCGGAACGAATGGCCGCGGACACCCGCGACGCGAATTCGGTCCCGACATCAAGCAGCAGGGTGGTGTGCATCATCACGTCCTCGACCTCACGATAGCAATCCGCGTGCCAAGTCATCGGGCACCTGCAAGCGCCAACTTCCGGTAAAGGGCCATCCGGCTGATGTCCAAGAGGCGGGCGGCCTCCACCTTGTTCCCGCCCGTCCGTTCCATCGCCCGCTGGACGTGCTGCTGCTCGACCTCGGCGAGCGTGGGAAACGAGCCGTCGCCGCTCGGAGCACCCGAGCCTGCCGGCGGACGCGCGGGGCTCGGCGCGGCGGGCTCCGGAGCCACCAACGCGGCGGGCCTGGCGGCGGCCGCCGACAGCGCGCGCAGAAACGTGACCGGCAGGTCGGCCATCGTGATGAGCGCGCCGCGCGCCACGATGACGGCGTACCCGATCGTGTTCTCCAGCTCGCGCACGTTGCCGGGGTAGTCGTACGCCTGGAGGGCCTCCATCACGCGAGGCGCCACCGCCGGGACCACGCGCCCCTCCTTCCGCGCGGCGAGGCCGACGAAGTGCTGCACGAGGGCGGGAATGTCCTCGCGCCGTTCCCGAAGCGGCGGGGAGTGGAGTACGAAACGGGCCAGTCGGAAGTAGAGGTCCGTGCGAAACCGGCCGGCTTCGGCCTCCACGGCGAGATCCCGATGCGTCGCCGAAACGATGCGGACATCCGCGCGGAGGGTCTCGGTGCCGCCGAGGCGCTGGTACTCGGACTCCTGGGCCACCCGGAGCAGCTTGGCCTGGAGCGAAAGCGGCATGTCGCCGATCTCATCGAGGAGCAGGGTGCCCCCCTGCGCCTGGTCGATGCGCCCATGCTTTCGCTGCGTGGCCCCCGTGAAGGCGCCGCGCTCGTACCCGAAGAGCTCCGATTCCAACAGGTCGACGGGAATTCCCGAACAATTGACCGCCACGAACGGCCCCTTGGCGCGGGGGCCGTGCTCGTGCAGCGCGCGCGCGAGCAGCTCCTTGCCGGTGCCGCTCTCCCCGCCGATGAGCACACTCACCGTGGAAGGCAGCGCCAGGCCGAGCTGCCGCAGGAGCGCGCGCATGGCCGGGCTTCCCGCGATCATTCCGTAGGTGAGCCCCCCCCCCCGGTCCGCGAGCCCCGCTCTCGGCCGCGCGCGCCACGGCGCCGGGCAGCCGCAGCGCCATCTGGGACTTGTCGACGAGATCGCTGGCGCCCTCCTGCAGCGCCAGGAGCTCGAGCGCCGCCGTGCCGTGGGCGGTCAGGAATACGACCGGGTTCTCATGGCCCCGCGCCCGGATGAGCCGGAGGAACCCGGTGCCGGTGGTTCCCGACAGGTGCTCATCGAGCACCACCACACCGATGAAGCCGGCCGCCAGCTCACCCAGAGCCCGCTCCGATGTTTCCACCGCGAGCACGACATGGCCCTGGGGGGCAAGGAGCTGGGTGACCAGCCTCCCCATCCAGGGATCGTCGTCGACGACAAGAATGTCCGTTGACTGCCGCAGGATCGCTCCGCAACGAGTTTCGCCACCCTCGATCGCCCGCGCGCAGGCTGCTCGCATCTCCGCGATGGCCCCCGGAGGCTAACGCACCACACGAGCCGGCACAGGGACAAGCTCGTCGGCAGTCCGGCGGTTACCACGCCCACATCGTGCTTCCCGCCCCTCCCGCTCGCAACGAACAAACCCGCCTCGCGGCCCTCCGGGAGCTCGACCTCCTCGATACCGGCAGCGAGGCCGCGTTCGACGAGTTCACCCACTTCGTGGCTGATTCGCTCGGGGTGCCCATCACCCTCGTCTCGCTCGTCGACGAACACCGCCAGTGGTTCAAGTCGCGCGTGGGGCTCGATGCGCCCCAAACGCCGCGAGACATCTCGTTTTGCGGGCACGTGGTGGCCTAGGACGCGCCGCTCGTCGTGGAGGACACGCTCGAGGACTCCCGCTTTCGGGACAACCCGCTGGTCGAAGGAGCCCCGAACATTCGGTTCTACTCTGGCTTTCCGGTGCGATCGCCCGGCGGACACCCCATTGGAACGCTGTGCGTGATCGACCGTCGCCCCCGCACGCTGGACGCCAAGGCCACCGCCCTGATGACGCTCCTCGCGCGCCAGGTGAGCGCGCAATTCGAGCTGAGACATCAGCGGCGGCAGCTCCGGGAGAAGGCCGAGTACCTTCAGACCTTCCACACGTTCTTCCTTCAGAACCTCGACCTCCAGTGCACGGCCGACGAGCACTTCCACTTCCGCGAGGTGAACCCGGCGTTCACCACCGTCCTCGGCTACTCCCGCGAAGAGCTCACCTCCCAGCCATTCTCCGCGTTCATGCACCCCGACGACGTCGAAGGCGCGATGGCCGAGGCCGCACGCCTCCTCGCGGAGGGCGGCTCCGCCGTGAACTTCGAGGTCCGGTTCCGCAAGCGGGAGGGCGGGCACGCCACCCTCTCCTGGGTGGCGAGGGTCGCCGACAGCACCTTTTACGCGGTAGCCCGCGACGTTACCGCCATGCGCGCCCAGCAGGAAGCGCTGCGCGAGAGCCGTGAGGGCCTCGCCGCCATCCTCGACACCGCCCCCGACGCCATCCTCACCATGAACGACGCGGGCGTGATCCAGTCCGCCAACCACGGCGCGGCCACGCTGTTCGGCCGCGATCCCACGGGGCTCATCGGCCTCCCGCTGGCCACCCTCGTCGACCTCCCCGACCGCTGGCCGGCCGGCGTCCTCACGCGCGTGCCCGATGGCGATCGTCGGCCCACCCAGCTGGAAAGGGCAGTGGCCCACCGCCCGATGGCCCCGGACATCGCCGTAGAGCTCACCACCGGGAAGCTGGGCTCGGACTTGAGCGAGGCCTTCACGTGCGTGATCCGGGACATCTCCGAGCGCGAACGGCTGGCGCGGTTGCAGGCGGAGTTCGTCTCCACCGTGAGCCACGAGCTGCGCACGCCGCTCACCGCCATTCGGGGCTCCCTCGGGCTGGTGGCCGGCGGCGTTACCGGGGAGCTCCCCGGCGAGGCCGCGGAGTACGTCGGATTGGCGCTGGAGAACTGCGACCGCCTCGTCCGCCTGCTAAACGACATCCTCAACCTCGAAAAGACCGAGTCCGGCAAGCTCAAGTTCACGAACCAGCTCGTGGGCCTCACCGCGCTCGTCGACACCGTGATCGAAGCCAACGCGCCGATCGGGGCCCAGCTGCGCGTAGCGGTGCGGCGGAGCGTGGAGTCCGACCGGGGCGACGTGCTGGCCGACCCGGATCGCCTCACGCAGGTGCTCACGAACCTCCTGGCCAACGCCGTCAAGTTCTCCCCGGCAGGCGGCTCGGTGGAGGTCTCCGTGACCCGGCACGGCCACTGGTTGCGCACGAACGTGCGCGACCACGGCCCCGGCGTACCCGAGGCCTTCCGCTCCCGGATTTTTCAGCGCTTCGCGCAGGCCGACGGCTCGGACAGTCGGAAGCAGGGCGGTACCGGGCTGGGGCTGAACATCGCCCGGAGCCTCGTCGAGGCGATGCGGGGGCGCATCGGCTTCGAAAACGAACCCGATGGGGGTGCCTCCTTCTGGTTCGACCTCCCGCACGTGGCCTCGCTCCCGCACCTCGGCGCCACAACGGTGCCGGGGGCACGGCGGGCCCTCGTGTGCGAGGACGACCCCGACGCCAGCCGCCTCCTCTCCGCGGTGCTCCGTTCGACCGGGCTCGATGCCCACGAGGCGCCCACGCTCGCGCGAGCGCGCGAGTGCCTCGATCGCTTCGACTACGCGCTCATCACCGTCGACCTCACCCTCGCCGACGGCGACGGCGCCGAGCTGATCGGCCACCTGCGCGATTCGCCCCGGCACGCCGGCGTGCCCGTCGTCGTGGTCACCGGCGCTGTCGAAACGTCGACGCGTGGGCTGGACGTGGCCAGCGTAGTGCACAAGCCCTTCGACGAACGTGCCCTCGGCCGGCTCGTGGCCGAGACCCTGAGCGCCATCCGCCGCTTCCCCCCGCGCATCCTCCACGTGGAGGACGACCCGTTCACCCGGAAGGTCGTCGCCCGCGCGCTTCCCGAGGCGTGGGAGATCGTGGGGGTCGGCAGCGTGTCGGAGGGTCGGCGTGAGCTCGCGGCCAGCCGCTTCGACGTCGTGCTCCTCGACCGCAGCCTCCCCGACGGCACCGGCGAGGAGCTGCTGGGACTCGTCGGGCGGGCCGAGGTCGTGCTGTTTTCGGCCTCGGAGTCACGTGCCGCCATCGTCGCGCCGATCGCCGCGGCATTGGTGAAGTCGCGCGACTCGTTGGAGTCGCTCCGGCAGGTCATCGAAGCCGCCGTCCGGCGGATTCCCGCTCCGGAGACTCGCCCGTGAAACTCCGCGTTCTCCTCGTCGACGACGAAGAGCACCTGCGCCGCATCGCGAAGCTGTGTCTGGAGCGGGTGGGCGGCTTCCACGTGGTCGCGGTCGAGGGCGGGGAAGCGGCGCTTTCGATCCTCGAGCAGGAACCCTTCCACGTGATGCTCCTCGACGCGATGATGCCCGGGATGGACGGCCTCACCACCCTGTCCCGCATCCGGGAGCGGGAGGCGGGCGCCCTCCTGCCGGTGATCTTCGTGACCGCCAAGGGGGGCGATGCGGAGATCGCCCGCTTCCACGCGGCCGGCGCCCTCGGCGTGATCGAAAAACCCTTCGACCCGATGCTGCTATCGCGCCGCGTTCTCGAGCTCCTCCCCGCCTCCAGGCCGTAGCCGGGGGCGCCTACCCCTCCTCGTAGATCCTGAACAACGCCAGCAGGAGCGCCATCAGGACCGGCCCCACCAGGAGGCCGATCACGCCGAAGGCCGTCAGGCCGCCAAAGGCGCCGAGGAACACGAGCAGGGTGGGCATGTCGCTGCGCCCGCGGACGATGAGCGGTTTGACGAGGTTGTCCACCGTGCCGGTGAGGCCGATCGACCAGACCACCACGAACAGGGCTGCGCCCGGTCGGTGCTGCAGCGCGAGGAGCATGGCCACGGGCACCCAGGCCATCGCCGTGCCCACGAGCGGCACGAACGCGAGCACGCCGGTGAGGACCGCAAAGAGGAACGCACGGTCCACGCCGGCGAGCGCGTAGCCGATGCCGGCCACGGCCCCCTGCACCGCCGCCGCCACGACCCCCGCGAGCACCACGTTGCGAGCGAACTCCGCGAACACCGCGAAGAGCCGCGAGGTGTGCGCCTCGGCCAGCGGGATCACGCGGTTGGCCCACGCCCGGAGCTCCATGCCGCGATGGAAGAACGTGGCCAGCGCGAGGAAGAAGATGCACACATCGAGCACGACGCGCGCGGTCACGCCGACGAGCCCGGGTACGACCTGGCCCGCATCGCGCCCGACTGCGAGCATTCCATCGCGGGCCGCCGTCCGGAGCGCCTCGGTGACCGCCGGCCCGCCCCCCGCCAGCTCGAGGATGCGGCGCACGAACGCGTGTTCCGTGAACCCCGCCACCCACCCCTGGATCTCCTCCCGGTCCAGCTCGGTCGCCAGCTCGCGGGCCAGCGCGCCGAGCTCACGGCTCACCAACCAGGCGAGGGCCGCTACCGGCACCACCACGCCCACGGTCAGGATCACCAGGGTGAGCAGCGTCGAGAGCGCGCGGGGACGACGAATCCTGGCCTCGATCCACAAGTGCAGGGGCCACGCAAGGATGGCGACCACCGTGGCCACGAGGAGCGCGCCGAGGAAGGGCCGCACCAGCCAAACGGCGGCAGCGAGCGCGGTCACCAGGAGGATGCGGATGGCGAGCGGGCGGGTGGACAATCGAACCTCCAATGGCCCCTGAGCGATCCGCACCTCCCCGGTAGCCCTCGCCTACTCCGGACAGCCTCGGGGCCCCGGCGTGGGGTTGCCGTTCACGTCGGGCACCGCGTTGCCATCGGCATCGTACTCGTAGTTGGGCCGGTAAATGTCGGTCACGCCGACCGTGCCCTCCGGCCAGTTCACCACGCCGATCTCCCAGGTGGTGTTGTACTCCATCGTCTCCGAGTCTTCGTGCACGAGCACGCCGTAGGCATACACCCGCACGGTGGCGAGGCTGGCGCCATCGCCGTTGTCGTCGAAGTTGTGCACGATCACCCGGTACTCGCCATCGGCCGGCACGCGGATGTTGGTGTTCTCGGGGCCGAGGCCGGCTTTGTCGTCGATGTCGAGGGAGGGGTCATCGTCCTTGGAGATCGGCACGCCCCAGTCGGGAATCTGGTTGCAGTAGTTGCAGTCGCCGGGCAGGTCGAAGAGCTCGGAACCTTCGAGGAGCAGGTGCAGATCGAGGTCGGAGCGGGTGGTGTTCCACGCCAGCTCCACGTGGAGCTCCTCCTCCGGCACGGCGTCCATCCGGCACTGCCGCTGCGCCGAGCTCACCCCGTCGGAGTTGGTGACGATGAGCCCCACCGTGTACTCGCCCGCGATGTCGGTGGTGAGCTGCGCCACGGGCTGCGTGGCATCCACGAGCTTCTCCACCGCCGAGCCGGCGGGCAGGGCTTCGATCGTCCACGCGTAGCTGAGCGCGAGGCCGTTGGGGTCGCTGCTCGCGCGGCCATCGAGGTACACGAGCGCGCGGGGACGCACGGTGGCTTCGCAGGCGATCACGGCGGTGGGGTAGTCGAAGTCGCCGCCGCCGTTGCCGAGCAGCGTGACCGTCACCTCGGGCTCGTCGGGGTCGTTGCTGGTGATCACGAACGAGCCGTTGTCGCCCGCGTCGGAGGTGGGCGCGTACTGCCAGACCAGCGACTGGCTCTGGCCGGCCGGGATCGAGTAGCCCGCGGGGTTGTCGCTCTGCAGCGAGAACGCCCCGCTGCCGAGCTGAACGGCGTCGGCGATGGTCAGCGTGGCGCTGCCCTCGTTCTTCAATTCCATGACGAGGAAGTCAGTCGAGCCTGAGGACACCGTGCCGAAGTCGACGACCAGCGGATCGACGGCGATGTCCGGAGAGGGCGCGTACACGCCCGACCCCGTGAGCGGCACCTCGAGCACAGCCGACTCCTCGTCGTTGCTGTGGATGACCAGCGTGGCGGCGTATTCGAGGTAGGTGTCCGGCGAGAACTGCACGGGCAGGGCGATCTGCTCGTCCTGGGCAAGCCGGAAGGCCGCCGGGTCGACGGTGAAGGCGCCCGCATCGTCGCCCACGATCTCGACCGACTCCACCTCGAGCACCGCGAGACCGCCGTTGAGCACGAGCAGATCGAGGCTCGACGAATAGTCGACCGCTACGCCGCCGAAGTCCAGCGCCGCCGGCGTGACGAGCACGTTCGGGTACACGCGGTTCACGTTGGTCTCGTTGCCGTCGCATCCGACCAACGTCAGCGCCAGGGCAAGGGCAGTGCGGTTCATCGGCGTCTCCGCGGCGAGCATACCCGCTCGGAGGCGGGCGACCAAACCGGGCGTGCGCTATGGTGGGTCGATGTCCTGGATCCTGCTCCTGGCGGCCTGCGCCTCGTGTTTCGAGCTCCCCGGCGAGGATTCGCCGGATCAAGTCGAGGATACCCCGCCGATCGATACCAACCTGGACTCGGCCGACACCGGCGATACCGGCGAGGCCCCGCTGCCCGGCCCCTGCACGCAGCCGCACGAGGACGACGAGAACTTCGGCAACGACTACTCGCAACCCATCGCGCTGCAGCTCGACGCGTGGGCCTGCGGCACCATCGATGCGGCCAACGACGTCGAGTACTTCACCTTCACCACGCTCCAGTCAGGCTGGATGAAGGTCGATGCCCAGGCCGAGCTCCGCGGCAGCTCCGCCGACCTGTTCACCCTCGTGGCCTTCCTCACCGGCGATGATGCCGTCACCACCACCGGCCGGTCCCTCGGCTCCGACCCCCTCACCGTCTTCTACGCGCCCACCCCCGGCGACTACTTCGTGTCGCTCGCGGAGTCCGACGCCGGCTACGGCGATGCCTACGGCTGGTGGATGGTGGCCTCGATGACGAAGGCGCCGGTGGACTTCGACCTCACCGAGACCGAACCCAACGACGGGCGCGAAGAGGCCACTACGCTCGTGCCGGTCGAGGAGCTCGATGAGAACGGCGTGCCCATCACGCCGGGGGTCTCCGTGGTGAAGTACTACGGCACCATCGGCGATGGCGGCGACGCCGACTGGTGGATCGTGAACATTCCGGAGGGGGCCGACCTCTTCCTCCTCGACGTGGACTCGTTCAAGCTCGGCGCCCCTACCGACATCCAGCTCACCCTCTACTGGACCGACGAGTCCGGCGCGCTCGACTTCTTCGACGAAGAGGGCACCGACGAGGATGGCAGCGTCGAGGACCCGTGGGGGGAGTACGACGTGGCCAAGATCCGCGCCCAGGGCGCCAAGGACTACCCCACGCGCACCCGCTTCGACCAGATCGCGGTGCGGACCACCAACTGGGAGGGCTCCGACGGCTCCATGTTCCACTGGTACACCCTCTCGCTCACCATGACCGACCTGGAAAAGACCGAATGATCCGCGTGCCCCTCGCCCTTCTCCTCCTCGGCTGCCCCCAGGAGCCCTCCGACAAGGACTCCGGAACGGACACCGCCGGTGGCCACGACACCGCCACCGAAGAGGTGTGCCAGACGAACCTCATCGCGGTCTCCCCCAATCCCGAGGCGGTGGGCGTGTACTACCGCGACCCCATCGTGCTCTCCTTCGATGCCGACGGGTCCTCCGCCCGGTGGAGCCTCACCGCCACCGACGGCTCGCAGGTGGCGCTCACGCCAACCTGGGGCGAGGGCTCCACGATGGTGACCCTCGCCGGAACCCTCGCCGCCCAGACCACCTACACGCTCACGGTCGATCTCTGCGGAGCGCAGTCGTCCGTCTCGTTCACCACCTCGTCGCTGGGGGGCTTCGAGCTCACTCCCGGCGATCTCATCGACCGGACCTACTCCTTCGCCCTCGCCGACGCGGAGATCATCGAGCCGGCGGTGCTCGAGGCCTTCGACGATGCCAAGCTCGTCACGCCGCTGGGCTTCATGGTCCAGAACGCCGATGACACCTCGATGGAGCTCCTCGGCGCAGTGTGCGAGAACCAGCTCGGCGAGCTGGTGCAGAAGTCGAACACCAAGACCTGGGACTTCCCCACGGCCGACTTCTCGGCCGCCCCCTTCTTCAGCACGGAGATCGACGAGCTGACCATCGTGTACGAGGATGACGCCTCCGGCATCCCCCGCACCGACATCGTGCTGTACGAGTTCCTGTTCGACGGTGTCTTCGCGCCCGACGGCACCAGCATCGAACACGGCCACGTGGACACGCTCGTGGACACCCGCGGGCTCGGCCCGTTGTTCAACCTCGAGGACACCGACAACGCCGTGTGCGAGTTCGCCGCGGGCTTCTCGGTGGCGTGTACGGAGTGTCCGGACTCCGGCGTCTACTGTCTGCACACCATCGGCGTGGACATCTCCGCGCCGTGGTTCGAGGGGCTCACCCTCTACCCCGACGCCGGCTGAGCGACCGGGCCCAGCGGGCTACCTCGTCGCCCGAAAAAGCGGCGGGGTAGGCGGCAAGCGTGAGGCCGGTGAAGGCCCCCACCTCCATCGCGGACTCGATCCCGAGGTGCATGGCCAGGCCTGCGAACAGGTAGGCGAGGCGCCAGTCCACGCGGTTGAACTGCGCGCGCAGCCACCCCGGCCGGGTTCGGGTGTGCCGGAACCAGGCCGCGACGAGGAGCAGCACGGAGGCGTGCTCGAACGCCCACGCGCCCAGCGTGGCCGTCTGGGTGACGGGGTACCACGGCGCGAGCCAACGCATGTCGCCGCGATGCCAGGTGGGCTGCTGGAGGATGTACCACAGCGCGTCGGCCGGGCCGCCCGGGACCCAACCGGACGAGACCTTCTGCCACACGGTGGTGTCGTACATCACCACGAGCTGCCATACGATGAGCCAGCGCGGCCAGACCGGAGCGAGCGCGGCGGGCAGACCGCGGGCGGCCCGAATGCGGGCATCCAGCGACCAGGCGCCCCCCGAGCCAGCGAATACCAACAGGAACAGCAGGTTCGCCGCCAGAAAGTCGTAGCTTCCACCCGCGTTGGGGCCCAGATCGGAGAGCCATGCCCAACCGAGGGCGGTGAGCGCGGCGGCGAGCGGCGTGGCGAGGCCGACAGCGAGGGCGAGCGCGGCCCCCGCCGTGATGAGCACGCCGGCCTCCACGTTGCCTGGCGTCGCCTCCACCCACGCATCGAACGACGTGCGGCTCAGCTTCACCAGCCCGCCATCCTCGGGGGCCAGCCAGACCCACCACCACGCGCCAGAAGACCAGTTGCTGAGCAGGTGCAGCGCCACCGTGAGCCCCACGCCGATGCGTACGGCCGCCACCGCGTGGGCCGGCTCGCGCCTGTCGACCAACTGCACCCATGCCAACCAGCGTGTCACGGTGCGCCATCCTCCCGGCCCACTTCGATCGGCATCACCCACTTCTCCGCCGGCTCCTCGCCCGCCAGGACCTCCGCCGCCGAGGGGCTGGTGATCTTCGCGAAGCGGCACTGCACCCGCTCGACGTCGGGCAGCTCGGCGAACAGGTCACGCGCGAAGCCGGCGCACGCGCTCCGCCACTTCGTGCGCGCCGCGGGCCAACCCCAGGCGAATACGCTGGCGCGCACGCGCTCGTTGCGGAACCGCGCGGCCATCCAGCCCGCCTCGGGCCGGCCCTCCTCGTAGACCACCCGCCACTCTCCGCTCGCCCCCGCCACACGCAGCTGAAGCCGGGTGGGGAAACGGTGGGGCGCCACGAACATCTTCCAGCTCTGGCGAGTGTGCGTGAGGTCCAGCCACGGCTTGAACGGCGCCCGCACCCCGTCGACCGCCGCCTGCACCCGCTGGGCGAGCGCGAAGACGTCGTCCTGCAGGGCCTCGGACTCCACGCCCAGCATGCCGGCCCAGGTGCCGAACTCCGCCTGCACCGTGGGGTCGGACCAGTAGCTGCGGTTCAAGCCGGCGCCCGGCGAGGGGAGCGCCGAGGCCAGCATCGCACTGCCGTGCCACAGCACGAAGGCGGCGATGATGTGGCGCTTCATCGCCCCCCGCTATCCGCCCGATTAGGGGCTTGCCGGAATGGGGCTCATCCTCCAACTCGCACTCAGCTTCGCCACGGTGGTGGTGGTCGGCGCGATGGGTGGGGGCTGGGTGGCGTGGCGCACCACGAAGCTGGCGCGGAAGCGCCTGCGCGCCATCGGGCGCACGCCCGCGGCCCGCGAGCTCTCCGATGGGCTCGTGCCGGCGCCGGGCGCGCCGGTGGATGCCGATCTGCTCGCGTACCCGCAGCGGCTGGAGGCGCTCGAAGCCCGCCTCGGCGAGCGGCACGATGCCGTACAGGCGCAGCTCCGCGTGTTGGCCGAGCGCAGCCTCGAGCTCGCGGAGAAGCCCGACCGCGCCGATCTGGTGGCGCGCTACGAGGTGGACATCGGCCACCTCGACCGACGCGCCGCGAGCATCCGCCGGGTCATCACGCTGGTCTGGCGCACCCGGGCCATCCTGCTCCTCCGCGTGCACCTCGCGGTCACCGGCCGCCGGCGCCCCACGCTCAAGGAGGTCACCGGCGACCTCGGGGGGGCCCCGCTGCCGAGGCGGGAGCTGGCGCGCGCGAGGGCGGCGTACGCCGGTGCAGCAGGCGAAGTGCGCGGCTACCTCGACACCGTCCGCCAGCGCTTCTCCGAGCTGCAGAACGTCATCCCCGCCGTGCCCACGGCCGCCGAGGTGGATGAGGCCACCACCGCCGTGCTCAACGAGGAACGCGCGCGCGTGGCCCTCGCGCACACCGACCTCATCGACCGCATGGATCGCCTGGCCGACAACCTCACCTGGCTGGCCGACCACGCGGGCACGCTCGAGGTGGTGGACGACGAGCTCGCCGCCCCGCCGGGCGCCCCGCACGGCGAGAGCGCCGCCCACCTGCTCGGCGAGGTCTCCACGGCCATCGCCCGGCTCAACGAGCTCGCGCAGGCGGTCGACCACCAGCTCGTGGGGCGGGCGATGGAACAACTGCAGGACGACGTGGGGCGCCTCGAGACCGAGGGCCTCGAAGAGCAAGCCGCGGCCGCGGCGGAGATCGAGGTGGCACGCCTCGTGGAGGGATTCACCGCATGATTCCAGAGCTGCAGGGCCTCCCGCCGGGCGAGGTCATCTTCGACATGGATGGCACCCTCATCAACCACGACGTGGCCGAAGCCTGCCTGCGCGGGCTCGACCGGCACGGTCACCGGAACGAGATCACCGCCGGGGTCGAGAACGTCTTCGCCGCCTACAAGGCCATCGAGGACTACGCCGAGCAATGTCGCTACGCAGCGCTGGCGCTCGCCGGGCTCCACGTGGCCGAGGTCGAAGCGCTGGTCGACGAAGCCTTCGCGCGCGGCGAGGTCGCTCCAGTACCCGCCATCTGCGAGCTGGCGGCCCACCTCGCGCTCCAGCATCGCATCTGGCTGCTCACCGCCAGTCCCCGGGTGATCGGCGTGGCCGTCGGAAAGCGGCTCGGCCTCTACCGGGTGAAGGGCGTGGAGCTGGCCATGAGCGGCACCAAGCTGCTCCCGGCCACCGTCGGCCCCGTTCCCTGCGGGCCGGGCAAGGTGCGGGCCGCCTGGGAAATGACCGGTCGGGTGCCGGTTTTCGCGATCGGCGACAGCCCGCAGGACCTGCCGCTCCTCCGCCACGCCCGCGCCGCGCGCACCTGCGGGAAGAACGCCGGAGTGGAGTTCCCGGCCTTCCCTTGACACCTCCCGGGGCCGGCGGGAGTGCGCTGTCGCCCAACTTCTGCGGCGCCCCTCCGGCGATCCGGTTAGCGGCGCGGCTTCCGACAGGGGCAGGCCATGAACCGCGTAGAAGTCGCCATCAACGAAGCTCGGTGTGTGCTGGTATTCGGCAGCCGGGTTCTGGCCGACGCTGAAACGCTCGGCGAGCTCCGTCGCCGCAGCAACGTGCCCGCCGTCGTGCTCGGCGGCGATGTGCCCACCGGCCTCCACCGCGTGGATGAAGCCGCGCTCGCGCCGGCCCTCTCGCGCGATGGCGGCGTGATCTGCCTCATCGAGCCCGACGGCGCCGATTCCATCGGCCTCGGCCAGCTCGCCGCCGTGGTGCAGAACGCCGCGCACAAGCCCCGGCTCGTGGCGGTCGGCCGCACGTTCAACCCCTTCGCCCTCCCCTCGGCGCTCCGCACGCTGAAGTTCGAGCACGAAAAGGGCAAGGCGCGCGATTTCCTCTTCAAGCTCCCCGTGCCGGCCGCCGCCGCCCCCGTGGCCGCCGCCGCCCCCGTGGCCGAGGCGAAGAAGAAGTCCGGCGCCCCGAAGATCGCGTTCGTGGGTCGCGAGGAGGAGCTCGCGTGGCTCGCCGAGCACCCCACGGGCCCCGTGGTGATCGTCGGCTCGCCCGGTGTGGGCAAGCGCTGGCTGGTGGAGAAGGCCCTCACCGGCGCCACCGACCGCTCCCCCGACTTCGTGCTCGCCCGCGGCGCCGAAGCCGACTCGCTGTACGCGCGCATCGCCGGCCTCGGGGTCGACGCGGGCGACAAGCGCCTCGCCGAAGCCCTGCAGAAGCCCGACCAGCGGCCCGCCCCGGCGGCCCTGGCCACGCTCGCCGCCGAGGTGCTCGATGCCGTCTCCACCACGCTCGTGATCGAGCGGCTGGAGCTGGTGATGCGCCGGGATGGCACGTTCCACCGCGAATCGCGCCTCGAGCTGCTCCTGCGCGCGCTGCTCGCCGGCCGCTACAAGGCCCGCGTCATCTTCCTCACCACCATCCGGCCCCGCTTCTACCGCGAGGGTGAGGGCGCCGACCTCCCCATCCTCGAGCTCGCCGGCCTCCGCGGCAAGGACCTCCACGAGATCTTCGATGCCTACCGCGTAGAAGACTTCGCGCGCGACAACTTCGGCCCGATCTCGCAGCGCATCCACGGCCACCCCCTCGCCGCGCGCCTGTTCGCCGTGGCCGTGCGCGACCCGGCGGGCCGCGACGAGCTGATGGAGTCCACCCGCTTCCTCGCGCTGGACAACGTCAACGACGTGGAGCCCATCCGTCGCCGCCTGGAGAAGGCGGTCAAGGCGCTCACCGAGGAGGAGCGTCGCGACCTGTCCCTGCTCGCCCACTTCCGCCTGCCCTTCACGGTGGCCGAAGCGGAGATCACCGGCGTGAAGCGCGAGTCGCGCCTCAACCTGCTGGCCAAGGGGCTCCTCGAGATGATCCCCGACGAAACCCGGGATCGCTGCTTCTTCGTGCACCGCCTCGTGAGCGAGCAGCTCCCCGCGCGGGAAGCCAGCCTGTTCGACCTGCTCGAAGCGCTGGGCGACCAGTACCTCGCCGCCAGCGGCAAGGAGAAGGGCCAGAAGTTCCTGGTGCTCGCGCAGGAAGGCAACCGCCTCCTCTCCGAGGCCCACCGGGTGCGGAACCGCCGCACGATGCCCTTCCCCGACCACGACGGCCCGCTGGAGGCCATCCGCGGCCTCGTGCTCAGCAAGAAGCCCCGCTTCGATCTCGCCGAGCAGCGCATCGCCGAGGTGCTCAACTCCGACCCGGGCAACACCGAAGTCGCGCTCCTGAAGGCCGCCGTGATGGCCGAGCAGAACGCCAAGGCGGCCGAAGTCGGCGCGGTGTTCAAGGACCTCGCCACACGCGTGCCCACGCCCGAGGTGTTCCACCTCGAGTGCAACTTCGCCGAGAAGCGCGGCGGCGGTCGCAACCGCGCCATCGATGCGCTCGAGCGCGGCGTGGCCTGCTTCCCCGACAACGGCCGCATGCTGCGCCGCCTCGGCGGGCTCCTCGCCGATGCCGGCAAGGTCGACCGGGCCGTCGAGGTGCTCAAGCGCGCGATGGAGCTCGAGCCGATGATGCCGGACACCTACGGCCTGCTCGGCGAGCTGCACCTCAAGCAGGGCCCCGACAGCTGGTCGGCCGCGCGCGATGCGCTCGCCGAAGCCCGGCGGCTCGACCCCGAGAACACCCTCCACATGGCTCGCCTCGGCGCCCTCATCATCGAGACCGCCAACGGGGAGGAGGCCGCGCTTGACGAGGCCCAGAAGCTCCTCGAAGAGGCCGTGCAGCTCGACAAGAAGAACTACGCGGCGCACCTCTTCCTCGGGCGCCTGCTCATCAACCGTGGCTCCGACCTCGAGCGGGCCGACTGGCTCCTGCGCGTGGCCGCGAAGATCCAGGACCGCGCTGCGGCGCCGCACGTGGAGCGGGCCCGCATCGCCGCCCGCAAGCAGCTCTGGCCGGAAGCCGAAGCCGTGCTCGACAAGGCCCAGAAGGCCGACCCGGGCGACTACCACGTATTCCTGGCCCGGGGCGAGATGTTCGAGCTCCGCGGCTTGATCTTCAACGCCGTGCCCGAGTTCCAGAAGGCGATCGAGCGCCCCATCGGCGTGGCGGCGCGGGCGCAGATCGAGGCGGCCATCGAACGCTGCACGCAGCTCATCGCGTCGGGCGCGGCCCAGGAGATGGCCAAGGCCGTCGAGAACGCCGAGCTCATCGCCAACGGCGATGCCGGAGCGCGCCCCCAGCGTGATCCGGGCACCACCACCAAGCGTCGCCGGAACCGCGGCGGGCGCGGCAAGGGTGGCGGCGCCGCCGCAGCCGGCGAAGCCGCTGGCGAGGGCGGCGAAGCCGCTGGCGAGGGCGGCGAAGCCGCTGGCGAGGGCGGCGAAGCCGCTGGCGAGGGCGGCGAAGCCGCTGGCGAAGGCGGCGAGGCGGCCGGCGAGGGTGCCGAAGCGGTCAGCGCCGAGGCGAGCCGCGCCGAAGGCGAGGCGCCCGAGGCGCCCGCTCCCGCGGCCTCCGAAGACACCGGCGACCAGCCCACGGGCTCCTGAACGGCCCGGCCGCCTCGCCCGGCCGGACTTCCCGCCCTACTGGCCCAGCACCACCCAGGCGGTGCCGGCGCCAGCGGGAGCCCCGACCGCGAGGTCGGGGATGTCGTCGCTGTCGAAGTCGCCGCTGGCGAGCACCGAGCCGAACATGTCACCCGCGGTGGTGCCCGTGAGGCCCCGGAAGCTGGTCGTGGAGGGCTGATCGCCGCCGGCAGTGAGCACGCTGCGGTCGAAGAGGCTGACGGTACCCACCGCCCCCCCCGTGGAGTACCACCACGCGTACGAGGTCAGGTAGACGCTGCTGATCGAGGGGGCACCCACCGCGAGGTCCACCCGACCATCGTGGTCGAAGTCCGCCGCCGACAGCGCGAAGCCGAATGCGTCCGAGCCGGTGAGCGTGGTGTCGGCGGCCGTGGTGCTCTCCGAGGCCCCGAGGCTGCGGGCGTTGAGGAAGAGGTACACCTCGTCCACGCCGGCCGCCCCAACGGCCAGATCGAGCCCGCCGCTGGCGTCGAGATCGGCTACCACGAGCCCGAAGGCGCCGATGCCGGCGTTGCGCTCGGCGCCCTCGAGCACCGTGCTCGCCACATCGCCCAGCTCCGCGGTGCCAGACAACGAGTCCGCGTTCACGATGTAGACGGTGCCCCCGCCGCTCACCGAGCTCGCCGAAGCGCCGGGCACGCCCACCACGAGGTCGTCGTACCCATCCCCATCGAGGTCGCCGCCGGCGAGTGACCGACCGGCGTAGTCCGCGTAGCCCGACCCCTCGAGGGTAGCGATCGCATCATCGGTGGTGAGCTCTCCCGTGGCGTCGACCGCGTCGTACACCCAGATCGCGCCGGGGTAGCCGCCGGCCGAGAACTCGAAGGGGTTGCTCACGACGATGTCGGCGAGGCCATCGGCGTTCACGTCCACGTGGGAGAGGCCGCGCTGCGATCCGTACGCCGAGCCGGTAGCCTCGTCGATGAGGGCCGACCCATCGCCGCTGTCGAGGCTGCCGGAGAGACCCGACCCACCGTCGTACACCACCGCGCGGTAGCCGCCGTAGCTCGCGTAGGGGCCGCCGAAGGTGACGACGTCGGCCACGCCATCGCCGGTCACGTCGCCCGAGCGCGCGTCGAGCACGCCGGAGTAGCTGTAGCTGGAGCCGGTGATGGTGGCGCTGGCGAGCGTGGAGGCCCGGCCCGACGCGCCGATTACGTCGGCGCTGTCGATCACGACGACCTCGCCGGCCTGGGTGCTCGCGTACACCGCGCCGATGATGAGGTCGTCCACCCCGTCGCCGGTGACATCGCCGGTGGAGAGGCCCTGGGAGGCGGTGAGGAAGGCGCTGGCGGCGCCGGTGATCTCGGCGGTGGCCACGGTGTCCACCACGGGGTTGTCGGCAATGCCGTCGCAATCGTCGTCCACGCCGTTCCACACGTCGGCGGCATCGCCGTTCACGGAGGCGTCGGCGTCGTCGCAGTCGCCGTCGGCCTCGCTCACGCCGTCGCCATCTTCGTCGACCGTGGTGCACTGGTCGTTGAGGGAACCCGGCGTGCCGCGATCGGTGCCGGAGAGGATCGTCGTGGCGTCGCACCACCATTCCCGCTCGCCGCCATCGGTCGCGTCGTAGTGGTCGGGGTCGAGCTGGTGGGCCACACCGACACCGGTGGAGGCCCAGGACACCGAGGAGATCTCGCGGCCATCGAGCCGGAGCGTGAGGCCATCGCCCGAGGCGAGCGAGAAGCTCGCGGGGTCGTAGGCCGCATCCACGTGCACGCCGCCGTTCACGCGGGTGTCGAGGTTGTTGCCGATCACGAGGCGCCCGCCGCCGGGCACCGCCACGTGCCGATCGAGCGCCACCTGGGCGCCGGCCGAGTTCTCGAGCACCCAACCGTAGAGGTCCAGCGAGGCACTGCCGAGGTTCTGCACCTCCACCCACTCGCCCACGGTGTCGTCCACCCCGCCCGGTACCGGCATCACCTCCGTGATGAGGAGCTCGCCGAGCACGACGAAGTCCTCGTCCACCAGCCCGTCACAGTCCTCGTCCTCCTGGTCGACCGTTTCGGTGGCGCCCGGGAAGATGTGGTCGGAGAGGTCGTTGCAGTCGTCGCCGCCATAGGCGAGGGCCGGCCAGCCATCGCCGTCCTGATCGTAGTCGTCGCCCGCGTCACAATCCTGGTCCACGCCGTCGTACCAGACCTCGTTGGCGCCCGGATGCACCTCGGGGTCGGTGTCGTCGCAGTCATCGCCCCCTGCGGGGATGTTCCCGAAGCCGTCGGCGTCGGCGTCGGTCGCCACGAGGCCTTCGAGGGACACGAAGGTGTCGGGCGAGTCGGGATCGTTGCTGGCGAGGGTGACGGTGCCGAAGTGCGACGCGCTGTCGATGGCGGTGAAGGTGACGGTGTAGGCGACCGTGGAGCCCGGCGCGACCACCTGCGGGGTGGTGGGCTCCAAGGTGAACGCGGCGTCGGAGGCCGACGCGCTCACGCTCAGGGCGTCCGTGCCGTCGGTGCAGGTGTTGGAGACCGTGAAGGTGCCCGTTTGCGACTCACCGGGCTGCAGCCCCTCCCAGTGCAACAAGAGCGGATCGACCTTGATCCGTGCGCAACCGGCCTCCTCCTGCCCCGGTGCGGAGTCCTCCTCCTGCGTGGAACACCCTGCGAGAGCGAGCAGTACGAGGAGAGGAGACACGCGCATTTTCCACCCGGCAGCGCCGCAATCGTAGCCGCAATCGTCGGCACCCGCGCCCTATTGGCCGAGCATTCCCGACTTCAACGCCGCGGTGGGCGGACGCGGCCCGAGGAAGATCCCGAAAACGAGCTTCATGAAGTCGGCGCCGGCGATCGTGCCGAGCGAGCGGCCGTTGAGCAGCATGCTCGTCCCGGTTCCGGGCACGTAGTCGAACGACAGCTCGTCGCCCCGCTTTACGCCCGCCGCCGGTACCCACTCCTGCATCCGGGCCACATTCGCGGCTTGCGGTCCCGTGGCGGCATCCCCGAAGCCCTCGAGGAAGGTTTCGAGCATCTGCTCGCGCGTGACCGCCCGGTAGATGAAGTGCATCACCACCCGCTTGGGCTCGTCGGCCGCTATCGCGGCGGCGCCGTTGTGCGTGGGGCTCTTGAGGTAGAGGCCGCCCACGTACACATCCACGAAGTACTTCTCCCGCAGACCGAGCCCGTTGAGCACGACGGGCTGGCCGCCGAGCTGCGCCGATTCGGGAAAGGAGACGCCCGCGAGCGAGGCGGCGAGGGTGACGGGCAGCAGGAGGAGGATCACCGGAGCGCTCCAGGAGGCGGGAACCGTATAGCAAACATGCGGCGACGGGCTACGGGGCCGCCATGTCGAACTTCTCTGAATTGGGCGTGCTCCCCGAGCTCGTCACCGCCCTCTCCGCCGCGGGCATCCGAAGCCCCAGCCCGGTGCAGCGCATGTCCATTCCGGCGTTTCTCGCTGGCAAGTCGGCCGTGGCCGTGGCGCGCACCGGGAGCGGAAAAACGTTCGCGTTCGGGATCCCACTGGTGCAGTGCCTCCGCGCGGTAGAAGCGCAGGATGGGCCCGCCACCGAACCCGCCCGTCCCCGCGGCGTGGTGCTCACGAGCACCCGCGAGCTCGTGAACCAGACGGCGCGCGCGCTGAAGACGCTCACCCACGCGGCGCGCCTTCGCGTGCGGCAGGTCAGCGGCGGCGAGTCGATCCACGACACCAACGCCGAGCTCCGCCAGGTGTTCGACGTGCTGGTGGCCAACCCCCCGCGCCTCGCCCGCCTCGTAGCCGATGGCCTCGTAAACCTCGATGATGTGCGCATCCTCGTGGTCGACGAGGCGGACACCCTGCTCGCCCCCGGTCAGCGCCCCCCGGTGGAGGCCCTGCTCGCTGCGGCCACCCGAGCACTGCCCTGGTGGATGTCGGCCACCCTCCCGGAGCCGATCCGCCACTGGCTCAGCGGTCGCCCCGATCGGCCCGCGCTCCTGATCTCCAAGGATGCCCACACCACGCCCGAAACCGTCACCGTGAAGAACATTCCCGTGAAGGGGCGCTCCCGCGGCGATGCCGCGAGCGACGTGCTGGTGTCCCTCGGCCCCAAGGCCCGCGGCATCCTCTTCTGCAACCGGCGCGAAACCGCCGATGCCGCCGGCGATGCCCTCCGCGAGCGCGGCCACGACGTGGTCGTGGTGCACGGCGGCCTCCTGCCGCGCGAACGCCTCAAGACCATCCGGGCCTTCGTGGGCGGTCAGGGCCGCGTGCTCGTGACCACCGAGCTCGCCGGCCGTGGCCTCGATGTGCTCGACCTCGCCTTCGTGCTCAACTGGGAGCTGCCGGAGCGCGCGAGCGACTACGTCCACCGCATCGGGCGCGTGGGCCGCATGGGGAGGGCGGGGCGCGTCTTCAACCTCATCACCGACACCGATCGGCACCTCCTTGCCGAGGTGGAGCGGCTGGCGGGGGGCGGCAAGCTCGACACGGGTGAGCCGCTTCGGGCGGCGCGCACCCGGCGGACGACCACCGTCCAGGGCGCCAAGGAGGCGGCCAACCGGCGCAAGAAGGTGGCGTCGGAGCATGCAGGGGTCAAGCGGTTCGACGAATAGTCCGAGCTCGGTGGCGCACAGCCGGCCGGGCAGGACGCGGCGACCGTGGGGGCGGAGCGGCGGGGTGGAGGCGTTTTTCAGCGGACGACGCGGCGAACCGCGGAGGCGGGGGGAGGAGGCCCTACGGCGCCTTGTCGTCGACCACCACGTTCGTGTTGCGGCGGCTCTCGCCGATGGCCGCGTTGGGGCGGCCCGACTCGTCGAGGTAGCCGAGGGCCTCGAGCTGGGAGCGGAGGGCGTCGTCGCCGGCCGACTCGCCTTCGCCCACCTCGATAGCGCCGCGCTGCAGCACGCGGGAGGCGATCCGCGGTTGTTCCTCCACGTCGAAGAGGTCGTGCAGCACGTGGCCGGGCATGTCCTCGGCGGCCGGCAGGCCGAGCAGCGCGTAGAGCGTGGGCGCCACGTCGAACACGTGGGCCTCGCCACGGGCACGGGCCCTCACGCGCGGGCCCACGGCCGCGAAAACCGCCACGCCGCGATGGCCGCCCACCACGAGCGGCTTGGTGCTGCTGCACTGAAAACCGTGGTCGCTCAGTAGCACCAGCGTGGTGTCGGGGCCCACGAGGGTCCATACGCGGTCGAGCACGCCATCAAGGTAGACGTAGTAGTCGGGCACCCACCGGGCCGCCTCGCCGAGGTCCGCCGCCGTGAGGCCCGTCTCGCCGTAGGGCGGGAGCGTCTGGTTCGGGTGGCGACGCTGCAGGTCGTCCACCTGCCGCTTGTGCGCGGTGGGATCGAGCCGGATGGCCCGCTGCGCGTCGGGGTCCTGGAAGGGCCAGTACAGATGGCTCACCTGATCGGCGCCGTTGAGGTACAGCACGCTCAGGGCCGCGTCGGACTCCGGCCACAACGCCTCGAAAACGCGGGTGTGGGTCTCGTCGCGACCCAGGGGGTGCGAAGGCGCGCCATAGGCCGCGATCTGGTAGGCGAGGGGGCTCGCCGCGAGCCACTCGGCGTCGGGCATCAGCTCCGACGCGAGGGTGCCGAGGCTGTCGGGGTAGGTCGTGGCCTCGCGCTCCTCCTCGAAGTCCTCCCGCGCGTTGTCGCGGCTCATCGGGTGGGACCACACGAAGCGGTCGCTGAGCGAGTGCCCGCGCACGATCGGCGCCGGCCAGGTCATGAGCCAGCCCGCTACGAGCGATTCGTGGCCCGCGCCCGACACGACGTCCCACAGGCGCTGCACCCGCACATCGGCGCCGGTGAAGGAGCGGCCGCGGCCGTTGGTCCAGCCGCCCACGCCGTGCACCTCGGCGGGGTAGCCGGAGGCCATCGTGGTCCATACGATGGGGGACATGATCGGCGAGGTCACCTGCATCTCGGCGTGGGCCCCCTCAGCGAGGAAGCGCCGGAACGTGGGCAGGCGCGAGGCGTAGCGCTCGAGCGCGCCGTAATCGAGCCCATCGAACCCCACGACCACCACCCGCTCCGACGGAGCCTCCGCCTGCGACGCACAGCCGCCCGCCGACCCCGCGAGGAGCAGCATGAGGACCCCGAACCCTTGAGCGCGCGCCGGCATCCCGGTGATACTCCCCCGCGGGGTGCCGTATCCGATGAAGTCCGCACACGAGTGGTTCGCGCTGTATGGCACCTCGCACCGCAACCCGGTGAACAAGGCCATCCACTGGGTGTGCATCCCGGTCATCGCGGTGACCACGTTGGGCCTGCTGGAAGCCCTGCCCCACCCCTTCGGGGAGAGCGGGGTCCACTGGGGCGTCCTCGCCGGCGCAGCCTCGCTCCTGTTCTACGCCCGCATGTCGTGGTCGCTGGGCCTCGGCATGGCGCTGGCCGTGGGTCTCGGCCTCCTGCTCAACGCGAAGATCGGCGCCGCCGGCCTCCCCATCGGCCCCGTCTCGGGCGCGCTCTTCGTCGTCGCCTGGATCGCGCAGTTCGTCGGCCACAAGATCGAGGGCAAGAAGCCCTCCTTCTTCCAGGACCTGCAGTTCCTGCTCGTCGGGCCCGCCTGGCTCCTGCAGTTCGTGTACGGCCGCCTTGGCCTGCCCATCACGGCCTGAGGGTCAGGGAGCCAACCCCACGAGGCGTTCGCTCTCGGTCCACAGCCGCTCGCCGAGCGCGTCGTCGAGCGCGAGGGCCGACGGCGCGATGGCGCGGAGGTCGCTGAAGTAGAGGCCCGTGAGGCCCTCCACCTGGGGGGAGGCCGCGAGCTGGAGGATGCGCTCGGCACCCTGGGCCGGCGTGAGCATGAACCACTTCGCCAGAGCGAGGATCGGCGCGGCCCAGCCCGGCGCGCCCGTCCAGATGTTCGTGGCTACCCCGCCCGGATGGAGCGCGTTCACCGTCACCCCCGTTCCGGCGAGGCGCCGCGCCAGCGCGCGCGTGTAGAGCACGTTGCCGAGCTTCGAGCGCTGGTAGGCGCGCATGATGGTGTAGCCCTTCTCGAACCCGAGGTCGTCGAAGTCCATCGTGCCGCGGTAGTGCCCCGTGCTCGCCACGACCACGATCCGGGCCGGCGCGGCGGCTACGATCCGGTCGAGGAGGAGCTGCGTGAGCAGGAAGTAGCCGAGGTGGTTCACCGCGAAGGTGGCTTCGAGGCCATCCACGGTGAGCGTACGTTCGTTGAACACGCCGCCGGCGTTGTTCACGAGGATGTGCAGCCGGTCGTGGCGCTCCCGGAACTCCGCCGCGAAGCGCCGGATGTCCGCCTGCGAGGAGAAGTCGCACAGGGCCGACGCCACGGGGCGACCGGCCCGCTCCGCGATGGTGGCCACCGCCGCCTCCGTGCGCGCGGCATCCCGCCCCAGAGCGGTCACCTCCGCGCCCGCCCGCGCCAGCTCCACGGCCGCTTCCAGGCCGATTCCGTTGGTTGCGCCGGTCACCAACGCGCGACGGCCCGTGAGATCAGGGAGCTTCATCGCACCCGGATATCCCAAGCCGCCTTGACAGCGGGCCGCCAGCGCGGGAAACGGGGCCATGCCAGATTCCCATCCCGTCTTCGTTCAGGTC
Organism: uncultured Pseudomonadota bacterium; assembly: GCA_903885375.1. Classification (GTDB taxonomy): domain Bacteria; phylum Myxococcota_A; class UBA796; order UBA796; family SXON01; genus SXON01. The sequence continues at coordinate 37,812 of CAISIK010000069.1, forward strand.
CAGCGCGCCGATGGTTCGTTGGAGAAGGTCCGCGTCGGCAACGCCGTGCGCGATGGCGAGGACTTCGTCCTCACCCTCGGCCAGCTCGTCATCGGCGGCACTGCCGAGGCGCCGCGGCGCGCCGCTCCCGCGATGAGCGGCGGTGGCGGGGCCGGCGGCGGCAGCGGCGAGGTCTTCCCCCCCTACGGCCGCAGCAAGGGGGCGCCCGTCCGCGGCGCCACGATGGGCGACCTCGAGTACTACGCCAGCGGTTGCCGTCGCACCCTGACCGACCCCGCCAAGTCCCGGTGGCACGACAAGGAGCGCAGCCTGCTCGCCGCCATCGAAGCCGAGATCGAGCGCCAGGGCGGCACCGCCGGCGGGACGGACTCCCCTCCGCCCCCGCGCCGCGCCGCCGCGCCCGCGTTCGACGACGAGGCGCCCCCGCCCTCCGACGACGACATCCCGTTCTAGCCCGCCCGGTAGGTGGCCGAGAGCCGCAGGTACTCGGCGCAGCCGTGCTTGATCATCTCGCGGTCGGACTCCCGCAGCGTGCGGACCACCCGCGCCGGCGAGCCGAGCACCAGCGAGCCGGTGGGAATCCGCATCCCGCCCGGCACGAGCGCGCCCGCGCCCACGATGCACCAGCTCTCGATGTGACAGAAGTCGAGCAGGATGGCGCCCATGCCCACCAGCACGTCGTCATCCACCGAGCAGCCGTGCAGGATCACGCGATGGCCCACGGTGACCCGCGCGCCGATGTTCACCGTGGAGCGCCCGCCCGTGCCGTGCGACACGCTCCCGTCCTGCACGTTGCTGTCGGCGCCGATGGTGATGCGCCCCTGATCGCCCCGGAGGACGGTGCCGGGCCACACGCTCACGCGCTCGTGCAGCACCACATCGCCCATCACGTGGGCGCCGGCGTGAACCCAGGCCGAGGGATGCAGGGAGGGGGTGAGCGCACCGTAGGCTTCGATCATTCCCGGCGGCTATCCGGTTCGCGCTACCCGAACAGACCGTGCCGCTCCGGCTCGAGCAGGGAGGCTTCGTCGATCCCGACGCCGTTCACCCGGCTCGACACGGGAATGAGCTCGATGGCATCGTCGTCGAGGGGGCGCAGGAGCGCCTCCGGCGCGCGGTTGTCGGGGGCGAGCCACGCTCCTTCCGTTTCCCGCGTGAGGATGGCGGGCATGCGGTCGTGCACGGAGGACATCGTGTGGTTGGCCGCCACCGTGATCATCGCGAGGGTGGGCAGCTCGCCGGCCACCAGCGCCGGCTCCCAGATTCCCGCCATCGCGAACAGCACGCCCCCGCGCATCCGGATGTGCACCGCGCGCTTCTGCTTGCCTTCCGTGCGCCACTCGTAGAAGCCGCTGGCCGGCACGAGCACCCGCCGCGCGGCCAGGGCACCGCGGAAGGAGGGCTTCTCGGCAATGGTCTCCGCGCGGGCGTTGATGAAGGGCTTGCCGTCCTTCGACCACGGCGGCACGAGCCCCCAGCGCATCGCCACCCGCTCCCGCTCCGGCGTGATCACCGACACGATCTGCGTGGGCGCGATGTTGTAGCGGGGCTCCGTGAGGAACGTCGGCCGCAGGACCGCGAACCGCTCATGGACCTCGTCGTTGGGATGGTGGAGCGTGAAGCGGCCGCACATGCCGCCGTTCTATCAGAACGGCCAGATCGTGTTCGCCACCGTGGTGCCCCAGCCCTGGTGCTGCTGGTTGGCCAGCACCCCGTTGCCGGTGATCTCCACCTGCGCGTTGAGCAGGCGGAAGGACTCGAGCATGTTGTCGGCCGAGATGTCCTTGGTGCGCGCGGCCCCCCGGAGCGTGACGATCTGCGTCTCGTTGTTCACCATCACCGACTTCTGGCCTTCGAGCATGAGCATCCCGTTGCCGGACACCTGCACCACCTGGCAGGTGATCACCGCCTGCACGGTGCCGTTCCGCGAGGTGCTCCCCTCCCCGTTCAGCGAGGAGCTGCTCGACCCACCGAGGCCGATCTTCCCCTTCATGTTGGAGTTGGCCTTGAGGATGGCGGTCTCCGCCCCGAGGAGGCTCTCGATGGCAAAGCCGGAGGCGCTGTCGCGCCCGGCGCTCGTCCCGGCGTTGAGCTGGGTGATCGTGGACTCGTCGATCACCACGGTCACCGCATCGCCGAGGGCGCGGTGGTGGTCGTCGCCCACGAGGAGGCGCGCGCTCTCCTCGCTCCACAAGGAGCCCGGCTCACGGTGGGGCGGCGGCGCCGGCGGGAGGAGGGTCAACGGGGACACGACCGTGGGCTTGGCGGCCATCGGACCGGCGGCGCAGGCGAGGAGGAAGAAGAACATCAGGAACCCCCGAGGAGGACGGAGCCATCGGTCTGGAGCACCCCGGCGAGCCGGGCGCGGGTGACAAGATTGAGGACAGGGACGGCATCGCCGTATCGGGCATCGGCCTGGAGCTGGGCATCGCACCTCACCTCGAGACCACCGCGGCGGACGACCACGGGGACGATCGCCCCCTCCCGCACGTCGGGGACGAGCCGAACGAGCGACGGCGTGAGCGGCTCGCCGGCCTCCACGGTCACGCGGGCCTCCCAGGGGAGGGTCGCGTCCACGGGCTCGCCGCCCCGGAGCACGTCGAGCGGGAGGCGTTCGAGCCTGATCGGCACCGGCGCTCCGGCAAGCGCCTCCGCAGCGGCCACCGGCACGAGGCCGTACAGCCGCACGCCGGGGCGCACCCGCCAGCTGCCCCCCCCGGAGGCCGCGCGCAGCTCCAGCCCCAGCGGCACATGCCCGCCGTGGATGCGGTAGCCGGGCAGCACCACGCGGTAGTCGCCGTCGGCCGGCGCGCCCGCGGGCAGCGTGAGGTCGCTGATCTCCACGTCGGCCTCGGCCATGGAGAGCCGCGCCGCGATGGCCGTGCGGATCGCCGCCTCCGGGGTGGCGGCCCAGGTGGGGTTCGCACCCCCGCCGAGGAGCGCCAGGAGCCCGAGCAGCGCCGTCGTGCCCATCAGCGGCGCAGGTTCACGGCGGTGGACATCATCTCGTCGGCGGCCTGGATCACCTTCGAGGAGAGCTCGTAGCTCCGCTGCGCGGTGATCATGCCCACGAGCTCCTCGGCCACGTCCACGTTGGAGCCCTCGAGCATCCCCTGCTGGATCTGGCCCATCCCTTCCTCGCCGGGCGCGCCCTTCACGGCCTCGCCGCTGGCCTCGGTGGAGCGGAAGTAGTTGCCGCCCATCGCGCTCAGCCCGCTGGCGTTGCCGAAGCGGGCGAGCTCGATCTGGCCGAGCTCGCGGATCTCCGTGGCGCCCGAGCTGCCGAGGACCGAGGCGCTCGCGGTGCCGTCGGGCGCCACCGTGAACTCGAGCGTGCCTTCCGGGAGGGTGAGGCCGGGCGCGAGCCGGTGACCGGCCGCCGTGATCAGGTTGCCCTCGGCGTCCACCTGGAAGTGGCCGTCGCGGGTGTAGAGCTCCTCGCCGCCCGCGGTCTCCACCACGAAGTAGCCGTCGCGGTCGATCATCATGTCGTAGGCGTTGTTCGTGGCCATGCCGGCGCCCACGCTGGTGTCGCGGCTCAGCGAGGCGAGGCGCACGCCGCTGCCCACCTGCATCGGGTTGCCGGCCGCCGCGCCCTCGGAGCGCCCGCGGCTGCCCACGTTCTGGTACACGAGGTCTTCGAAGTTCTCGCGGACCTTCTTGAAGCCGGTCGTGTTGGTGTTCGCCAGGTTGTTGGCGATGTTGTCGATCTTGGTCTGGTAGGCCCGCATGCCGCTGGCCGCCGTGCTGAGTGCGCGCATCAGTTCCCTCCGATCCGGTTGAGGCGAGCGCGGGTGTCGTCGCTCGTCTGCATGGCCTTCTGCTGGGCCTCGAAGAAACGCGAGGCCTCGATCATCTCGATCATTCCGCGCATGGTGTCGGCGTTGCTGCCTTCCACGGCGCCCTGCACAATGGTGGTGCCTTCGGGCGCCTCGCCGGGCTCGCCGCCCCAGCGGCTCCCGCCGAGCGGGTTCGGGTTGCCGAGGCTCACCACCTGCAAGCGCCCCACCTCTTCCTTGCCCGCCCGCACCGAGCCGTCCGGCCCGATGCTGATCTCCGCGCCTTCCGGCACCTGGAGCTCGCCGCCATCACCCATCACGGGCACGCCGTCGCGGGTCACCAGGGTGCCCTCGGCATCGAGCTGGAAGGAGCCGTCGCGGGTGTAGGTGCCATCGGCGAGGGCGAAGAAGCCGTCGCCGCGAAGGGCCACGTGGGTGGCCACATCGTCCACCATCAGCTCGCCGTCGGCGTTGGAGTACCTGGTGGTCCCCGCCGCGGCGTACATCCCGCCCGCCTCGCCGGCGCCGGCCACCACGAACGAGGTGCGCGACTCGCGGAAGCCCTGGGTCTTCGCGTTGGCGAGGTTGTTGGCGATGCCGCTGAGCTGGTCCCAGGCGGCGGTCGCGCCGCTGAGCGCAATGTAGATGTCCCTCATCCCGCCTCCTCGAGTCGTTCGGTGGACAGGGCGGCCAGGAGCGCCGTCCGGAGCTTGCCGCGGGCGGCCGCGAGCACCTGGCAGATGCGCGAGGGCGTGACCGCCAGCACCTCGCCGATCTCGGCCAGGTTCATGTCCCGGGCGTAGTAGAGCAGCACCACCTGGCGCTCCCGCTCGGGGAGCCCCTGGATGGCGCGACGGAGCGCGATCTGGGCCTCGGCCTGCGCGATGCGCGCCGGGGCGTCCTCATCCTCGTTGGGCACGATCGCCGCGCGGATGAAGCCGTCGGCGTCCACCTCGTCGTCGATGGGCACGAGCGCCACGGGCGTGGCCACATCCACGGCGAGCCAGTACTCCTCCATGCTCGCGCCCATCGCGGCGGCCACTTCGGCCGAAGCCGGTTCACGTCCGCGCAGCTCGCGCACCTGCGTTTCGGCGGCGCGCAGCCGGCGAGCGGTGTCGCGGCGGCGCCGGGTGAAGGTGTCCATGGTGCGGAGCGCGTCGAGCATCGCGCCACGCAGGCGGTACTCCGCGAAGGTGGCGAAGGGGATGCCGTGGCCATCCTGGTAGCGGTCGAAGGCCTCGAGGAGGCCGACCACACCGAAGCTCACGAGGTCGTCGAGCGTCACGCCGGCATCGTCGCGAACGTGGGTCCAGAGCTTGCGAGCCACCCGGAGGATGCGCGGCTGGAACTCGATGCAGGCGGCCTCGCGGGTGAGGCCGTCGATCGTGCGTTCGCGGGGGGTGGCGTAGGCCCGGGGAATCACGACTGGCCGCTCCGTGTGGCTATGGGGCTGCATCGGTCACTCCTTCACGTTCTTGAGGGGTCGGCCGCCGATCGTCACTTCGCCCGCTCGTTCCACCCCGATTCCGGGGACGATCTCGCCGGGCGAGAGCACGGGAACCCGCGGCAGCGCCTTCTCGAGGAGGCGACGGATCGGCGCGCGGGCGAGCGGCGGCACCAGCAGCACCGCCTCGCCGGGGCCGGCGAAGGCCTCGGAGGCCGCGCGGATGCCCTGGATGAGTCGCCGCATGGTGTCGGGGTCGAGCACGAGCTGCATGGTGCCGCCATCGCCGCCCTGGAGGCCCTTGCTCACGGCGTCCTCGGCGTCGGGGCCGAGGCCGATGTAGCGGAGCACACCATCGTCGCCGACGAAGCGCGCGGTCACGGCGCGGTTGAGGCGCTGCCGCACGAACTCGGTGAGCACGTCGGCATCGCGGGTGCGGGGGGCGAACTCGGCGAGAGCCTCGAGGATGCCCTGCGTGTCGCGCACGCCGATGCCCTCGGCCACGAGGTTGCGGAAGATGCGGAGCACGATGGCGCCCGGGAGCGGGTCGGGCGTGAGCTCCTCGACGAGCTTCGGGTTGGCCTGGCTCACCCGGGCGAGCGCGTCGGCGAGCTGCTGCCGGCCGAAGAGCTCGTGGGCGTAACGCTTGATGACGTCGTCGAGGTGCGTCGTGAGCACCGTGGGCACGTCCACCACGGTGTAGCCGAGCTGCTGGGCGCGAACGCGCTGGTTGTCGCCCACCCACACGCCCTTCATGCCGAAGACCGGGTCGGTGCCCTCGGGCCCCTTGAGCGGGGTCGTCACGCCGCCCGGGTCGAGCGCGAGGTTCTGGCGGGCCACGACGGTGCCGGAGGCCACCACTTCGCCGCGGAGGAGCACGCGGTACTGGCCGGCGCCGAGGCGCACGTTGTCGCGGAGGCGGACGGTGGGGATCACCACGCCGAGGTCGGTGGCGAGCTGGCGGCGGATGCGCTGCACCCGCTCCACGAGCTGCCCGCCCCGGGACTCGTCGCCGAGGTACACGAGATCGAGGCCGAGCTCCACGGCGAGGGGCTCCACCTTGAGCAGCTCCTCGATGGGCGCCTCGCCCGTCCCCTTCTCCACTTCGGGGCCCCCGTCGGCGGTCACCGGCGCGACGGGCTGGTTGTCGAGCACCCAGGCGAGCACGCCGAGCCCCACCGCCACCACGAAGAAGACGAGCCGCAGGCCGGGCACCAGCATGAACACCGCGGAGAGCACCGCGAGGATCGCGATCACGCGGGGGTTGCCGAAGACCTGTTGGGTCACCTGCGCGTCGAGGGTGTTGTCCTCGACGTCGTTCACGCGCGTCACCAACATGCCAGCCGCAGCGCTCGTAATGAGCGCGGGGAACTGGCTCGCGAGGCCATCGCCGATGGTGAGGATGGTGTAGTTCGCGAGCGCGGTCTGCAGGTCGAGCCCGCTCATCCCCACGCCGATGATGATGCCGCCGAGGATGTTGATGAGCGTGATGAGGATGGCGGCGATGGCATCGCCCTTGATGAACTTGCTCGCGCCGTCCATCGCGCCGTAGAAGTCGGCCTCCTTGGCGACCTCGGCCCGGCGGCGCTTGGCCGTCTTCTCGTCGATGAGACCGGCGTTCATCTCGGCGTCGATCGCCATCTGCTTGCCCGGCATCGCGTCGAGGGTGAACCGCGCCGCCACTTCGGCCACGCGCCCGGCGCCCTTCGTCACCACCATGAAGTTGATGACCACGAGGATGCAGAAGATGATGAAGCCGACGACGTAGTTGCCGCCGACGAGGAAGTTGCCGACGGCCTGGATCACGTGACCGGCGGCGCCGGGGCCCTCCGCACCGTGGGTGAGGATGAGCCGGGTGCTGGCTACCGCGAGGCTGAGCCGGAACAGCGTGGTGACGAGCAGGACGGTGGGGAAGACCGAGAAGTCGACGGGGCGACGCGTGTAGATCGCCACGAGGAAGACGAGCAGCGACGAGGTGATGCTGCCCGCGAGCATCAGGTCCAGCACGAAGGGCGGCAGCGGCACCATCATGATGGCGAGCACTGCGAAGACACCGACGGCGAGCACCGCGTCGGCGTTCTTGCGGAGCGCGCCCATGCCGTAGTCGGAGGAGGGAGGAACGCGGGGAGCAGCGGCGGTGGTGGCCATCACGGACCCCATCGGTCGGGGCTCGGAGAAGTTGAGCGGGGTTGTGCGATGGGTGCAGAGACACCTGCTGACAAGCTCACCGCTTCACGGCCCTCAGGGGGGTGCGTAGTTTCTCCGCATGCTCAACACCCTCAAGACGACGCTGCTCATGGCGTCGATGACGGCGCTCCTCCTGGTCGTCGGCCGCGCGCTCGGCGGCACCGACGGCATGGTCCTCGCCTTCATTGTGGCCGGCGTGATGAACCTCGGCTCCTGGTGGTTCTCCGATACGATCGTGCTGCGCATGTACAACGCCCAGCCCGTGGGCCCCGAGTCCGCCCCCGCGCTGCATACCCTCGTGGCCGAGCTGGCCGCGCGCGCGGGCCTCCCGATGCCGAAGGTCTACGTGGTGCCGGGCCCGATGCCCAACGCGTTCGCCACGGGCCGCAACCCCGAGCACGCCGCGGTGGCCGTTACCGAGGGCATCCTCGAGATGATGCCTCGCGATGAGCTGCGCGGCGTCATCGCCCACGAGCTCGCGCACATCCGCAACCGCGACACGCTCATCTCCGCCGTGGCCGCCGTTTCTGCGGGCGCCATCGCCATGCTCGCGAACTGGGCGCAATGGGCCATGATCTTCGGCGGCCGTCGCGACGACGAGCGGGGCGGCGGCGCCGGCGGCCTGCTCGCCATCTTCCTCGCCCCGCTGGTGGCCAGCCTCATCCAGCTCGCGATCAGCCGTTCCCGCGAGTATGCGGCCGACGAGTACGCCGCCCGCCTCATCGGCGATGGCATGCCCCTGGCCCGGGCCCTCCAGCGGCTCGAGATGGGCGTGCAGCGCGTGCACGCCGACGTGGAGCCCTCCACCGCCCACATGTTCATCGTGAGCCCGCTCACGGGTGGCGGGTTCATGAAGCTCTTCCGCACCCACCCCACCACGGAAGATCGGATCGCCCGGCTCACCGCGCTCACGCGCGATGGGCTGCGCTGATCAGTCGCCACCTTCTTCATCGCTGGCGCGGGCGGGCGGGGTTCCGGCACCGATCGGCGCGCCGGAGGCACCCGCCACATCCCCGCGCGGCTGGCTCGTACGCACGGGCGCGCCCGGCGCTCGGAAGCCCGGGAGGTCGGCCAGCTCGAAGAGCTTCCGGGCGGCCTCGTTCGGAGGCATCCGCACCGACTCCGCCAGCGTCGGATCGTCTTTCGCCGCCATGTACCACTGATAGAGCGTGCTCTGGGCATGGTAGGTGTAGTCCACCCGGACCTTCGGCTCGTTGAGCGCGTAGCGCACGCCGCCCTCCACGAGCTCCGGCCGCGAGTAGTAGAACGAATCGAGGCGATCGTGCTGCATCTGCATGCCGATGCGCACGGTTTCGCGCGTGGCCTTCTCGAAGTAGGCGGCCTCGGAGGGCCGCGCCCGGAGCGCCATCTGGTAGGCCGCAGCGGTGCCCTCGCCGTAGCAGAAGGCCTGCATCGCGGGGAGCTCACCCTCGAACTTGTAGTAGCCACCGATGTAGTCGGGGAAGGGTGAGCGCTCGCTGGTGTACTCGTAGGTCTCCACCATCCAGCGCGCGACCTCGAGGCCGAAGTCCACCACGTCGGTGCGTTCCGGCCGGTTGCGCGTGAACGCGTTCGCGGCCATCACCGTCCACGGGCCGAACTGCACGAGGTCGAGCCGGGTGGTGTTGTCGTAGGTGTAGGCCGGCCAGGGGGCACGGGGGTTCTTCTTCGCGGCGCGCGAGGCGTACCAGGGCTTGTAGTAAGCGAAGAACTTGTCGACCGCGTCGAGGTAGGTGGGGTCGTTGAAGTACTCGGAGAGGAGCACCAGCGCGAGCGCCGCCTCGCCGGGCACGATGTCGTTCTTCTCGAACTCGTAGGGGTGCCCGGCCGGCACATGGTAGGGCCGGAAGTTGCCCTCGGGGAGCTGGCTGAGGAGCACGAAGCGACCGAGGTCGCGCATCAGCTCGTCCTTGCTGTGGTCGTTGGTGGCGCGCGCCACCTCCATCATGCCGTAGAGGCCCACCACCACGCTGCCGAGCTTGGTGTTCTTGCCGTAGGTGAAGTAGGCGATGCCATCCTTGTAGATGGCTTCCTTGTGCGGCGAGGCATCGATGAGCGCGCGCTCCCAGGGCTCGAAGTTCGAGCTGTCGCGCTCCACGAGGGAGCGGAGCGTCCAGTCCTGGGCGCGGATGGCACCTTCGAGGAATTCGGGGCGGGGGTCGAGCGTCCACGCCTGCCAGAGGTTCCAGGTGGCGAGCTCGTGGCGAACGTGGTTGTACTCGTTGGAGAAGCGGTTCTCCTCGGGCCAGAACTTGTAGGTGACCGAGCCGTCGGGCTGCAGGTTCGCGAGCCACCACTCGCCCGAGTAGATGATCGAGGCTTTCACCGCGTCGAGCGTGACGCCTTCGAGCGGCATCAGCGAGGTGCCGCGGTACATCGCCACGGCCGGGCCCCCCTTCACCTCGCGGAAGTGTGTGGTGCGGATGAGCTCGAGCGTCACGTCGGGATCGTCGCGCCAGGGGCGGGCCATGTCCCACCCGGCATCCCGCGAGAGGCCCCTGAGGAAGGAGTCCGCCGTGACGATGCCGCGCGAAACGGCCACCGACCCCGGCCACACCGCGGCCTTCTTGCGGTCGCCCACCTTGTCGAGCACGATGGCGCCGTCGAGCCCCATCTCCCACAGGTCCTTCAGCGCGGCCTCCTCGCGCGGAACGACCATCGCCCGTTCCTTGATTCGCTGGATTTCGATGACGAGGTCGTCGATGTGGGTGCTCAGGCGCGGGAACCCGAGCGTCTCGCGGGTGCGGCGGTGGGCCGTTTCGAGGTCGTCGGCCGTTTCCCGGAGCGCCACGTCGAGGGTCTTGCCCTCCGCGAGCGAGAACGCGAGCTCCTGCCCGTGCCCGCGAACCGTGGTCACGAGGAGCCACTCCCCGCTGTCGGAACGTACGGCGGGCATGGGCGCGGGGCGGCGACCGGACAACTCCTCGCGGAGCCACCGGATCGAGGCGTCGGCGAGCGCGGGCTCGAACCGGACCTGCACCTCGTTGATCAGGTAGACGAGGAGGCCATCCTCCACGCGGGCGAGCTGGAAACGATCGAGGTGATCGTGGTGGTAGAGACGGCTGAGCACGTGCCGGTCGCGGTCGAAGGAGGACCGGAGCGGGGAGTGGAGGACGAGGATGCGCGCGCCGGTGGCCCGCATCGCGTCGGCGAGCTGGTTCTCATCCATGCCCATGAGCGCATCGGCGAGGCGGGGATCGGCGAGGTCCACGACGGGGGTGCCCTCGGGCAGCCCCAACACCTTGCCGGGCACGTCGGCCACCACGCCGGAGCCGGAGAGCGCCTTGAGCAGGCCCACCATGCCCGCATCGAGCGTCACCGACCGCTCGCCCTCCTGCACCACCACCGGGTCGGCGAACCCCGCCTTGCCCGCCGCCGCCCAGGCTGCCTTCGCGCGCGCCTCGTAGGTGTCGCCATTCACGATGACCGACTCGCCCGTGGCCACCACCTCGGAGCCCTCGGGGCCGTTGTCCGCGCAAGCAAGGAAACCGAGAAGGGAAAGGAAAAGCGGGGAGGCGTACATGGCGGCTCGCGTCGTGGCCCCCGCCTTCACACGGCAGGCGGCGGTTCGCCAACCACCGCCCCGCGCGGGATAGGCGGCGGGACATGCCCGCCTACATCACGCCTGCCGGTCACCGCCGCATCGTCGAGGAGTACGACTGGCTGATCAACCGGGAACGCCCGCGCATCACGGCCGAGGTGAGCCACGCCGCCTCGCTCGGCGATCGCAGCGAAAACAGCGAGTACATCTATGGCAAGCAGCGTCTGCGGGAGATCGACCGTCGGCTCCGGTTCCTCAAGGGGCGCATCGAGGTGCTGGAGGTGGTGAACCCCGCCGATCTGGCCGGCGAGAAGGTGTTGTTCGGCGCCACGGTGACCATCGAGGATGAAGACGGCGCCGAGCAGGTGTGGACGATCCGCGGCGAGGACGAGGTGGACCTCGCGGCCGGCGTGGTGTCGTACGCCTCGCCGATCGGCCGGGCGCTGCTCGGCAAGCGCCAGGACGACGAGGTCACGTTCGAGGCGCCCGGCGGCAAGCGCGAGGTCACCATCATCGCCCTGGCCTTCCCCACCCGATGACCCGGGACGACGTCCGCGCCGGCCTGCTCCTCGTGGTGCTGGTGCCCAACCTCTTCGCGTCGCTGCCGCTCGCGCGGAGCGCCTCGCGCAAGAACTTCGACACGCCGCTCGCCCGCGACGAGCTCGCCCGGCTCCGCGAGGTCACCGCGATGGTGGGGTGGGAGCCCAGTCACGACGAGCTTGCCGACCTCCTCTACGACATCGCCAACGCCGAGGCCGACCTTCGCGAGGTCGTGCTCGCGCCCGCCCGGCCGTTCTTCCGCATCACCGGCACGGGCCAGGCCTGGGGCCTGTTCAGCTACCCCGACCGCTTCCCCGCCCAGCTCGTGGTGGAGTCGCGCTCCGGCGCGGGCGACTACGCCTTGCGCTACGCGAGCCTCGACCCGGAGGCCGATCTCGGCGCCGACAAGTTCGTGTATCGCCGGGTGCGCGGTGTTTACGACGGCAACAGCGAGAAGTCGGGTCGCACCTGGGACCCCTTCGTGTCCTGGGCCGCGGGCGAGGTCTTCGCGGCCGACCCCACCGCGACCGAGGTGCGGGTGTCCTTCCGCCGCCTCCGCACCTTCGAGCCCGGCGAGGCCGACACCACCCTCCGCGTGGAGGGCACCCGCGGGGCGCGCACAAGGCGGCGCCCATGACCCGGGCGTGGCGGGCGTGGCGGGCCCTCTGGGCGGGCACCGAGCCCGCCGGCATCCTGTCGGTCATCCGCGTGGGCATCGCGCTCGTGCTGCTCGCCGATCTCTTCGAGGTCTGGCGGCTCCACCTGATCATCCCGCTCTGGGGGCCCGGTGATGCGGGCGGGATGGGCAATCCCGCGCAGACCGACCCCCCTCCGGAGCTCTACGCCTGGTTCGGTAACACCATCGCCGTGGGTCGCGGCGCGTTCTTCGTGCTGGTGGGCGCCCTCCTGTGTCTGGCCGTGGGCTTCCTCGCCCAGCCCGCGGCGCTCGTGGCGGTGCTCGTGTACGCGCAGCTCGCCCTGGTGCTCCCCGGCGCGGACCGCGGCATCGACATGCTCATCCGCAACGTGCTGCTCATCCTCGCGTTCGTGCCGAGCGGGCGCAGCTTCGGCGTGGATGCGCTCCTGTTCGGCCGCCTCGACCACGTGCCGCGATGGTCGCGCCGGCTGTTGATCCTCCAGCTGCTGGTGCTCTACTTCACCGCAGGCATCCAGAAGGCCGCCGTGGCGTGGTGGCCATGGGGCGGCTTCTCCGCGCTCTACGTGGTGCTGCAGGACCCGGCGGTGGCCCGCTTTCCCTTCGATTGGCTCAAGGCGCTGTACCCGCTCACCCAGCTCCTCACGGCCACCACGATGGTGTTCGAGCTCGGCGCCCTCGCCGTTCCCTTCGTGTACTGGTTCCGCGCCACGCGCACGCGCGGCGGCTGGCTCCGCGCGCAGTGCAATCGCTTCCCCGTCGTGCCGCTGTGGCTGCTCCTCGGCCTCGCCATGCACCTCGGCATCGCCGTGACCATGCAGCTGGGCATCTTCCCGTGGACCGTGCTCTCGCTCTACCCGGCGTTCTTCCACCCGCACGAGGTCCGGCGCGCGCTCCGATCGCTGCCGGATGGGCGCCCGCAACGGCAAAGGATCCTTCCCGGGTGAGGCACGCGCCGGGGCGCGCCACGCGACCCGCCGGGATGAGCACCGGTGATGCGAACCTTCTACCGTGGCAATCCGCGCCTGTCCTTGCGCGCCACGAGCGCGCAAGGCGGCTGGGGTATCCTGTGAGGCCGAACCGACGGAGTCGCAATGGCCAACGTCCTCGAACACAGCGGCCGGCTCCTGCGGAGCGACGGTCGCGAAGTGGCGGGCGGGCGCTTCGACCTGTGCTTCCGGCTGCACCTCGCCCCGGAGGGCGCCCCCTCGGTGTGGGAGGAGACCCACACGGGCGTCACCGCGCGAACCGGGGGGCATTACTCCGTGCTGCTCGGCTCGCTGCAAACCTTTGATGAAGCAACGTTTTCCGAGGCTCGATGGCTCGGCGTGTCGGTGTGCCGGGAGGGAACGGCGGTGGAGGTCGGCCCGCGCACGCCGCTCGCCGGCGCGAGCGTGCGCCTCCACTTCGAGATGGAGGCCCTCGCGGAGCGGGTGGCCGCGGCCGAGACGATGTCGGCCGGGCGCTTCACCAGCCGCGAGAACGTCGACCCCGAAGCGCGGGAGCGCCTGCTCAAGGTGCACCGCCGACTCAAGCGGGTGGAGCGGAACTCCAACGGCGCTGGGCAGGTCACACGCGCGGTGGCCGACCTCCAGGCGCGCCTGGGCGCGCTCGACGACGAGGAGGGCGGCCGGATCGTGCTCATCGAGGATGAGCTGCGCGACATCGTCGGCGCGGATGGCGACCTCATCGACATGCAGGAGCGCATCGAGGCGCTGGAGCGCGGGCACGGCGGCCCCATGCGCCTCGCGGGGCTCGCCGAGCTCGAAGCCCGCGTTGCTGCCGCCGAGCTCTATGCGAGCCTGCTGCAGCGCAACCTCGACGCGCTCAGCCGCGCGCTGGAGCTGGTCGCCAACCAGCCGCCACCGAAGGCCGGTCCGGGCGCCACCGAGGTGCTCCCCGGCCCCGTCACCGTACAGCGCGGCGGCCTCCACGTGGCCGGCGGCGGGATCGTCGTGCACGACATCGAGGGCCGACTGGCGGGCGCGAGCAAGCGCGATGGGCCGCTCTTTGTGAACGGGCGCTCGGGTGGGGACCTCGTGGTCGGCAACAAGACGGCGGGGTCGGTCGTGGCCACCGGCTCGGTGCGGGCCGGGCGGGCCGCGGGCCTCCCCTCGGCGGTGGCCATCCGGATGGCGGGCGAGGGCCTCACGGCCGGCGACGTCGTGGTGTACGAGGCGCGCAAGAAGGGCGCGGCCGTGCGGCGCGCGCAGCCGGGCGAGACGCCCTTCGGCGTGGTCGTGGAGCGCGCCGCCGTGGAGCTCGGCGACGGGCCCAACCTCGTGGCGGTGAGCGGGGTCGTGGCCGTACGCGTGGGCGAGGCCGTGGCGGCCGGGGCCTGGCTCGTGGCCGGCGCCGACGGCGCCGCGCAAGGCGGGAGCGGTTCCGGCATCGGGCGGGCGCTCACGGAAGCCAGCAGCGGCACGGTCGAGGTGCTCCTGCACGGGAGCTGATCGCGGCGATCAGAGCCGGCCCCGACTGGCGGCGCGATCGGCGGCGGGGGTGCCAGGCGAGCTGCCGGTCGCGGCCGATCGCCCATCTCCCTCCGCTCCCGGGTCCGACATGCCCGCACCGGATACCGGGAGGGTCGATGCAACCCTCTCCCGCGCTGCCCGCATGGGCCAACCAGCTCCGTGAACGCTACCTCGCCGGCGAGGCCTCGGTGTTCCTCGTGCACGGCAACACCCGCGACGTGCAGCCCTGGGCCGACCCCGACGGCACCCTCCGGTACGTGCCGCTGCGCGTCTTCCTGGAGCGCACGTTCGCCCGGACGAAGGAGGTGGTCGTCTACTACAACCTCGCCGAGGGCCTCGAGTTCGTGGACGCCGTGCAGAAGCAGCGCTTCCTCCGGGCGGTGAACAACGTGCGCACCCTGAGCGTGCGCGAAACGGTCACCGAGCTGCCGCGCACCCCGAGCGCGGTGCTGCCGCTGCTCGAGGACCTCGTCACCGCCGAGTCGCACAACGCCGCCGTCATCATCGACTACGTGGAGACGGTGGCGCCGAACGCCGACCTCGCCTTCATGAGCGACGCCGACAAGGCCAACCTGGTGACGCTGATGCGCCTCGGGAGCGACCCCGGGCTCCAGGCGGGCAACAGCGTGGTGGTGATGATCACCGAGCAGCTGGCCGACGTCTCGCGGCGACTCGTGGCCTCCGCCAACCTCGCCACCGTGGAGGTTCCCCTCCCCGACGAGGCCGCGCGCGCCGCCTTCCTCGCGGTGCAGGACCGTCGTGATGTGAAGTGCGAGCTCACCGACGAGCAGCTGGGGAAGGTCTCCGCCGGGCTCTCGCTCATGCAGGTGCGCGGGCTCCTCCGCACCGCCCGCCAGTCCGGCGAGACCATCACCTTCCGCACCGTGAACCGCCGCAAGAAGGCCATCATCGAACAGGAGTGCAACGGGCTCGTGGAGTTCGTGGACCCGGGCCACTCCTTCGCCGACGTGGGCGGGAACGAGACGATCAAGGCCACGCTCACCCGCGTGGCCGACGCCATCAAGGCCGGGAAGCGGAGCGCCGTGCCGATGGGGGCGATTTTCGTGGGCCCGATGGGCACGGGCAAGACCTTCGTGGCCGAGGCCTTCGCGGCGTCGAGCGGCCTCACCTGCCTGAAGTTCAAGAACTTCCGCGAGAAGTGGGTGGGCAGCACGGAAGGCAACCTGGAGCGCATCCTCACGGTGGTGGATGGGCTCGGGTACGCGCTCCTCATCATCGACGAGGCCGATCGCAGCCTCTCCGCCGGCGGCGAGGGCGATGGGGGCACCTCCTCGCGGGTGATCGCGCGGCTCAAGGAGTTCATGTCGGACACGCGGCACCGCGGCCGCGTGCTCATCGTGATGATGACGAACCGGCCCGACAAGCTCGACACCGACCTGAAGCGCCCCGGGCGCTTCGACCTGAAGATTCCCTTCTTCTTCCCCGAATCGGGGGCCGAGCGCACGGCGATCGGCAAGGCCATCGCCAAGCGCGCCGCGCTCACCATCGAGGGCGAGGCCGACTGGTCCGCGTTCGGCGACCGCACCGGCGGCTACAGCGCCGCCGAGATCGAGGCCGTCGTGCTCGCCGCGGCGAACGTGGCCTCCGCGGAGGACCGCGCCACCATCACGCAAGCCGACATCGACCGGGCCCTCGCCGACGTGGTGCCCAGCCGCGACACGCGCATGCTCGACTACATGGAGCTGCTCGCGGTCTTCGAGGCCAGCTCGCGGCACATGCTGCCGGCCCGCTTCGCCGAGATCACCACCGAGCAGGTCCAGGACCGCCTCGACGACCTGCGGCTCCGCCTCGGCGGCCGCGCGGGCTGACGGCGCCTACTCGTTGAAGCCGGTGAGCTCGAAGGTGTCGCCCTTCACGCTGCCGACCGTCTCCACGACCCAGGCCTGGCTGGTGGAGGTGGTGGCGTCCTGCCGGTACACCTGCTGCACCTTCAGCGCGGCGAGGGGGCCGAGCACGGTGTCGACCGTCTCGCTGGCCTGCGCGGTGATCTGGATGGTGTAGCTGCCCGAGTACCGGGTGGACTCCCCATCCACCGTGGTGGTGGAGGTGTAGTCGTAGCGGCTGGTCCAGCTTTCGCCGACGGCCACGGTGCCGGGCCAGAGGAGGACCGGCGCGTCGTACTCCACCTCCGACTGCACCGTCTGGCCGTTGGTGCGGTAGGTGGCGGAGGAGCCGGTCATGTAGAGCCCGTCGTCGCACGAGAACGTGGAGGACTGGCTCCCGACCGTGGTGTAGCCGCCGCTCGTGTAGTCGAGCTCGGTGTCGAGGGTGCCGTTCCCGCGGGAGTAGGCGGAGACGGTCTGGGTCCACCCCCCGGTGACCGAGCTCGAATCCGAGTACGCGTAGGTCCATTCCCGGCCGAGGACCACGGCGGCCCACGGGCCGCAGGCCGATTCGAACGCGAAGACATCGGCGTCGGTGTCGGTGTCGCTGTCGGTGTCGCTGTCGCTGTCGCTGTCGCTGTCGGCGTCGGTGTCGCTGTCGGCGTCGTCCTTGTGGCCGCGCCCGCCGCCACTGGCGGCGGTATCCTCCTCGCCCGCGAGCCCGGTGCAGCCGAAGAGCAGCCCGCCGATCAGGAAACACTGGATTCGCATCATGCGTTCACCTCGCTGTGGCGCTAACCTGCACCCGACGCACGAGGCCCGGAGGGGGCCTGGCCGGCGCGGATCCGACCCCCTCGGCAGGCGCACGAACGAGGGGCAGATCGAGATATCGGCTTGCATCGATCGTAAGCACTGGATAGCCCCGCCTGCTCTCAGGGTGGTGCAAGGTGTACGCAGTCATTGTGGCCGGCGGCAAGCAATACCGGGTGTCCGAAGGTACCCAGGTTGTTGTCGATCGGATGTCCGCCGAAGTTGGCGCGCAGATCAACATCTCGGACGTGCTGATGGTCGGTGGCGAGAAGCCGCAGGTCGGCGCGCCCACGGTTCCCGGCGCGAAGGTCACGGCTACGGTCGTGGCGCACGAGCAGGGGCAGAAGACGGAGTACGTCCGCTACCTGCACCGTCGTCGCACTCGCACCCAGAAGAACGGGCGCGCGAAGCTCACTGTCCTCCAGATCAACGGGATTGAGGTCTGAACCATGGCACACAAGAAAGGTCAAGGTAGTTCCCGGAACGGTCGCGATTCGAACCCGCAGTACCGTGGCGTCAAGGTGGGCGATGGTCAGGCCGTGACCAGCGGCTCCATCCTCGTTCGCCAGCTCGGCACCGTGTTCCACGCGGGCAAGAACGTGGGCACCGGCAAGGACTGGACCCTGTTCGCCCTCGAAGGCGGCCAGGTGAAGTTCGAGTCGCGGCGCAACCGCAAGCTCATCTCCGTCTACCCCGCCGAAGCCTAAGCTTCCCCGGCGGCATGGGCGGGGCCTCGGCCCCGCCTTTGTCGTTTTTGCCCCGCCCGTTCAACCGGCGAGGAGCGCGCGGGCCGCCGCCGTCATGGCCACGAGGCCGCAACGATCGGCGAGCTCCGCCAGGCGCTCCGCCTGCTCGCGCGCGCGCTCGGGCCGGCCGAGCGCCGCGTGCAGGCGCGCGGTGCGCAGGAGCACGCGGGCCCGCATCACCGGCGCGAGCGTGCCGCTCTCGGCGCGCTGGAGCGCCTCCTCGGCGCGGCCGAGCTCGCC
>CAISIK010000070.1 GCA_903885375.1 uncultured Pseudomonadota bacterium
CGCCGCTGCGCCGGTGGCCGCCGCGCCCGCCGCTTCGCCCGTCGCCGCCGCCCCGCGCCCGCGCCCGCTGGTGCTCGCCGTCGACGACGCGGAGGAGATCCGCTCGCTCATCGGCGCCACGCTCGAGGACCAGTACGACATCGTCTACGCCGTGGATGGGCTCGACGCGCTGGAGCAGGTGGCGCGCCACCGCCCCGACATCCTGGTGCTCGACGTCATGATGCCGAACCTCTCCGGCTACGAGGTGTGCAAGCGCCTGAAGGACGACCCCGCCACCGCCGAGGTGCCGGTCCTCATCCTCAGCGCCCGCGGCGACTCCACGCACATCAAGGAGGGCTTCCAGGTGGGCGCCGACGACTACCTGCCCAAGCCCTTCGACCCGGAGGAGATGGAGCTGCGGGTGCGCGCCCTGCTTCGCCGCTCGGGGCGTCTCGCGCGGTCCTGACGCGCCGGCGCGGGGTTAGCCTTCGCACATGCTCCTTGCGCTCCTCGCCTCCGCCGCCTTCGCCGCGGATACGCAGCTCTGGTCCGTCGCTTCCACCGCCGCCCCCGAGGCGTTGGCGGTGCGGAAATCCGCGTCGCCCACCGCGGAGGTGGTGGGCACCCTCCCGGCCGGCGCCAGCGGCATCGTGGAGGTGGAGCAGAGCGGCGAAGGCTGGCTCCATGTGCGAGCGGGGGCGCTCGATGGGTGGGTGTCGGGGGTGTCGCTCGTGCCGCAGGCCCCGCCCTCCGGCTCCCTGCCGACCACGCTCACCTGCTCGGGCACGGAGCCCTTCTGGGCGATCCAGCTCAAGGATGGACAGGGCAAGGTGCAGTCCCCCGACCGGCCCACGGCGCCCGAGCTGCCGTTCGACCAGGTGAAGACCCCGCACGAGGCCTCCTTCCTCGTGACCCCGCGGGGCAAGGGGCCCGGCTACCGCTGGCTCACGGTCTCGCTCGCGCCCGAGCAGTGCAGTGATGGCATGTCGGAGCTCCGGTACGGGTGGCGCGCCCTCGCGCTCACCTCCGAGCACGGGTTCGTGTCGGGCTGCTGCCGCGTTCCGAAGTAGGGCATGCAGGGGATCGTCGCCGAGGGGTTGGGCCGGACGTTCGCGGTGCGGGAAACGGGGCAGGGTCTGGCCGGCGCGCTGGCCGACCTGTTCCGGCCCTCGCGCGGCGTGAAGGTGGCGCTCGACGACGTGAGCTTCCGCATCGAGCCGGGCGAGGCGGTGGCGCTCATCGGGCCCAACGGCGCGGGCAAGTCCACCACCGTGAAGCTACTGACCGGCATCCTCACGCCGAGCGCAGGCCGGGTGCGGGTGAACGGGCGCGACCCCTGGGCCGAACGGACCGCCCACGTGCGGGAGCTCGGCGTCGTCTTCGGGCAGCGGACGCAGCTCTGGTGGGACCTCGCCGTGGTCGAGGCCTACGACCTGCTCGCGGCGATGTACGAGGTGGCGCCCGGCGACTACCGCGCCCGGCTCGCGCGGTTCGACGAGGTGCTCGGCATCGGCCCCCTCCTCCGCACCCCGCTCCGGCAGCTCTCGCTGGGCGAGCGCATGCGCTGCGAGCTGGCGGGCGCGCTCCTCCACGCCCCGCCGCTGCTCATTCTCGACGAGCCCACCGTGGGCCTCGACGTGGCGGTGAAGCTCCGCCTCCGGGCCTTCCTCGCCTCCTTGCGGGATGAGGGGCGCACGACCGTGATCCTCACCACGCACGACCTCGAGGACGTCCGCGCCCTCTGCCCGCGGGTGCTCCTGCTCGCCGAGGGCCACCTCCTCCACGACGGCCCCCTCGAAGCGCTCGCCGCCCGGCTGGGGGGCCGGCGCCGGGTGCGGGCCACGCTCCGCGCCCCGGTGGGCGAGGCGGAGCTGGCTGCGTTCGCGGGCGCCGAGCGCGAAGGGGAGTGTGTGCTGGCCGTCCCCCTCCCCGAAGGCCACGCGGCCGCCGATCTCGTTCGCGCGCTCGTCACCCGTCTCGACGTGCTCGACCTCCACATCGAGGAGCCCGCCATCGACGCGCTGGTGGCTCGCTACTACGAGGGCCGCCCGTGAACCTCGCGCCGTTCCGGGCGGCGGCGGCGTTGGGGTTCCGGCACCACCTCGCCTACCGGGCGGAGGTGGTGATCCAGCTCGTGGCCGCCGGCATCATCGCGGCGCTCAACGGGGCGCTCTGGTCGGCGGCGGCGGAGAGCGCGCCGGTCCTCGGGGGCGTGCCCACCACGGCGGTGCGGGCGGGGGTGCTGGTGGCCTGGGCGGGCATCGGCGCGGTGGCCACGCGCGTGCACGAGGACATGGGCGAACGCTTCCGGACCGGCCAGATCGCGGCCGACCTGGTGCGCCCCATCTCGCTGCCCGGCATGATCTACGCTCGCGACCTCGGCCGGGCTTCCGCCGCCTTCCTCGTGCAGGCCGTGCCGCTGCTCGCCATCTCGGCCTGCTTCGCCCCGCTCGGCCTGCCGCACGAGCCGAGCCGCTGGCTGTCGTGGGTGGCCGCCCTGCTGGGGGCGCACCTCGTGAACGTGGCCCTGAGCTTCAGCCTCGGCATCGGCGCGTTCCGGATCGGGTCCGCCACCGGGCTCACCCATGTGAAGGCCACGCTGGTGTCGTTGTTTGCGGGGGCGCTCCTCCCGCTGGAGCTGTTCGGCCCCACGCTGCAGGCAGTGGCGCGCTGCCTGCCGTTCCACCTCCTCGGTCGCACGCCGGCGCTGGTGCTCGTGGGCACGGAGCCCGTGCTGCCGCTCCTCGCCGAGCAGGCAGCCTGGGCGGTGGCGCTGTGGGCGCTCGGGCTCTGGATGTGGACGCGCGCGGCGCGCACCTTCACCGTGGCGGGGGGCTGATGGGCCGGCTTCGGGGCCTCGTGGCCCAGCGTGTCAAGACCCGCCTCGCCTACCGCGGCGATGTGCTCGCGGGCCTGCTCAGCGCCGCGCTCCTCGGCGTCGTCGGGCCCGTCTTCCTGCTCACGCTCTTCCAGAGCGTGCCCCATCTCCACGGCTGGACGGGCCCCGAGGTCCTGTTCATCTGGGGCTACGCCGACACGGTCGCGGGCGGCTTCTACGTCGTCTTCGCCGGGCTCTACGACCTGAACCGCCGCTACATCCTCACCGGCGAGCTCGACCGGCTCCTCATCCGCCCCGCCGACGCCTATGTGCAGCTCCTCATCGACAACCTCGCCTTCGAGGAGCTGCCCGTGGTGGCGCTCGGCCTGTTCGTGATGGGGCTCGCGGTGGCCTGGGGGCTGGTCTTTCCCGAGCCGCTGCGGCTCCTGCTCCTGCCCGTGTGGTTCGCCGGCAGCCTCGCCACGCTCGGCGGCATCGTCACCGCCGTGGCCTCGCTGGGCTTCCACCTCCACCACCGCGGCACCGCGGTGGGGCTCGTGTTGCAGCTCACCACGCTCACCCGCTACCCGCTCGACCTCTTCGGCCGCCCGCTGCAGGCGCTCCTCACCTTCGTGCTGCCCTTCGGGTTCGCGGGCTTCTACGGCGCGGCGTTCTTCCTCCCGCGGCAGGAGTTCGTGCTGGTCGGGCTGTTCGTGCCCGTGGTGGGGGCGCTCTCGCTCGCCT
This sequence comes from uncultured Pseudomonadota bacterium, assembly GCA_903885375.1. Lineage (GTDB taxonomy): Bacteria > Myxococcota_A > UBA796 > UBA796 > SXON01 > SXON01. Next base: position 3,542 of record CAISIK010000070.1, read on the forward strand.
TCGGCGTGGCCGCCTTCCGGTTCGGGCTCCGCCGGTACACGTCGGCCGGCTAAGACGGAAGGATGCGCTGGCGCTCACCCACCGACCTCGACGCCTTCCTCGACATGGCCGCACCGCTCCGCGAGCACGCGGCGGTGAACCAGCTCCCCCTCGGCATCGTGACCTCCATTCGCCTCGGCACCTCGCGCTACGAGGAGGTCCGTACGTTTTGCGTGACCGACGACGACGGCGCGCTGCTCGGGGCGGTGGTGCAGACGCCGCCGTGGCCCGCGTCGCTCTCGGCGATGTCGCCGGCGGCGGCCGCGTTCGCCGCGCGGAGCCTGCTCGCGGCGCACCCGGAGCTGGACGGCGTGACCGGTCCCGCCGACGCCGCCCACACCTTTGCCGGAGCCGCCGTGGCGCTCTCCGGAGCCGAGGGTCCGACGGTGGTCACGAACCTCGGCGTGTGGGTGCTCCACGAGGTGGCTCCCGTGCCCACGCCCCCTGGGGAGCCGCGGGTGGCCACCCCCGACGATGCGCCGCTCCTCCAGGTCTGGGCTGGCGCCTTTCGCGACGAGGCCGCCCCGGCCGACCCGCCGCCCACCCCGTTGGCGGGCTCCCGGTACGGGGGCTCCGGCCGGGCCTGGGTGTGGACGGTGGAGGGCCGCCCCGTGGCGTTCGCGAACTTCCCGCGCGAGGTGGCTGGCTACCGGTCGGTGGGGCCGGTGTACACGCCACCGGAGGAGCGGGGGCGTGGCTACGCCACCGCGCTGGTGGCCCACATGTCGAGGGTGGCGCTCGCCGAAGGGATGCGCGGGTGCACCCTGTTCACCGACCTCACCAACCCCACGTCGAACGCCATCTACGCGCGCATCGGCTACCGTCGCGAGGCCGTCTTCACCCGCCTCGCCTGGAAGAACCCGTGACGCCCGCCGCTGAGCCCCCCGCTTGGACGGTCTCCGTCGACCCGCTGACCTTCGCCATCGGCATTGCGCACGTCCAGCTGGAGCGGGCCCTCGGGAAGCGGTTTTCCGTCTACGCCGGCCCGAGCCTCCGGTGTTTCGATGGCATCCTGGCGGCCACCAACGGCCCGTGGACGGCCTACGGCGCCGAGGTGGGCGTGCGCGGGTTCTTCACCGGAAGTGCGCCCGAGGGGGCCTGGGGCATGGTGCGCGGCGTCCTCGCGGCGGCCAGCACGAAGGACGCGCCCGGCGCGGTCAAACCGGCCGGGTACGCGAGCGCGTTGGTGGGCTACACCGCCATCCTCGGTTCGGGCCTCGTGCTGTCCGGCGGCGCCGGCGTGTCCTGGTTCGACTACGGCGCCGGCGGCCAAGGGGTGCACGGCTTCGCGCCGGCGGCGCACACGAACGTGGGGTGGGCGTTCTGAGGTGCGGCGGGCCGACCCGCGCGGGCCAAGGGGGTCCGATACTCGCGATTTCGTTCATCCTGTTGGCCTGTGCGAACCGGCCCCCCGTCACGCCGCGGGTCGACCCCGATCCGAGGCTCGGCCCGCCCCACGAGATGGTTCGCGCCGACCTCGACTGCCCCACCGGGAAGATCGTGTGGGTCGGCGGCGCGGGCACGGGCGACCGCGTCATCCTCCGCACGCTCGAGGCCTGTGGAAAGCCCGCCAGCAACCTCTCGACGGAGACGGGGTGGGTGCTCCAGCGCGAGGATCGGTAGCGCGGAGGGGGAGTGTAGTGGTTCGGAGTGGGCAGACGTGATCGAGACGAGGGCCGCGTTCACCCGCGCTTCCCGCGCGTCAGGAGCGCGCCCGAGTTGGCCCCGGCGGCGAGGACGTGCATGAGCGCGAGCACCACCTTGGTACCCCCATCCGCCCCAGCCAGCGTGGCCGGCCCGCCCATCGAGAGGAGCCCCACCACCACTGCGATGCCCGCGAAGACGCGCCCCGGTCGGGCCATGAACGCGTTCATTCCCGCGAGGATCCCCGTTCCGACGACGGCAGGCACCAACGACTCGATGGCCACCATCGCCACGGACAGCGGGGACGCGGGTGTGGATGGGTCGCACTGACCGACCATGTTCACTCCCGCGGCCTCGGCTCCGAAGAACAGGAGGACGTTGAGGGCGGCGGCGGCGGCGCCGAGGAGGCCGGCGGTGAGGAGGGCGGGGGTGTCGAACTCGCGGGTAGGGTTGGTCAGGTGTGCTCCAGGGGGGTGGGTAGTGTTGGTGTGTACAGCGAGGCTACGATGGCCCAAGCCATTGCTTCAGACGGCTGCTGTAGGCATCCGCATGCGTCCACGGATAGTTGTGCTGGGCTCCGGGGATGGTCCATGTCTCGGCGTGTGGCATCCTTTTTCGCAAGTCCTGCACCGAATCCTGCATGACGCCGAGCTCCTTCTCCCCGACCGTCAGCAACACCGGGCAACGCACCTGTTCGAGGCCAGCGGGTGGAGACAGTTTGCCGCAAAAGGCGGCCACCGGGCGATCGAGGTTCTCGGCGCTCATCACACCGACGTCGGCGAGGAAGTTCTCCGTCATGTCGGCATCAGGGAAGGAGAACTGTTGCGCCTGGAGACGAGCTAGCCAGGGTGTCCTCAGCATCCAGACACTCAGCACGTTGAGGGTGTGGTTGTCCATCATTCTGGCCACGAGGGACGGGCGCACCAGCGCGCTCGACACCACGGCGCTCATGGCGACTTCAGGGCTGCGCGCGAGGATATCCAGCACGATCTTCGCACCGAGGGAGTGCCCAACGAGGTGCGCCTTGCCGGTGGTGGTCCGGATGTGCGCAACAATGGCGTCCGCTTCGGCCTCGAGGGTCGTGAATGGAGTGGCGCGATCGGCGCCGTGGTCGGCCAGATCGACCACCACTCGCCGCCAATCCACCAGCGACTCCACCTGCTTCTTCCACATCCATCCGGCGACTCCGGCTCCGTGGACGAAAACGACCATCTCGCCAGACCCGACCTCGGTACGAACGCGCATGGGCAGCAGCTAGCCTCCCCAACAGCACGAGGCAATCGAAGGCGTTGTAAGCCCATGGAGTCAGTCACGTTGTCAGGGGACCAGCGCCTCCCGGCTTTGGGCGCCGCTGGTTCGGCGGGATCGAGGAAGGGGCTGGCGCGTGCTGCCTGTCTGGTTTCCGGCGTAGTCGCGCGGTCGGCGTCGGCTGGGCTCGGGCCTCCCCAGCCGGCTGCGGCGCGGGGCTACCAGGCCCCGTTCGGCCCGCCATAAGCCCCACAATCACTCCGCGTCCCGTCCGCGTCCAACACATCCGGCTTCCCGGCGTCGATGCAGGGCGAGCCGGCCTTGAGGGTGAAGTCGTCGTTGGTCCAGTCGAGGTCGTTGCTCACAGCCTTGAAGGAGGGGTCCCCGGTCAGGTTGCCGGCCCCGAAGCTCGACCAGAGGTCGCTCCCGGAGGAGGAGTCGCCGTAATCGGGGAAGTTGCCGTTCACGAGGTTGTACGAGAATGAGAAGGTGGAGGCCGCGTCGTCCGCGTAGGCGCCGACGCCGATGTTGCCGTAGATGATGTTGTTGTACACCGTGGGGGTGGTGCTGTTCCACTGGGTGAAGCCCGCCCCCCAGTCCGTCTCGATCACGTTGTTGTAGGCGATCACGTTGTTGGCGATCGTGACCTTCGCGTTGGACGAGTTGGGTTCGTACACTACGATGCCGCCGCCGAGGGCGCTGGCCATGTTGTCGGTGATGAGGTTGTTTTCGATGATGGTGCCGTTGGGGCCGCCGATCTGCACGTCGATGCCGCCGCCCTGGCCGTCCCGCTCGAGGCCCTCACCGTCCGCCTCGGCGCTGTCGTCCGCCTCGTTCCCGGAAATCCAGTTGTTGCGGATCAGGGCGTCGCTGTAGGCCACCCAGATCGCGCCGCCATCGCCGGCGGTGTTTTCCGTCATCACGTTGTCCATCACCACGGGGGCGCCGCCGCGGATGTCGATGGCGCCGCCATCGCAGCCGTCCTCCGGCCCGTCGATGCAGGCGTCGTTGAGCGTGATCTCGTTGCCGAGGATGGAGGGCGAGCCGTTGTAGACGCGGATGCCGCCGCCCACGCCGCCGGCCGCACCGATGGGGTTGCCCGCCGTGTCGGTGGTGATGGTGTTGCCGGTGATGATGTTGTCTTCGATGGTGGGCGCGCATTCCTTGATGCGGATGCCCGCCCCCACGCCGCCACCGCCGCCGGTGATGGTGAAGCCGGCCACGCGCGCGTTGTCCTCGTCGGTGTCGCCGTCACCATCCTCCTCGAGGATGATGCAGGAGTCGTCGCCACCGCCATCGATGACGGTGCTCGCCGGGCCCGAGATGGCCTCCATGTTCACGCCGTAGCCGTGGAAGTCGACGTTCTCCTCGTAGGTGCCGTAGTACGCGCGCACCTCGTTGCAGCCCGAGGCGCCGGCATCATCGACCGCGTCCTGCAGGAGCCCCAACGGGTCGTGCGGGCGGCCATCGCCCGTGGCGCCGGGGAGCGCGAAGACGGGGCAGTAGTCATCGCAGTCGAGCAACGCATCGCCGTCGGAGTCGGTCTCGCCGTTGGTGCCGCCGGAGCAGTCGTTGTCCACCCCGTCGCAGAGCTCTTCCGCGCCCGGGTAGGTGTGCGGGTCGGCGTCGTCGCAATCATCGCCGCCGGTGGCCTCGGAGTTGTGCCCATCGCCATCCGCGTCGATCGGGTAGGTGCCGGTATCGTCGGTGTCGCCTCCGCCCGAGTCGCCGTTCCCGCCGGAGTCGGCGCGGATCGGGTCCTTGTTGTCATCGTTGAAGTTGGCGTTGCAAGCGGCCAGAAGCACGAATGACCAGACGACGCGCATGGGGTTCCCGGGAAGGGCCGGCGTCTATCGGATTCTTGGCGTTTGTCAATGGAAGGCGCGCGGGCTGCCCGTCGTCAGCGGCAGCTCAGCGCCGTACCGGTTTCCGTGCAGGTGACGGAGCTGGCCCGCTCCACCTGGACCACACCCTGCTTGGCCTCCTTGCCGCTGGTCTTCACCCGGCAGGTGGTCAGGCCCTCGAAGGTGATCGACGTGGCGCCCACGAACTCGGCCGTCTGCCCATCACCGCACTGGATCTTGCCCTCGCGGCCGGGCACGCTGAACTTCACCGTGAAGGGGCCGGCCGGTGGCGGGGCTTCGGCTGGCGGGGCGGTGGTCCTGGGCGTGGCGGCCTTCGGCGTGGTGCTCGCCTTTGGCGCCGCCGCCGGCGCGGGCGCGGCCCTGGGCGTGCTCGGCGTCGTGGACTTCGGGGCAGCGGCGGGCTTCGGCGCGGCGGCGGGCTTCGGCGCAGGCGCAGCGGCAGGTGCAGGCGCGGC
>CAISIK010000071.1 GCA_903885375.1 uncultured Pseudomonadota bacterium
TCCGCCGGCACGTAGAGCATGGTGGCGATGAGCGGTCGGCCCGCGAGCTCGTCGAGGGGGCGGATGCCGTTCTGGAAGCTCACGATCACCGTGTCGCGGGGCAGGGAGGCCACGGCCGAGGCGGTGTCGTGCCCCATGGTGGCGAGCACCACGATGTCGCCGGCGCGCACGTCGTCGAGGCGGCCGACGGGCACTTGCAGGTGCTTCGGCCCGCCGGGGAGCCGCAGGTCCAGACCGCGGGATGCAAGGGCCTCCCCATGGGCGCCCCGGGCCACGAGGAGCACGTCGGCGCCGGCCTCGTGGAGGAGCCCGCCGATCCCGGCCCCGATGGCGCCCGCGCCCAGCACCACGAGGCGCGGGAGGGGCTCCGGCGCGGCGCCCGGCCTCATGGGCGGAGGGACAGGGCTTCGACCGCCGCCGCCTCGCCGGCCACGCGCCCGCCGAGCACCACGCAGCTCAGCGAGCCCGTGAACCCGTAGTCGCCCACGATGGAGCCGCCGCACATCCCGGTGAGCTCCCCCGCCGCGAACACGCCGGGGATGGGCTGGCCCGCGGTGTCGAGCACGCGGCCGTCGAGGTCCACCGTGACGCCGCCGAAGTTCTTGGCGAGGCTGGTGGCCACCGGCAGCGCGTAGAAGGGCGCGGTCTGCACGGTGGGCGGGAGATCGGCCGTGGCGGGCCGCCACGCGTCGACCTCCGTGCCCGCCGCCACCCGGTTCCAGGTGGCGATGGTGGCGTCGAGCGCTTCGGCGTCGACCCCGAGTTCGCCCGCGAGGCCGGCCAGCGAGTCCGACGAGGCGGCGAGGCCGGCGGCTTCGAGGTCGGTGATGTCGTAGCTGCCGCCAAGGCCGTCGAGGTCGGAGAGCGTCACGTCGAGGAACTGGGCATCGGCCACGAGCCAGACCAGACCCCCGGGCTGGAACGCGCGGGTACGGCCGACGATGAAGCTGTTGGTGCCGGTCTCGTCGGCGAACCGCTCCGCCTCGATGTTGACCCACGGAAAGCCGGCGATGGCCGGCGTACCCACCTCGCGGCGCGGGTCGAGCGGGGAGGGTGCGCCGTGGGCGTAGAAGCCGATGGCCTGGAGGTTGGTGGTGCTGGCGCCGAGCGCCTCCAGCATGTCGAGCCCGTTGCCATCGGCGCTCGGGGCGGAGGCGTAGGTGGCCTGCGTGAGCGCGAGCTCGGGGAGGACGGCCTGCACCCGATCGAGGTCGCGGAGGAAGCCGCCGGTGGTCACGACGATCGCGCCGGCGCCGATGCTGTGCTCGCCCTCGGCGTCGGTCCACCGCACGCCCACGGCGCGGCCCTCGTGCATGACGAGCCCCGTGACCGAGGCGGAGAGGCGGAGGACGCCGGGGGGCGTGGCCTTCAGGAGGGCCTCCACGAGCGCGCGCCCGCCGCCGTCGACCTGGTGCACGCGCAGCGTGGGGCCGCTGGAGGCATCGCCGCCGGGGATGCCCCAGGTCACGCCCAGCTCGGCGAGCCAGTCGTGCACGCGCGGCACGTTCCCGGTGGCGAAGAGCTGGAACCAGGGCGAGGTGGGGTCGCCCCCGGTGAACGCCGGCCACTCGGCGGCGAGGACCTCCGCCGAGTCCACCACGCCGGCGTCGGCCTGCTCGGAGGAGCCGGAGAACAACATCAGCCCGCCGGCGTACATCGCCGCGCCGCCCACGCCGGCGTCGCGCTCGAAGGTGACCACGTCGGCCCCCGCGGCGGCGGCGTCGGCCGTGGCCGTGAGGCCCGCCACGCCGGCGCCGATCACCACCACGTCGGTCGTTTCGTCGAACTCGGGGGGCGGGTCTGCAGAATCGCCGGTGTCGCCGGTGTCGCCGGTCTCTGCGGTGTGGCCGGTCTCCCCGGTTTCGCGCCCGGGCTCGGCGGTGTCGGGCCCGGTCCCGCCGGGGTCACCCGAGCAGGCGAGCGCAAGGAGCAGCGGCAGGGCAGCAACCCGGGTCACCGCGCGTCGTACCCCGCGTCGTACACCACGCGCACGAGGCGATCGCGCGAGAGGCCACGCCCCCACACCAGCGCCCGCTTCTCGGCGAGGCGCACCTCCACCTTCTCCACGCCATCCACCGACTGCAGCGCCTTCTCTACGCTCATCACGCAGCCGCCGCAGCTCATCCCTTCAATCTCGAGGCTCGCATCGGGCTCCGACATGGGCGCCTCCTTCCCCACCTTACACCCGGCGCGCGTCGGGCGGCCAGATCACCTTGTGCATCTGGATCTGGAAGCGGGCCGGGACGTGGTCGGCCAGCATCCAGGCCACCACGTCGGCGGCGTTCACGAGCCCGAAGGCGGTGGAGAAGAGCACCTCGCACCGATCGGCGAGGGCGTGCTCGCGCACCACGGCCACGGCCCACTCGTAGTCGCGGCGCGAGGCGAGCACGAACTTCACCTCGTCGCCCCGGTCGAGGTGCGCGAGGTTCGACCACAGGTTGGCCTCGACCTCGCCGGAGTCGGGGGGCTTCAGGTCGAGGATCACGTGCACGCCGTCGGGCACCGCGGCGATGTCGCGGCTGCCGGAGGTTTCGAGCAGGACGGTGTGGCCGCGGGCGAGCAGGCGCTCCATGAGCGGGATGGCCTGCCGGTGCACGAGCGGCTCGCCGCCCGTCACCTCCACGAGCTTCACGCCGGTGGCGGCGACCTCCGCCAGCACATCGTCGATCGAGCGGTGTTCGCCGCCCCGGAAGGTCCACTCGCTGTCGCACCAGGTGCAACGCAGGTTGCAGCCCGCAAGCCGCACGAAAACGCAGGGCAGCCCCGCCCAGGTGCTCTCGCCCTGAACCGAGGTGTAGACCTCGATGACGCGGAGGCGTTCGTCGGCAGGAATGGCGGCCACGACCCGCGGGCTATCCGCAGCGGTGCGGATTAGCACCCTCGCCCGGGAGCGCTCGCATGTCTGGTCTGGTCTTCCTCGTGCTCACCGCGCTGGCGGCCGACCCGAGCGCACCGCATCCGCACAGCGGCGTCGTGACCGCCTACCGGGGGGCGCCGCCGCCCGTGGCCCTCTCGGCCGAGGACCTCGCCACCCTGGCCACCGGCAAGGTGATCCTCAAGCAGCAGCAGGTGGCCTCGGGCGGGCGCGGCGTGGCGATGATGGACATCGCGGCCACACCGGCGAAGATCTGGTCGAAGATCACCGACTACGCGCGCTACCCGAAGATGGTTGACCATGTGGCCGAGTGCGGCAACTACCGGGTTTCGGGCGAACACATCTACACCCGCTTCGTGCTGAGCGTGATGGGGTCGAGCGTGGAGTACTTCATCGACCACACCGCGCGCCCCGACCAGGGCTACCTCACGTGGACGCTCGACTACTCCCGCAAGAGTGATCTCGACGACAGCGTCGGCTACTGGCGGGTCACGCCCCAGTCCACCTCGCCGGTTCGCACCCGCCTCGAGTACTCGGTGGACATCCGCTTCACCGGCTACGTGCCGGGCTTCGTTGCCGACATGATCTCCCGGAAGGGGCTGACCGACGCCACGAGCTGGGTGAAGCGCGAGAGCGAAGGCGGCTGAACAAACGGGGTCCATCCCTGCCTCGGGGCGTTCGAGGCGTGGTTCTGTGGTACACTCCTGCTCGCGAGGTACCCCCATGACCCGATCGATCGCCCTCTTCCTCCTCCTTGGCGCCTGTGCCGACCCCTACGGCGATGCCAAGGCGGTCGACACCATCGAGGCCTGGGACAAGTTCCTCGCCGCCAACCCCACCGGGTCGGACAAGATGAAGGCCGAGTCGCGGCTGGAGCAGCTCCTCGTCGAGCGCGCCGAGGCGTCGAAGACGGTGGCCGACTACGACGCCGTGCTCAAGCGGTTCCCCGACAGCCGCCGCAAGAAGGACATGCTCGCCGGCCGGGCCAACGCGGCGTTCGCCGTGGCCGAAGCCGCCAGCACCACCGAGGGGTGGAAGCTCTTCCTCGACGAGAACCCCGAGGCCGACGGGGCGCTGCGCAAGCGTGCGAAGGCCATGGTCGACGTGGCCGCGTTCAGCGCCACCCTGGCCATCGGCGAGCCGAGAGTGGTGGAGGTGAACCTCGCCAACGATCCCGCCGGCGCCAAGGACGGCTGGGGCATCAGCGCCGACGTCACCAACAACGGCACCGTGGCGCTCGAGTACGCGAGCCTCGAGCTCGTGTTCCGCGACAGCGCGGGCGCGAAGCTCAAGGCCACCAACTACCCGATCGCCGCCGAAACGGGCCCCGGCGGCATGCCCATCGAGGAGGCGCTCACCAAGCCGCTCGCCCCGGGGGAAACCCGCACGTGGACGTACAGCACCGGCGAGGTGCCGGAAGGCTGGCTCGATGGCCGCAAGGTGTCGTTGGCGCTCATCGCCGCCCGACCCGCCGCCGCCACTCCCTGAGTCCCTCGCGTCCCGACGAGCACCAAACTGACCGACGGGTCAGTTTGGCTCCTACTTCGACGACTCGACGCGGTCGCGCAGGTCTTCCGTCACGAAGTCGAGGAGCGTCGTGGACAGTTCGATGATCTGCTGGTGGGTGAAGCCCTCGGAGCGCAGCTGCCGGTAGAAGGCACGAGCCACGGAGCGGTTCCGGTTCTGGAAGAGCTCTTCACGGTTGGCGGGAGAGGGGTTCATGGGCGTTCCAGCGTGCATGCCAGCCTGTGAGCAAGCGGCGTGCCATCTGGCGTCCGTCGGAAAACTCGTGTGAAACTGGGCAGATCGCCGCAGGGGTGCGAAGCCGATTACGCAGGCTGGCTGCGAAGTCGGCGACGCACCGCGCAGTGGCGCCACAGGGCCGCACGATGCGATAGCGGGAGGGCATGCTGCTGTGGACCGCGATCGCGATCGCCGCGCCGATGGTGCTCGAAGCCGGCGCCGCGGGCGGCGTGGGCTTTCGGGGGGAAAGCACGGTCGGCCCGGTGGTGGGGCGCCTCGGCACCTTCCAGGCCTCCCTCGATCTTGAGGCGGGCACGGGGCGCTTCGAGGCCGACCCCGCCTCGTTGAGCACCGGCTTCGGCCCGCGCGATCAGCACCTGCTCGTGAGCACGCTGGAGGTGCTGACCTTCCCCGAGCTGCGCTTCGAGGTGACGCGGATCGACCACCCCCGCGCGGGCGAGGAGAGCAGCGATGTGCTCACCCTCCACGGCACGCTGCTCCTGCACGGGGTTTCGGCCCCCTTGAGCGTGCAGGCCACGCTCGAGCGCGAGGGCGACCACGTGCGGCTCCGCGGCGAGGTGCCGCTCACCCTCGCCGCCTTCGGCCTCCCCGACCCCTCCGTCCTCGTGGCCCGGTACGGGCCCGCCGTCACCGTGACCTTCGACCTGACAGGAGTCCCATGATCGAGTTGGAGAGCCTTCACCTGACGGTGGAGGGCACCACCGCCCGCCTGCGCCTCGACCACGGCAAGGCCAACGAGATGGGCCGGGTGCAGATCGGCGACTGGGAGCGCGTGTGCGAGCTGCTCGAAGGCGGCTCGGTGCGGACGCTCATCACCTGGAGCGATCGGCTCTCGGCGAAGGGCGCGCCCATCTTCATCGCGGGCGCGAACGTGACCGAGCGGGCGGGCTGGTCCAACGACGAGGTGCGCGCCCACGTGCGGCGGCAGCGGGCGCTCCTGGTCCGCCTTCGCCACGCGCCCGTCTTCCACGTCACGGTGGTGCACGGCGTGGCGCTGGGCTGGGGCACGGAGTTCATGATCGCGTGCGACTGGCGCATCGCGGCGCCGGGGGCCCGGTTCAGCCTGCCCGAAACGGGCCTCGGCATCCTCCCGGGCGCGGGCGGCGCGAGCGAGCTGCAGACCCTCATCGGCCCCACCCAGACGCTCCGCCTCGGCATGACGGGCGAGCCGGTGGATGCCGAGGAGGCCCACCGCATCGGGCTGGTCGACGAGCGGGCCGCCCACCTCGAGGCGGGCCTCGGGCGCGCGGAAGCGATGGCCACCCGCATGGCCAGCCGCTCGCCCACCGCCGCCGCCGCGTTCAAGGCGGCCGTGCTCGCCTCGATCGGTCGGCCGCCCGAAGATCGGCGGGAAACGGAGGCGCGCGCCTACGAACACTGCGTGGCCACCGGGGAGGCGGCCGTGGGCCGCGCGAACTTCGCGGCCATCACCGCCGGGGAAACGCCCGCGTGGGGCAGGTTCGACCGGTTCCTGCCTTGATCCTCGGGCTTGTGCTCGCCTGCACGCCCGACGGCCCGGACCTCGAAGCGGCCCTCGCCGCCGTTCGCTCCGGCAACGACGCCGCCTTGAAGCTCGAGCTCGACAAGGCCGCCGACCCGCTCGCGCGGGACATGATGCTCCTCGAGCTCGCCACTGCCGAGCCCACCGCCGGGGGGAAACTCTGCGCCGCCGTGAGCACCACCTACGCGCGAGAGAAGTGCGTGAAGGTCATCGGGCGCCCCCACCTCCAGGGGCCGGGGCGATGAGCCCCCGCGGGAGGCCGGTCGCGGCCTGCCTCCTGATCCTGCTCCCGGCTTGCGGCAACGAGGTCCGCACCGGGCCGGTGTCCCCCGAAGCGGCGCAGGACTGCGAGCAGGAGCCCTCGGCGGGGCTGCGCACGCTCTGCCTCGTGCAGGTGGCGGCCGATCGGGCCCGCGCCGGCGACGAGGCCGAGGTGGCCCGCGCCTGCGCGGCCGTGCCGGAGGGCACCTGGTTCGACGAGTGCCATTTTCGGGCCGGGGAGGAGCTCGCCCACGCGGGGCGCCTCGCGGCGGGGCTCTCGTCCTGCAACCAGGCCGGCCGCTTCCGGTCCTTCTGCTTCACCCACGCGGCGTGGGGCGCTCCGCCCGCGGCGGCCCCGCTCGCGGAGTGGGAGGCCCTCGGCGCGCCCTTCGCCGACCTCCACGGCGTGGAGGTGCTCCGCGCGCGCTGGTGGTTCAACCACTACTACGGCACCGGCCTCGCCGACTCGGCGGCCGCGCGGGCCGCACTCGAGCCCAGCCGCGCCGCGGCGCGGGGCGCCTGGGCGCTCGAAGCGGTGCGGCTTGCGGGCGGCGACCTCGACGTGGCCGCCGCCGCCTGGGCCGGCGAGCCGCTGCGCGGCGAGCCCCTCCCCCCGCCGGAGCGGGTCGGCCGCTACGACGTGCCCTTCGCCATCCCCGAGGAGCTCGCCCTGCCCCACGTTCCCGGCTTCGGCGGGAGCACCCGGCTCGTGGGCGAGACCGACGAGGAGGACCTCGCCATCGCGCTCCTCGAGGCCGCCTGGTTCCGCGAGTCGGCGGGCGCGGCCACCTTCGCCGCCGCGCTCGACGACCCCCGCCCGCGGGTGCGGTACACCGCGCTGCGCGCTTTCCGGACGCTGCCGTCGGAGGGGGCGGAGGCGAAGCTCACCTCCCTCGCCAACGACCCCGACCCGATCGTGCGGGCGCATGTGGAGGATGCGCTCAAGTACCGCACGTGGATGGGGAAGGGGCACCCTCCGGGGTTGCGGCCGAAGGGCGCTGACTGACACTGCCGGGGGGCGGCCGGGCAGGACGCGGCGACCGGGGGCGCGGGCGCGTCGGCGAGACGGCGTTGCCGGGGCACGACGCGCAGGGTGGGACGTCGGTGTGGGGTCCTGCCACGGCACGGACGAGGCGCTCCCTCCGCTTCGCTCCGGTCGGCCTCGCCCGCACCGCGTCACCCAGCCCGTCATCGCGCCCGGGGAGCGTCGGGGGCGGAGAGCGCCGCTCGACGACGCACCGCGCAGGTCTGGCTGCACCGGCCTGACGGCGGCGGCTCCCGGGCGGCGGTGGCTCGCGGGCGCCGGCGGCGGCCCGGGTGTCGCGGGTCGCGGGGCCCCCTGCCCGAAACGACGACGACAGCAGGCTGGCACGCCAGTTGCTGCGTCTGCCAGGCACCGAGGACACCATGCTCAATCGCGCCATCGCGGCCCTGCTCCTGCTCGCCACCGCCATCGCGCCCCGAGCGGCCAGCGCGTGCTCCATGATCGGGCCCACCGAGTTCGCGCCCACAGCCACGATGGAGAACGACGAAGTGGCTCCGGCGCTCGATGGGCCCGTAGACGTCCTGTCGCACCGCGGTGAGTTCATCGGCCTGAGCTCCTGCGCGGACCTCGGCTGGGTGGAGCTGACCTTCTTCCCCGCCGAGGAGGGCCAGCCCCTCGCCGTCGACGATGCCGCTTCCGACGCCGAATGGCCCGGCGTGGGCTACCGGCTGACGCTGCTCGAAGGCAGCCTGCCGGAGGGGCTCACGCTCGCGGACGCGCCCGTGTACGCGGCTAGGAGCGAAGACAAGGCCCGCTTGGGCATCCACTGGATCGACGGCACGTTCGCCGTGCAGGATCCGCTCGACGTCACGCTGGGCATCATCGCCGTGGACGCCGCGGGGAACGAGAGCGAGCCCCTGGAGGTTGAGGTGGGCGACGTCGCGGAATGCAGCGCGGCGGGCGCTCGACCCGCGGCGGGAATGTGGATGCTGGCGATGGGCGCCATGGCGCACCGACGTCGATCGCGCCGCGGTCCCA
>CAISIK010000072.1 GCA_903885375.1 uncultured Pseudomonadota bacterium
CGGGAAGGCCGCTGCGACGAGCTCAGCCCGCTCGCCTGAGCGGACGAGAAGGCACCGGCGGGAAAGCGAGAAGAGCGGCACTGCACACAGCTACGCGATCGGCGGCGACCTCGGCAGGATGGTGTTTGGTGAGTGGATACTACTCTACGCGGTGGAGGACTCGGGGTGCGGCCGACCGCCCAGCGGGTGCTCGACGCCATCCCTGCGGGGGGCCAGCTCGATGGCGTGCAGTGCGATGTCGCGATCGCCGACCTCGGCACGCAGGGATTCATGGTCACCCTCGATGAGGGGGACCTGGTGTTCGAGTGCGAGGAGTCCGACAACCGCGCGGAGTCGATCGACCTCTGTCCCTGATCGGCCCGGGTTGGGCAAACCGCCGCGACCGGTCGCGGGGCTGGCGTTGTCCGGTGCGGTTTGCGGCGCCTCCCACGCACCCCCACTATCGGTCGGCCTACTCCGCCGACCCGTACAGATCGGACACCCAGCGCACGCGGGTGGTGGCGTTGCCGATGGCGGCCGAGGCGCGCCAGACCACTACGCCCTCGGGGGTGATCTCCGTGAGCATGCCCTGGAGCGTCCACGACACGAGGTAGTTCCCGTTCTCGAGTTTGCGGACGTCGCCGAGGAGCGGATCGAACTCGGCGGTCTCCGACTCGAATTCCCAGACCTTCCGGAGGGTGCGTCCCGGAACGTCCACCGCATACTCCACCACCCGGGACACGGTGGGGTCGTGGTGGTAGCCGTTGTCGAAGATCACGAAGCCGTCGGACCAGAAGTGCGAGAGGTGTCCATGGCTCCACCAGGTGCGGTTGGGGCCCTCCACCTGCCAGGCGTCCTCGCCGGTGCCGATGGTGTCGCCGTCCTCGTCGGTGAAGTCGCCGTAACGGCCGCCGAGCTGCCAGAGCGGGGCGCCGGAGTCGGGGTCGAGCGCGAGCATCGCGTCGAAGTTGCGGGAGTTGACGAGGAGTACGTCGCTGTCGGGCTCGTAGAGCAGGGAGTTGGCGTGGACCCAGTCGCTGCCGCCGCCCATCGCGGGGTCATCGAAGTGCTGGCACACGCGCCAGGGCTCCTCGGGGTAGTGCGCCTTGAAGTCGAAGATGGTCTCGGCGGCGCGCGCGTCGAGCAGCCCCTCCTCGGCGAGGGCCACGGCATCCACGCCGAGGTCCACCGTTTCGCCACCCTCGATCTCCACGTCGGGCTCGGAGTACTCGCGGAGAAAGCCGATGCGGCCATCGGGGAGCTGGAGCGCGTCGTGATGGGCATCCTCGGTGGCGGTGAGCGTGCGGGGGCGGCCATCGAAGGGCTGGTGGACGATGCCGCTCACGGCCTCGTTGCCGCTGCCCTTGCGGGCGTTCTGGGTGTACACCACGCCGGTGCCGGCCCCATCGAGGCGCACGCCGGGTATGTTGATGGCCTCGTCGGCCTGCACGGCCCACACGTAGTCGCCGTCGCGATCGATCACGACGACCCAAGCATCGCCGTCCTGAAGGAGGCTCGTGAGCACGACGCCGCCGGGCTGCTGGGCGCCCTCGTCGTCCTCGCCGATGGTGAAGGTGGGCAGCTCGGGCGCGGGGGCGGCCACCTGCACCTCGCCCGGCTCGGAGACCACCCGGTCGCCCGACGCGGTCTCCACCACCACGCGGAAGCTGTAGTCGCGGCCCGACTTGAGCCCCACGAGGCTCGCGGTGTTGCTCGTGGGGGCGCGGGGCGTCTCCTGGTCGAACGCGCCGGAGAGGCCGTATTCCACCCAGTGTTCGCCGGCCGGGGCGAGCAGGCTCCAGGTGAGGTGCACGACGTTCGGCAGGCGCGCATCGGCCTCGGCCTCCACCGGGCCGATCTCCGCGCAGCCGCCGAGCGCGAGACAACAGGCGACGAGCAGCGGTCGAACCACGCGGGTCGATAACGCGCGCGGGCCTGCGCGCCCTGTTGACGATAGGCGGGCGGTCTCACACGGAAACACCATGGCTACCCCCCTCGCCGACCAGGCCTCCGCGCTCCACGACCGCTACCGCAAGGGCTACGTCGGCCGTTCGCGGGCCACCCGCGACCTCGGCGCGCTCGACGCGCTCATCGCTGATACCGCCGCGTTCCTGCCCGAGCTCGGCCAGTCGCTCACCCTGCGCTCGCAGGTGGAGGAGCGCCTCGCGCTGTACCGCACCGAGCGCGAAGCCATCGCCCAGATCCAGGCCGGCGGCCCCGAGGCCGTGGCCGCTTGGCGCCTCGTGGAGTGGAGCGACCTCGGCTTCTCCCGCTATGCGCGCGACTACGCGGGCCAGTCCCGCCTCACCCGCGATGTGGCGCTCCTCGAGGAGATGGCGGCCGATCAGTCCGGGTGGCAGGTCGCGGCGGCCGCCGTGGCGAGCAAGGTGGGCGAGTCCCGGCTCAAGGAGCAGGTGGCCCAGATGGGCAAGCACGCCGAGCTGTACCGGGCCGAGGTGGGCGAGGTGAAGAAGGCGCAGGCCGGGCTCGCGCCGGCCGACCGCGTGGGCGCGCTCGCCACCCGCGCCAACCGGCAGTTCGGGCTCTGGCGCCTCCACTTCGAAGGTCGGCCGCGCGCGAGCCGCCGTCCCGGCGCTTTGCGCCGCATCGTGGCCGAGCTGAAGTCGATCCAGGCCGCGATGGAGGCCACCCGCGCCGCGGGAATCACCTCGCCCACGCACGCCGAGAACATCGCCAAGGTGGCCGACCGCGTTCGCCACCACGGCGAGGAACTCGCGAAGATCGAGGAGGCGCGCACCAACACCCCCACCGCGCAGCTCGTCGGCATGCTCGGCGACGATGCGAACAAGCTCATCGCCCGCTACCGCGCCGAGTACTCGGGCAAGTCCCGCGAAGGCCGCGATCTCAACGCGCTCGCCGACCTGTGCGAGGGCATGCACGAGGTGGCGCGCGCGATGGAAGCGGTCACCGCCGATCGCGGCGCCGATGCCCAGAACGCCCGCAACCTGACCGTGGTGCTCGACCACCTGAAGGTGATGGAGCGCGAGTTCGCGGCCATCCGCAAGGCCAAGGGCGCCGCGCGCGCGAAGAACTGAGCCGGCTCGCCCCGCCTGCGCCCTGGCGCGGGCGGGTGGCTTAGCGGCCCAGCACGTCGCCGGGGATTTCGAGGCGGCGGGCGTCGCGGGGGAGCTCCTCCACGGCGACCACGCGGAACTCCACGCGGCGGTTCACCGCTTCGGCGCTGGGGTCGTCGGCCTCCACGAGCGGGCGCGTCTCGCCGAAGCCCTTGCTGAGCAGGCGGGTGCCGGGGATGCCCCGTTCGCCGAGCCAGCTCATCACGGCGAAGGCGCGCGCGTCGGAGAGCCGGAGGTTGAAGGCATCGCCGCCGTTCTGGTTGGTGTGCCCCTCCACGAGGAAGTAGGCGATCTCGGGGTGCTCGTTCATCACCCCGAGCACCGCTTCGAGCACGGGGGTGGCGCTGGGCATGAGCTCGGCCCGCCCCTCGGCGAAGAAGATGGCCTGGGTGATGACGATGCGGTCGCCGGCGAACTCCGCCACCTTCGGGCAGCCATCGCTGTAGCGGGGGTCCTGTTCGGGGTGGATGGCGTCCCGCGGGCACTCGTCGCGCTCAAACGGCACGCCGTCGGCGTCGCCGTCGAACTCGGGGCAGCCGTCCTCGTCGGCAAAACCGTCGTAGGTCTCCGCCATGTCGTCGCAGCGGTCGGTCACGTCGGGGATGTGGTCGCCGTCGGAGTCGAGGTTGGGGTCGACGGGCGGCAGGGCGGGCGGGGGCTCGGGTTTGGTGTACGTCCAGCCCACGCTCACGATGGCGCGGAAGCTGGCGGCGCCGACGCCTTCGGTGAGGCCGGCCGCGCCGCCCACGGAGGCCCAGGCCCCCTGCGGCAGGCGGTAGCGGCCGCTGAGAGTGGCCTCCACGGGCCAGGTCTGTCCGCCCACGTCGCTTTGAGAGGTGAGCTCCAGCGCGGCGCTGGCGGCGTCGTTGAGGTGGTAGCGGGCGCCGAGCCCGAGCATGGGGCCGATGCCGGCCACGAGGTTGCGGTCGGTCTCGGGGACGCCGATTTCGGCCCCCAGCATCGCCACGAGCCCGAAGTTGGCGACCTCCTTCTCGAACACGAGCGCCGCGCTCGCCCGCGGGCCGAGTCCGCCCACGTGGTGGGTCTCATCGCCGGTGGGGAGCCAGAGGTTGGTCTGCACGCCCATGGCGGGGCGCAGGCCCGCCTCGCCGAACGCGGGCACCAGCACGCCGAGGCGCGCATCGCCGGGCGCCACGAAGCTGCCCGTCTGGTCCTCGCCCATCGCGTGGATGGGCAGGGCGCCATCCACCCGGAGGCCGCCGAAGCTGTAGCCGCCGCCGGCGTAGATCGTGCCGAGGGAGGGCATCACCGCCTCGCGGCCCCAGGGGAAGGTCTCGGCGAGGGGGTTCTGCGCGTAGTCGAAGCCGAGCAGCGAGTCCCAGGAGCCGGCGCGGCCGGCGTGGGCGGTGCCCACGCGGGCGAAGCTGTGGGGGTTGCCGGAGGTGCCGAGCAGCTCGTAGCCGTGGGCATCGAGCGCGAAGGCGGCGTGGGCGGCGAGGAGCAGCAGCATCAGCGGGTCTCCGGGCGGGCGCGACGGCGGCGCAGCGTGAGCGCGAGGGCGGGCACGAGCGCGGTGCCGGCCCAGCCGGTGCCGCAGCCGCCGCCCGCCAGGTTGCCCTGGTAGTCGAGCCAGTCGCCGACCCCGTCGTAGTCGAGGTCCACGGTGCCCTCCTCGGCGTCGCGGAGGCCGTCGGCATCGCTGTCGAGGTCCCAGGCGTTGGGGGTGCCGTCGGCGTCCACGTCGGGGTCGAACTCGCCGTCGTCGTCCACGTCGGTGAGGTTCTCGAGGCGCGAGGCGATGCCATCGCCGTCGTCGTCGGTGTCGACACAGTCGGGCACGAAGTCGCCGTCGTGGTCGGGGCCGCCGCGGTACTCGGCGCTGTCGTCGTTCCCGTCGCCATCGGAGTCGGGGTCGTCGGGGTTGCAGCCCACGATCCACTCCTGCAGGTCGCTGAGCGAGTCGCCGTCGCGATCGTCGTTCTCGGTGTACCCGTCGCAGTCGTTGTCCTCGCCGTCGAGGCGCTCGTAGGCGCCCGGGTAGCTGGCGGGGTTCTCGTCGTCGCAGTCCTCGCCGATGCGGAAGCCGTCGGCGTCCTGATCGTCGTCGCGCCCGTCGCAGTCCTGGTCGACACCGTCGTACCAGACCTCGTCGGCGTCGGGGTTCATGTCGGCGTCGAAGTCGTTGCAGTCGCCGCCGCCGTAAGCCACGTCGTCCCAGCCGTCGCCGTCGCGGTCCCACTCGGAGAAGCCGTCGCAGTCGGTGTCGAACCCGTCGGTGGGGTCCTCGTAGGCGCCGGGGAACACCGTCTCCTGGGCGTCGTTGCAGTCCGCGCCGCCGGCCTCCACCGCCACCCAGCCATCCCCGTCCACGTCGATGAGGTCGCTGCCGTTGCAGTCCTGATCGATGTCGTCGTAAGGAATCTCGCCGTTGCCGGGGTGCCGCGCGGCGTTGTAGTCGTCGCAGTCGCTGCCCCCCCAGGAGGAGGAGATGAAGCCGTCGCGGTCGCGGTCGTAGTCGTTCCGACCGTCGCAGTTCTGGTCCACGCCGTCGTACCAGACCTCCACGGCCGCGCCGTGCACGGTGAGGTCCTCGTCGTCGCAGTCGTCGCCCCCGTCCACGAAGGCGGCGTCGTGGTGGTCGAGGTCCTGGTCGTAGTCGCTCCCGCCGGAGCAGTCCTGGTCGAGGCCGTCATACCAGACCTCCCGGGCGCTCGGCGACACCGTGGCATCCGCGTCGTCGCAGTCGCCGCCGCCCGCCACGATGGCCACGGAGCCGTCGGCGTCGACGTCGATCAGGTCGCTACCGTCGCAGTCCTGGTCGATGCCGTCGTAGGGCACGTCGGTCTCGGCGGGGCTCGTGCCGGCGTCGTCGTCGTCGCAGTCCACGTTGTCGTAGAAGCCATCGCCGTCGTGGTCGGCCACGTCGGCGTCGGGGCCCCCGTAAGCGCCGATGTCGGAGCGGCTGCCATCGATGTCGGTGATCGACGGGCTGCCGGTGTTGATGGCGGGGCTCCCCACCTGCAGGTAGAGCACGTCGTCCGTCTCGTCGCCATCGGGCGAGTAGGCGGTGAAGTCGGGGTCGGCGTTCACGTTGCCGCTCGTGCCGGTGGGGTCGGTCCAGCCCACCCAGTCGCCGCCGGCGTTGTCCCACACGAGGTTGTAGTAGCGGTCGGTGGAGGCGCTGGTGCCGTAGAGGCCGCCCCCATCGAGCGCTTCGGCGAAGAGGTTGTTCACCAGCGAGAGGGCGGTGTTGGTGTAGAGGTGGCCGCCGTTGCGCGCGCCGTCGTTGCCGGCGAAGGTGTTGTTCACCAGCTCCAGCTCCACGGTGCCGTGCAGCCAGGCGCCGCCGCCATCAACCGTGGCCACGTTGTCGGTGACCCGGTTGTTGCCGAGGGAGCCGGCCGTGCTCACCCCGTAGAGCGCCACGCCGCCGCCGTACTTGGCGCTGTTGCCGTGCACGTAGGCCCGCGCGATCGTCACGGTCGGCACGCTGCTCGCGCCGATGGCTCCGGCGTAGCTCCCCGCCACGTTGCGGAAGAAGCTGCCCTCCCAGATGTTGAGCGCCGAGCCGCCCTTCGCCCACACCGCGCCGCCCGACTCGTCCGCGACGTTGTCGGTGAAGCGGCTCTCCTCGATGGTGGCGCTCAGCGCGTTCCAGATGGCGCCGCCGTTGCCGAGGCGGGCCTCGTTGCCGGAGAACGTGCTCTCCGTCACGGTGAGCGCCGCGGCCCCGCCGATGGCGCCGCCATCGCCGCCGCTGGTGATGTTTGCGGTGAACGTGCAGCCCGACAGCGTCTGCGTGCCCTCGCCGGACACGCCGCCGCCGTCGCCAACGCTGGTGTTGCCATCGAAGGTCGCGAGGTTGCCGGAGAAGGTGCCGGTGCCCACGACCCGCACGGCCCCGCCGGCGCCGGTGGCGTCGTTGTCGGTGTACTTGCCGCCTTCATCGCTGAACGTGGAGCCGGTGCCCACGTCCACCGCGCCACCATCGGCCGCGCGGTTGCGGGTGAAGACGCAGCTCTCGCAGTCCACCGAGGCGCTGCCGCTCAGGCCGAGGGCGCCGCCCCCCGAGGAGGCTTCGTTGTCGGTGAAACGTACGCTGGTGAGGGAGGCCGTTGCCCCATCCCCGATCGCGATGGCGCCGCCGCTGTAGGCCAGGTTGTCGCTGAGCTCCACGCCCTGGAGCTCCACCACGCTGCCATCGAGCGCCTCGATCGCGCCGCCGCCGTAGCCGGCGCTGCGCCCGCTCGCGGCCGCCCCGCTCACGGAGCCGGCGCTGAGGGTGAGGCTCGCGTGATCCGTGAGGTAGAACCCGACGCCGGCGGTGTTGCGACCGCTGGGGTTGGCCACCTCCACGGTGTCGCCCACGAAGCTCGCGTTGTCGAGGTAGGCAAAGCCGCCGTGGGCGGTGGCGGAGGGGCCGTTGGCCGTCACGTCGAGGAAGTCGAGGCTGGAGCCATCCTCGGCGTAGATGGCGCCGCCGTAGGAGGCGCTGCCGCTCTCGATGCGGAGGGTGGAGGCTTCCACGACGCCGCCCCCTGTCACGTACAGGGCCGCCCCGTAGGCGGCGGTGGCGCCGGTCACGGTCACGTCGTCAAGCACGAGCTCGCCGCCATCCACGTAGAAGGCGCCGCCACGGGTGGTGGTGCTGCCCGCCGAGACCACGTTCACGCGGGTCATGTGCAGCTCGCCGCGCTCCAGCATGAGGCCGCGGGCCGAGTAGGGCTGGATGTCGAGGTCCTCGAGCTTGCAGGAGCGCCCGCTGCTCATCGTGACCACATCGTCGGGGGAGCCCGGCGAGAGGATCGTCACGCCGGTGCCGGCGCCGCGCACGGTGAGGGACTTGGCCCCGAAGTCGATGGCTTCGCCCCAGGTGCCCGCGGGCACCTCGATGGTGTCGCCATCGGCGGCGAGGTCGATGGCCTCCTGGATGGTGTCGGCGTCCACCCCGACCGTGAGGGTCGCGGCCGAGGCGCTACGGGCCAGCAACAACAGGATCATGCGGTCCTCGCGGCGCGCCGACGGGCGACCAGGAACAGGAAGGGCAGGAGGAGGAGCGCGACGCTGCGCGTGAGCGGGGCCGAGGAGCAGCCGCAGCCGCCCGGCTCGCCGAGCCACTCGCCGGCGTTGAGACCGGCCTCGCCGGAGTCGAGGCCGCCGAGGTCGGTGTCGCCCGAGCTGCTCCCCGTCTCCTCGTCGGCGCCGGTGTCGCCGCTGTCGCCAGTCCCCTTGCCGGCGTAGGTGAGGCTCGTCTCATCGAGCTCCGCGCGGCCGTCGGCGGTCACGGTGATGCCCTCGAAGGCCGTCATCGCGCAGGTCATCGTGGGGCCGTCGCTCCAGGCCGCCTCCACCCGCGCGCCGTCCCAGCCGAGGGTGAGCGTGCCGAAGCTGCCGGGGAGGGGGTTGGTGTCGACCTGGCCGATGAGGCGGCTGCCGTCGTGGGAGGCATCCACGAAGAGGGTCAACGCCTGCCCGTTGCGTACGGCGCTCGCAGTGCCGAAGCCGCCTTCGCTCCAGCTCGTGTCGTTCATCGCGAGGATGGGGCGCAGGTCGCGGTTGGCGTCGGAGAAGTTCGTGTCGTCGCCGCCCTGCGCGAACCCCACGCTGTCGAGCAGGGTGTAGACGCCCTCGAGGCCGAGCTCGGCGTCCTCCACGTCCACGCCGTACAGCCGCGAGTTGTCGGTGCTGAGCTGGGCGTCGCGGGTGAAGGTGTTGCCATCGGAGCTGGTGGCGCTGCCGCTCGCGCCGGTCCCGGGAACGCTGTACCAGAGCCGCCAGGTGGCGTCGTCCACGAGCACCGAGGGGTGGCCGAGGCCGCCGGCGTCGAAGCCCGTGCCCGGCGAGAGCACGACGGTGGGGAAGTCGAAGCTGGTGCCATCGCCCGAGCTGGTGCGCCAGAGCTGCCCGCCAGAGGCGTAGAACACGATGAGCTCGCCCGACACGACGACCGCGGCGGGCTGCGAGGCGCCGCTCAGCACCGTGCTGGTCTTGCGCGTCCAGCTCGTGAGGTCGGGCGAGGTGGCCGCGCGCACCGAGGTGACGTTGCTCGCGTCGGTGGCGGTGTAGAACATCCACCACTCGCCGTTCCAGTACACCACGTCGGGGTCGCCCACGCCGAGCGCCTCCGCGCCACCCGAGTTGGTGAGGGCGGCGGTGGATCGGGGGACGAAGGAGAGCTCGCCCACCGGGAAGGGCTGCGTCTCGCCGCCGAAGGAGATGGTCTCCGCGCCGGTGTAGGCGGCCGAGAAGCTGCAGGCCTCGCCGAGCCTGACGGTGAAGGCCTCGCCGGCCGCGAGGCGCATCCGCGCCGTGAACTCGAAGCTGGTGGGGTCGCCCACGTCGAGGGTGGCGGACGTGTCGTCGAGACGAAGCACGCCATCTTCCACGACGCCGCCCTCCCAGTCGCCGGCATCGGCGGAGAAGGAGCTCGCCGAGGTGTCGGCGGCGGCCAGGGCAACGAGGAGGAGCATGCTCGGGCATCGGTCACCCGCCGCGTTGCTTGAGCGTGCCGGGCGAGAATTTCCGTCAGTGCTCGGCGGCGCGGCGTGCGCGGGCTTCGGCCCGCCACGCGGCCGGCTCGAGTCCCCCCTCGCGGTAGGCCCGGGCCAGCGCGGTGGGCAGCCGTGGGTCGTCGGGGAGCGCGCGTTCGCCAGCCTCAAGGGTGGTCGTGGCCGCCCGGAGCTCGCCGAGCTCCTGCTGCACGCGGGCCAGCGCGAGCCAGCCTTCGGCGAGCTGGGGCGCGATGCGCGTGCACTCCTCCAGCGCCGCCCGGGCTTCGCTACGGCGGCCGAGGCGGAGGTTGGCGAAGGCGTGGTAGAGCCGCGCCTGGATGTCGTCGGGGTCCCAGGCCGTGGCCCGGTCCAGATACGGCAGCGCCTTCGCGGCCTGCCCGCGCTCCAGCCACCACGCCCCCATGTCGCGCGCGCCCTCGGGTTGGTCGAGGTTCGCGAGGAGCCAGGTGCGGAGGGGCTCGGCTTCGGGGGAGTCGGGGTCGAGGGTCTTGCGGAGCCCGCGGGCGGCCTGCACCCGGACGGCACGCAGCGGGTCGCGCATGCCGTTCCTCAGGATGCGGGTGATGGTGTCGGTGCGCGGGCGAGCGGAGAGGGCGGCGAGGGCCCGTACGCGCACGAGCCCGTCGGCATCGCGGGAGGCAGCGCGGAGCACATCGCTGCCGCCGGCCGAATCGGCGAGGAGGCTCAGGGCGGTGGCGCGCCAGTAGGGGTGGGGGTCGCGGGCGGCAAGCGCGGTGAGCGCGGCCTCGTCGGGCTCCAGCGCCGCCAGCACGACCGAGCGCGCGTGGGTGGCCCGGCGAGTGGGCCCGAACCACGCCTCCACCTGCGTGGCGGCCCACGCCGCGCCGCGGTCGGCGTGGCAGCCGGTGCAGGCGTCGGGCACCCCGGAGGCCACGGCGAGGGCGGGGTCGGGGATCGTGAAGCCGTGGTCGTGCCTGGCATCCCGCTGCATGAACCGCGTGGTGGGCATGTGGCAGGAGGTGCAGCGGGCGCCTTCGCTCTCGGCGGGGTGGTGGGCGTGGGGCTGGAAGGTGGGCTGGGCGGCGTGGCAGCCGAGGCAGAGGGCATCGCCCTCCCGAACGGTTGCGCTCGAGTGGGGAAGGTGGCAGTCGTTGCAGGTGACGCCGGCCTGCGCCATGCGGCTCCCGAGGAAGGAGGCGCCCTCGAAGACCTCGTCGCGGACCTGTCCGTCGGGCCAGTAGAGCTCCCCGTCGGCGAGGCCCAGCGGCACGTAGCGGTCGAGGAAGGGGTCCCCCGGCTCGGCCCCCTCGGTGAGGGCGGCCCGACGACTGTGGCAGGGGAGGCAGGTGTCGAGAGCAGGGCTCGCCACGGGCACGGGGGTGGTGGGCGCGGCCGCGTGGGCGGCCGCCTCGCCGTGGCAGGCTTCGCAGCCTACGCCGCGCTCGGCGAAAGTGGTCTGGTAGGTGGCGCTCGCGTCGTCCCAGCCCTTCTTCACCTCGGTGTCGTGACAGACCGCGCACTGGCTGTTCCACGAGGCCCCCCGGCCCGTCCAGTGCTGCCAGGAGCCTTCGGTCGGGAGGGGGTCGAAAACGTTGAACCACTCGCGGGCTTGGGGGTCCCAGGCCTCACCGAACACCTGCACGCGGCCGTGGTCGCCCGCCACCAGCGGCTGCCACAGCGGGTCCACTCCGATCACCGCCACCACCTCGGCCACGCCGGCCGCCGCTACCTGCGTGGGAACCGGTATCTCCACCCGCGACCCGACCACCTTGACGTCGGATCGCAGCGCGAAGGCGGCAAGCTCCTCGGCGCCGAGCGTGCGTTCACCCCGTGCGTGGTGGGATGCCGCCCACTCCGCCGCCGCGGCCGGGTGGCAGCTCGCGCACGCCGCCGATCCGGCGGTCCCCACGGGCGGTGGGGGTCCGGCCTCGGGCGTTCCTTCACAGGCCGCGAGCAGGAAGGCGGCAACGGCGAGCGGCGTGGGGCTACCCGGGTTGCGTGGTCAGCGTGTCGATCAGGTCGCCGAGCGCCTGACCGCGCAGCACGGCATCGTTGATCTGGGACGAGTCGTCCTCACGATCCTCCTCGGCCTCTGACCCCTGACGGCCCTGCTGCCGGTCCTGATCGTCCTCGTCGTCGTGATCGTCGTCGTGATCGCCGTCGGACTCCGCATCAGCAAGACGATCGGCGAACTCGAACGGATCGGACGTGAGGTCGTAGAGCGACTCCTCGCCGAGGTCGGTGAACCGGATCAGCTTGTCGCCGCCCTGGGTGAGGGCCCGAGCCGCGCCGTAGGGGGAGTAGCCGGGCGAGGCCGGACGCTCGCTGAAGGCCCAGTCGCGACCCAGCTGCGCCTGCGGATCGCGCAGGATGGGGGCGATGCTCTGCCCGTCGAAGACCGCGTCGCTCAACTCCTCCGGCGCGGGCGCGCCCTGCAGGTCGAGCACGGTGGCGAGGATGTCGACCGCGCCGACGGGGCGGTCATCCACGCGGCCACCCTGCGCCACGCTCGGCCCGGACACGCAGAAGGGCACATGAATGCCCCCCTCGAAGACCGTGCTCTTGCCGCGGGCGGGGTCCATGGGGGACTCGATCACCTCCAGCGGCGACCCGTTGTCGGCGATGAACAGGATGTCGGTGTCACCCTGACCGTTGTCTCGCATCCACTGGAGGAGACGGCCCAGTTCGGTGTCCATGGCCTGACTCGCCGCGAGGTAGTACGGCAAGACGACATCGGGATCGAGGGAGCCTGTGGGGGGTGCGGAGCCGTCCAGCAGGTTGTAGTCGTGCAGCTCGGAAGGCGGCGCGTGGAACGGCGCGTGGGGCGCGTTGAACGCCAGCCACACCATCCAGGGCTGGTCCGGCCCCTGCTCGGCGAGCCACGCGATCGTGTCATCCACCGTCTGCGTGGTGGCGTAGGTCGTGGACGTATCCGTGACGCCATCCACGGTGCGTGACCAGCTGAAGTAGTTGGGCACGGATGCGTCGAGGGCGCCGGCGAAGTGCGACCAGCCCATCTCGTTGGGCGCGCGGTCGCCCCCGTTGTCGTCGGTGTGGCCGAGGTTGTACTTTCCGAAGCTCGCCGACTTGATCGAGGGGTTCGCCTGGGCGAGCAACCGCGGGAGCGTGGGCTCATCCACCGGCAGGTGGTCGCTGTCGTTGCCCAGGAGCTCCGTGCCGCCGTTCCGGAACCCGTGCCGACCGGTGAACATGGTGGCTCGGCTGGCCGCGCAGATCGGCGCGCTCCAGGCCTGACGGAACCGGACCCCGCTTTCGCAGATCCCCTCGACGTTGGGCATCGGGGCGCTGCGGAAGTGCACGTCGGGGAAGTCTTCGGCGTACATCGAGGAGGACATCGCAGACATGTCATCCACGACCACCAGCAGCACCCGCCGTGGCGGGCTCGCCTTCTCTTCTACCGCCGAATCCACACCCGCTGAAACCCAAGCGGCCGTGGCGGGATCGCGGCCGGTTTCCTGCGCGCCGCTCTCCATGTCGTTCGGCGCGCGCCCGCACGCCGAAACCAACGCTGCGAGGAGCGGAAGCGGCATGAGTAGGCAAGAGGCCGCGCGCATTGGACCAAGGGTACCAGAATCGGTCCACCAACGGCGGCCCGTACCTCCGATTTTGTTTTTCTTCGCGGGGCGCCGAGGCTCACTCCGCGATGGGCGTCCCGAGCTCGCCGAGGTGCGTCGCGAAACCGAACGCGCTTCCGGCCTGAAGATTCGCGTTGAACGTGATGACTCCGTCGTTTTCTACCTGCTGGAGAAGGCCCGCAGAGGAGTAGTCGACGAGCGTTTCTCCCCCGGCCAGCCGCTGGGCGTGGCCGAGGAAGGAGATCACCAGGCAGGGGTCGGAGGTCACGCTCCAGCTCGCCTCGGCGTGATGGGCCTCCTGGTCCAGCGTGAAGACCGTGGCGTTCGCGCAGCTGGTCGTGCCGTCGATCTCCATCCCGCGGTTGAACACGATCACGCCGCCCTCCACCGCCATCGCGCTGTGGGGCATCACGATCTCGCCGGGTCCGAGATCGAAGTCCGGGCTGTCCGCGCGCAGCACCCACTCCGTGCGGCCGTCCAGCGCCACGCGAGCGACCCCGTCGAGGTTGCCCAGGCTGATCAGGAAACCCTCACCATCGTAGGAGACGCCGTTGCAATGGGAGAACTCTTGAAAGACCTCGCCCTCCGAGGGCTCGACGACTTCGTAAGGGAGGTCCGGGCCCAGCGCGTCGAGCGCGTTCCAGAGCACCACGGAGGTGGTGCCGTCCGTGACGACCAGCCGGTCTCCACGAACCAGTTCGCCGTTCTCGTAGAGGCGGAGCTCGGGGTTCAGGCCGGCGATCCGGCCATCCTCGAGCTCGTCCCAATCGATGTCGATGCCAGGGAAGGGGATGCGCGCGATCTCCTCGCCATCGAGCCCCAGCCGCACGATCTCGCCTTCGTGCGAGGAGTTGGACCGCAGGTGGTAGAGGACGCTCTTGCGGTCGCGGCCGAGCCGGGCCCGGATCATGGGTTCGTCCAGTTCGGCGTCCGCCTCGTGGGACCACACCACGTTCCCCAGCGCGTCGAGCAGCACCAGCGTGGAGTCGGTGTCGATGATCGGCGTGATCACGTAGCCCGGCGCGAGGGCGCCCTCGACGTCGACGGCGGGCACCGACAGCGGGCCCGTGGTGGCGCTGCCGACGGAGCTGCAGCGCGGCTCGCCACCCTCCTCCCAGACCAGCTGCCAGGGCACGTCGGTGTTGGGCAGGAGCCCCACCATCAGGCCTTCGCCGGGCTCGTTCTCGACCCAACGACCGGTGCTGTCGACGAACCGGAGGCGCGCCGGGGCGTCGGCGTCGAGCGACCAGGTGGCCCGCAAGACGGTGGGCATGGTGGTGACCACCACCTCGACGGCACCGAGCGCATCGTCGCTCGGGATGCAGTCGTCGCCGGGGGGCACGTGGGTATCGTCGGCGGTTTCGCTCGGGGAGGAGTCGCAGGCGAGGAGCAGGGTCAGGATCAGTGTGGCCTCGGGGCGGGTCGCTGGCGAAATGCAATCATGGCCGACGGATCGATCCCGGCGCTTTGCAATCTCACGCGATCTCGACATTTGCCCGCCAGTCTCCGTGGGTGGCCAGTCACGGGGATAGGAGGCGGAGGTGCCGTCGTCTCCCATCGTGCCCTCGCCTGCCCGGGAGATGCGGTGGACGCTCCGCGGCGTGGCCTTCACCGGCCTGCAGTGGGGGGAGCTCTCGGGCGCGCCCATCGTGCTGCTCCACGGGTTCCTGGACCACGCCGGCGGCTGGGATCGGGTGGCGGTGCGCCTCGGCCTCGGCTGCCTCGCGCTGGACCATCGCGGCCACGGCGGCAGCGCGTGGGTCGGCCCCGCCGAGACCTACCACTTCGCCGAGTACATTGCCGATCTCGATGCGCTCGTGGAACTGCTCGGGGGGCGCGTACGGCTCGTGGGCCACTCAATGGGCGGTACGCTGGGCTCGATCTACGCCGGGGCGCGCCCAGAACGGGTGGAGCGGCTCGCGGTGCTCGATGGCCTCGGCCTCCCCGACGGGGCGGCCGGGGCGCGGTCCCGCATGGTGGAGTTCCTCGATGCGGCGCGCGCGCCGCGTGCCGTCCGGCCGATGGCGTCCGTGGAGGAGGCTGCGGGGCGCCTTCAGCGGGCCTGGCCGGCGCTCGATGCGGCCTTCGCCTTCGACGTGGCCCGCCGGGGCACACGGGCCGTGGAGGGCGGCGTGGTGTGGGCCTACGACCCGCGGCACCGCGCTCGCGCGGCGGTGCCCTACCGCCAGGATCAGCACCAGCGCTTCCTCGAGGCCATCACCTGTCCGGTGCTGTCGCTCCACCCGGAGCACGGCCCCTTCGCCGTGGAAGACGTGGCGCGCCTCGAGTCGGCCATTCCCGACCTCCGCGTCGTGACCATCCCCGGCGCCGGCCACATGCTCCCGCTCGAGGCGCCCGAGGCCGTCGCCAACTGCCTGCGCGCGTTCCTCACCGGAGCGTGACGCGGCGCGTTCCTTCCGCCATGCTACTTTCGGCACCCGTGCCCAGCCCCCTCCCCGCCGCGTTCGCCATCCTCCATGCCACGGTGCTCCCCGTGAGCGGACCCGCGCTGCCTGACACGCCGGTGGTCGTGCAGAACGGGCTCATCGCGCAGGTGGGCGGCGTCGTGCCCGCCGGCCTCCCCACCTTCGATGCCACCGGCCAGTACCTGATGCCCGGCCTCATCGACATGCACTCGCATATGGGGGTGTACGCGTGGCCCGGAGGCGGCGGCTCCTCCGATGGCAACGAGGCCGTCGAGCCATTCACCCCGCGCGTGTACTCGCGGGACAGCTTCGATCCCGAGGACCCGGCCATCCCCCGCGCGCGCGCCGGCGGCATCACCACGATCCAGGTTCTGCCGGGCTCGGCGAACCTCATCGGCGGCCAGGCGGTGGTCCTGAAGCTGCGGCCCGCGCGCACCGTGGACGGCATGACCTTCCCCGAGGCCCCGCGGTCGATCAAGATGGCCTGCGGCGAGAACCCCAAGCGGGTCTACGGCGACGAGAAGGACAACGACGCCGTACAGACCCGCATGGGCGAGATCGCCATCCTCCGCCAGGAGTTCGTGCGCGCGAGCGAGTACGCCACGGCCCGGGCCGGGAAGACCCCCCCGCCGCGCGACCTCGACCTCGATGTGCTCGCCGATGTGCTCGCGGGCAAGGTTCGGGTGAACCTGCACTGCTACCGCAGTCACGACATCGCGGACTGGTTCCGCGTGGCCGATGAGTTCGGGTTCCGCATCGTGACGATCCACCACGCGCTCGACACCTACAAGGTGCGTGATCTGCTCGCCGCCCACGGCACGGGCATCGCCACCTGGCCGGACTGGTGGGGCTTCAAGCAGGAGGCCTTCGATGGGTTGCCCGAGGGCGCGGCGCTGGTGAGCAGCGCGGGCGTGCCGGTGGCCACGCACAGCGACAGCGCCAGCCACGTGCAGCGCTTCAACATCGAGGCCGGGAAGATGGTGCGCTACGGCATGACCGAGGCCGATGCCCTTGAGAGCATCACGCTCGACCCGGCGCGGCTCCTCGGCGTGGACCGTTTCGTGGGTAGCATCGAGGTGGGCAAGCAGGCCGACCTGGCCCTGTTCGACAAGTACCCGCTCGAGGGCACCGCCCGGGTCACGCGCACCTGGATCGAAGGCAGCCTCGTGTACGACCGCGCCGTGGAGGGCAATCCCGATGGCCGACGTTAGCCGCCGCGGCCTCCTGTCCGGCGTCGTTGCCGGGCTGGCAGGCGCCTCCGGTGCCGCGCATGCGGCGTTCCCCCCCGCGGTGAGCACGTCGGGGGGAACGCTCACCTCGCCGGTGCCGGCGAGCCGTCCCGACGCCCTGCCCGCCGATGCCGGCGGCTATCTCGAGGGCGCGCCCGCGAACTTCACCCTTCAGAACGCCCGCATCCTCGTGGGCGACGGGTCGGAGATGCCAGGAGGCGTGCGCGTGGAGGCCGGCCGCATCGTGGAGGTCGGCCCGGCCGTGCGGTCGGGCACCGACCTCGGCGGCGCCTGCATCTTCCCCGGCTTCTTCGATGGCGGCAGCGGCATCGGCTTGTGGGAGATCGATCTCGAAGCGGGCACGCACGACGAGGCCGAAGGGAGCGATGGTGCGCTCCCGGCCATCCGCGCCGAGGAGAGCTACAACCCCATGAGCGCGCTCCTCCCGGTGGCGCGGCGCCAGGGGGTGCTCGGGGGGCTGGTCATGCCCACGGGCGGCGTGGTGAGCGGCCAGGCGGCGTGGATGCGCTTCGCGGGCACCCGCGTGGCCGATGCTACCGTGCAGAGCGGCGCCGGGGTGGTCGTGCACTTCGGCCGCGAGGGCACCGGCAGCCTCGCGAACCAGGCGCGGAGCCGCATGGGGCTCCTGTGGAAGCTCCGCGAGCTGCTCGACGCGAACGAGCCGCCCGCCCCGCCCGACCCGAAGGCGAAGAAGCCGAAGGCGGGTGAAGCCCCCAAGCCCGAGGTGCTCACGCGCACCCAGAAGGCCTGGCGGGCCATCCGCACCGGCGAGCTGCGCGTGATCCTCTCGGCCAGCCGGGCCGACGACATCGTAGCCGCCCTCTCGCTCGCGGCCGAGTACAAGCTCTCCGTCGTGCTGGCGGGGTGCGCCGAGGGCAGCCTCGTGGCCCGCGAGATCGCCGACAGCGGCGCCACCGTGCTCCTCGCGCCCGTCACCACCCAGCCCTCGGACTGGGACACGCTCTACGCGCGCTACGAGAACGCGGCCATCCTCCACGCCGCGGGCGTGCCGCTCGTGCTTCGGGCGGGGGGCGCGCACAACCTGCGCGAGCTGCCCACGGAAGCCGTGGTGGCCGTGGCCGCCGGGCTCCCCTACGGGGCGGCCATCGCGGCGGCCTGTGGCTTCAACGCCGCGAAGGTCTGGGACCTGCCCTTCGGCACCGTGGCGGCCGGTCGTCCGGCCACCTTTGTGGTGGCCGGCGGTGATCCGCTCGAGCCCCGCACGCGTATGCAGCGCGGGTTCATCGAGGGGAGGGAGGTGAGCCTCCGCAGTCGGCAGTCCACCCTCTTCGATCGTTTCCGCAGCTTCGAGTAGGGCATGAACGTCCTCGTGACCGGCGGCGCCGGCTTCATCGGCCAACACCTGTGTCGTGCGCTGTACGCCCGCGGCGATAGCGTACGCGTGCTCGACAACTTCGACCACGCCTACGACCCGGCGCTGAAGCAGGCGCCCCCCTTCGCGGAGGTGGTGCGGGGCGATGTGTGCGACCCCGCCGTGGTGCGCGACTGCCTTCAGGACATCGATGCCGTCTGCCACCTCGCCGCGAGGGCCGGCGTGCGGGAATCCATCGAGGACCCGGAGCCCTACGGGCGCGTGAACGTGGGGGGCACGCTCACGCTGCTCCGCGGCATGGCCGACCGGGGCGTGCGGCGCATGGTCTTTGCCAGCAGCAGCAGCGTGTACGGCAACGCGGGTGGCCCGTCATCGGAGTCCGATCCCGCCGACCGTCCCGCCTCGCCCTACGCGGCCAGCAAGCGCGCCGCCGAGCTGTTCTGCTTCGCGTCGGGCCTCGATGTCACCGCCGCCCGGCTGTTCACGGTGTACGGGCCGGGCCAGCGGCCGGGCATGGCCATCGCCCGCTTCGTGCAGCTCGCGCGGG
The DNA here is from genome assembly GCA_903885375.1 of uncultured Pseudomonadota bacterium. Taxonomy (GTDB): domain Bacteria; phylum Myxococcota_A; class UBA796; order UBA796; family SXON01; genus SXON01. The sequence continues at coordinate 18,661 of CAISIK010000072.1, forward strand.
CCGGCAAGCACATCCCCGTGTACGGCGATGGCACTTCCCAGCGCGATTACACCTACGTCTCCGACATCGTGTCCGGGCTGCTGCTCGGCCTGGACCGGGCCCAGGGCTTCCGCATCGTGAACCTCGGCGGCGGCAAGCCCGTGGTGCTCACCGAGATGCTGGCGGCGGTGGCCGACGCCACCGGGCGTCAGCTCCGGGTGTCGTGGCTACCCGTCCAGCCGGGCGATGTGCCGCTCACGCACGCCGACATCGGCCTGGCGCGCACCTGGCTGGGGTGGCGCCCGACCGTACCCTTCCGGGAAGGGATGATGAGGTACGTGGCCTCGCTCTGACCCGCCTCTCAGGGGTTGGCGGCGGTGTCGCCCGTGTCGGGCTCGCGGGGAGGGGGGGTGCAGCCCTGGATGGCCAGCACCTTGGAGCCGATGGAGATGGCGGTGCCGGCGGTGCCGGTGCGATCCTCGTAGGGCATCACGACCGAGCCTTCGCCCACGAAGACGCCGCCCGGCGCGGTGGTGAGCAGGTCGCCGCTCGGCGAAACGGTGAAGCCGGTGTCGAGCTCGGTGCCATCGTGCAGGTAGTGGTGGGCCTTGGTGACCCCATCGCTCTTGAGCGCCACCCAGAAGGTGCCGTCGGTGCCCGCGCTGTGGGCCGCGATCCGCTCGGCGGGCGCGTACTCGACGCTCCGGCCCTTGCTGGCGTTGGTGGTCAGGTCGAAGCCTTCGATGCCGCCGGCATCGGTCGCCCAGAGGCGCATGTCGACGGCGAGGCCGCCCGGGGCGCCCGTGGCGGCGCGGCCGGCGTTGCGGCCTTCGAGGCTGGCGCTGCTGGTCACGCTCATCGCGGCGAGGTCGATCAGCGCGACCATGCTCTTCTCGTAGGAGCCGGCCGTGGTGTTCTCGCGGCGGAGCACCGCCACCGCCGAGCCTTCCGCGGGGAAGAGCGCGGTGACCTCGGGCTTGCCATCGGCATCGGCGAGGGAGCTCAGGTCGACCGTGCCGCCCGCGGTGCCGGTGCCATCGAAGGAGAGCAGCGAGGCGGAGCCGAGGCCGCCGAACCAGTAGGTCTCGGCGAAGTAGAGGGCGGTCTGGCCGGCGAAGCCGGCGCCGAGGGGGATGGTCTGCGCAATGGCGCCGGAGCGCGCCTCCACGCCGTAGGCGTTGTCGGTGCTGCTGCCACCCTGATCGTCCATGACCCAGACCATCTGGCCGGCGCAGGCGAGCGCCGCCGTCTTGCTGACCGCGAGGTCGGCCACCGCCGTGGCCACGCCCGTGGTGGGGTCGATGAGGTAGCCGATGGCGCCACCGGAGCCATCATCGGCGAGCACCATCACGGTGGGGGGGCCGAAGTAGCCGTTGGTGGGGAGCACGGGCTGTGCGGTGTCGCCCGTGTCGGAGTCCTGGCCGGTGTCCGTGCCGGTGTCAGTATCCGAGCCGGTGTCGGTGCCCGTGTCGGCGGTGTCGGTGGCCGTGTCCTTTCCGCCGCCGGTTTCTTCCTTTTCCCCGCCATCGCAGGCGAGGAGGAGGAGGGTGGGTGAGGCGAACAGCAGGGTGCGGAGCTTCATCGGGCAATCCAGATCGCGCAATGCTAACCGGAAAGCGTCCCGATCGTCACGCAACCGCGGGCCCGCCTACAGCGGAGTGGGGCGCCGCCAGCTCATCACGAATTCGCTCAGCGAGGCCTGGACCTCGCTGTTGAGGCCGACAAAGCGCGTTCCGTAGATGCGCAGGTGCGGCTGGCGGGGGTAGTCGCGGCAGTGGCGCACCTCGACCTCGGCCTCGAGCGGCATCTCCCCCGGGGTGTGGAGCACGCCGAAGATCCGCTCGTCCACGTGGAAGACATGACGCCGGGAGTCCGCCACGATGGCGATGCCCTGGTCGGAGAGGTCGTAGAGCCCGAGGAGCGGCTGCCCGCTCTGCGTGACGAGCCGGAAGCAGAACCCCGACACGCCCACGACGACGTGACGGTTTGCGGTGCGCCGCTCGCACCGCTCCACCGCCATGGGCGCCTGCAGCAGCCAGCGCCCGCGGGCATCCACGGTGATGAGGCGCGTGAAGAACGAGTAGGCGTCGGTCCGCGCGCAGTACTCGGCCTTCACCGTGGCGCCGATTCGCGGCGCGGGCACCATGGTGCGCGTGTCTGGCTGGAAGGTGGGTCCGGATACCTCGGGCGCCTGGAAGACGCCGTCGGCGTGGAGACCGCCGCCGATGATCGTGACCGGCCTCCGCTCGGCAGCGGCGCAGGCGAGGTGGGTCTGGATGTCGCCGGGGCGAGTGAGCCAGAGGCTTCCGGGTAGCGTTTCCATGGCTGAACTCCTGACACCCCGATCGGTGAGGCCGCGGCGGTACGTGAGTGCTCCCGTTGGCTTTTCTGGCGTCGGCCGCTCGCCGGAGGAGGTTCGGTGGATACTTCGAGCCCATGCTGGTCGAGGAGATCGAGGCCAATGGCCTGCGGGGTTTTTCTGGCCCGCGAAGGATGGGGCGCCTCGAGCGGGCGTCGTTGCCGTGGGAGGAGGGCCGGGCCCTGCGCGATGCGCTCCAGCTGGCGTTCGCGCTGGTCGACCCCTTTGTGCTCCGGGCGCTCCTCGAGGGGTGGGGAGCCTCGGAGGTGGAGGTGTCGGAGGAGCCACTCCTCGTGTCGGCCCGGTACTCGGGCGCGCACGGGCTGGATGCGCTGCTCGCGCCCGATGCTGGCGGGGTGGTGCGCGTGCGGGTGCGCCTCCGACTCGACCCTCCCCAGTTCGCCACCTTGCGCCACCACGCCGTGCGCGATGTCCGCCTCGTGGATGCGCTCGCCGGGGGTCCCACCTGCGAGCTGGCGGTGGGCGCGCTCATCCGGCCCGGCAGCCTCACGCTCGACCTGCGCAGCTTCCTCGTGGGGGCCGTTCCTTTCGCCGTGAGCGGGCCCGACCGGCCGGGCTGGCTGGGCGCGTTCCTGCTCGGGCTTCGGGGGCGGCTGGCGGCTTCGCCCCTGGCCCCCGCCGCCTGGGGCGAGACTGCGCGGAGCTGGTCGGCCGATCGGCAGGGGCACCTGCGCGCCGCGATCGCTGCGCTCGCCGCGTCGCCCGCCGCCGTGAGCGGGCTCGTGGCGCTGCCGGAGGAGCCCGCGCTCTTCGAGGCGGGCCGACTCCTGCCGCTCCGCTTCGCCGGCCCGGAGGTGCGCGCCGCCGTAGGCTGGGTGGGCGCCGTGCAGCTCGGGCGCCCGGATGTGCTCGTGGCGATGCACGCCCCCGCGGGCGAGGGCTGGCCCGCCTGGTGGGAGGGTCAGCTCGATGCCGCGGAGGCCGCGGTGGAGCAGGTGATCCTGCTCGACGAGGCGCCGGTTGGGTAGCGTGTGCATCCGCTGCGGCGGCCCCAAGGAGCTCCCGCTCGGGCGCTGTGCGGCCTGCGGGCACCTGCCCCATCGCGGCGAGGCGGCGCTCTCCGTGCTCGCCTCGCGCCGGATGCTCGGGGAGCGCGAGCTCCTCGAGGTGCAGTCGCGCATCCAGCGGGGCGAGCCGCTCCGCCCCTCCGTCGCCCGGCTGCGGGCGGCCGAAGCGCTCGTCAGCGGCGAGGGCGAGGATGCGCCGCCGCTGCGCGCGGGGCAGCTGCTCGGGCTCGCCGGCGCCACGCTCCTCTTCAGCCCCGTGCTCGCCTTCGCCGGCGCCCTGGCCTGGCGCGACACCGTGCGCGGCAAGCAGGCGCTGGTGATCGGGGCCGCCAGCACGGTCCTGCTCACCTTCGCCTGGTTCGTGATCCGCCTCGCGCCCTTCCAGGGGCCGCCGGTTCCGCCACCCTGATCAGGGCACGTCGGTCCGCGAGAAGCGCAGCATCGCCACGGCCGTGGCGCCGAGGGTGATGGCCACCACGGCCACGAACTGGCCGGGCTCGAAGGCCGTTTCCCAGTTCTCCCAGCAGCCCATGGCGCCCACGAGCGTCCACTGCACGGCGGTCTTCGGCCACTCCTCCTGGAGCACGAAACCGAGGCCCTTCAGCATGAGCCACACCACGCGGTCGGCGAGGAGCACGAGGATGAGGCTCGCCACCACGCCGCCCACCGAGCGCACGAAGCTGGACAGGGCCATGCCGATCGCGATGAGCGCCATGTCGCTGATGAAGCTCGCCGAGTAGCCGAGGCTCAAGCGCAGGAGCGACTCGCTCCCTTCGGCCACGGACTGGTCGATGGCGGGGGCCCCGATGAAGGCCCAGCCGAGTCCCACGGCGCCCACGAAGGTGATGGCGAGGGTGGCGGCGGAGAGCGTCCACAACGCGATGGCCTTCGCGGCGAGGATGCTCCAGCGCGGCACGGGCCGCACCATGAGCTCACGCAGGGTGCGGTCGGCGTTCTCGCCGGCCACGCTCGCGCCGGTGGCGAGGAAGAGGAGCAGCGGGAGGACGAAGAAGTTGCGGGCCCAGAGGGCCTTGCCGGCCACGGCCACCACATCGAACTGGAGGAACCCGCGCAGCGGCTGGCCGTTGAACTGGGCGCTGTCCTGCATGCCCATCAGCGCGTGCATGGCGAGCACCGCGAAGACGGGCACGAGCAGGGCGACGATGAGCGCGCCGATGCCGCTCCCGCGCGTGTAGACCTTCAGGATCTCCACGCGGACCATGGCGAAGAACTGGCGAGGCATCACGCCACCCCCGGCTCGGAAGAGGTGACGGAGAGGAAGAGCTCCTCGAGCGAGCCGGCGCGCGGCACGAGCGACGACACCGCCACGCCCCCCTGCACGAGCACCCGGTTGAGGTCGGCGGCTTCGGGGCCGGAGAGCGCCACGAGGATCCGCCCCTCGTCGCCATCGCCCTCCACGCGCGCGCCTTCGAGGCGCGAGATGACCTCGAGGGCGCGGGGCCGGTCGTCGACCCCCACCTCGATGAGCGTGCGGGCGCCAAGCTGCCGGATGAGCTGCGCCATCGTGCCTTCGGCCTTGAGCTCGCCACGATCGAGGATGCCCACCCGGTTGCACATCGCCTCCACCTCGCTCAGGAGGTGGGAGCTCACGAACACCGTGCACCCATCGCGGCGCACCAGCTCCACGAGCAGATCGCGCACCTCGCGCATGCCGCGCGGATCGAGGCCGTTGGTGGGCTCGTCGAGCACGAGCAGCTTCGGGCGACCCAGCAGCGCACGCGCGATGCCGAGCCGCTGCCGCATGCCGAGGGAGTAGCCCCGAACGCGCTCGCCGGCGCGGGCGCCGAGGCCCACGCGCTCCAGCGCTTCGTCGATGTCGGCGGCGGTGCCTCGGCCCGCGTAGGCCGCCGCGATCTGCAGGTTGCGACGGGCCGAGAGCCAGTCGTTGAAGGTGGGGGTCTCCACCATGGCGCCGATCTCGGTGCGCTGGCGCACGAGGTCGCGCTCTCCGAACACCTCGACGGTGCCCTCACTCCGGGCGATCAACCCGAGGATCGCGCGGATGGCCGTGGTCTTGCCCGCGCCGTTGGGGCCGAGGAAGCCGTAGAGATCGCCCGGCTCCACCCGGAGCTCGAGCTTGTTCACGGCCGCGCGCTTGCCGTAAAACCGCGAGAGGCCACTTACGGCCAGCGCAGGAACATCACTTGTCACCAGCCTCATCCCCGTGTAGACAGCGGCGCCTGCTAACCCGGAGTCTGCCATGTTCGCCCTGATCCTCCTCGCCGCCTGCCTCACGCCTGTCCAGAAGGACGATGGCACCGACAGTGGCGATACCGGCACCGGCGGCACCGGCGGCACCGGCGCGTCGATCTTCGACGTGCGGGAGGGCCGCGTTTCCGATGGTGAGACCGTCACCATCACCGGCGCGCTCGTCTCCTCGCCGCTCACCCGGGCCGACAGCGAGTCGGGCAAGAGCGACGGCTTCTTCATCCAGGACCCCGCGGGCGGCGAGCGCAGCGGCCTCTACGTGTGGAGCCAGGGCCAGTTCGGCACGGAGCTTCAGCTCGCCGAGGGCGACGAGGTGACCATCTCGGGCAAGATCAGCGAGTACTTCGGCTGGACGGAGCTCACGGTCGGGGATGCCTCCTCCATCACCGTCACCGGCGCGGGTACGCTCCCGGCTCCCGCCGATCTGGGCGATGGCGCCGGGGTGGACTGGGATGCCTGGGAGAGCGTGCCCGTCACCCTCCAGGACCAGACCGTGGAGTCCGTCAACGAGTTCAACACCGGCACGCTCACCGCCGGCATCGGCATCGACGATGGGTTCGTCTTCAACGACTACGAGTGCCGCGGCCACTTCGAGAGCGTGACCGGCATCATCTTCTACAGCTACGAAGCGTGGTCGATCAACAACCGCACCGAGGCCGATCTCGGCCCCTACGCCGAAGGCGAGGTCCTCGACTCGGACGTGTACGCGGTGCGCGCCGGCGATGTCTGCGGCCCCGTGCGGCTCAGCGGCCTCGTGTCGAGCGCGGCGAGCTTCGGCGAGGAGGATGACCGCACCTACATCTTCGCGCAGGACCCGGCGGGCGGCCCCAACAGCGCCGTGGTCGTGTTCTCCCCCGCCGCCTACACCGACTACGAAGCCGGCACGATGTTCGACATCACCGGCACCGTCAGCAACTACTTCGGCCTCATCGAAATCTTCGTAGGCGACACGGGCGCCATCACCCCTACCGGCACCGGCACGATCACGCCCGAGCTGGTGTCGGCCGACGAGACGGACTGGCTCCAGTGGCAGTCGGTGCTCGTGCAGCTCAACGACGTCACCGCGGTGACGGGCATCAACGACTACGGCGCCGTGCAGACCGACGCGGGCGTGTACATCGACAACCTCCTGTACGACTTCGACGCCGAGGAGGGCACCACCTGGAGCTCGGTCACCGGTCCGCTCTTCTACACGAGCTACGAGGATGTGCCCGAGTACCTCGTGGAGCCGCGGAACAGCGCCGACCTGGTGGAGTAGGCCATGGCGGTCACCCGGCGGGCAGTGCTCAAGGCGGCGGGGGCCCTCGCGGGGGCGGCCGGCGCGCAGGCGTGCAAGACCGACGAGGGCGATACGGCGGGTGATCTCGTCCCCGCCACGATCGACACCATCATCGTGGTGATGATGGAGAACCGCTCCTTCGACCACATGCTCGGCGGGCTCACGCTCGCCGAGGGCCGGACCGACATCGACGGCCTCACCGCCGGGATGTCCAACCCCGATGCGGAGGGCAACGCCGTTTCGCCCTACCCCAACGAGGTCGGCTGTCTCGATGATCCGCCCCACAGCTGGGATGCGGGCCACGCCCAGTACAACGACGGCGCCAACGACGGGTTCGTGCTCCGCTACGGCGGGCCGGGCGTCATGCAGTACCAGACCCGCACCGACGTGCCGATCACCTGGGCGCTGGCCGACGAGTACGCGGTGTGCGACCGCTACTTCTGCTCGGTGATGAGCTCCACCTGGCCGAACCGCTTCTACGCCCACTGCGGCACCTCGGCGGGCATGCCCGGCAACGACTGGCCCACCGAGGGCAGCTACCCGCTCCCCAACGTGTGGGCGCACCTCGCCGAGGCCGGCGTTTCCCACCAGTACTACTACTCCGACCTCCCCTTCCTGATGCTCGTGCGCGATGCCTGGAACGCCACGCAGTCCCGCTACATCGAGGACTTCGTGCGCGACGCCGAAGCGGGTACGCTCCCGCCGGTGGTGTGGATCGAGCCCGGTTTTGCGTTCAACGACGACCACCCGCCCCACCACGTGGCGCTCGGGCAGGAGTTCCTCGCGGTCGTCTACAAGGCGCTCTCGCGCTCGCCGCAATGGAACAACTGCCTTCTCCTCATCACCTACGATGAGCACGGGGGCTTCTTCGACCACGTGCCCCCCCCGCAGTGCGACGATGACTACACCACCGAGGGCTTCGGCCAGCTCGGCTTCCGCGTGCCCAGCCTCGCGATCGGCCCCTACGTGAAGCAGGGCGCGGTGAGCACGCAGTTCGATCACACCAGCTGGCTCAAGTTCGTATGCGAGCAGCACGGTATCGAGCCGTGGACGAAGCGCATCGCCGCCGCCAACTCGCTCTCGGCCGTGCTCGACACCGAACGCATGGCCGCGCGCGACCCGCGCCCCCCCATCACGCTCCCCGTCTTCGACTTCGACGACACCTCTCTCGGCGATGAGTGCACCTACCAGGGCGTGATGGGCCCGCCGCCGCCTCCGGGCTCCCCTCCCGGCCCGCCCCCGCCGGCCACCCCGCTGGTGGTCGAGCCCTGGCACGGGCTGATGCGGGCCGTGTACCGCGAGGAGGACCGCACGGAGGAGTGGCGCCGCCTGATGCTCTGGCTGCGCGCCTACCTGCACGATGCGGCGCCTCCCACGGTGTTCGACCGCAAGCGCTGACCGCCCGGCGCCCCCTCGTGCCCCGCCCCGGCGTTACATCGCCGCCATGAGCACCGTGTTCGAGGAACTCGCCCGCCGGCTCCGGCGCACCGACCTGCTCCTCCTGCGCGCGGTCCGTCGGCAACGTTCTCGCCCCGCCATGCGCGCGAAGGGCCAGTTCTGGGGCTCGGTCATCACCGACGACGAGGTGGATGCGCTCCTGCGCGCGCACGGCGAGATCGACTACCCGGCCGGCCCCGACGGCCTCGAGGAGGCCGTGCTCGCCTCGGCCGCGTTGCGGGATGCCCCCGGGGGCCGCTTCGGCCGCTTCCGCGAGGCCTTCGGCCTCGATGGCGACGACGCCGACCTCGTGCTCCTCTCCCTCGCCCCCGAGATCAGCGCCGGGTACGGCAAGATCTTCGCCTACCTCAACGACAACCTCAACCAGGCCTACCTCACGGTAGACATGGCCACGCGCGTGCTCCGTCCCGGGCGCCGCGAGCGGCTCGCACTGCAGGCCCGGCTCCTGCCCGGCGGCCCGCTCATCCGGCACAGGCTGTTGTTGCTCAACCCGCCCGACGGGTTCGAAACGCACACCTCCCGTCGCCTGCACCCCGCCCCCCGGCTCGTCCGCTGGTTCCTCGAGGAGGAGGCGCTCCCCACCAGCGTGGGCTTCAACCCGATCGACGCCGACGTGGAGCCCTTCATCCCGGCGCCCACCCGCAAGCGCATCGAAGACCTCGGTCGGACGTTGCAGGGTCCGGTCACCGTGGCGATGGTCGGCAGCACGGTGGGCCTCCGCGAGGGGGTGGCCCAGTACCTCGCGCGCTTCGTGAACCGAAAGCTCGTCCGCATCGACCTCGAACGGGCGCGGCAGTACCTTGAGGAGCCCTACGACCTCATCCGCGAGCTGCGGCTCAGCGGTGCCTTGCCCTACGTCATCAACGTGGCCACTGCCCAGGAAGATCCGGCGCTACGCAACCAGCTCCTCGCGCTCGGCGGCGCGCTCACCACGCTCCCCTACCCGGTGCTGGTGTCGGGCAGCGACCGCCGCGCCATCTCCGGCCTCCTCGGGCAGGACCGGCCGAGCGTGACGATCCACGTGGGCCGCACCACCCTCGAAGAGCGGGTGGAGGCGTGGAAGGTGCAGCTGGAGCGCAAGGGCTGGTCGAGCTCGATCGCGCAGGACATCTCCGAGCGCTTCTACAGCGTGTCCGGCACCACCATTCCCAAGGTGCTCGAGCGCGCCGAGGCCGAGGCGGGCGGGCGCGAACCGCACATCGAGCTCCTGTGGCAGGCGGCTCGCGACTTGAGCCGGCCCGAATTCCGCGGCCTCGCCCAGCACGTGGTGCCCCAGTACAAGATGGAGGACCTGATCATCACCGAGAAGGTGCAGGATCAGCTCACCCACCTCACGCACTACCTGTCCGAGCAGGAGAACGTGTACCACCGGTGGGGCGCGAACAAGATCCGCGCCCGCGGGTACGGCGTGAAGGCGCTCTTCTCGGGCGGCCCCGGCACCGGAAAGACCATGGCCGCCGAGGTCATCGCCGGCTCGCTCGGGCTCGACCTCTTCCGGGTGGACCTCTCGAGCGTGGTGTCGCGATGGGTGGGTGAAACGGAGAAGAACCTCCGCGAGATCTTCGACGCGGCCGAGGGCGGCACCGCCGTGGTCCTCTTCGACGAAGCCGACGCGCTCTTCGGCTCCCGCGGCGAGGTCAAGCAGGCCCAGGACCGCTTCGCCAACCAGGAAGTGAGCTTCCTGCTCCAGCGCCTCGAGGTCTTCGAGGGCTGCGCCATCCTCACGACCAACCTCCAGGAGAACATCGACGAGGCCTTCCTCCGCCGCTTCGGCGCGGTGGTGGAGTTCCCGATGCCCAACCCGGAGATGCGCGAAAAGCTCTGGGACCGGTCGATCCCGCCCTACGCCCCCCGCGGCGAGGACCTCGACCTCAAGTACCTCGCCAACCAGTTCGTCCTCGCGGGCGGCGGCATCGTGAACAGCGCCATCAACGCGTGCATCCTGGCCAGCGCGCGTCGTGAGCCGGTATGCATGCGGCATGCGGTGGAGGCGGTGGCGCGCGAGCTCATCAAGATGGGCAAGCAGGTGAACCGGGTGCACTTCGCCGACTACTACGAGTTCGTGAAGCACCTTTGACCGCCGCGCTCTTCCTCGCGCTCGCGGGATGCGCGCCCGATCCGGGCCCGGCGGAGGAGCCCTGCACGGTGGAGCCGGTGCCGGACGGCGAGGTGCGGGTGGGCCGCATCGTGTGCGCCGATCAGCTCCTCGAAGGGGGCGAGGGCCGGGTGGGCGACTGGCTCCTCGAGAATGCGCGGGTGCGCTTCGTGGTGCGCGACAGCTACGCCTCGCTCACCCAGCTGGGCGGGTCGGGAGGGGGGTTGGTGGACGCCAGCCTGCTCGGTGGGCCGGACCTCCTGATGGAGCTCCTCCCCCTCGGCGAGCGGGGTGCAGCGAGCGCCTTCGTCACCGGAGACGAGGGAGGCGTCGAGCTCGGCGCCTTCGCATGGCGACTCGCCCCCGACGAAACGCAGCTCCGCCTCGAAGGCGACCCGCCCGACGCGGTCTGGGTGCCGCGGCCGGGGGTGGAGCACCACGGCGCGATCGCGCGTGAGGGGGATGCCTTCTTCGGCGTGGAGGGTGTCGTGGAGGAGGAGGGCGGCCAGGTTGCCGTGTCCGGGCTTCGGGGCGTACAGCTCGACCCCGCGGTGTGGTACGCGGACGCCGCGCCGCTCGAAGGGCCCATCGATGCCGATGCTGTCGACCTCTTCGGGGCAGACGGCGGCCAGCTGGACCGCGTTCCGGTCGTCGAGGGCGAGGCCGTGGGAGGCGGGATCCCGGCCGGCGCCGAGGCGCGCGGGTACCGGCCGGGGTGCACCTACGCGGGGCTCGCGCCGCTCGCCTGCGGCGGCCTCGGGGTGCGCGCCCGTGACGAGGCCGATCGCCCCCTCGCCGTGACGGTGCACTTCGGGGGCGCGGACTACCCGCTCGCGGCCGGCGGCGGGTGGGCGCCGCTCGGGCCGGAGGCCGGCGAGGTGTGGGTGTGGGCGGGGCCGGGGTACTCGGCCTGGAAGGGATGGTTCGCGGGCGGCGAGGCGGCCGAGGAGGTCCGTCTCACGCGGGTGCTGCCCGCCGAGCGCGAGTGGCCCGAGGAGGCGGGCGCCGACGCCCCCGCGGACTGGGAGAGCGGCGGCGTGCTCCTCGCCGACTTCGCGCTGGAGGCCGCGCCCGACGCCACCGCCGGGGGGTACAGCGCCGACCTGCTCCACGCCGGCCGCGCGGCGGGCCTCGGGTACGCCTTGCTCCTCGCCGACGACGAGGTGCCCGTGGCCGAGCGCGAAGCCCACGACGACGTGCGCGTGGGCGTTGGCTCGCGGGCCGGCGGCGACGTGTGGGCGTGGGGCGTCACCGCCAATCCGCGGCGCGCTGCGCACGGCGCGCCGAACTGGCTCGGCCTCGGCGCGCTGGACCGTCTCACGCTCGTTCGCGGGGGCGCCGGCGCCGACCGGTTCACGGTCGTGACCCCCGGCTGGGTGGCGGAGGCCACCGCCGAGGGCGCGCCGTGGTCCTGGCCCGCGCGCCCCTCCGCGCTCTGGATGGAGGGCCCCGGCGACGTGGACACGCTCGTGGCGCTCTGCAACGCCTGGGTGGACGTGCAGCCGCTCTCCCACCGCACGTGGCTGCCCTACGTCGGGGCCACCTCGGCCACGGCGGCCCTCCGCGCGGTGTACGACCGCACGGCCAGCGCGGGGAACGGCCCGTGGGTGGACCTCTCGGTGAGCTCGGGTGGGGTGGCGGCGCCCCCGCAGCCCACGCTGCAGGTGCAGGTCCGCGCCCCCGCCTGGATGGGAACGCTCACGGCCACGCTCTACACCCGCCGCGGCGCGCGAAGCCTGCCGCTCGATGGCGAGGGGCGGGCCTGGGCCGAGCTCCTGGAGCCGAGCTGGGCCTTCGTGCTCGTGGAGGCCGAGCGCGCCTTCCCCTGGGGCGGCGAGCCCGCGTGGGCCGTGAGCGGCGTGCGGTGGTTGGACCAGCCGGGGTGAGGGGGGCCGGCTCGGAGATGGGTGCGAACAGCCGGCGGTCGTCCCCAGGTTCGGTGATTGGCCTCTCGCTCCACTGGCTGCCCGGTGCATGGCGGCAATGCCGCTTCAGCGTCGCGGTGGCGGCTGGAGGCCGTTGACGATCCGGCGCTGGCCAAGGCGGCCTCAGGGGAGGATGTCGGCGTGTGCGAGGAGACCGATCACCCGGTCAAACACCAGCAGGTCCTGGAGGCCATCCCCGTCGAAGTCGAGCGTGTTGATGTCCGAGATCGTGGAGGCGGCCACCACCCGCATCGTGCCGTCGAGGTTGATGGTTCCCACCAGCGAA
>CAISIK010000073.1 GCA_903885375.1 uncultured Pseudomonadota bacterium
AAGGTGCTCCAGCGGATGGCCAAGCTCTACGGCCGGGACCTCCGCGAGCTGATGCACGAGGCCGGCTTCCGGTTCGAGACCCCTGCCGACCAGGTGGACGAGAACATCGACCGCCAGTTCGAGCGGCTGGTCACCTACCCCCCGCTCCGGCCCATGCTCATGGACGCGGGGGTCATCGACATGATCCCGCGCAAGCTCAAGCGCCAGTGGGTGGAGTTCGCGCGCAAGCTGGAGAAACACGTCCTCGACAGCGACGTGGAGATCAAGGACATCCTCAGCGGGAAGGAGGCGTGATGAAGAAGTGCGTCATCTACTGCCGCGTCAGCACCGACCGGCAGCGCGAGGCCGGCACCATCGAGTCGCAGCGGGAGGCGCTGCTGCACTACGCGCGGGCGTGCGACTGGACCGTGGTGTCGGTGGAGGAGGACGACGGATTCAGCGGCACCGTCCCCGCGTGGGAACGGCCGGGAATGAGTCGTGCGCTGCGCCTCATCGAACGGAAGGAAGTGGACTACCTCCTCGTCGTCGACCTCGATCGCACCTCGCGCGCCGAGGACCCGTTCGAGCGCGCAATCGTGCGGAAGGCGCTGCGCGACCACGGCGTGCTCCTCGCCACGCCCAAGGGCATCCTCCGCGACATCACGCCGGAGGAGAAGCTCACCCAGGACATGCTGTCGTCGGTCGCCTCCTACGAGCGGTCGAAGACCCGCGAGCGCACGCTTCGCGGGCGGAAGGACGCCGTGCTGCGGAAGGGCGGGCGTCCGCTCACGCAGACGCCGCTCGGGCTGGAGTGGTCCCCGGAGAAGCGGGGGTACATCGCCTCACCCGTCGAGGCACCGGTCGTGCGCGAGATCTTTCGTCTCGCCGCCGAGGGGATGGGGCCGCTCCAGATCGAGCGGGAGTTGGTGCGTCGGAACATGCCGTCCGGGCGGATCCAGAAGTACCGCCCTCGCGGCACGCCGAAGGGTACGCCGCGCGAGCCGGGGACCAAGTTCATCGTCCGCCGCTCCATCCAGGACATGCTCGCGAACCCTGTGTACTGCTCCGACCGTTGGGCGCCGAACCCCGCGTGGGACCCTGACTTCACCGTGTCCGTCGAGCCGGTGGTCACCCGCGAGGCGTGGGACGCGGCGAACACCGCGCTGAAGGGCCGAGCCCGGCCGCCGGCTCGGCCACTCAAGTACGACTACCTCCTCCGGGCGGTGGCCTTCTGCGCGCGGTGCGAGCGAAAGATGCGCGGCCAGACCACCCCCGGCGGGAACGCCTACTATCGGTGCGAGTTCGCCAATCGGGACCAGGTCAACTGCGAGCGCTGCTCCTCCGGACGAGCGGTCCGCGCCGACCAGATCGAGCCCCTGGTGTGGTCGTACGTCCAGCAGCTCATCCTCGAACCGGGGTACTTCCGCGCCGAGGTGGAGCGGGCGGTCGAGGCGGACCAGAAGCGCAACGGCACCGGCGGCGCGGACGTCGCTCGCGCGATCCGCGCCGAGCTGGAGCGGCTCGCGCTGGAGCGGAGCCGCGTCCAGGCCGGCTTCCGGAAGGGTGTGTACACCGAGGACGAGGTAGCCACGGAGCTGGCGGCCATCGAGCGCGAGCGGGCGCCGCTCCTGAGCCGGCTGGAGCTCGCGCAGATGGACGAGCGGAGCCTCGGCGCGAAGTC
>CAISIK010000074.1 GCA_903885375.1 uncultured Pseudomonadota bacterium
CGCGCCCGCCGCCCCGCCGGCGGCTCCGCCGACCGCGACGCCGGCCGAGGCCCCCACCGCCGCGCCGATGCCGATCGAGCCGCGCCCGAAGGCCCTGGGGCTCCCGCCCGCGCCCTCCCGCCTGCGCGTGGGCCTCGAGGTGGGCGGCACCACGCCCGCGCAGCTCGACGCGTGGGTGCTCTCGCGCGCCCTCACCTGCGCCACCAGCCCCTCGCCCAGGCGCGAAACGACGCACACCGTGTGCACCGGCGAGATCGCGCCCTCCGCGATCGAGAGCGGGCGGGTGCAGGGCAAGGTGCAGGAAATCCGGTTCTCCCGCACCGACGCCGGCCGGGTCCACTCCATCAGCACCACGGTGCGCTACTCGATCCCCGCCAGCGCGGCCGCCGATTATCAGGACCGCCTCGCCCACCTCGTGGCGGACCTCGGCAAGCCCGCCATCGAACGCCCGTATGACGCTTCTCGGCTGGAGAACAAGCTCGTCCGCTACGCCGCCGAATGGAACTTCAACGACCTCGATGTGGCCGTGTCACTGTACCGGACCGGCGTGGACTACTACACCCTCGCGGAGACCTGGGCGGTCCCGGGAATCGAAGCCTCGGTGGCCGACCGGGCCGGCTCGTTGGGCCACGGTTCGGGTCCGTCGCATCCTCCCGGCTGGAACCCGCACGTGAAGCCCTGACTTCGGGGGGTTGACAAATCGCAGACACACGGTATACTCGTTGTCCTTCGTGTCGATCCCTTTCCGGATCACACGCGTAACTGAAGCAATCGGAGTTTCCCTGATGCGTTCCCTTCTCGCGTTCCTCCTCCCCCTCTCGCTCCTCGCTTGCGACTCTGGCCCGGGTGACACCAGCGACACCAATGTCACTGGCGAAACCGGCGAGACCGGCGAGACCGGCGAGACCGGCGAGACCGGCGAGACCGGCGAGGCCTCCCTCTACGAGCAGATCGGCGGCGCCCCCGCGGTGGAAGCCGTGGTCGACGAGTTCGTGAAGAACGTCGCGGAAGACACCAACATCAACTGGTTCTTCGCCCACACCGACATCGATGCACTCAAGGCCAGCCTGCGCGACCAGATCTGCGCCGCCACGGGCGGCCCGTGCACCTACACCGGTGGCGACATGATGAGCGTGCACGCCAACATGGCGATCACCGATGCGCAGTTCGACTTCCTCGTGGGCGACCTGCTCAAGGCCCTCGACACCCTCGGCGTGCCCTACGCCCTCGATGGTTCCGCCACGATCGACCCGCTGCTCGTGGCCCTCGTCGGCATGCGCGGCGACATCGTGACCGACCCCCAGGGAACCACCGTGTACTTCAACCAGCTCGGCGGCCACGGCGCGGTCGAGGTGGTGATCGACACCTTCCTCGCCAACGTGCTCGAAGACGACGCCATCAACGGTCGCTTCGCCACCACCGATGCCGCCGTGCTCCGCGGCCACCTCATCGACCAGGTCTGCAGCGCCACCGGCGGCTTCTGCACCTACACTGGCCGCTCTATGCTCGAGACCCACCAGGGCATGAACATCACGGAAGACGAGTTCAGCGCGCTCGTGGGCGACCTGCTCCAGGCCCTCGACACGCTCGGCGTGCCCTACAGCCAGGACCTCGATGGCAGCGGCCTCGCCGACGCCCTCCTCCTCGCGCTGCTCGGCATGCACGACGACATCGTCGGCCACTGAGCTTCAGCGCACGTCGGCGCGTCCGGCGAGCAGCGGCACTGCCCGCTCCTGAAAGGGGGCGGGCAGTCGTCGTTTGAGGATGGAGGTGATCTGCTCATCGCTGTAGCGGGCGGAGAAGTGGGTGAGCAGGAGCGCCTCGCAGGAGAGCTGCCCGAGGCGGGGCAGGAGCTCGTCGAGGTGCACGTGGCCGCTGCCGCGGGCCTTCTCCACGGGCACCCGATCATCGAGGAAGGTGCACTCGAGGATGAGGAGCCGCGCGGCGCGCACCAGCGGCTCGCGCTCGATCACCTCGGGGAGCGTGTCGCCGGTGAAGGCCACCTCCACCGACTCCACCGTTTCGGACACCACCTCGCCCGCGAGGCGTCGCTTCCGGATTTCCGCCTCGGGGAGGCCCTGGAACGCCGCCAGCAGGCGGGTGCGGCGACGGCACAGGGCGTAGCCCTGACAGGCCACACGATGGGGGCTGCGAAAGGGGCGCGCCACCCAGCCGCCGCCGAGCTCCACCACATCCCCCGGGCCGCAGGCGTGCAGGTTCACCGGCAGGTCGCTCTTGTCGAGCCGGCGGAAGGCCTCGAGCATGGCGTGCAGGTCGTCCACGTTCTCGCGCGGCACGTACCAGGTGGGCACCTTCATCTTGTAGAGGTCGCGGGTGGCGGCGTGGTAGGCAAGGCCGCCCGCGTGGTCCATGTGGGTGTGGGTGATGAGCAGGCGGCCGCGCTTGACCGCGCTGTGCGGGCAGCGCCCGATGTCGAAGGCGAGGTCGAGCTCGGGGAGCTGGATGCAGGTCTCGATCCCGCCGATGCTCAGCGCATCCACCTCGTAGCCGGCCAGCCGCATCCCTTTCGCCTAACGCAGCGACACCTCGCGACAGGCAGTGACCTACCTGGAGCGCGCGGCGTGAATACCGGTGGAAGCATGACCCGACTCGCTCCTTCGATGCTCCTCCTCACGGCGGTGCTCTCGGCTTGTTCGGCTGAGGCTACCGACGCGCCGCCGGTCACCCTGCCGGCCGCGTTCAACCCCTCGCTCACGCTGGCCCCGTTGGTGGACACGGTGCGCCCCGCGGTGGTGAACGTGTACACCACCCAGCGGCAGGCCATCCCCACGATGTACCAGTACGCCTACGGCTGGCCCAAGGAGCACGTGCAGGAGGGGCAGGGCTCCGGGTTCGTCATCTCCGCCGATGGCTACATCCTCACCAACAACCACGTGGTGGCCGGCGCCAGCGAAGTGAAGGTGAAGTTCGACTCGGGCGACGAGTACCCCGCCACCGTGGTCGGCCTCGACCGCGGGAGCGATGTGGCCCTGCTCAAGATCGATTCGCCGCGGCCGCTTCCCTGGCTCCGGCTCGGCGCGAGCGACCGCACGAACGTCGGCGACTGGGTGGTGGCCGTGGGCAACCCCCTCGGGCTCGGTCACACCGTCACCGCCGGCATCATCTCCGCGAAGGGCCGCGAGGTGCCCGACCTCGACGCGCTGGAGGAGTTCATCCAGACCGACGCGAGCATCAACCCCGGTAACTCCGGCGGCCCCCTCATCGGCATCGACGGCGCCGTCGTGGGCATGAACACCGCCATCGTGAGCGGCGCGAACAGCGTGGGCTTCGCCATCCCCTCCGACCACCTCGCGCTCGTGGTGCCCCAGCTCCGCGAAACGGGCACGGTCGCGCGGGGCTGGCTCGGCGTGGGCACCGCCGCGCTCAACGCCCGGGGCCTGCAGCAGTTCAAGGTGGAGTCCGGGGCGCTCGTGGTGCGCCTCTCCGAGGGCAGCCCGGCCGCCCTTGCCGGGCTCGCGCCGGGCGACGTGATCCTCACGATCGGCGGCAAGACCATCGGCAGCGACAAGGACGTGTACCGCGCCATCGCCAGCCGCAGCCCGGGCGATGAGGTGACCGTGCGCTACCTGCACGAGGGGAAGACGAAGGAGTCGAAGGTGCTGCTGGTGGCCCGCCCCGCGACCTGACCCCCGACGGCGTCGCGATGTGGGGCGGCCGGCGCGGCCCCCGAGGTGGGTCGCGCCGCATCGCCCCGCTCCGTCAGCCCAGCCGCGGCACCGCCCAGATCCACCAGGCCAGCGCGCTCAAGACCAGCATCCCGCCGGCCACGAAGGGGGCGAAGCGCACCAGTCGTTCGGCCGGGAGCCAGCCCTCGGTGTGCTCCGTGGAAGGGCCGGCGGGCGCGAGCGGGTTCACCTGGGTGGCGGTGTCGTCGAGCTCGGCGGAGGCGGGACCCGGCGAGGGTGGAGGCGGGCGCAGGACACGTCCGCCGGCGCGGGTGCTCGATGGTGCGCTGAGGCTCGGCAGGAGGTCGGGCGGCTCGTCGGCGATGCGCAGGCGCAGGGCGGCGGGCGCAGGGCCTTCGTCGCGCGGCGGAGCGCCCGCCCCGAGGCTGGAGGCGATCCACGCGAGGAGCGCGGTGCGCTGGGCCTCGGCGCCCGCTTCGTCGGTGGGGGTGCCCGTTCGTTCGCCAGTGAGGGAAAACTCGGAAGGCGGGTCGAAGAGGCCGCCGTGATCGCCGCGGTCGGGGCCGAGCGGAACGCCCACCTCGTCGATGAGCTCGGCCACGTCGACCTCGATCCACTCGTCGCTGCCGATGCCCTGCAGGTCGGCGGGCTCCGACCATACGGCCACGCCGTCGAGCATGCCGAGCCACCGGGCATGGCGAG
This sequence comes from uncultured Pseudomonadota bacterium, assembly GCA_903885375.1. Lineage (GTDB taxonomy): Bacteria > Myxococcota_A > UBA796 > UBA796 > SXON01 > SXON01. Next base: position 4,350 of record CAISIK010000074.1, read on the forward strand.
GGGCGGCGTCACCATGCAGGCGCAGCACGCGACCCTCCGGCGTACGGACCACGCACGGCAGGGCGGATTCCCCCTCGCGGCGGAGCAGCTCGAACCTCAACGTCGCCACGCATCCTCCTCGAACAGGGGGCCGTCGGGCTCGACCGGGCCGGCGAGGTGCAGGCCGTCGAGGAACACGCCCCAGTCGGCGGCATAGCCGTCGAGCGCCTCGCCGGGAGCGTGGAGGGTGATCTCCACGGTGTGGCCCGGCGTGCGGGTGAGCACCATCGTGTACGCCGACCGCGCCGTGCGCCATTGCCGCTGGCCGGTGACGGCGCAGGCGCGGCGCCCGTCGAGGAGCAAGTCGTGCTCGGCGAGGAGCGCGTTCTCCACCCCCACGCGCCGCCCCCAGGACAGCGCCCGCACCCCCGCCACGAGGTCGAGCGGCAGCCGCCCGGCGCTGCCGTGCTCCGGTCGACGCGACAGCGAGATCGCCGCCTCGCCGCGAGTGAGCACCACGGTGGCGCTGCCGAAGAAGCGGTAGTTGCGGGTGAGCGCCCAGCCGGGCGGGATCGTCAGCTCGATCGGCCCGGGACGATCCGGGTTCCAGGCCGGTGCACAGGCGAGGAGGACCAGCAGCAGCATCGGGTCAGGCCAGCCCGGACCGGGCGAGCACGAAGGCGGCCAGCGCGTTGCGGAGCCGGTCCGGCGGGAAGCCCTCCAGCGGCACGTGCAGGAACGCGGCCGGCAGGCCCGCGCGCAGGGAGCGGTAGAGCCAGCTGTTGCAGACGTAGCCGCCCGCATCGGTGGAGAGGGGCACCCCGAGGGCCCCGGCCAGCGCCTCGGCGTGCTGCACCGGGAGCTCGGGCGGGCCCTGGCCATGGTCCGACAGCGCCACGCCATCCACATCCGACTCCGTGGCCGTGGCGGCGTTCCGCCCCACCGACTCGAGCTCCGCGGCCGCGCGCGTGCGCGCCACGCCCACCCCGAGCACGAACGCCGGCGCGAGCTCCCGCACCGCATCGAGGGTCACGGCCTCGCAGCGATCGTAGGACACGGGCATCTCGCGCCCCACCACGCGGCAGGCACCCACGACGCCGGTGCTCGCGAGCGCGAGGCGCCGCGCCGGATTGTCCACCACGACCCCGAACGGGCCGAATCCCAGCACCAGCACGACCATGGGGAAGCCTACCACGCGCACCCTCGGTATATGGCGCGATGCCCCTCGTGCTCGGCCTGCTCCTCGCCGCCTCGTCCTCCTTCGCGGAGCCGCTCCCCGCCACGGGCTCCTGGGCCCCCACGGGGCCGCGCTGGGTGCACTACCGGGCGCTGGCCCAGGCCGAGCGCGATGCCATCTACGGCCGCCTCGTGGAGCTCTGCGATGGTGCCGGGCACCGCCTCGCCGGGAGCCCCGGCCAGAAGAAGGCCGAGGAGATCGGCGCCGCCTGGCTCCGCAAGGATGGCCTCAAGGTGAGGCTCGACCCCCTGAAGGTGCCGGTGTGGGTGCGCGGCGAGGAGCGCCTCACGCTGATGGGGGCGCGCGAAGAGTCGCTCGACCTGCTCGCGCTCGGCGGCAGCGTGGGCACGCCGGAGGGGGGGATCGAGGCGCCCGTGGTGGTGGTCAAGGAGTTCAGCGAGCTCGGGCCCCACGTGAAGGGAAAGATCGTGGTCTACAACCATCCGATGGGCGCGGGCTTCCCGGCCATCTCGGAGTACGGCCCGGCGGTGGCGTTCCGGGGCCGGGGTGCCTCCCGGGCGGCCGAGTTCGGCGCGGTGGCCGTGCTCGTGCGCTCGGTCACGGCCCGCTCCCTCGCGAGCCCCCACACCGGCGCGATGGGCTACGATCCTGCGTTTCCAAAGATTCCCGCCGCCGCCATCACCACCGAGGATGCCGACCGCCTGGAGCGGCTCGCCGCCCGCGGCGAGGTGCGCGTGAAGCTCCGGCTGGGGGCGCACACCCTCCCCGATGCCGATGGCGTCAACGTGATCGGCGAGCTCCGGGGGAGCGAACGCCCCGACGAGATCGTGGTGATCGGCGGCCACCTCGACAGTTGGGACGTGGGCCAGGGCGCCAACGACGATGGCGCCGGCATCGTGGAGAGCGTCGAGGCCCTGCGGCTCCTCGCGAAGGCGGGCGCGCCGCGGCGCACCGTGCGCGTGGTGCTCTTCGCCAACGAGGAGAACGGGCTGCGGGGGGGCCTCGCCTACGACGCGGCGCACGGCACGGAGCGGCATGTGGCCGCGCTGGAGTCGGATCTGGGCGGGGGCGGGCCGCGCGGGTGGGGCATCACGGGAACGGCCGCGCAGCACCAGTGGCTCACCGCGGGGATCGCGGGCAGCGGCATGACCACCTCCGACGAGGGCGGCGGTGCCGACATCTCCCCGCTCACCGCGCGGGGCGTGCTCAGCATCGGGCTCCTGCCCGACCACGAGCACTACTTCGACATCCACCACACCCGCGCCGACACCGTGGACAAGGTCGACCCCGCCGCCCTCGCCGACGCCACGGCCGCCCTCGCGGCGCTCCTGGAGTACGTGGCGAACGCCCCCGACGCGCCGCCCACCGTGGCGCCCGACCCGGCGAAGAAGGCCGCCGGGCACTGACGGGCGGTCGGCAGTCAGCCCGCGGTGAACGCCGCGTAGAGCGCGGCCGTGTTGGCCTCCACCCGCGCCGCGCCGAAGGCCCCCGAACCGGCGTTCTCGCCCAGCCAGCGCGCGAGCGCGGGCGTGGGCGCGAGCGCCTCCACCCAGCCTTCGGGCGCGGGGGCGAGCACATCGCGCTGGGCACCCGAGCGGATGCGCCAGAACATGCAGAGCGTGCCCGCCTGCCACCGTGGGCCGACCGCCACCACGGACTCGGGCGCCAACGGCGCGCTGATGCCCGCCGCCGCGAGGAGCGGCTCCGGCGGGGCGGCCCAGGCGAGCGGGTTGCCGTCCAACGAAACGACCTCGGGGGTGTCGTTCCCCGCGCAGAACAGCGTGCTCCCCAGCGAGCCCACCACCCGCTCGCACGCCGGGAGCCCGACGGTGGTTCGCAGGGCGCCGTTGGCCACGATCGTCCACCCCGGCCGGACAGCGAGCACGCGGGAAGCGCTCTCGTCCACCCGCAGCCACGAGGAGAGCAGGGAGCCATCGGGCTGGGTGGTCCAGACCACCCAGTCGCCCGCCGCCGGCCGCCGGTCCACGAGGGCCTCCCACGGGTCGCCCCCCACGGCCACGGCCAGCCAGCCGCGCAGGTGGCTGGCCGCCGGCGACTCGAGGAGCGCTCCCCACCGCTGCCGGGCGAGCGTGCGGTCGCCGGCCTCCGCGGCGTCGAGGAAACCGAGGAGGGTGGCGAGCGGCGAGTCGGTGTCGAGCCGCTCGGGGCAGGACACGGAGAAGGGGAAGGCGCGGGCGGCCACGCCCGGCGACTCCAGCACGAAGGCGAACCGGCCCGAGCCGCTGCAATGGCCGGGCAGCGCGAGCGGGAAGCGGGGGGTGGCCACGCGCGCGATGTGCGAGCCCGGGGCCCGCACGAGGTCGAGCAGGTTGGCTTCCGGGCCGGGCGGCTCGCCGCCCACACGGTCGGCCAGCTCGCGCCCGGCAGGCGCGACTGCGGTGAGCCGGGCCTGCCCCTCCTCGTCGTACACCACCGCCCGCAGCGACCACCAGTCGCTCGTGACGCCCACGCCCGCGCCTGGCTGGTTCACCGCCACCAGCGGGTAGGCGCCGGCCCCGGGAACGCCCACGGGCATGGTGATCCGGTCACCCTCCACCGGAACCGAGGCGATCAACCGGGGCTCGCCCCCTTCGGTGATCAGGTAGATACCGGGGTTTTTCTGCACCACGCTCTCCCACGCGGCTTCGCGGAGCGTGGACGTGGGGTAGCGGGCGAGGAAGCGGCGGATCGCCTCGGGGGTGCCCGCCTTCGAGGCATCGTCGAAGTCCCAGGCCTCCGCCTGCTTCTGGGCCTCGCCTACCTGCGGGGCCGCGGGGTGCTGCTCCACGAAGGCACGCATCGCCTCCGAGGTGCCTTCCGCCTGGGCGGCCGCGAAGGCGAGCTCATCCACCCGCGTGCGGGCCCCACGCGCGTGCACGCTGTCCGGAAAGCGCGCGAGGTACTCCGACCAGGAGGCGAGCGAGTCGGCCGCGCGCGCCTTGCAGAGCGCCGCCTCCACCCGCAGGGCGGTGAGATCGCCCGCCTCCTCGCCGAGGGCGCCGCGGGACTCCCACTCATCGACCCGGGTGACCGCCTCGGCGCACTTGCCCTCCTTCACGAGGCGCTCGACGGCATCCGCCTTGCCCGCCCACGCCACACCGGGGAAAATGGCCAGCGCAATGCCGCAGACAGCCGGAACGATGCGCATGAGCGCCGCTAACGCGCCGCTTCAGGCCCCGCCCACCGCGTGCGCCCGCGCATCGAAGGCATCGATGAGGTCGGGGAGCGTACTCGACGCCCCGAACTTGAGCACGGCCGCCGGCACGCCATCGGTGGCGCTCCACCACTGGTGGCCCACGATCGTGCCCTCGCCGTCGGGCCGCACGCTCCACCACCCGGCGCTCGCCCCCTGCCAGTCGGAGTCGTTGGTCCACCGGGACACCTCCGCGGCCCAGGGCTCGTGCGGCAGGCGCTTCCAGCAGCTCACCAGCTCGCTCCCGGTGAGCGTGCCGCCGATCTGCGCCACGATCTGGCGGTGGATGGTGACGGCGCCGAAGAGGAAGCCCACGTTCACCTGCAGGTACATGTGCGTGGCGTCGATCTTCTCCACGACGTCGTAGCCGAACTTCTCCGGCATCCAATCGTCCTGCGTTTCCGGGCGGCCGAGCACGGTGCGCCAGGCATCCACGCTCGCGGTGCTGCGCGTGACGAACCGCGCGCCCACCACCGGCACACCATCGAGCGACGCATCGCCGGTGATCACGGCCTTGCCCTTCGCCGGCACCGCCGGCTCGGCCAGGACCCGGTACAGCGGCGAGTCGCACGCGAAGGCAAAGGCAGCGAGCAGGACCATCACCTTCCAACTGTACCTTGTGGCCCACCGGATCGCCGCCGACAAATGTCAGCCGAAATCGTTGATAACTGTCAACAGCCGCCGCCGGCCACGAGCTCCGCGCCGCCGGAAACCTGCACCACGTGCACATAGTCGAAGCAACCAAGCGAATACTCCCACCCGGCCTTGGGGCCATCGACCACGGCGGTGAGGCCCTCCGGCGAGTCCGCCACCTTGACGCCCGGCACCCGCCCCGGCTCCCTCGGCAGCTCCAGGCCGCGGAGGTCGGGGTCCGAACCGAAGCAGGAGCGCCCGGCCGCCCACAAGGACTCGCGCGTGACCCCGGGCAGGTACAGCGTTTCCGACCCCCACTCGTAGCCGGTGTTCACGGACAGGGCGGCGCCGCCCTTGAGGGGCTGCCGCGTGGTGCGGTCGCAGGTGTCGCCCTCCTCGATGCCCATGCTCTTGCAGTCCTTGACCGACTCCACGACCTCGGCGCCCTCGAACCCGATGGCCGCGGCCCAGGCGGACAGCGAGGTGCAGCCCTCCGGGGGTGGGGGGAAGCGCAAGAGGAAGCCATCGAAGACGTAGCCGGAGGTCCCGGCGTACCAGACGGGCGACCAGCCGCCCTTGATCCCCGACGCTTCTTCGAAGCCCTGCGAAGCGCCCGTGACCACGACTTCCGCGCCCCGCGGGATGGCCGCGAGCTCGGCGGCCGTGCGGTCGGGGGAGGCCCGGAGCTTCAGCGTGGTGGCCGACACCACGTAGCGATGCTCACCGGCGGGCTCGCCGGCGGTGCCGACGCCGGGAGCCACCGGGTCGTCGCCGAGGTTGAGGCAGCACGGGAGGCCCGAGGCCACCACCAAAGCGCCCGAGGCGAGCAGGGTACGGGGGAGCATGACAACTCCTTAGCTCCCCGCTCGGCGCGGCGGTGCTTAGCTTTTGCGGATGTCCACCCCCAGCCCGTTCCGCGCCGTCCCGCTCGGCGCTCCCCCCTGGCCCACGCTCGACCCCTTCCTGTTCTGCGTGCACCACGATGATGCCTACCCGCGCGGCAACGAGCACATGGGGCCCGCCGCGTCGCTGTCCGGCCGCAACCTCGGCATGGACTTCGCGGGCAAGGATGGTTGGCGGATGTACCACGGGCAGAGCATTCCCGGCTTCCCCAGCCACCCGCACCGGGGTTTCGAGACCGTCACCCTCGCGCGTCGCGGCTTCATCGATCACTCCGACTCGCTCGGCGCCACCGCACGTTTCGGCTGCGGTGACGCGCAGTGGATGACGGCTGGCGGCGGCGTGGTGCACGCGGAGATGTTCCCGCTCCTGAACGAGGACACCGACAACCCCGCCGAGCTCTTTCAGATCTGGCTCAACCTCCCGGCGCGCAGCAAGATGGTGAAGGCCTACTTCGCCATGTTGTGGAACGAGCAGATTCCCCGTGTGGTCACCGATACTGCGGGCGCCAAGGCCGAGGCCACCCTGGTGTCCGGCAATCTCGGCGGCGCCACCCCGCCGCCCTGCCCGCCCGACAGCTGGGCCGCCGCCCCCGAGAACGACGTCACCATC
>CAISIK010000075.1 GCA_903885375.1 uncultured Pseudomonadota bacterium
CCCGACCGTTCGGTGGTGGCGATCGCATAGGTCACGCCTGCTTCGTTCACCAACGCGGTCGCGGTGATCCACACCACGAACTCGGCGCCGCTCCGGGTGCATCGGCGGGTCCGGTACCCCTCGATCACCCGCTTCTCGCTCAGTTGGCGCAATCGGGACAGCTCGCCTGCGCGCGCCGACTCGGGCACCCGGTCCGTCACCTTCAACGCGAGGGCCTCGGACTCCGTCCAGCCGTACATCCGCACCGCCCCGGGGTTCCACGCCAGGATGCGGCCTTGCAGGTCCTGCACGGTGATCGCGTCGTAGGCATCACGAACCACGACCGCGAGACGCAGGAGCCCGTCGGCCTTCTGCAAGGCCTCCCGCGCGTGCACGATGTCGGTGATGTCGATGAAGGTGATGACCGCCCCCTCCACGACGTTGTCGATCGTGCGGTAGGGGAGGATGCGCATCCGGTACCAGACGCCATCGTGGGCCTGCACGTCGGTTTCGACCGGCGTCAGGGTGTCCAGGACCGCCTGCGCATCCTCCACGAGCCGGTGGTAGCCCACGAGGTTGGCGGCGATGTGCGCGATGGGGCGCCCCACGTCGGAGGGGATGAGGTGGATGATGCGCGTGGCGGAGGGGGTGAAGCGCAGGAGGCGGAGCTGCGGGTCGAGGAACACGGTGCCCACCCCCGTGCTGGCGAGGAGGTTGTTCATGTCGTTGCTCGCCCGGGAGAGGTCGGTGAGCTTGGCCTGAAGCTCGGCGTTCACGGTGACGAGCTCCTCGTTCATCGACTGCACCTCCTCCTTGGAGGTTTCGAGCTCCTCGTTGGAGGACTGCAGTTCCTCGTTCACGGACTGCAGCTCCTCGTTGCTGGAGTGAAGCTCCTCGTTGGCGGTGGCGAGCTGCTCGTTGGCGGCGAGGAGGTGCTCCTCCTTGGCGTGCAGCTCCTCTTCCACGTCGGGGGAGCGGGCGGCCGGCGCCAAGGAAATGGGCGGGTCGGAGTCGGTCGTGACGTCCTGGAGGATGACGAGGTACTGCGCCGACTCCCGCGAGGTCGGCGGGGTGGCGGTTGGTCGGCAGATCGTGAGGTTCGTGGTGGTGATGTGCCGGTCGCTCCGCACGCGCACGCCCCGAATCCGCACCGGCTCCGTGGTGGACCGGGCCTTCTGCAGCGCCAGGGCGAGGGGCACGCGCAGGCCGTCGCGACACATGGCGAGGAGGTGGTTCGGGCCGGCCACCCCGGCGGGCGTCTCGAGGTACATGCCGCTCCGGCCGTGGAGGTAGAGGATGTCGCCTCCCTCCCAGCCTGCCCAACTACCTGTGGATGGAGTCCGGAAGCAACCAGGACGTCTGGAACGACGACGACCCCAACGCCGACAACGTGAGCTCGGCCGACCACCTCAGCGCCCAGCTCGACGCGGCGGGACGCTCCTGGCGTAGCTACCAGGAGGATGCTCCCTCGGGCATCTGTCCCATCGAGAGTTACGCCCTCTACGGTCCCAAGCACAACCCCTTCCTGTACTTCGCGGACGTTTCGGGTTCGCCGCCCTCCACCTCCGCGGCGCATTGTATCGACCACATGGCGCCCCACACCCAACTCTCGAGCGACCTCGCGGCGGGCACGGTGGCCGAGTACAACTTCATCACCCCCAACCAGTGCAACGACATGCACAACGACAGCGGCTGTGCCACGGACTCGCAGGTGAAGAACGGCGACGACTGGCTGGCCGTTGCCGTCCCGGAAATCCTCGCCTCCGCGGCGTGGGCCGACGGCGGCGTGCTGTTCATCACGTGGGACGAGAGCGAGGGCGGCGAGTACCCCATCGGCATGATCGTGCTCTCGCCGCTCGCGAAGGGCGGCGGCTACATCGGCCACGCCGCGTACTACCACAGCTCGCTCCTCGCCTCCGTGGAGGTCATCTTCGGGCTGCCGCGGCTCGGCGATGCGGCCGTGCAGGACAACCTCGCGGACCTGTTCGTGAGCTTTCCTTAGCGGCTGCGGAGCGTCTCCGCCGTCCAAAGCCACACCGCGCCCGCATCGAGGCCACTCCCCGCCTGGGTGCCGGGCGCGCCGACGGCCAGGGCGGGGGCGCCGTCGGGCTGCCGCACGACCGCGATCGCCGCGCCGAAGGGTGACTGCAGCGTCACCTTGCCGTGCGCGGAGTCACCCTGGACGCGTCGTTCCGAACGGCTGGGGGCGGTCTGGGTGGCGCCGGCTACGAGCGTGGAGGCCGCCTCGCAGGCCAGCACCGTCGGCCTGGGCACGGGCTGGCTTCCTACCGTGGGTGCCAACCGCGCGGAGCGCGAACAGGCCGCCGGCGTGGTGTTCGCGGACAACTGCGATTGATCCGGAAGGCAGGGTCGGGGCGAGGGCCGTCCGCCCCACCTCGGGGTGGGCGCAGGCTACGGCCCCTCGCGGCGCCGCCGCCCGATCACCGCCCGCGTGAACCGCGCCCGCAGGTAGAAGCCGTACGGCACCGCGCGTACCCACTCGCCCTCCTCGTCCATCATCCACGCGAAGTCGCCCGCGTTCGCCCCCTTGGGCCGGAGCTGGAGCACGCGACCGAGCCGGCCGTGGATGCGGTGCAGCTCGCCCCCGACGATGAGCTCGGAGAGGTCGCGCCAGTCCTGGGCCAGCGCCGCCTCCTCCTGGGGATCGGGCACCCAGAGCCGCGGGCGGCCGATCACCCGCGTGGCGAGGTCCTCCCCGCGACGCCCCCACACCGGCACCCACAGCACCCGCGCGAGCTTTCGCCGCACCCGCGACTCCTCCCACGAAGCCTCGAAGGCCCCCTCGATGGGGGCGGTGCACACGAAGGTGGACTCGTGGGGGCGGCCATCCTCGGCCACGGGGATGGTCTTGAGCTCCACACCGAGGGCCTCGAAGTCGGGCGTTGGCTTCGACCCCGCCTCGGCGCCGAGGGCAGCCTCCACCAGCTGCCCGATCCAGCCCTTCGCCCGACGAAGCTCCGTGGGCACCCCGGCGCCGAGGTCGGCGGCCAACTGGCCGAGGGAGAGGCCGATGATTGCAGCGGCCCGAGCTTCGAGCTCGGGGAGGGAGGTGGGCGGTGCGGCGCGGTGCATCCGCCCGCCGCCTTCAGCGCCAGCCGATCAGGTACGCCGCGCCGCCGAAGGCGCCGCCCCCGTCGTTGTAGAGCGCGCCGACCAGCATGTCGGAGAGGCCATCGCCGTCGGCGTCCATCCCGCCGGCCACCACGCGGCCGGCGCTGTCGCCGCCGGCTTCGCCGAGCCAGGTAGCGTCGGCATCGGCGAGGGAATGCACCCCCGCGACGAAGGGCCCGCGCACGACGTAGGCCGCGCCGGCCCGCTGGAGCTCGAGCCGGGCCGAGGCGCCGATGAGGATGTCGGGTTCGCCATCGCCATCCACATCGCCGGCGGCGGCCGCGGCGGTGCCCGCGTAGTCCTCGGTGCTCTCGCCGACGAAGGTGGTGGGGATGCTGGTGAAGGCGGTGGTGCCGGCGGTGCCGGGGCCGTTCACGAGCCAGGTGGTGCCCGTGCCCTGCAACGCGCCGCCCACGAGCACGTCGGCGAACCCATCGCCGTTCAGATCGCGGCCGGCGGCCACGGACTCGGCGGTGCCGAAGGTGGTGGCATCGCCGAGGTAGAGCTGGTCGGCCTCCTCGAAGGGGATGGCGCCGCCCCGGAGGGGGCCGAGGAAGATGCCCATGGCGCCGGCGGCCACCCCGCCGATCTCGTTGCCGATGGCGCCGAGCGCGAGGTCGTCGAGGCCATCGCCGTTGAAGTCGCCGATGCCATCGAGGGTCACGCCCACGTCGTCGCCGCCGGCGGGGGTGCCGTGGGGCGGCGGGGCGGCCTGCGCGAGGGGGCCGGCGCCCTGCACGATGCTGTCGGCCTCGGCGAGGAGGTGGGCGCCCGGCGCGAAGGGGCCACGCAGGAGGTAGGCGCTCCCGCCGCCCACGCCGCCGCCGTCGTTGCCCTGGGCGCCCACGAGCAGATCGCCGAAGCCATCCCCATCCACGTCGCCGGCGAAGGCCACCGAGGAGCCGGCATAGTCCGCGCCGGCTTCGCCCAGGAACACGGTCGGCTCGGCCTTGGCATCCTGTGCGCCGCCCGCCGTGGGCGAGCCGATGAGGTAGACGGCGCCGGCGTCGGCGGCGATGGTGCGATCGCCGATGGCGCCCACCAGCATGTCGGCGGTGCCATCGCCGTCGAGGTCCTCCCCCACGGCCATGGCGTAGCCGAAGTACTCGCTGGTGCCGCCGCTGGACCAGCAGGTGTCGCCCTCGTCGAGGGCGTGGAGGCCGGCCGCCACGGGGGCATCGAACAGGCACACCCGGCTGGTGAAGTAGGCGCTGACGGCCACGCCGGCGGGCCCGGACGGGGAGGGGACGAACGCCACGGCGTTGCCGGCCGCGTAGGAGGCGCCGCCCTGGAAGGTGGCGGTGGCCTCGGCCAGGCTGAATGTGCCCGTGGGGAGGCCGGTGTCCTCGGCGGTCTCGCCGGTATCGCCACCGCCGGTGTCGGCGGCGGTGTCGGAGGGTTCGCCGGTGCCGGCGCAGCCGAGGAGCACGAGGCTGAGGACCATGCTGCCCGCTAACGCCGCCCCTCCCCCCGAGCGAGGTGCAGGAAGCCCCGCGTCGGCGTACGTTGCGGCGTGTTCGTGCTGCTCCTCGCCTGCGCGCCCGACCCGGTGGCGGGGGAGGAGCGCTACGCGCTCTTCTGTGCTTCGTGCCACGGCGCCGATGGCGGCGCCGGCGTACAGGTGGAGGGGGTGGCCGCCACCGATCTCGCCGCCGTGGTGCCGTCCCGGAGCGACGCCGAGCTGCAGGCCCTGATCCAGGAGGGCGTGGGGGCGATGCCCGCCCAGGGCATCGACGATGCCGACGTGGCCGACCTCATGGCGTACTTGCGGGAGCAATTCGATGGCGGGTGAGCCTGGGGTGGAGGTTCGCCGGTGTCGGGCGTGCGGCCGCGCGTCGGCCCTGCTCGAAACGGCGTGGGAGCACCACACGAACGGCTCCCCGGCCGGCTACACCACGCAGGAGTGGCGCTGCCAGGACTGCGGCAAGGGCTTCGTGATCCGCAACTGGATGCAGCTGCTCGGGCTCACGATCGCGGGGGTGGTGCTCCTGCCGACCTGCGTTGGCCTGCCTTTCCTCGCGCTCGCCTTCTGGCGCTGGAAGCAGGCCGACTGGAACCCGGTGGTGGCCGGCGCCAGCGTGCCGTCGCGCCGATTCCGCGTGGGTCCGCTCCCGCGGCGCTGCAGCTGCGGCGGGAGCGCGCCGGTGGTGGCCACCACGGCGCACGTGCACAACGGCCTGCCCACCGGCACCGAGTACGAGCACGCCTGCCTCTCCTGCGCGGCCCGCTTCACCGTGGAGAGCTGGTGGGGAATGGGCTTCACCACCATGGCGGGGATGGCCGCGGGGGGCGCGGGGCTCGCCCTGCTCCTGTTCGTGGAGGGGTGGGGCTGGAAGCTCGGCGGGCTCGCCATCGGCGCCGGCGGCGCGCTCGCCATCGCGCAGTCGGCGTGGCGGCTCCTCAACCGGCTGCGCTACCCCTCGATCGTGAACGCGAACGGCACCGCGTAGATCGTGTCGGGCGCGGAGGCCCGCACGAACTGCACCCACATCTTGTAGGTGCCGCTCACCGGGAAGGTGTAGTGGAAAGGGAGGTCGGGCCCCTCGTACACGTGCGGCATGGTCATGCCCGGCGTCATGTTCTGCATGTCGGGGAACCAGGCGTGCGTGTGGCTGATCCAGCCGAGGTTGGCATCCACAAGGACAACGTGCCCATCCGCGCCGAGCCAGGGGACGAGGTCGGTGACCTCGTCGCCGCCCTCGGTGGTGAGGTGCACCGTGAAGATCGACTCGTAGCCGGGAACGGCCGGGACATCCCACGTGAGGCTCACCACGAGCCCCCCGGTGGCCACGCTGGTGGCGAAGTCCAGCGCGGGCTCCTCGCGCTGGGGCACGCTCCCGCCTACGGCGAGGCGGTCGGTGCTCTGGAGCCACGCGTCGTGGTGCGCGTAGTCGAACGCCACGAGGTAGTCGCCCGAGTAGGGGAGCGTGAGCGGAAAGTTGAAGGTGGAGGAGCGGATCGCGGTGGCCGTGATCTCCGTGAAGTCCTCCATGTGGGTGTGGGTGAACGAGGACAGGTCGGCGCTCACGAACAGCGTGTGCACGAAACGTTCGTGGTTGGCCTGCAGGTCGGGGATGGCCTCGCCATCGAGCAGGATGCGCTCGGTGAAGATGCCCTCGTCGCCGGCGAGGAGGGGATCGGGCTCGGTGGACCAGGCCACGCTGTAGCCGGGTTCGGCCGCCGACCCGCTGTCCACCGCGCTCTCGCCGCCTTCGCCGGCGCAGGCGAGGAGCGCCTGGAGGGCGATCACGAGCTGCACGCGGAGGCGGCCACCGTGACGTAGATCGTGGCGCCCACGTAGGGCTCGACGGCGCTGTGGTCGGCGTGGGCGATGTCGACGCTGAGCTGGTACGCGTTGTCGGCCACGTCGGACACCTCGATGGTCTCGGCCTCGGCCTGCGCCACCTCCTGGCCGTTGAGGTACAGGTGGAGGTGGCCGAGGTCGGGGGGCGGGTCCTCGATCGTCTCGTTGGTGAGGCGGAAGTTCTCCAGCTCGGTGACCACCACGAGGGGGGAGCCGCAGACCACCGCGCCGTCCTCGGGGCTCACGAGGCGGAGGGAGGGGGCGGTGGAGGCCGCCGCGGAGTCGTCGGGGCCGGTGCAGGCGAGGAGCAGGAGCGCGAACAAGGCGGTGCCGGGGATGGGGGTTGTGCCGCGCCCATCTTTGCCGGGTTTGGTCAGGTTCGCCAGCAGCGGGTGGTGCACGGCGAGGGATACGCCCGCCGCGCCTCCCCGGATCGCCCGACCCGCGGAGGCCCACCGGGCGGCCGAACCCGGGGGGCCGGGAGGCCCCGGCGGCGCCCGATCACGAAGGCGACGCCCGCAGTTCCCCCTTCTGGCCCCCGGACAGCGCGGCCACCGCCTCCTCCTCGAGGTAGCGCCACTCCCCAGCGGGCCAGCCAGCGTCGAGCTGGAGCGCGCCGAAGGCCTCGCGGTGCAGGCCCGCCACGCGGTTGCCCGCCGCGGCCACCATGCGCTTGACCTGGTGGTACTTGCCCTCGGTGAGCACGATGCGCACGCGGGAGGGGCCCAGCGCCTCGGCGTCGGCCGCCTGGATGGGGCCGGGCTCATCGTGGAGCTGCACGCCACTGTTCAGCGCCGCGGCCACCGCCTCGGCGCCCACCTCCTGCAGGTCCGCCACGTACACCTTGCGCACCGAGTGCCGGGGTGAGGCGAGCGAGTGCAGGAGCGGCCCATCGTCGGTGAACAGGATCAGGCCGGAGGTGTCGGTGTCGAGCCGGCCGACCGGCTGGATGCCGCGAAGCGCGAACGAGGTGGGGAGCAGCGAGAAGACGCTCTGGTGGTGCTGCGGCTTGCGCGACACCTCGTACCCCACGGGCTTGTGCAGCGCGATCACCACGCGCTTCCGGGACACCCAGGCTTCCCCATCCACGGTGAAGGCGGTGCCCTCCTCGGCCACCTCCTCGTCGGGGTGGGCGGCCATACCGCCGTTGACCGTGACGCGGCCCTCGAAGACAAGCACGCGGCAGGCGCGACGGGTGCCGAAGCCCTGCCGCTGGAGGAGAACATCGAGTCCGATGGGGCGGGAGGACATCTACACCAGCCGGGAAAGGCGGAGCGCCGTGATCTTCGCCTGCTCGCCGGCGGCGATGCGCAGCTCGGCGGCAGGGTCGTTGTCGATACGTTCGTCGAGGCGGTCGAGCATGGCTTCGGCGCTCAGGCCGCTCGCGCACACGATGAAGATGAAGCCGAAGCGGGCCTCGTAGGCGGTGTTGCCGGCCCGGAGCGCCTCGATCACCTCCTCGGAGGCGCCGATCACGCCCGACTGCTCGCCGGCCGCGAGCGCGGAGGTGGCGGCGAACCGGCGCCGGAGCTCGGCGGGATCGGCCCCGATCTTCGGGTGGTGCGTGAAGGCCTCGAGCCAGTCGGCATCGCCGAGGCCCCACCACACCCGCGCCGCCTCGCCGAAGAGCTGCACGCGCGACTGGAAGGGCCGGAGCGCCAGCATCGCTTCCACCCAGCGGAGGCTGCCGCAGGTGCGGATGAGCGCCCCGCGCGCGCCCACTTCGCTGAGCCCGTTGAGGTGGGCCACGAGGCCGCTCGGGTCGGGCGGCGGGCTGGTGTCGGGCACACCCCAGGCGCGCAGGCGGGAGATGCCGCCGTCGGGCACGATGCGGAGGCGGAGGTGGGTGTACGGGCCGGGGAGGTTCACCGGCAGGTCGATGGCGTCGTGCGCCCGCAGCTTGCGCATGGGGACGATCTCGAGCCAGTCGGGATGGTCCACGAGCCGCGAGGGCGGCGCCCCGCGCCAGTGGAGCGCGTCGATCGCGGCGCGGTCGGGGTAGTTGCCGCGGAAGTGGTGCGTCTGCAGGGTGATGCGGGAGAGGCGGCCGGGCTGGCCCAGGCGGAGGATGATCCAGTCCTGCCCCGGCGGCCGGCTGCGCCGCGTTTCCCAGCCGTTGCTCATGATGGGCGATTCGCCCGGGAGCACTAGGTTCGACATGGGGGAGAAGAAGCTGTCGCTCGCTACGAGCGGCACGCCGCCGTTCTCGAGCGCGGCGAGGTCGATCTCGTTCTGCGTGGCGGCCGGCGCGGGAATCCCGTACACGCGGAGGCGCGCGATGCCGCCGTCGGGGATCATGTTCAGGCGCACATGGGTCACGACCGCGCTGTCGGCCACCGCCTGCACGTTGGGCGAGCCGCGCTTCATCGGCGTTTCCGGCACCAGCGGGCGCCACGTGGCGTTGTCGCGGAGCCACTCCCCGGTGGCGGCCCGATCGGCCACGCAGCCATCCACGGAAGCGAAGGGGCCGTGGTTGCCGAGGAAGTGGGCGGTGTCGATCTCCACCGCGCGCACCTGGCCGGGCACGCCGAGCTTCACGATGCACCAGTCGTGCCCCGGCACCCGCTTGCGGCGCGACTCCCAGCCATCCATCTCCTTGCCGCGGTCGGTGTAGGTCGTGGGGTCGAACTTCGCGGCGGCGGGCAGGAGCAGGTTCTCCTTCCCGGCGAAGAAGTCGTCGCTGCACAGGAGCGCGCGCCCGCCGATCTGGGCGGAGGCGAGGTCCACGAGGCCGGTGAAGAGTGCGGGGGTACCGATGATCTCGGCCATCTTGGCTCCGGAATCAGGAAAGGGGAGGAACGAGGGGCCGCCCACGGGCGGGCCCGACCGGCGCGCCGGCCACCACGATGGGCTCGCCGCCGAGCCACGTGGCTTCTACGCTGCCGGCGAGCATCCGGCCCGCCCAGGGTGTGGTGGGGTGCCGATGAAGGAGCGTTTCGGCTTTCACCACCGAACCCCCCTCGGGGCGCCAGCGCACGAGGTCGGCGCGGGCGCCCACCCGCAGCACGCCGCGATCGCCGAAGCCGGCGAGGGTGGCGGGGGCCGCGGCCATCCAGCGGCCGAGGTCGGCGGGGGTGAAGCCGCGGCGGGCGGCTTCCGTCCACACGGCGCGGAGCCCGAGCTGCAAGGACGCGATGCCGCCCCAGGCCCCCATGAAGTCGCCCGTTTCGGGGAGCTTGAGCCCGGGGGTGCAGGGGCTGTGGTCCGTCACCACCACGCTGATCGTGCCGTCGCGGAGCGCCTCCCACAGGGCCTCGCGGTTCACCCCCTCGCGGATGGGCGGTGCACACTTCCAGGCGGTGGCGCCGTCGGGCACCTCCTCGGCGGTGAGGCAGAGGTAGTGCGGGCAGGTCTCCGCGGTGATGGGGAGCCCCTCGGCGCGCGCGGCCCGCAGGATGGGGAGCGCGCCGGCGGAGGAGAGGTGCACGATGTGGGCGCGGCAGCCGGTGGCCCGCACCAGCTCCACGATCATCGCCACCGCGCGGTCCTCCATCTCCTTCGGGCGGCTGTGCAGCCAGGTGGAGTAGGCGCGCGGATCGCCGCTCGCGGCGGCGGCGGCCAGCTCATCCTCCAGCTCGGCGTGCACGAGCAGCGGCACGCCCGCCGCGCGGAGCTCGGGCATGGCGAGCGCGAGGTCGGCGCGGGTGCTCTTCGGGAAGTCGTCGATGCCGCTGTGGCAGAGGAAACACTTGAAGCCGCGGACGCCGGCGCGGGCCATGGGCCGGAGCTCGGGGGCGTTGCCCGGCACCACGCCACCCCAGAACGCGACGTCCACGAAGAGCTGGTTGCCGCAGGCCGCCACCTTCGCGTGGAGCGCGGCCTCGGTGGTGGTGACGGGGTCGGAGTTCAGCGGCATGTCCACCAGCGTGGTCACGCCGCCCACGGCCGCCGCGCGAGTGGCGCTCGCAAAACCCTCCCACTCGGTGCGGCCGGGCTCGTTGAGGTGCACGTGGGCATCCACGAGCCCGGCCATCAGCACGTCATCGCCGGCATCCACGGCTTCGGCGGCGGCTGGGCCCGGCTCGATGGCGGTGATGCGACCCTCGCGCACCGTGAGGGTGGCGGGGGCCAGCCGGTCGGCGACGAGGACACGACGGCTGGCGATCGCAAAGGCGCTCATGCACGCGCAACTATCCCCGCCGGCTGGCCCGTGCGCGACTCTTGACGCGGCAAGGGCGAACCGGTAGTCTCGCCCGATGGCCCCTGCGCTCAACGAATGGCTGGCGGTGAACCTGCGCTGGTTTCACCTCGTCACCGGGGCGGCCTGGATCGGGGCTTCCTTCTACTTCAACTGGCTCAACAACCACGTGCGCCCGCTCGAAAGGGAGGACCCGGACCCGGCGGTGAAAGGCGAGGTCTTCGCCATTCACGGCGGCGCGTTCTACCGGGTGTCGAAGTACGCCGGCGCCCCTGCGCGGCTGCCGCGGGTGCTGCACTGGTTCAAGTGGGAGGCCTACTTCACCTGGATCACCGGCTTCCTGCTCCTCGCGCTGGTGTACTGGCACGATGCCCGCGCGATGATGGTCGATGCGCAGGTGGCCGACCTCTCGCCGCTCGGCGCCGTGGGCGTGGGCGTGGGCACGCTCGTGGGGGCCTACGTCGTCTACGATCTGCTCTGCCGCTCGCCGCTCGCCACGCGCCCGGCCGCGCTCGCCGCGGTGGGCTTCGGTCTCTTCGTGGGCCTCTCGGCGGCCCTCTTCCAGCTCCTCGCCCCCCGCGCCGCGGCGATGCACCTCGGCGCGGCCATCGGCACCGTGATGGCGGCCAACGTGCTCTTCGTCATCATCCCCGGCCAGCGTGACATGGTGGATGCGATGGTGGCCGGCCGCCCGCCGCCGTTGGCCCGCGGCGCCGCCGGCGCGCTCCGCTCCCTGCACAACAACTACCTCACGCTGCCCGCGCTGCTCGTGATGGTGAGCAACCACTACCCGGCCGTCTGGGCCGGGCCGGGCGGCTGGCTCATGGTGCCGGCGCTCTGCGTGCTCGGCGCGATGATCCGGCACGGCTACAACCTGCGGGGGCAGGGGGCGCCGCGCCCCTTCGTGATCTCCTGGGTGGGGGCCGCCGGCCTCGCCGCCGTCGCGCTCGGCTCCGCGCTCTCGGGCGCGCCGCCGCCCGCCGCTTCGGGGGCGGCCCCCGTGTCACTGAGCGCGGCCCAGATGGTCATCGCCACGCGGTGCATGGGCTGCCACGCCACCGAGCCCACGATGGCGGGCTTCGTCGCGCCTCCGAAGGGCCTCGCCCTCGAGGACCGGGCCACCATCGAGGCGAACCGCGATCGCATCGCCTCCCAGGTGGAGTCGCGGGTGATGCCGCTCGGCAACCTCACGGGCATGACCGACGAGGAGCGGGCGCTCGTGGTGGCCTGGGCGCGCGGCGGCTGAGCGCGCCCTCGGGGCGGCACTTCCGGTTACGCTGGCGGCCGTGCAGAACCTCGGGCTCATCCTGTGCATCGCCAACACGCAGCCTCCGGGCACGTCGGGTCCGGAGGTGCGTCGTGCGTGCGAACGCGCCTACTTCCCGCTCCTCGACCTGCTCGAGGAGTACGCCACGGTGCAGCTCTCCATGCACTGGAGCGGGCAGATCCTCGAGTGGATGGAGCTGCATGCGCCGGAGCGGCTGGAGCAGCTCTTCAAGCTCGTGCAGTCGGGCCGGATCGAGATACTCGGCGGGCTGCACGGCGGCGCGGTGCTGCCCAGCCTGCCCGAGCGCGATGCCGTGGGCCAGGTGCAGCTCTCGCTGCGCTGGTGGCGCCAGCGGTGTGATCTCCGCGTTCGCGGCGCCTGGTTGCCCTACCATGCGTGGGACCCGGTGGCCCCCCGCATCTTCGGCCGCCTCGGCGTGAGCTTCACCGTGATGGAGGTGGCCCAGCTCGGCACCGGCGCGGGCGGCGATGGATACTGGCTGGCCGAGCGCGAGGGCAGCATCCTCGCCATCTTCGGCGCCGACCCCTTGCTCGGGCGCATGATCCCCGGCGCCTCGCCGAAGAAGGTGGTCGAGGTGCTCGCGGCGCGCGCGCGGGCCGGCCTCCGCCTGGTGACCGTGGCCATCCGCGGCGAGGATTTCGGCGCGGCGATCGACAGCAGCAGCACGCGCGCCTTCTCGGGCGAGCGCGCCTGGGTGCGGCGGTTCTTCGCGGCCCTGCACGATGCGGGCTCCTGGCTCAAGCCGGTGCACTTCGGCGGGGCGCTCGGCCGCCTCCGCCCGTCGGGCCGGGTGTACCCGCCGGCGAGCGTACAGTCCTCGGTGGCGGCGGCCTCGCTCGGCGGCTCGGCGGGCGTGGTGTGGCAGCAGCTCCTCGCCGACGTGCGTCGCGGCAACGACCCCTCCCTTCAGCGGGTGGCCCCCTTCCTGCGCATCCCCGGCTGGGAGTCCACGCTGGCCTCCTCGCCCGAGGTGCTCCGGCTCCACCGCCGCATGCTGCGCACCTCGCGGGAGGTCGCGCGCCTGCGTTCGCTCCTCCGCGAAGGGAACAGCCAAACCGATGATGGCGATGGCCTGCTCGCCGCGCTCGAAGAGGCCACGGCCTCGCTCTACCGGGGGCAGAACGGCTCGGCCTACGTGCACGGGGTGGATGTCGGCGCCCAGTTCGGCGACATCCGCCACCAGGCCTGGGCCAACCTGATCCGCGCCGAGTACGGCGTGCACATCGCCCTCGGCGATTCCGAGCGGCTCGACGTGGAGCAGAGCGACTACGATGGGGATGGCCGCAACGAGGTGATCGTGCGCACCCCGGCGCTCTGCGCCTTCATCTCGCCGGCCCAGGGCGGCACGATCACCGAGCTCGACTCGTGGTCGCTCCCCGGCAACCTGCTGAACGTACGCACCCGCGTGGGCGAGCCCCATCACGATGCCGTGCTCCGCGGCGAAGGCCTCCCCATGCTGATGGAGGAGGAGGATGACCGCACGACGGTGATCATCGACGATGAGGATGCCACCGACGAGGTCACCATCGATGAGTCCGACCGGGTGGTCCGGATGGCGGGCGGGGTCGATCTCACCCGGCGGCTCCACTACGACCGGCACGTTCGCGGCGCATTCGTGGACCACTTCTTCGGCCCCGACACCACCCTCGAGAACCTCCGCACCGGCCGCTACGCCGAAGCGGGCGACTTCGTGGGCGCCGACTACCAGCTCCTCGCGGTGAACGACGACTCCGGCTCGGAGGTGGGCGTTTCCCTCGGCCGCGATGGCAACGTGCAGGAGGGCAGCGCGCTCCGCCTCGTGCGCGTGGTGAAGCGCTACGTCTTCCCGAAGGACGTGCCGCTCTTCGAGGTGAAGTACGAGGTGGCGAACCGCTACCACGAGCCGATCCGCACGCGCTTCGCGGTGGGGATCGATCTCAACCTCGACTCCAGCCTGGGCCCCGACGTCTTCCTCGAAACCGCCAACGGGCGCCGGGTGCCGCTCGACCAGGCGGGTGAGCTCGAGGAGCTCACCGAGCTCTCGCTGGTGGATTCCAGCCGCGGCTTCCGGCTCACGCTCTCTCCGCGCGTTCCGGCGCGGGTGTGGCACTTCCCGCTCGAAACGGTGAGCCGCTCGCCGCGCGGCGTGATGCCGCTCTTCCAGGGGGTGGCCATCTACCTGTGGTGGCCGATGGAGCTGTGGGGTCAGGAGAAGAAGCGCATCGATCTCGCGCTCTCCCTGGAGGCCTGAGTGGCCATCGGCAACTTCTGCCTCGTGCTGCACGGGCACCTGCCCTGGGTGCTCCACCACGGCCACTGGCCGCACGGCGAGGTGTGGCTTTTCGAGGCCGCGGCCGAAACCTACCTCCCGCTCCTCGAGGCCTTCGGCGATGGGCGCTGCCCCGTCACCCTCGGCCTCACCCCCGTGCTCCTCGAGCAGCTCGGCCACGCCCGCTTCCGCGACCGCTTCGCCAACTGGCTGGTCGAGATGGCGGGCCTCGCCGACCGCGACCAGGCCGAGTTCGCCGGCCGCGGCGATCAGCACCTCGCCTTCCTCGCCGAGCGTACCGCTGCCCAGTACCGCCGGCTCGTGGTGCAGTTCGATGCCATCGGGCGCGACCTGCCCCGCGCCTTCGGCAACCTCGCCCAGCGCGGCGCCATCGAGCTCCTCACCAGCAACGCCACCCACGGCTACATGCCCCTCATCCGCCACGACGCCGCGGCGCGCGCGCAGGTCCGGGCCGGCGTGCACACGAGCGAGCGGCGCCTCGGCTTCCGTCCGGCGGGGGCCTGGCTGCCGGAGTGTGCATACCGCCCCGGCGGCCCGTGGACACCCCCGGTGGGCGATCGCACCCCGCGCCCCCGCGCGGGCGTGGAGGAGATGTTCGCGCACGAGGGTGTGGGCTTCTTCTTCGTGGATGCCCACCTCTTCGCGGGCGCGCGGAGCGAGGGCACCCAGACGGCGAGCGGTTTTACCAAGGTGGCGTGGGATCAGGCCACGTGGGACCAAACCCGCGGGTGGCGCAGCGTGCTCGAACCCCACTTCGTGAGCAGCGATGGCGGGCCAGGCCGGCTCGTGGCGCTGGCGCGGCACCCCGAGGTGAGCGAGCAGGTCTGGAGCGGGGAGGTGGGCTACCCCGGCGATGGCCGCTACCTCGAGTTCCACAAGCGCCATGGGCGGGATGGCCACCGGTACTGGCGGGTCACCGCCCCGCGCACCGACCTCGGGGCGAAGATGCCCTACGCGCCCGACGAGGTGCAGGGCGCCGTGTACGCGCACGCCCAGCACTTCAGCGCCGTCGTGAAGACCATCCTCCAGCGCTACCACGACAAGACCGGCCGCCCCGGCGTGGTGGTGGCGCCCTTCGACGCCGAGCTCTTCGGCCACTGGTGGCACGAGGGCCCGCGCTTCATCCGCGAGGTGATGGCGGCCTTCGCGGGCGATGACGTGGTGCGTCCCTGCACGGTTTCGCAGCGCCTCCGCCAGTGGCCCGCCGACAAGGTGGTGTCCCTGCCCGAAGGGAGCTGGGGCGAAGGCGGCGACCATCGCGTCTGGCTCAACGAACAGACGCAGTGGATGTGGGAGGCCGCCCACGGCGCGGAGGACCGCCTCCTCGACCTCGTGGGCCGGCTGGACTGGCGTGGCAGCCCCGCCCTCGCCGAGCCGATCGAGCTCGCGGCGCGCGAGCTCCTGCTCCTGCAGGCCAGCGACTGGCAGTTCGTCATCCGCACCGGCGGCGCCGTGGACTACGGCTTCCGCCGCTTCTGCGAGCACCTCGCGCGC
>CAISIK010000076.1 GCA_903885375.1 uncultured Pseudomonadota bacterium
CCCCGCCGCCGCCCGGCCTCGCACCGCCCCGCCACGGCGCCGCCCCGCCCAGCGCCGCCAGACCGGTGCAGCCAGACCTCCGCGGGCCGCCGGTGTGCGCCACGGCTGCCCCGGGCGACGCCCCGCCGGTTCGACGACAAGCCGGGTGACGGTGCGGGCCGTCGCGACCGAGGCCCGCTGCGGGCCGACGGAGCGCCGGACCGCGCCGACAGGCCCCCACGCCAACGCCCCGTCCCCGCCCGTCGCCCACCCCCGGCCCCCCCCGCACACCGACGACCCCGCTCCCCGGGTCGAAGCGTCCTGCCCGGCCGCCTCCCCGCCGCAGCGCCGCGAGCCTCATCCCCCCCGGATCAGGTTCAACGCGCTCCCCGCCTCGAACCACCCGAACTGGTCCGGCGAGGACGTACACCGCGTGGCGATCCGCTCCACGGTGCCATCCTGGTGGGTGAGCACGAGCGTGGGCGCGCGCCCCTGCCGGATGCCCGCGATCCCCTCGATGGCCACGCGATCGTCGGCCTGGACGCGGTCGTAGTCGGCCGGGTCGGCGAAGGTGAGCGGCAGCAGGCCCTGCTTCTTCAGGTTCGTCTCGTGGATGCGCGCGAAGCTCCGCGCGATCACCGCGCGGCAGCCCATGTGGCGGGGCTCCATCGCCGCGTGCTCGCGGCTCGACCCCTCGCCGTAGTTCTCGTCGCCGATGGCCACCCAGCCCTGACCCGCGGCCTTGAACCGCCGGGCGAGCTCAGGGTAGGACACGTGGTCCTCGCCCGCGAGCACGTCGCGCGCCTTGCCGACCTCGCCGGTGAAGGCATTCACGGCGGTGCTGAACAGGTTGCCGCTGATGTTCGTGAGGTGGCCGCGGTACTTGAGCCAGGGCCCGGCCGCGCTGATGTGATCCGTGGTGCACTTGCCGCGGGCCTTGAGCAGCACGACGAGCCCGGTGATGTCGCGCTTCTCCCATGGCGCGAAGGGCTGCAGGAGCTCCAGCCGGTCGCTCCCGGGCGCCACGGCCACATCCACCTGCCGACCCGGACTCGGCGCGATGAAGCCCACGAAGTCGGGCAGGAAACCCCGGCGGGGCAGCTCGTCGCCCACCGGCGCCACGAGCTTCAGCGGACCCGTGGGGGTGTCGAGGGTGTCCGTGGCCGGGTTGAAGGCGAGGTCGCCCGCCAGCGCCATCGCGACCACCGTTTCCGGGCTGCCGATGAAGGCGAGCGTCTGGAGGTTGGCGTCGTTTCGAGCGGGGAAGTTCCGGTTGAAGGAGGTGACGATGCTGTTGCGCTGGCCCGGCTCGATGTCATCCCGCTTCCACTGGCCGATGCAGGGCCCGCAGGCGTTGGCGAGCACGACGGCGCCGATGGCCTCGAGGTCCGCGAGCTGCCCATCGCGCCGGATCGTGGCGAAGATCTGGTCGCTGCCGGGCGACACCATGAAGGGCACCTTCGCCCGCAGCCCCCGCGCCGAGGCTTGGCGGGCGATGTGGGCCGCCCGCTCGATGTCCTCGTACGAGCTGTTCGTACAGCTGCCGATGAGCGCCGCCGACAGGTTGCGCGGGTAGCCCTCCGCCTCGATCGCGGCCTTCACCTCCGAGAGCGGACGCGCGAGGTCGGGCGTGTGCGGCCCCACGAGGTGCGGCTCCAGCGTGCCGAGGTCGATCTCCACGACGCGGTCGAAGTAGAGGTGGGGGTCGGCCTCCACCTCGGGGTCGGCGCGCAGGGCGCCGGCAACGGCATCACACGCATCGGCCACGGCCGACCGCTCGGTGGCGCGGAGGTAGTCCGCCATGCGCCGGTCGTACGGAAACACCGACGTGGTGGCGCCGAGCTCCGCGCCCATGTTGCAGATGGTGGCCTTGCCGGTACACGACAGGCTCTCGCAACCGGGGCCGAAGTACTCCACGATGGCGTTGGTGCCGCCCTTCACCGTGAGGATGCCGGCCAGCTTGAGGATGACGTCCTTCGGGGCCGTCCACCCCGACAGGCTGCCCGTGAGCTTCACGCCGATCACGGTCGGGCAGAGCACCTCCCAGGGTAGGCCCACCATCGCATCCACCGCATCGGCCCCGCCCACGCCGATCGCCAGCATGCCCAGCCCGCCCGCGTTGGGGGTGTGGCTGTCGGTGCCGATCATGAGCGTGCCGGGCGCCGCGTAGTTCTCGAGCACGACCTGGTGGATGATGCCCGCGCCGGGCTTCCAGAAGCCGATGCCGTACCGCTGGCTCACGGTGCTCAGGAAGTCGAAGACCTCCTTGTTCTCGCCCAGGGCCACGGCCATGTCGGCCTCGGCGCCCTTGCGCGCGAGGATGAGGTGGTCGCAATGCACCGTGGTGGGCACCGCCGTGGTGTCCCGCCCCGCGAGCATGAACTGCAGGAGCGCCATCTGCGCGGTGGCATCCTGCATCGCCACGCGGTCGGGACGCAGGTCGAGGAAGCTGCGAGCCCGGTGGAAGGGCGCCCGCTCGGGGTCCACGAGGTGCGCGAAGAGGATCTTCTCGGCGAGGGTGAGGCCCCGGCCCAGCCGACGGCGGCCGATGGCGTGGCGCGCGGGGAAGGTGGCGTAGAGCGCGTTGAGGGCGGTGAGGTCCATGCGGAAGCTCCGGCGCAGCGGATGTATTCACGCGCACGGCCGGTGGACGAGGAATGATCGGGGGGATGCGCGTCTGCCCCACCGCGTGGGGGCGAAGGGGGTCGCGGCGCATCCCGGCGCCACCGGCGCGCTACGCTCCCGAGATCACAGTGCAGGGGGTGGATTGTTCGGCCCTTCCCGGTTCACCGCGGTCGCTTGGCTGCTCGCCGGGGCACACGGCTGCAAGGCGGCCCCGGAACCCGAGCGGCGGACGGCCCAGGACGGGACGCTCCAAGTGCTTGGCGACGTGGAGCCAGTGTTGCTGGGCCCGCTGTCGGAAGAGCGGCTGGTTGCGGCCACGCTCACCGTGGCGGGGGCGGTGGGGGCAACAGCAGAAGTCGGGTCGCTTCTCACTGCACCGCCGCGCACGTCGAAGCGGGGGGGCCACCGCCAGCGTGCCGCCACGGCGGCCGTTTGGGTGGAGGAGGAGCTGACCGGCTTTGGGATCGATCCCCTCCTCATGGGCGACCCGAGCGCGGCCGATCTTGCGCTCGCGCTGGACTGCGGCTGTCCGGGCGTCCTCCTGGTGTCGCACCGCGGCCGCCTCACGCCGCTCACGCTGCTCCACCATCGCGCCGACGACGAAGAGACCTGGGGCGGGAGCGACCACCGCCGGAACGGCGCTCGGGTGTGGCACGGTTCGCCGCCCGGCGATCGCCTCTCTGGCTCGAAGTCCACGGCCTTCGTTGGCGGGTGTGCCTCCGTCCTGTCCAACACCTGCCGGGAAGCGCTCTGCGCCGGCGCGGGGCGCGGGGGCGTCTGCGATACGCAAGATTGACCCTTGCCCAGCGGCGGCGGTCCTGAACGCGGTCGGGGGTCGAGGTCGGCGAGCTTCATCCCGGCGCGGTCGGGTTTCCGCCCGCTCGCCGTAAGATCCCGCGACCCCGCCGGTCTACCTCCATGAACCCCACTTCCGGGGACCAACCGAGGCAGGACCATGACCGACCCGAACTCCACTCCTTCCACCCAGAACTGTTGCGGTCCGACCGGGTGCGCGCCCGGCTGCGACTGCGGCGAGGCGTGCACCTGTGCCCCCGCCGAGGTGGTGGCGCCGTCTGCGTGCTGCGCCCCCCCCCGCCCGCGCAGCGGTTTCGTCACCCTGCCCGTGATGGCTGGCGGCGCGTTCCTGCTCGTGCCGCTCGCCGCGGCCGTGCATAGCTGTTGTGGCACGGGAGGCTGCGGGTGCTGCTGAGCGCCGAACGCGAAACGATGCTCGCGGGGCTGGTCGCCGACCAGCCCCGCTGGCGGCGCTTCCTCGCGAGCCGCGCGCCACGGGGCTCCGAACCCGACGACCTCCTCCAGGAAGCCTTCCTCCGCGCCGCGCGCACGCCCGCCATGCCCGCGCCCGCCCGCCGCAACGCGTGGTTCTACCGGGTGCTCCGCAACGTGGCCGCCGATGCGGGGGCCGCCGCCACCCGCGCGCCGGTCCCGCTCGACGACGCGGCGCTCGATGCCCTCCCGGCCCCGCCGCCTACCGATGGCGGCTGCGATTGCCACGATGCCCTCGCCGAGGGGCTCACGCCCACGCAGCAGGCGCTGGTGCGCCGCGTTCACCTCGAAGGTGAGCCCGTGGGCGAGGTGGCGGCGGCGCTGGGCCTGCGCCCGGGCGCCGCCTACACCCAGCTCCACCGCGCCCGCGGGCAGCTTCGCGGCGCCATCGCCGACCTGTGTGGCGCCGAGACGTACGCCGCCGCGTCGGCCTGCGAGTGTGGCACGGAGGGCTGCCACGTGCACGGCTGACGGCGCTCAGACCTCGATCAGACGGACCGCTGGGGGCGCGCCCGCCGTGCAATACGCTGCAGGCAGGAGGCACCCATGATGCCTCGTCGCAGTTTCCTGTTCGGAGCCGCACCCCTCGCCCTCGTCCTCCTGCCGACGCGCGCCCTCCCCGGCGACCGCGAGGAGGCGAAGATCCACAGCCGGGTCCGCGGACTCCAGGCGGAGCACACTCGCCGAAGCGCACGACTCGTCGAGGGGCTCCGTCGCACCGCCGGTGAGCACCTCGACGTGGGTACGCTCGCCGAACTGGCGGAGGGCCTCTCCTGGGCGGGGCTCGCGGCCACGCTGGCGAGGGAGCCCGCCGAGCGGTTGGTGCATCCGGCGTTCCAGGAGGTGCTCCACACGGCGACCTCCGCGATCGGCCTGCTGATGGAGGCGCTCGGGGAGCTGCTCGAGGCCGAGGGAGTCTCCTCGATGGAGCCGGGGGCGTTCTCGCGCGCCTTCGACGCGCTGGCGCAGGGGCTCGACGTTCACGACGAAGATCCGGAGGCCATCACCCTCCTGCGCGACGCGACGGGGCGCACGCGCGCCGCGCTGGAGCGCCGGGGGCCGGAGGCCGTCCTCGCGGACGAGCGGCGGCGCATCGAGCGTGTCCGGCGGATCGCTGCGCATGTTTCCGCGGGAGACTCCGGGCTCCTCGTCTCCGAGGACCCGGCCCTCCGCGCCGCCGTCGCCCGAGGAACCGAGCGCTGGGGAACGCCCGACGGCCGCCCTCCGCTCAGCGCCAACGGGCTGACCCCTGGGCAGGTGGTCGGCGCGCTGGCCCTGGGGCTCGTCGCGGTGGGAGGGGTGGTGGTGTTCGCCTGGGGGGTGTCCCTCGGCATCTGCTTGTGCGCGTCCGTACCGCTGGCGCTCCTGGGTCTGGTGATCATCGGCCTCGCGTCCTGGGGCATCGTGAGGGTCGTCCGGCGGGGGGCGATTCCCTGTATTGCGCTCCTCCGCGGGCCGGGTTGGGCGTCGGCGACCGTTACCGACCCCGCGAGCGGGTCGGTACGCCTCACCGCGCGCGGCCACCTGTTCCATCGGGGGGAGGCGTGTTGGTTCGGACCCGCGGGACACGCCCGGGTCCTCGCCGGGCCCGGCGCGCCCTGGCCGCCGCTTCCCCTCGGCGCGGTGTTGGCGCGGCTGCCCGGCGAGGGCGCCGGGACGCTCGTGGCGCCCCATCAGGACTTTCACCTCACCGCCGACCGTCGCCTCGAGCTGGCGCTCAACCTGCCCCCCGACGCCGTGGTCCTCTACGAGATGCGGGTCCTGGCTGGACCGACGCGGTGACCGAGCGGGAGGCTGGGCTCGATCGCCTGCGCGGACTGGGCGTCCTCGCGGTGTTCACCCTTCACTGGTGCATCGCGTACATGCGCCACGCGCCGGCCTGGTGGTACGTGGTGGATGCCGATGGGTCGATCGCCCTGAGCGCGCTCGCCGCGCTTCTCGATGCCACCGCCATCCCATTGTTGTTCGCGCTGGCGGGCTTCTTCACGGGGCCCTCCCTCGACCGACACGGGCCGCTTGCTTTCGTTCGGGCACGCGCGCGCCGGCTCGGGGTGCCGCTCATCCTCGGTGTCGCCCTGGTCGTGCCGCCCACGACCTGGCTCTACGCGGCGTCAAGGGGGTTGAGCACCGACCTGTGGAGCTTCTGGACGCGCGGGTTCTGGGGCGCCCCGTTCAACCAGGGCGTGTACTGGTACCTGGGGGTGTTGCTGTCGTTCGGAGCGGCGGCTGCGCTGGCTTCGGTGGTTCGGCGCCCTGGCCTGCCACCGGCCTCCCCTCCTCCGCTGCCGTTCCCGGCGGTGGCCCTGCTGGTGCCTGCCGCTTTCGCTGCGAGCATGGCGCTCGGCACCCCGCTGGACGAGTGGCGACACACGCCGCTGCTCGCGTTCCAACCCGCGCGGCTCCCGGTCTACGCCTGCCTGTACGCCTTCGGTCTGCACGCGTGGCGAAGCGGGTGGCGCCCCGGGGCGGCGCCACCGGCACCGTGGACACCGCTCGTGACGGCGCTCAGCGGGGCGACGTTGTTGTTCCTGGGAATCCGCGCAGAGCCGGTGGCCGGGGCGGTCGAGCGGGTGGTTCTCGCGTGCGCCTACAGCGCCATTTCGGGCCTGTTCGTGCTCACCGCGCTCCGAGCGGCGCCGGCGCTGGCGAAGGTGAGGTCCAGGGCTCTGGACAGCCTGGGCCGCAACGCCTTCGGCATCTACCTGCTGCACCTTCCTCCGCTTCTCCTGTGCACCCTGGCGGCAAGGAACCTGGAACTTCCGCTCGGGCCCCGGGCGCTCGGCGTTTACGTGGTGGCGCTCGGTGCAACCTGGGCGGGTTGCCTTGCCTACCACGGCTGGCAGGTCCGACGTGCAGCAGCCCGCTCGCGCCCCGCTGGCGCTCCACCCGGCGGCGCCGTCAGCCGGGGCAGAGGCGCGTCGCCACCGCCAGCCCTCCCCGGGTAGCAGAAGCCCGGCGGCCATCGTCCGCCGGTCGCCCCCGCGCGCCTCACTCGTACTCCTCCTCCCCGCCGCGCCGTTCCCGCTCCCGCTCCAGCCAGGCGCGCACCCGTTCGATGTCCTCGGTGGGGAGCGTCTGCTCGGTTTCCTCCGTGAGGCCGGCAAAGACGCCGAGGCTCCACAGGCTCGCGGAGTCCGTCCAGACCGGGCGGAACTCGAGGTCCCAGAAGTACACGCCGGCGCCGCCCCAGGAGGCGGTATGGCAGCAGCGGCAGGCGCAGCGGTTCACCTCCGAGGTGAGCCAGGCCAGCTCCGGATCATCGGCGCGCGGGTCGTCGGGCGGGGTGTCGAGCCCGGACTTGTCCTCGCTCACGGTGGGGTACCGGCCGGCCTCCTCGACGACGGCCACGCACACCTCCGCCGTCATCTCCTCGCCCGCGGGCAGGCACTCGCTGTGGCCCGGCAGGTCGAGCACGGCTTCGCTGCCGCCGCTGTCGACGGGCAGGACGCTGCACGCGAAGAGAAACCACACTCCGGCCCCGACGTGCAATTCACGTGCCGGGGAAGGGACCGGAAAACCAGCGTTTCGTCGTGTCGGGACGGGCGATTCCGCCCAGGGGTGGGCCCGCTCGCACGGGGTTGCCCCCGAGTCGGCGCCGCGATGGCCAGCAGGACCGCCCACCCCGGTGCCGGGCAGACGGCCATCGCCCGATCGCCCGCTCAGCCGTGGAAGGCAACGTCCGTGACTGTCCCGGCCCACGAGACTCTCCCACTTCGGTCCCACGTCCATTTCCCGGCAGACGAGCCGGGACGCGGCCCTCGACTGTGTCCCAAGCCCCGGGGGCCGGGGCTACCGGACGGGCGGCGAAAACGCGTCGAACACGCGGCTTGCTTCGTCATACAGCCACCCTTTGCCTTGGACATCGAGCGACACGACCCGCCATTCGCCGGCCCGGTGGACCAGCACGACGCCAAAAACCTCCAGAGGCCACATGACTTCTCCACCGCCCATCCAGACCGCGTGGTCACAGGCCATCGCCACCTCAGCCACGCTGTCGATCGAGCGGGCCCAGGCGGACATCCGTCCTTCCATGGGATCGGAGGTGGCCAGGGGAGCCGCCGGTACGGTGACCGGCCGGGTGCGGAGGCCGGGCCCGACCGTACACGCCACCGTGGACAAGGTTTCGCCGACCGGCAGGCCGGGATTGGCACGCAGGAACTTCTGCACGGTCTCGTGGGCGTAGTCGCCCGGGTGGTCGAACACCCAGAGCGTCCGCTCGTCGAACGACATCCTACGAGTGTCTACGCCAGGAAGGTTCGGGGTGTCGCGGCCGGGCATGGCGAAGGCGAGGTCGATCCACCACGCGGACGGCGCGTCTACGAGCGCGGCTGCGGCATCGCCATCAAGCGCCTGCAGGGCGTGGACGAAGGCCTGGGCGACGGTGACCGGGGCCGGGATCTCCAGTGGGGCCGGGACCTCGGGCGGGGTGGGCGATGCCTGGTGGGCCGGCGCGCAGGCGAAGAGAAAGAGCAGGGCGGCCTCGTTCAGGGTTGCATCAAAGCACAGGAACGCGGTTACCGCATCTCCCCCAACGGGCTTCGCAGGGGTCCAGCAGCGTGTCGCACCCCGAGCCGCCGGCGGCCCCGTGGACCGCAACAGGCTGCGGGCGATGGTCAACGCCGTGGGGGTGCGCTCAATGACGGTTCGCAGGCGCACGGGATGACGCCGCGATGGCCAGGAGTACCGCCCACCCCGAGGTGGGGCGAACGGCCATCGCCCCCTCGCCCGCTCAGCCTTCGAACGCCGCGTCGGTGATGTCGAGGCCGCGGTCGATGATCTCGAAGGCCTCGCCGATCTGGGCCTCGGTGATGGTCAGCGGCGGGATGCACGAGAAGCTCGACCAGCGGAGGAAGGTGAAGAGCCCCTCGTCGCGGAAGAACTTCGCGAGCTGGCCCATGGCCGGGTGGGCGCCGTTGTAGGGCGCGATGAGGTCGCCGCGGCTGTTCTTCTGGATGTCGATCATCCCGAAGAGGCCGAGCACCCGGCCCTCCTTGAGCGAAGGGTGCTTCGCCTTCAGGCGGGCGATGTGGCCCTTCATGACCGGCTCCAGCGCCGCTGCCCGCTCCACGAGGCGCTCCTCGACCGTGACCTTGAGCACCGCCTCGGCGGTGGCGAGCGCGAGGTTGTGCGAGTTGTAGGTGAGCCCGCCCGCGAAGTACTTGCTGCGCACGTTGGCGGCCACGGAATCGCTGATGCCGACCGCCCCGAGCGGCATGTAGGAGCTGGTGAGGCCCTTCGCCATGGTGACGATGTCGGGATCGATCCCGCCGTGCTCGAAGCCGAACCACTTGCCGGTACGCCCGAACCCGCTCATGACCTCGTCGCACACGAGCAGGATGCCGTACTTGCGGGTGAGCGCGCGCAGGCCCGCGAGCCAACCGGCGGGGGGGATGAGCACGCCGTTGGTGCCGGTGACCGCCTCCACGAAGATGGCCGCGATGTCCTTCGGGTTTTCGTAGTTGATCACCTCCTCGAGGTAGACGAGGTGGTTGCGGGTGATCTCCTCGTCCGTGGTGCCGAAGCTGAATTGCAGGGGCACCGGGTCCATGATGCGGATGAACCCCGGAGCACCCGGCTCGTTGGCCCAGCGGCGAGGGTCGCCCGTGAGCTGCATCGTGGAGCCCGTGGCCCCGTGGTAGCTCCGGTAGCGCGAGAAGATCTTGTTGCGGCCGGTGGCGAGGCGCGCGAGCTTGATGGCGTTCTCGTTCGCCTCGGCGCCGCCCGTGGTGAAGAAGAACGTGTTGATGTCGCCGGGGAACAGCTCCGCGAGGCGCTTGCCGAGGCGGGCGCGGGCCTCCGTGGCCGACTGCGGGTAGGCGAACAGGAGCCCATCCATGGCCTCCTTCATGGCCGCCACGACCTGCGGGTGGCTGTGGCCGATGAGCACCGACATCAGCGTGCTGTTGAAGTCGAGCGTGCGCTTGCCGTCGGGCGACCAGAAGTACACCCCCTCCGCGCGGGCGATCGGCAGCGGATCGACCTGGTCCTGCACGGCCCAGGTGTAGAGCGTGTGCTTCTTGCAGAGGTCGACGATCTCGGTGGTGTCCATGGCGCGGCTCGGGAAGCGCGGCCCTTAACCGCCGATCGAGGGGCGGAGCCGGTGGCATACTGTGGGTTGGGGGCAGCGCGTGGCCGACGAGTGTGAGGAGATCACCGGAAGCGGCTGCGCGCTGGTGGTCTCCCCCCCGGACGACCCCTGCGGCAACGGCGGCGGGGGCGACCACGACACGGCCGAGGACAGCGGCGGCGCGATCGCGGGCAACGGGTGGTTCGACCCTCGCGCGGAGTGCGCGGCCCGCCCCGGCCTCGCGTCCGGCTGGCTCCTCCTCCTCGCGTTGCTGGTGCTCGCCCGACGCGCCGCCCCCTGCCTGCTGCTGCTGCTCCTGCCCGCGGTGGCGAGGGCCGACGGCGTGAACGCCGACGGGCTCGTGTCGGCCGACGGCGGCGAGGCCCTGTCCCTGTTCGAAGCGGATGTGGGCGGCACCTGGTCGCCGGCCGCCGCGGCCACCGGCAACGTGGCCTGGGCGCCGGTGGTGTCCCGCGCCGCTGGGAGCGAGCGCGTCCTGCTCGATGGTGTGGCCTCGCTCTCGGTGGGAGGCTCGTTGCGGGTGGCCAACGGGCCCCGCGTGGGCTTCTCGTTCCGCCAGATGAGTTGGAGCTACCTCGGGCGGGCGGAGTCGGGCCCCGGGGACAGCCTCGTGTGGGTGGCTGCGCCGCTCCTCGACTCCCCCCGGACCGGCCTGGGACTGACCGCGATCGGCGCCGCCACCTTCGCGTCCGGCCCCACGGCCGTCTTCCTGAGCGACGAATCGGGCGCGGTCGATGCGGGGATGAGCGCCGGGTGGTTCAGCGGGCTCGTCACGATCCACGCGCAGACCTTGCTGCGGCTGCAACAGCTCCAGACCATCCAGAACCTCCGGTGGGGCCCCCAGCTCCGGTGGGCCGTGGCCGGGAGCGCCCGCCCCTTCCGGCTCGGCCTCACCAGCGTGGAGGCCTTCGGCAGCCTCCCGTTGGAGCTCGGCGCCGACGTGCTCGCGCAGACCCCGGTGGAGTTCCTGGCCTCGGCCGGCGGTTGTCTCCGGTGGGGAGCCTGCCTGCGCGGCGGCGGCGGCGCGGGCCTCACCTGGGGCCTCGGGGCGCCCGAGCTTCGGATCGTCGCCGTGCTGGAGTACCGCCCCCCTCCCGTCCGCGACAGCGACGACGACGGCATCGTGGACCTGCGCGACCGCTGCCCCCGGGAGCCCGAGGACACCGACCTCGTGCAGGACGGCGACGGCTGCCCCGAGACCGACGCCGACCAGGACGGCGTGGCCGACCCCTTGGACCTTTGCCCCCTCGTGACCGAGACGCCCAACGGGTACAACGACACCGACGGCTGTCCCGACAGTGTGACCCGGGTGGACCTGCTCGTGCGCGGGGTGCCCGACCTCCCGGCCGAGACGGCCATCGTGGACGGCCTCTCTCCGGAGCCCGGCACCGTCTTCCTCGGCGAGGTGGTCAGCTTCCGCAGCCCCACCGGCGACCATGCGTTCACCGTGGAGGCCGAGGGATACCGGCGCCACGACGGGCGGGTGACCGCGTTCGGCCCCACGGCCGAAGTGACCGTGCAGCTCGAGCCGGTGCGCTACACCACCGTACGGTTGCGAGCCGTCTCCACGAGCGGCGCAGCGCTCGGAGGTTGGGTTCACCGCGGCAGCGCCACGAAGGCCGCGCAGGAGGAGCTGCCCGTCGAAGGGATGGAATGGCGCGTGGAGGTCTCTCCTACCGCCTGGAGTGTCCACGCCCCCGGCCATGCCGCCCGCGAGGTGCAGGTCACCCCCCAGGAGGGCGAGACCCTCGACCTGCTCGTGGAGCTCGCCCCCAGCGACGTCCGCGTGGAGGGCGACCGCCTGCGCTTCGAGCGCACCCTCCGCTTCGAGCTCGATCGTGCCGAGCTCCTCCGCGAAGCGCTGCCGGTGATCGACGACATCGCCGGGCTGCTGGCGATGCGGCCGGACATCGAGCTCCTGCGCGTGGAGGGGCACGCCGACGAGAGCGGCTCCAGCCGTCACAACCTGGAGTTGAGCCGGGCACGCGCCGAGGCCGTCCGAGCGGCGCTGGTGGCCCGAGGAATCGCACCGGAGCGGCTGGAGGCCATCGGCAGCGGCGAGGCCCGCGAGGCGCGAACCGAACGCGCCGCGGACTTCACGATCCTGGTGTGGGCCGACCGATGAATCGAGGCCGGATAGGCATCCGAATGCTCCGCACCCTCGGTCTCCTCACCCTCTCGAACATCTTCATGACCTTCGCCTGGTATGCCCACCTGCGCGATCTCCGCGACCGGCCCCTGTGGGTCGCCATCGGCGTGAGCTGGGCCATCGCCTTCTTCGAGTACTGCATCCAGGTGCCGGCCAACCGCATCGGCCATGCGTCGATGAGCCTCGGTCAACTCAAGGTCCTGCAGGAGATCGTCACCCTGTCCGTGTTCGCGGTGTTCGCGGTGGCGTACATGGGCGAGCGCCTCACCTGGAACTACGCCGCTGCGGCCGTGTGCATGGCGGGAGCCGCGTTCTTCATGTTCCGGAGCTGAGCACCGCGGCGACCGAATAGGACGGGCCGATGCCCACCGGTATCGCCGACGTCGTCTCCTTTCGCGGGGAGCCCCCCGCCCCGACCGTGGACTTTCCCCGCCCCGAGCGGCTGGTGCGGGGGAATCCCGCGCGCACCACCTGGGACTGGTACACCGACCCCACGGAGCGCGTGTTCGCGGGGGAGTGGGCCTGCGAGCCGGGCGCCTGGCGCATCGAAGTTCCGGCCAACCAGGTGGAGGTGTGCACGCTGCTGCACGGTCGCGTGCGGCTGAGCGACGATACCGGAGCCTCCGTGGAGCACGGCCCGGGGGAGACGTTCGTGGTCCCCGCCGGCTTCCACGGCACCTGGGACACGCTCGAGGCCCTCAAGAAGACCTACGTGATCGTGCTGCTGTAGGCTCGGCCGCGCTGCTGGCCGCTCAGTCCCCGAAGAGGATCTCGCAGTCCTCGAGGACCTCCTGCGGGCTCGTGCCGAAGTCCACGTCGTTGTACTCGAGCACGAGCACGCCCTCGGCATCGAGGATGCGGGTCACCCGGCCTGCGGCGGAGGTGCTCTCCTTGGAGATGGCGCCGTAGTAGAGCGCCAGCGTCTTGTCGTCATCCGTCCAGAGCTCGTAGGTGAAGCCCTCGGCCTCGGCGAAGTCCTGGTTGTCTTCCGGGGGGTCGAAGGACACGCCCACGATCTGCACGCCCAGCGCATCGAACTGTTCCTGGCGGTCGCGGTACCCGCAACCCTCCTTCGTTCACCCATAGGTCCCGGCGGCCGGGTAGAACCACATCACGGTGGGCCCGTCGGTGAGCGCGGTGCGATCGCGCGCGGAGCCATCGCGGTTGGTGGCGGCGAACTCCGGGGCGGGCAGGGCCTCGTCGGGCACTTCGCCGTGGAGCTCGGCCGTCCCACCCGAGGTGTCGCCAGAGGTGTCGCCGGAGGTGTCGCCGCCGGAGTCCGAGGCGGTGTCGGCGAGCTTGTCGGCCGCGGCGCCATCGGCCACGCCGCCGCACCCGAGGAGCAAGGAGAGGAGCATCATGCGCGGCCGATATCCCGTCGCGAGCCGCGCGTGGGCGACTCCCCGCGCGAGGATCCGATAAGCTCTGCCCCCCACCGGAGCCCCGATGTCCATCCTCATCAAGAACGGCCGCATCGTCACCGCGGTCGATGACTACGTCGCCGACATCTTCATCGATGGCGAGCAGATCACCCACATCGGCAAGAACCTCAAGGTGCACGCCGACCGCGTGTTCGACGCCACGGGCAAGCTCGTGATCCCCGGCGGGATCGACCCGCACACCCACCTGGACATGCCCTTCGGTGGCACCACCAGCGCCGATGACTTCAACACCGGCACGGTGGCCGCGGCGCACGGCGGCACCACCACGATCATCGACTTCGCGATCCAGTCCAAGGGCCAGAGCACGCTCGACGGGCTGGAGGTCTGGCACCAGAAGGCCGAAGGCAAGGCCACGATCGACTACGGCTTCCACATGATCGTCACCGACATGGCGGTCGACCGGCTGGGCGAAATGGACAAGCTCGCCGAGGCGGGGGTCACCTCCTACAAGCTGTTCATGGCCTACCCGGGCGTGCTTTACGTGGACGACGGCACGCTGTACCGCACGTTCCGCCGCGCGGGCGACAACAACACCCGCATCTGCATGCACGCCGAGAACGGCATCGTCATCGACGAGATCATCCGTGAGGCCGCCGAGGCGGGCCACAAGGAGCCCATCTGGCACGCGCGCACCCGCCCCACCCGCATGGAGGCCGAAGGCGTGCACCGCGCCATCGCCATCGCCGAAGTGGCGAAGGTGCCGCTCTACATCGTGCACCTCTCCAGCCACGACGCGCTCGAGCAGGTGCGGATCGGCCGCAACCGCGGGGTGGATGTGCAGGCGGAGACGTGCCCGCAGTACCTCCTCCTCGACGAGACCTGGTACGAGCGCCCCAACTTCGAGGGGGCGAAGTGGGTCATGACGCCCGCCCTCCGCGAGAAGTGGAACCAGGACTCGCTCTGGCAGGGCCTCAAGTTCGGCGACCTGAGCGCCGTGGCCACCGACCACTGCCCCTTCTGCTTCAACGGCCAGAAGGAGCTGGGGCGGGAGAGCTTCACCAAGATTCCCAACGGCGCGCCGGGCGTAGAAAACCGGGTCTCCGTGCTCTACAGCGCCGGCGTCCGCACCGGCCGAATCTCGATCAACCGCTGGGTGGAGCTCACCAGCACCTCGGCCGCGAAGACCTTCGGCATGTTCCCGAAGAAGGGCACCGTGGCCGTGGGCAGCGACGCCGACCTCGTCATCTTCGACCCCAACGAGACCCGCGTCATCTCCATCACCGACCCCCGCACCCACCACATGAACGTGGACTACTCGGCCTGGGAAGGCCACGAGGTGACGGGGTGGTCACAGACGGTGATCAGCCGCGGCCGGGTGATCGTCCACAACTCCAAGCTCGAGACCCACGGCGGCGGCAAGTTCGTGAAGCGGGCGCGGGTGGGCGAGCTCCTGCGGTAGTTCAGTTCATGCGGCGAACGCGGCGCGTGCCGCGATCACCCCGGCCACGAAGTAGCCGCCGCCGATGAGGAGCACCACGCGGCGCGTCCACAGCCGGAAGTCCGCCTCGGGCAGGCGCGCGAGGAGCCGCGTGCCCACCTGCGTGCCCACCACCGCGGCCCCCATGCAGGCCAGCGCGGGGGTGAGGAGCCGGTCCATGCCCACCACGAGGGGCAGGAACAGGGCCACCTTGAGCAGGTGCGAGAGGGCCTGGGTAGCGGCCTTGGTGGCCACCACGCCGAAGCGGTCGAGCCGGCCGGACTGGAAGAAGGTGTCGAGCAGCGGGCCGGCCACCCCGAAGATCGACTGGGTGCCCACGACGAGGAGACCAGCGGCACCCGCGCCGTAGGGCGTGCCCGCGTCAAGCCAGCGGCTGCGGGGCAAGGACAGCGCCACGAACGGGACGAGGCCCAGGCCGAGGTACACGAGCCACACTGGCGGTGCCAGCGAAATCTGCCGCGCGAGGATGGCCGCTACCAGCGCGCCCACCGCGTACGCGCCGAGGGCGGGACGATCGAGGTGGCTGCGCAAGGTGATGGCCCGCCCGCCGTTGGCGACCAGCTGGGTGAGCCCGTGCATCACCATCGCGTCCGGCACCGGCAGGATCGCGGCGAAGGCCCCCATCAGCACCAGGCCGCCGGCCATCCCGAGCGTGGCGGAGAGCACGGCGGTGGCGAAGGCGGCGAGGGTGAGGGTGAGGGTCAGGGTCAGCATGTGCGCGGCTGCTCCTATTTCACCCGGCGGGAGCCGCGCCGCGACTCACCTCGGGGGCTCCGCTGGCCGGCGCGCGGCTCGGCGCGGGGGCGATGGACTACTTGCTGCTTCCCATCAATGCGCATACCATACGCATGAGGTGTGCATGTCGGCCGCATACGATGTCCGAGCCGCCAAGAGGCCCGTGAATCTCTCCTTGAATGAAGACCTCGTGCGCAAGCTGCGCGAGGTCACTGGGAACCTGTCCGAGCGGGTAGAGACGCTCCTGGTCGCGTTTCTAGAGGCCGAAAACGCCAAGCGCGCCGATGCCGACACCGCGCTGCGGAACGCCGTCGCGGCGTGGAACGACTTCGGGGACCACGTCGGCTCCTTCGCCGACGAACACTCGACCCTCTGATGGCTCAGTTCGACGTTCACCGAAACCTCGGCGCGCACCGGCGCGACATTCCTTTCGTGGTGGTCGTCCAGTCGCAGCGTCTCGACGGGTATCGTCGGCGAGTGGTCATCCCTCTGGTGTTGGCTGCTGCGGTTGGAGCGGTCGACCCCCTCTTGAATCCGAGCTTTCACATCGAAGATTTGGAGGTGGTCCTGCATCCGCTGGAGGTCGTCTCGGTCGCCGTCGATCGCCTGGGCGAGCGGGTCGGCACCCTCCTCAGCGAAGCGGACCGCATCATCGCAGCGATCGATGTCGTGATTTCGCGAGCATGGAAGTAGCCCCCGTGGCTTGACCCACACTGAGCGCCCCGCAAACCGCGCCTACCCACGCCCTGCCCCGGGACCGGTCGCGGCGGTTTGCCCAAACGCACGGTGAATCCGCGACCCCTCAACCCCCGCCGCGCACCCAAAGCCGGCCCACCACCGCCACCAGCGCCACCGCAACCGCGCCAGTCAGCCAGGCCGCCAAGGGGTCGCCCCGGAGGGCGCCCACGAACTCGTCGGCCTCGGTGGGCGTCACGGGGAGCGGCGCTGCCGCGGCAGGTTTCGCCCTCACCGGCGCCACCGCAACCGGCGCCGCCACCGCCCCCCCGCCCCGCTCCAGCGCCGCTTCGAGCGCGGCGGCGAGCTTCTCGTAGATCACCACCGCGAGCGCGTACCGGTCCACGCCGGGGTCGGGGGGGGGGGGAGTTGCAGGCCAAGCACCACCTCGGGCGGCGAATACCGAGGGGTGAAGACGGCCGTGAGCCCACCGGCAGCGACGACGTTGCGCCTGGACCTACCTCGGGAGTTGCACGGAGCCTGCGCGGCTCGGCGCGGGGAACCGAAGCGCGCCCCCGCGGGACCCCCAGAGATTTCTTCAGAATCTGCTTGCAGCCTAGAGAGAGAGACAGTACGCGACAAGCCGAGGATATGATCATGATTCGCCGAGGCTTCTCCCCTTTCGCATGTCTCTTCACCCGCGCCGATACCAGTCCCACGACCGGCACGCGGTTTTTCCCGTTCACGACGCCACGCTCCACCGCCGACATCAAGGCCGTGCACGCCATGATGGATGTTTTGAACATGACGGGCGACACGCGGCTGCAGTTCGGCTTCATCGAGAGCGACGAGACCGAAATCTTCGCCGGTCCCGCGACGGTGATCGACTCCAACTTCGCCCGCACCGCCGATGGATTCGATGGCACGGCGGGCTATCAGGCGGTCACGTTTACGAAGGCCAACGCGGTCTTCGGCGTGATCACCCGGAACAACTCGGCCGGCACCCCGAAAATCGAGCTGTGCTGGGTGTCGGCGCGGTTCGACACTCGGGCCTGCTGAGCGCGCCCGTGCGCTTTGCCTCCACCGCGCTCGCTCCTCCCTGCACCCCGCCCCTTGCACTCCTGGGGCTGAGCCCCTATCGCTGGACCTCGCGCGGTGCCGGGCTGGTCGTGCTTGGCGACGACGGGCAAGAATATCAAGCTTGTACCACGTCTACCTCTACCGTCGTGGTGCAGCCCGAAGGGCCCGTGCCGTTCGATACGCGTGGCACCTACCTGCGCATGTACGGGCTCAACAGTGGCGTTCCCGCGCTGAGCACCGGCGGTGCTGTGTGTGTCTTGCAAAGCTCGGGGAACGTTCGGGTGGCGGGGCTCCCGCTCCCCTACGTAGACCCCACGACTCTGCAGGAAGCCCCCAACATCGCGTATTGGGACTCCAACGACGTGAGCGGCGATGGCAGCCTGGCGTGCGCGGCGGACTATGAGTTTCGGAAGGCGGCCATCCTCATCACAGGGGGGGGAGCCGCGCAAGCCCCCGACGTACTCGTTGCCACCGCCATTGCCGGCGTGGTGGACAAGCGCACCTTGGATGGCGTCGGCGACTTGTACAGTGCCTACAAAGACGTGCACGTCCTGAAGCTGGCCGATCAGGGCGGCGAACAGGGCGGTTGGTTGATGGTGGCAGCTCGGTACACCGCCAGTAGCCCGATCGGCGTGGGCTACGCGCTCGGAATCGGCCCGGACAGCACGCTGTCGGCGATCGTCGGCTTCTGGAGCGGCGACCCGGGCTTCGCCACCGACGTACGCGGCCCCTACTTTCTGGTCAGCCGGTGGCACGACCTTCCGTTCTTGGACGCCCCCGCCGAGCTGTGGCTGGGCGTTCCCGCCTCAGTGGTGCTTGAAGTAGACGGGGAAGAGTGGCTGTACGTTTATTACACGGCGGAGGACAGTAACGCGGGGAAGCGCGACACCGACAGGGATGCCCTACTTGCCTACGCAGACTGGCAACCCGGCACCTACGCACGCCGCATCCGCATCGCCGACCTGCCGTGGGGCAGTCTTTTGGGACACGCTCGTGTGGGCAACGGGAGCGGCGGCGCAACCTTGGTTACCACCACGGTGGCCGGGGACGAGTCGGGATGGGACAGCCAGACGGGGGAGATGCTCGTCGTGGGCGAGTCCTTGGGCAAGGTTCGTATCTGGGCTGCGCGTGAGCCTGGGGTGGGCGCGGACAGGCGATGGCTTACCGGCGAGGACCCGGCCGCGCGGGGCAACGTGCTGATTTGGGACCTGAAGGCGAAACTGAAGGACGTCGATGGAGATGTGGAGCTGTACGATGATGGGCTGGCCCTCTACGTGGCTTTGAACAACTGGCCGGACGACCCGTATGCGGCACCATACGAGACGAACGAGCACTTCTGGGGCATCTGGCGCACCACCGCGGGCCCTGCGGCTCTCGGCCGCGTGGCGGGCACCGACTTCGTGCTCCGTTGGATACCGGCAGCCGACGCGGGCGGCGAGTACGACTGTGTGGCTCGCTCAAATCCCACCGACAACGTCGGTGACCTTTGGGACGACGAGTCGCAGATGCGGCTCGACCCCGACCCCGTGCGGCTGCCCTCCGGCGACTGGATGGTCTTCACCGGCTCGGACAGCCCGCGGGCGACTGACCCGCCGCTCTGGCCGCTCGAACGTTTCGATACCGCAGAGGCCAACGGCGATCGGCGTTTCGGCAGCGCGTGGCGGGCCTGATGGGCCTGCCGCACCTGCTGTTCTGGCTTCTGGGCTGCCCCGAACCGGCGGCAGAGTGCGAGGTAGACTCCGCGCCGCCCCAAGTAGACAGCGCCGGCTACACGTTGTGCCCGCACGAAGACGGGGCGGACTGCGATGGCGACGGGTACACGGTGCCCGACGACTGTTATGACCACGACCCGGACATTCATCCTTATGCTGAGGACGCTGGACATCGATTTTCCACCGAGCCGGGAGTGGATGAAGACTGCAACGGAGTGGATGGGCCGTTTACGCTTACCGTTGGATATGGCCTCCACTTCCAGGACGTTCCCGGTCTGGACTATGACGGCGCTCGTGAATTCATGTCTGCGTACGCTGAACCTGTGGAGCGCAACACCCGCCAAGCCTCCCTGTACCTGTCCTCCGATTTCCTGCAACCGGCCGCATCGATAGAGGATATCACCACTCTGGTGTTCGACTCCTACCAGTACGCTGGGAGCGAATACACGAATCCGTGGTTTTCGGTGGGGTCAACCTTGGCGGACCTGGACGATGACGGAAATCGCGAGCTGGGCGTGGTTTGCACGTCGCCTGACTTGCAAGTGTCGCTGTGCATTTTCTCCGGGCACTCACTGCTACTCAC
This sequence comes from uncultured Pseudomonadota bacterium, assembly GCA_903885375.1. Taxonomy (GTDB): domain Bacteria; phylum Myxococcota_A; class UBA796; order UBA796; family SXON01; genus SXON01. The sequence continues at coordinate 19,794 of CAISIK010000076.1, forward strand.
CACCGGGACCATTCAACCGGATTTCATCATTCCAGGACTGGAGAAGTTTGACATACCTTTTCGCGTTCTGGGTGACCTCAGGGGGGACGGCACCGAACAGGTCGTGATCGGCAACGAGCCCGCCTACCTTTACGACGCAGCCGCGTTTGGCAGCCCGGATTTTTCCTGGGCCGATTTCGAGACCTCGTTGGAGTTGGAGTACCCGGACATTCACGGAAGCCCCGACTACAACGAGGGTCGGATGAACTTCGGTCTTCGCCAGGCCGATATGGACGGCGATGGCCTCGATGAGCTGTTCACGAGCACCCGCTTCTACAAAGGCACCGACCTCTCGCAGCCCGGGGCCTACACGGCCGCCGACGCCTGGCAGGCAGGCGATCTGAGCCCGAGCACGGCGGCCTGCACCTTGAAGCCGGCCGGTGACGTGAGCGGCGACGGCGCGACCGACCTGCTGTTCAACTGCGCAGCGCAGGGTGAGTTCGGGGCGGTGTGGGTTGCCACGTTTGAACCCGCGGCCGCCACGCCCGCAGTCATGTTCGCCCAGGTTGAGGGAACCGCAGACTTCCCGCTCGGGCCCATCTCTGGCTCGGTGGGGGACGCGGATGACGACGGATTCGCCGATATTGGCATTGGCGGACCTGACCCGGAGGGCTCGACCGCCGTCTTGTCCAACGGCCTCACGATTGTGCGCGGAGACTCTCTGGTCGGCACGGTGTACCTCGACGTCACCATGCGCGCGGTGGCCGAGCCTGATATCTACGACATCAACGATGTGGACTTCGACGGTGATGGATCGACCGACCTGATGGTGCGCTCCTGGCGCAACGTCGGCGTTGTAGCCCACGACGACATTCTCCCGTAAGTCGCGCCCCGCAAACCGCGCCTACCCACGCCCTGCCCCGGGACCGGTCGCGGCGGTTTGCCCAAACGAACGGTCGATCCGCGCGCCCTCACCCCCCGCCGCGCACCCAAAGCCAGCCCACCACCGCCACCAGCGCGAGCCCCACCGCCACGACGAGCCAGAGCGCGAGCGGGTCGCCCCGGAGGGCGCCCACGAACTCGTCGGCCTCGGTGGCCGGCTGCGGCGCTGGCCGAGCCGCCGGCGCCACCGGAGGCGTGGGCGCCGCGGGAGCTACCGAGGTGGGCCGAGCCGGAGCCACGGCCGCCGCCGCAGGGCCCGCCGCCGGTGCCGGCGCGACCCACGG
>CAISIK010000077.1 GCA_903885375.1 uncultured Pseudomonadota bacterium
CGCGCGATCAGCACCGGGCCACCACAGGCGGGGCCGCTCCTTCGGTCTCCCCGTTCCGCCGCCGCTTCCGCCTCTTGCCCCGAGGCCCCGGGGGCCGGTTGGGCCATGGCGAGCGCGGCCTGGATGGGATCGATCTGACCCGCCGCGGGGGGCTCCGCGGCGCGCGGCGGCGCCGCCGCCCCGGACGATACCTGCCCCTGCAGCCGCGCCAGCGCCTGCTGCACCCGATCCAGCTCGGCGCGCGTGCGGGTGGCCGACACGAACGCCGCGATGGCCAGGCCGGCGATCGGGAGGAACAGGAACAGGCCGCCACATACGAGGCCGGACAGGAAATCGTCCATTGCCGCCTCCGTAAGCCGCCCCCCACCGTGCGGGGAGTCAGAAAGGACCACGCTTGTCACCATGGGGCCACGGGACTGGTGGCGGCCGAAACTTCCCGTCACGCACGTCACCGCCGGGGCGGACGATCCCTCACGCGGTCAGGAGAGCCCGCCATCCACCACGAAGGTCTGGCCCGTGATGTAGCTGGCGCCCCCTCCGAGCAGGAAGCGCACCAGGGGCGCCACCTCCTCCGGACGCCCGAGGCGCCGGAGCGCCGTCATCTTCGTGACGCCCTCGATGAGCTCGGTGGGGAGCACGCGGGTCATGTCGGTGTCGATGAAGCCGGGGGCCACCGCGTTCACCCGGATGTTGCGACGCCCCACCTCCCGCGCGAGCGAGCGGGTCATCGCGATCACGCCGGCCTTGGCCGCGGCGTAGTTGGCCTGGCCGGCGTTGCCCATGATGGCCGACACGCTCGTGAGGTTCACGATGGCGCCTGAGCGGCGGGTCATCATCCCGAGGGCGGCCGCGCGACACATGCGGAAGGTGCTGCCGAGGTTGGTGTCGATCACCTCCTCCCAGTCTTCGTCCGACATGCGGAGCAGGAGCCCATCGCGGGTGATGCCGGCGTTGTTCACCAGGAGCTCGGCTCCGCCGGCCGCCTCCGCGGCGGCCATCACGGTTTCGACCCCGGCGAGCGTGCTCACATCGGCCTGGACGGCGAAGGCATCGCCGATCTCGGCTACCGTTTGCGCGGCGGCCTCGGCGTTGCCGCGGTAGTTCACGAGCACGCGCGCGCCCGCCCGGCCCAGCTCGAGCGCGATCGCCCTGCCGATGCCGCGACCCGCCCCGGTGACGATCGCGAGTTTTCCCTTGAGCTCCACGAGCGGCGCTACTGGCTGCGCTCGTCCATCACGCCATCCCCATCGCTGTCCTTGCCGGTCTTGATGACGGCGCCGGAATCATCGAGGTACTCCCAGAAGTCGACCTTGCCGTTGCGATCGCTGTCGCGCTCCTTGCGGCGCACCTTGCCGTTCTCGTAGTAGCTGAAGAGGTCGAATGAACCATCGAAGTCGGTGTCCTTCTCGCTCATCGACCGCTTGCCGCTGGTGTAGTGATCGACGAGGTCGGCCCGACCGTCGAAATCACCATCCATCTCCTCCTGCACGCGCAGGCCCGCCTCATCGAAGCTGGAGCGGACATCCATCCGGCCATCACGGTTCAGGTCGAGGTCCTTCTTCAACAGGAGGCGCCCCTCCCCGCTCGTGCGGTAGTAGTTGACGATCTCCACCTTGCCGTCACCATCGAGATCGACCTCCTCCTGCGTGAGGCCATCTTCCGTGACGCGTGAGGTGAGCACCCCCACGGTGCCCTGGGGCAAGCCGCCGGCGGTGGGCGCGGCCACCGTGGTGGAGTTGCCGCCGCTGGTGGTTGCGCAGGCGAGGAAGGAAAGTACGAGCAGCATCCGCAGATCTCCAGCGGCACGAGAACGGTCGCCTGCATAACCGATACCGGGATACCGGGAAGGCATGCAGAAGGTAGACCGGAAACACCTGCTGGTCGTGGATGACGAACCCGTCATCCTTCAGATCCTGAAGGCGGTCTTCGAGGAGGAGCCCTGGCGGCTCACCCTCGTGGGTACGGGCGCCGAAGCCAAACGGGTGCTCGAGTCCGAGCGCGTCGACCTCCTCATCACCGACAAGAACCTGCCCGACATCAACGGGATCGAGCTCCTGCGCATCGCCAAGGCGCGCGAGCCGCTCACCGAGGTCATCATCCTCACCGGCTACGGCTCACTCGAAACGGCGTTGGCGGCGATGGAGCTCGATGCCTTCGACTACGTTCTCAAGCCGCTGAACAACGTCTTCGACATCCGCAAGAAGGCCCGCCAGGCCTTCGCCAAGCAGGATGTCGCGCTGGAAAACCGGAGCCTCATCCTCGAGCTGCAGGAGAAGAACGCGGCGCTCGCCGTGGCGCTCGATGAAGCCCGCTCCCTGCAGGCCGAGCTCATCCAGTCGGAGAAGCTCGCCGGCATCGGCACGCTGGCCGCCGGCATCGCCCACGAGATCAGCTCCCCGCTCTTCGGCATCATGGGCCTCGCCGAGGCCATCGCGGATGAGGGCGATCTCGCGCTGGCCCAGGCCTACGCGCGTGACATCGTGGAGTACTGCCGCAGCGTGCGCGACATCGTGCTGGAGCTGTCGAGCTACTCGCGCTCCGCCAACAACGAGTACCTCACCACGGTGGAGCTCTCGCGGGTGGTGCAGGATGCCCTCCGCCTCGTGGAGCGCAGCAGCGATGTGCGGGCCGTGCAGTTCGAAACCGACCTCGAGCCCGACCTGCTCCTGCACGTACGCACCAACGAGCTGCAGCAGGTGTTCGTGAACCTCGTCCGCAACGCGGCGGAGGCCGCCGGCGAGAACGGCAGCGGCGGCGTGGTCAAGGTGGCGGCGGGCCGCTCGGGTACGCAGGTCTGGGCCACGGTGAGCGACAACGGCCCGGGCATCGATCTCGAAAAGCAAAAGCTCATCTTCGACCCGTTCTACACCACCAAGCCCCCGGGCAAGGGCACCGGGCTCGGGTTGAACATCGTCTACCGGATCGTCACGAAGTACCGAGGAACCATCTCGATCGACTCGGCGCCCGGTCGCGGCGCCACCTTCGAGCTGCGGTTCCCCATCGAGCCCTGAGGGTCGCGGGTGCGCCTCGGGGCCCAGATCCGGCTGTACGTGCTGCTCACCAGCGTGGTGCCGCTCCTCGTCCTCGCGTTCACCGCCTCGGGTGTGGCTCGGGAGGAGCTCACCCGCGTGCTCACGCGCGAGCAGGTGGGCACCGCCGCGCAGCTCGCGTCGGCCCTCGGCGAGGCGCTCGATGAGCAGGAGCGCGTGCTCGCCGCCCAGCTCGGCAGCTTCCGCCTCGATGTGGCCCCCGACGAGGCGCGCGCCGGCTTCCTCGTGAGCACGTGGCGGCTCCTCCCCTCGATCACCATCGCGGTGCTCACGGATGCCGCCGGCGGCGATGCCACCGCGCCGGTGTTCGCCTCGAGCGAGGCTGAAGCGCAGGGCCACGAGCCCGTATCCACGCGGCGGGTGGCCGAGCTCCGGAGTGCCCTGCCCGAGCCCTCGCCGGGCGTGGTTCGCGGCGCGGCCTACCTCCCCGAGGGCAGCGCCGATGCGGCCATCCCCGTGGTCTTCGCCTCCCCATGGGGAGATGGGCTCTCGCTCGGGGTGGAGATGTCGCTCGCGCCGCTCCGTCCGGCGCTGGAGCGGGTGGCGGGCACCGAGCGGGCCGTGCTGCTCGTCGACCTCTCCGGCGAGGTGCTGCTCTCCGCGGGGAACTCCCCGATGGTCGATCCCGTGCGGCTCGCGCCGCTCCTCCGCTCGCCCGCCGCCGACGCGCGGGTGGACGACGAGGTGATCGTGGCCACCGCCCGCCTCGCCGGTCGGGAGCTGGTGGCCGTGGTGGCCGCCTCCGCGTCCACTGCCGATGCCGTGGTGCTGCGCACGCTCCAGCCCACCTGGTACATCGGCATCATCTCGCTCCTCGCGGCCGCGGCGGGGGGCACCCTGCTGGGGCGGAGCATCACCGAGCCGGTGTCGCTCCTTCGCGATGCCGCAAAAGACGTCGGCGATGGCCGGCTCGACCGGCGCCTGAAGGTGGAGGGCCGAAACGAGCTCGCCGAGCTCTCCACCTCCTTCAACCAGATGACCGAGCAGCTCGAGCTGAACCGCAACGAGATCGCCGCCAAGAACGTGGAGATCGAGGCCTTCAATCGCGAGCTGCAGGCCCGGGTGGATGCCCGCACCCGCGAGCTGCGCGAGGCCCAGGCCCGCCTCGTCGCCTCCTCGCAGCTGGCCGCCGTGGCCGAGATGAGTGGCGGGCTCGCGCACGAGCTCAACAACCCCCTCGCCGGCCTCCTCGGCATCGTGCAGTTCGTCAAGGCCAAGCGGGCGGGCCAGCCCGAGGCCGCGCTGCTCGCCTCGGCCGAGGTGGAAGCCCTCCGCTGCAAGGAGATCGTGGCCTCGCTGCTCCGGTTCACGGGCCCCGCCACCGGCACCTCCGAGCGCGCCCACGTGCCGCTGCTGCCCCTCCTCCAGGATGTCGTCGGCCTCGCGTCGAGCAGCTTCCGGCGGCGCGAGGTGGGGTTGGTGCTCCAGGCCGAAGGCCCGCCGCTCGTGGTGAAGACGCACCCCGAGGAGCTCGGCCGCGCCCTCTCGCAGGTGCTCGGCGCGCTCCGCACCGCTGCCGCCCCCGGCGCCACGCTCTCCCTCACCGTCCGTGCCGGCGAACAGTCCGACAGCGCCGAGCTCCTCATCGAGCTCGACCGTCCGCACGACAACCAGGACGACTGGCGCGCCGCGGCGCTGGGCTTGTGGGCCGCCAAGCGCGCGCTCACGGGCGATGGGTGCACGCTCGACGATGTCCCCTCCCCCTCCGGCCGTACCTGGCTCATCCGCATCCCTCTCGCTCCGGAGGGCGCATGAGCCGCGAGCTGCGCGCCATGCTGCTCGTCGCGCTCATCTTCGCGGCGGGCTTCGTCGGCTACCGCTGGCTCTTCGGCAGCACCATGGGCGACCGCTTCCGCATCGTCACCGTGGCCGGCGATGTCGAGCACATCCGGAAGGGCGGGCAGGCCGAACCGGCCCGGGAGGGCTCCGTGCTCCACGAGGGCGACCGCCTCCGCTCCGGGGATGGCGCCAGCGCCGTGCTGGGACTCGGCGCCGACACCCGCATCAGCGTGGACGCCACCACCACCCTCGAGGTTCTGGGCGTCACGGCCGACGGCGTGCAACTCGAACTGGAAGGCGGCCGGGTGCGGGCCACCGTGCGGCCAGGCGGGGGCACCGTGGGCGTGAGCGCCGGCGGCAAGCGGGTGGAGGCCACCGACGCCGACTTCACCGTGGCCCGCGATGGGAACGGCAACTTCGCCGCATCGAGCACCCGGGGCGACCTCACGCTCGAGGGTGTGGAGGGCGTGAGCGAGCTCCCCGCCGGCGAGGAGGTCGTGGTCCCCGGCGGGGGTTCTCCCATCCGGGCGCCGGCCTCCGACGCGCTCCTGCTCCACGTGGCGTGGCCCACGCTCCCCCGCACGCGCGCCTCCACCGTGGAGGTCACCGGCGAAACGCAGGCGGGCAGCACCGTGGAGGTGACGGGCGGCGCCCGCCCCGCAAGCGGCCGGGCCGACACGAAGGGTCACTTCCAGCTCACGGTGCAACTTGCGGAGGGCCGGAACCGTCTCGTCGCGCACGCGCGAAACGTGCTCGGCAAGGAGGCCGAGATCGCGAACGCCGAGATCGAGCGGGACACCACCGCACCCTCGGTGGGGGTCAGCCTCGAGTTCTGAGCGGCGGACCGCTCAGGTCTTCAGCGTACGCGCGGCCCACTCGTTGGTGTAGTAGCCCTCGCCTTCGTGCGGGCGCATGGGCGAGTCGGGGCGAACGAACACCTCATCGCGCAGAAAGCTGGCGAGCAGCTGCCGGCCCGGCGGGCCCTGGTTGAGCCAGCGGGTGCGGAGGGCGCGGAAGACGGTCTCCTCCGAGGCGCCGGCCGGCACCGCCGCGATGCGGCGAAGGGCCTGATCGAGCCAGGGAGCCGTTTCCGGCGTGTACGGCACCTGCGCCTCTTCGAAGAGCTCCGTGAGCCAATCCAGGTAGCGCACCGCCATCGTCATTTCCCTCGGGGCGCCACATACCCCCTCATGCGGCGGCTGGCGACATCCGATCGCGGGTGCACCCGGAGGAACCCATGCCCTTTGTCCTGCTCTCGCTTGCGTGCGCACCCGAATCCACCGCCTCGTTCGACGAGACGGTCGCCCCGCTTGAGGAGGCGGGCCCGAGCCTCTTCACCGCCGAGCTCGAGGGCTACGAGCCCGCGCTCGACGGCCCGCTCATGGCCGAGCTGATCGAGCAGGTGCCCGGCACGCCAACCACCTACAACCCGCCCACGGCCCGCCAGGCGATCGCGGCGGGCGGCGCCATCGAGTTCGAGCTGCCGAGCGCCCCCGAGGGCGTGGACTCGATGCGCTACCGCGTGGCCATCCGGGTGGAGAAGAGCGATCACACGTCCGGCGCCATCCGCGCGATGTTCGCGCCGGTGCTCGTGTGGTCCAGCGAGGAGACGGAGGCGGGCGCGCCCGAGGGCTGGTCGTTCGAGACCGGCCGCGGCGACGCCGTGGAGTACGAAGCGCTCGGCCGCCCCGGCATCGGCCTCGCGCTGACGCCCGAACCCGAGCTGACGCTCACCGGCCCCTTCACTGTGACCGGCATCGACCCGCTCGACACCGTGGGCATCGCGCTCCTGGAGAACGGCGAACCCGTGCCGGGGATCGTCGGCCTCGCGATCGGCGCCACCTGGGCGCTCATCCTCGACGGCGAACCGGCCGGGTTCGTGGGCGGTCACCTGCGCCCGGTGGCCTACCTCGAGTCCGATGGCGAGCTCGGGTTCGACCCCGAGGCCGAGGAGCGGGTGGGTGAGGCCTGCGCCATGGGCGTGCCGGCCTTCGTGCGGTGGATGGCGGAGCCCATGGAGCCCTTGCAGGCCGACGTCCTGACCTTCGCCCACGCCACGCCGGGGTGGAACGCCTGGCGCGGCGAAACCCGGCGCGGCCGGGCGATCACCGGGCGGGCGCCCATCCAGATCGCGGAAGCCTGCGAGTAGGCCACCCGCGCCCCCCCCCGCGCCCCCGATCGGACCCCCGATCGGGGGCGCGGCCGTTTTCTACGCACTTCCGCGCACAAGACGAGAATTTTCACAACTTTCCGCCGATTCGCCTCATGCCCCGCCGGGCACGATCCGATGAATGGGATGTCCCGAAAGGGCGGAGGATCACCCACCATGAACCGACTCTACTTCATCGCACCAGCCTTCCTTCTCGCATGCTCCACCTCGGAGGTCGCCCCCGAAGAGACGGAGGCCGGCCTCAGCGCCGGTCCCACCGTGCGCATCCTGTCCTCGGAAGAGGGCAAGCACATCTCTCTGTACGCGGTCCGCTACGACGAAGAGGGCAACCCCTCCTACATCGGCTCCCGCATCCGGCACGCCAAGGTGACCGACGGCGAGGCGGTGATCACCCTTCCGGCCCGCGCCGCCCGCCGGGACAAGGACCCCGTGAGCCCCGACTCGCCGGTGAACTACGTGGCCTTTGCCCACGACAGCGATGAAGGCGGGTCGCCCGACGACTTCTACGGCGTGAGCGCCGAGATCATCTCGTACTACAACGGCAAGGACGGCTCGGGCAAGAGCGGCTGGTACGTGGTGGGCACCGACGAGGACGGCGAGATCGACTTTGCCCGTACGGACAAGGTGGTTTCGGTCGACAGCACCATCGCCCCGCGCCTCTCCGGCGAGGTCTTCGGCACCCGCGGCTACCTGGACCTGAAGGCCAAGGTGGCCCTGGTCACCGACGAGGGCCCCGTCGAGGGCGAGTACCGCGGCTTCAAGGATGACGGCACCTTCCGGCTCACCTTCAACGACGAGCCCGCCGTGACCCAGGAGTACGAGGATGGCACGCGCTACCAGGTGATGAACGTGGTGGCCTTCGGCGACGAGGACCTCGACGGCAAGTGGGGCGCGGAAGAGGTGGCGGTCGGCAACGTCTGCTACGGCCTCAACGAGATCTTCGTGACGTGGCGCGAGGCCGCCCAGTCGCCCGAGCAGGCCATCATGCTGAGCCGCTCGCACACCCACACCGGCTGGCAGACCTGGGCCAGCACCGAGGAGGGCTCCTTCGCCATCGGCAGCATCGAGCTGAAGGCCCAGGAGAGCTGCGACACGATGATCAACGAAGAGATCATCGAAGAGGTCGAGGGCGACTGAGCCCTCGGCGGCCCGAGCCGCCGGTGAACGCGGAGGGGGGAAGGCCGAAGGGCCCTCCCCCCTTTCGCACGTTCGGGGTTCGCGACGCGGTCAGTCGGTAGCGGGCGCGCCGTCGGCCACTTCGACCGCGGGGGGCGGCGCCCAGTTGAACCGGTCCAGCCCGTAGCGTTCGCGCAGCTCGTCGAGCTTGCCGGCGTAGCGCGGGTCGCTCGCGTACTTGCCCTGCAGGGCGCGGGCGTAGAGCGCGGGATCGTCGGCCACGGCGCGGGCCTCGGCGTACCGCGCGGAGGTGGAGAGCACCTGCGCGTGATCCATCAGGGAGCCTGCCACGTCGTGGTACAGGCGGAAGGGCGTGCGACGCAGGATGCGCTTGCCCCGGCGGTAGTCGACCGATTTGCGAACGATGGAGCCGGCCGGGCCCACGCCGGTCATCCCGAACAGGTTGTGGCCCGGGGCGCTCCTACCCCAGCCGCTCTCGAGGATGGCCTGCGCGATGGATACCGACGCCGGCACGCCCTGGAGCACATCGCCGAGCGTGGCGCCGGCCGCCACGCTGCCAATGAACTCGCCGCGGAACCCCTCGGGGAGCGGCGAATCCGCGGCAAGCACCGCGCAGCGCGCCTCGATGAGCGCCCGCCGCGCTTCCACCCCGCTATCCACCGCGAGCTGCGCATCGATCCACCCGAGCGTGCTGGCCCGGGCCTCGGGGGTGTCCAGCGCCGCCATGCGCTCGGCCAGCTCGTCGTGGACGGCTGCCTCCGCATCGTACACCACGGCCGGCAGGTCGGCCGCGCCGAGCGGGGTGCTCGGCGCCGCAACGAGGGCCAGGAACCAGAGGGGGGCGAACCGACGCAGCAACAGGGCAGACCGTCCGAAGAGGAACCGGCCCGGTAACTACCCACGGCGAATCGGCAAATGTTGACACGTCAACACCACTGCGGCCCTCGCTACCTCGCGAACCATCCCGGCGCCCGCCGGAGCCGCACCAGCTCGCGTTCGATGCCGAGCCAGCCGAGGTCATCGTCGTACTGGAGGCCCAGCATTCCCGCCCGGGAGGCGCCGGCCACGTCCTTCTCCGCATCGTCACCGATGTGTACCGCCTCGTGGGGGGCCACGCCGGCCACGCGACACGCTGCCCGGAACAAGAGCGGGTCTGGCTTCTCGAGCCCGTGCTCCGCGGAGCAGATCAGGTAGGGGAAGTGCCGATCGAGCGCGAAGCGGTGGTAGAGCTCGCGCAGCCGGGTATCCCAGTTCGAGAGGATGCCGAGGCGAACGCCCTGCCGGCTCAGGTCGCCGAGCACGCGCAGGGCTTCGGTGTCGACCCACCAGGCGCGCGGGCTCGCGTAGTACTGGTAGAGCTCCTCGAACACCCGCTCGTCGTCGACCTCCAACGACTCCGCCACCACCGGCGCCCAGAAGGCCCGCCCATCGTCGGCCTGCGCTTCGTGCGCCCGCTTCCGCCACGCCGCCCGGAAGCGCGCCTCGACCACCACGGGGTCGCGCGGATGGCCGTGCTCCCGGGCCACGCGCGCGTAGCTCACGCCCACCGGCTGCCGCGGCCGGATGAGCGTGCCGCCTGCATCCACGAACACCGCCCTCACCGCCACCCGAGCGCCCTCTCGCACCCCGCCCGCACCGCCCATCCGATCGCGAGCCCGAACGCCCAGCCGGCGAGCACGTCGGTCGGCCAGTGCTGGCCGCCCACCACGCGGGCCACACCCACGATGAGCGACACCAGCACGAGGCCGGGCGAGGCGAGCACCACCCCGAGCGCCATGGAGTTGGCGGCGTGCGCGGAGGGCATGGACCCGCCCGTGCCACAATGCGGCTTGCCATCCTCCAGCGGCGCGTAGACCTCACCGAGGGTGGCGCAGGGGCGGGCGCGGTCGAACGCGGGCTTCATCGCGCGGGCGGTGGCCACATCACTGAGCATCACGGTGAGGATGGCGGGAACGGCCCAGCGCCATTGGCCGGTCGTCCACAGGATCGCCACCGCGAGCCCCGCGAGGAGGAGCGCCGCTCGCGGGTCGTTCAGGAGCGTCCACAGCGGCGCAGCCGAAGGAAACAGGCTGTTGGCCATCGTGAAGAGGGTCGTGTCGAGCGTCATGGGTTGGGTTTGTCCACCTGGTGTTCGCGCGAGTCCACCACGCGGCCGTAACGGTCGTAGATGGTGGCGCGGTCGGCGCCGTTGTTCCAGATGGGGTCCCGGCTGCCGAGGTAGAGCTCGATCTGCGAGCCGGCGTCGGTTTGCTGGGGGCCCACGCCGCTGTGGAGCTTCACGGTGTGGCCCACCGGGAGGATGGCCGCGGGAATCTCCCAGTTGCGCCCCGAAACGTCGGCGATGCGGAATCCGGCGAGATCCAGCGGCTGATCGGAGATGTTGCAGATGCGCAGGTATTCCCCGTTCACGTTCTCGCGGTCATCCCCATCGGCGTTGGCGTGGAAGCTCGTGATGTGCAGCACGCCTGCGTAGCGGATGGTGCTCCAGATGCCTCGCCTCGCCGCCCGGGCGCGGGACTGTGCGGAGCGGAACGCGCTGAGATCGGTGTCGTCGGGAGGGATGATGAACAGGTGGCCGAGCCCCGCCTCGAGCAGCGACACCGAGAGGTTCTTGCCCTCCACCACCACCCCGGACAGGAGCCGGCCGTAGCCATCGCGCCCGCCGGAGGTGAGGAGCGACACCCGCTTCTGCACGACGAGGGCCGCGGTGAGGTCGCGGGCTTCCGACCCGTACTCCTCCGGCGGCTTGAGCTCGGGCGTGTTCACCCACCGGAGGCGCACCTTGTCGCGCGTGTCGAGGGTGAGCGTGTCTCCGTCGTAGACGCTCACCACGGTGGCCTCGGTGGGGATCGACTTGCCTCCCGAGAGCACCAGCTCGTCGGGATCGATGCTCGGCTCGGCCGCGAAGGCCAGCCCGGCGACGAGCCCTGCGAGCAGGAGCCAGACGGCGCCGGGCTTCACGAACCGCCGCTCGCCAGGCGCGCATACCGGCGGGCTTGCCAGATGAGGTAGGGGTCGTCGGGCGAGAGGCGCGCGGCTTGCCGGGCCTCCTCGCTCGCCCGCGCGAACTCGCCCCGCGCGGCGGCCACGACCGCGGCGGTATCGCGGAACGCGCTGTTCTTCGGCTCCTTCGCCACCGCCCGCCGGATGGAGCGGTCGGCATCGTCGAGCCGTTCGCCCCCGAGCGCCCAGTACCAGGCATCGCAGTTGTCGCGCGCGGCGCCTCGCCGGAAGGGCACGCAATCGCGCTTGTACCCGGCCGCGAGGGTCTCGGCGCCCTGGGCCCCCTCCCCCACGCTCACCAGCGAGGCGCCCACGAAGTCGAGCGGCTCCGCCCCCGGGTGCAGGCGCCCCACGGCACGGGCCACGTCGTTGCGGAAGGTGACCCGGTCCTGCGGCTCGAGCGCGGCCGCATAGAGCCACATCGCCTGCCCCCCGATGGGGTACAGGTCGAGCAGGTTGCGCAGGGTGGTGATGGCGCCGTAACGATCGCCCGCTTCGAGGGAGACCATGGCCCGGCGGAAGAGGAACCCGCTGCCGCCGCGGTCCACCGCGATCGCATCATCGAGCGCACGTTCGGCCTCCACCGGGCGGCCCGCCGCGAGGAGGGCATCTGAAAGCCCCACGAGGAGCTCCTGGCGCACCTGCGGGTCCTCGATGGGGAGCGCCAGCGCCGCCTCGGCCCGTTGCAGCGCCTCCGACACCCGGCCGAGCGCCACGAGCCCGCCGATGAGCTCGCCCCAGGCGCCCTCCTCGACCAGCTCCACCGGGGAGAGGCCGCTCAGACGGTCGATCGCAGCGGCATCCTCGCCGTCGTAACGGTCGATGCGGGAGGCGAGCACCACGAGGTCGGGCTGGGCGCCGCGGTCCTGCAGGGCACGAAGCACGAGCGCGCGGGCCTCTGCCTCGTCGCCGTGCTGCACCAGCACCTTCGCGCGCACGCCGGGGTGGCTCGTGCCCAGCGGATCGACGGCGGCATCGGCCGCGAGCCAGGCCTTCGCGGCATCGAAGACCCGGCGCTTGCGAGGCGGCTCGAGCACGAGCTTCTGCCCCGGGTAGTCGAGCACCACGCGCCAGTCGCCCAGCGGGCGGAACCCGAGCAGCCCGCGCGACACGCCGCACACATCGGCGCCCGGGTCGTCGGGGCTCGACCAGCGGATGGGCTCCGCGCGCTTGAGCTTGCGGCCGGCGACCAGGATCTCGGAAGCGGGAATGCGCCGGGTTTCGGTGAGGAACTGGAAGTCGGGCACGCGGTCGAGCGCGGCGCCGATCCCCACCACCGGCTCCACCCCGAGGCTGCTGACCGCCCGGAAGGGCTCGCCCGTTTGGCACCAGAGGCTCGTTTCGGCCGCGCCGGTGTCGATCTCGATGGCCACGGGGGCTTCCAACCGTTCCTCGCCCCGCGCCGCCGTGATGCCGATATCGAGCACCACGCGGTTCTCCGACACCTGCACGCGCTGGCCCTTCCCGCGCGCCTTGTAGGTGCCGGGCCGATGCAGCTCCACGCGGTCGGCCGGGTAGTCCACCACCAGCACGAACTTCGACCACACGTTGTGCCCGAGGATGCCATCCACGGGGATGGCGCCGGCCGCCTGGGGCACGCCGGGCACCCCCACGGCCACCTCGATGTTGTCGACCACGAAGCCCTGGCCGAAGTCGACGGAGGGCAGCGTGGCGCGGTGCCAGGGCACGCTCCCCGAGAGCCCCGCCACCCGGCCGCCATCGCTCGTGGACTCGAGCCCGAGGCGCTTCGCCGCATCGTCGTTGACGACCGACACCGCCGCGCCGGTGTCGAGCAGGAACAGTCCCTTGCTGCCATCGGGCAGGCCCACCTCGACGAAAACCTTGTCGCTCCCCGGGTAGGCGCGCCAGAGGTCGTGGGTCACGAAGGTGGGCGAGGGCTGGGCGGCCAGCGCCCCGAGAACGTAGAGCAGCATGGGCATGGGCGTTCTAACCCTGCGACTCGTCCAACCTTTCCGGATTCTCCAGCAGCGCCTTGATTTCCCGGGCCACCACGCCGCCGTGGTAGCCATCCACCACGCGGTGGTCGAAGGTGCCGTTGATGTGCAGCACCCGACCGATCACGATCTTCCCGTCCTCCACCACGGGCTTCTCCTCGATGGCGCCGAGCGTCACGATGATGGGGGTGCGCGCCAGCGGGAAGAAGGGCGCGTAGCCGATCGTCAAGCCGAAGACGCCCACGTTGGTGACCATGGCCGACCCGAAGGGATCGCCGGGCGTACCGAGGAACTTCGGGTTCACGTTCAGGGTGTACTGGAGGAAGTCGAGGAAGCGGAGCACCGGCTTGATCAGGAACCCCGGCAGACCGGCCAGTCCCTTCTTGGTCTGGTTGAACTCCTCGTCGTTACCTGCCCGGATTTTCACGGCACGCTCGCGGATCATCCGGCCCATCGCCACCACGTCGAGCTGGTCGGCGTTCTTGAGCTTGATGCCGCTGAGGTCGGTCTTGCCGATGCTCTCGCCGTCCTCCACGACGATCTGCATGAAGATGTCGACGTCCTTGCGGTGGTAGAGCGAGCCGAGCCGCACCAGCGCGTTCAGGTCGCGGTGCTTGGCGATGATCATGGCCAGGCCCCGGGCCACCGCGTGGCTCACGGTCACCTTCTCGCCCGAGGTCTTCCGCTTCTCCGCGATCCAGGCCTCGAGCTTCTCGCAGCGCACCTCCAGCGAGCCGTACACGTGCGGATCGTAGGGGTGGTCCCACACGTTCGCCGCGAGCATGCGGTAGGTCGAGGGGTTCGGGTAGGGGGTGAGCTCGATGTTCGGCATGGGGCGAAGCATAGCACCCCGCCCGCGCCGACCGGACCGGAGGGGGGGGGCGGGGCGATTGGCGGTTCCTTGCCGCGTGGGGGCGAGGGGCGTCGCGGCCAATCGCGGCGCCTGCTGCAAGGGCGCTGGCGTTTGGGGACCGACCGCGCCCGCCCGGGGTACCAAGGGAGGCGGCGACCGCGAGCGGAAGGGCGAGCAGCAGCATGGTGGGAACTGTAGCACTGGACGAGGAGGAGAACCGACGGAGGTGCGGAGACGGCGCTGGCCACTCAATCGCAGCGCGGTTCTTCGTGGGCGTCCGAGATCTGCTGCAGCTTCCATGGTTACGTCATACCGCCTGAGCGGGCGAACCAGGTGCTGTACGCGGGGGTCGCCCGGGAGGGCGACGCGGAGCGTCCCGGTCGCGAGGCTCGCAGCGACCCGGCCGGCAAGGCCGGGGAGGGACGCGAAGCCCGGGCCCGGAGCCGGACGTCAAGGCCGGCGTGAGGGTCCTCGCGGGGAACGCGGCGTTGCGTAAGCACGTGGTGCCGAAGGTGCCGTCGTCCAGCGAGGCGGAGCGCGAGGCCCGCGCCTCGCTGCGGCTGGTGAAGCGCGATGCGAGGCGCGGGCGCGACGAGGTGGCCGGCGACGCCCCGCCGGGGTGGTCCTCCAGACCGGGTCGAGTTGCTCAAGCGGGTGTTCGGTGTGGATGGCTGGGCGTGGTCGGGCGCGACCCCGGCCGACTGTGGGAAGCGGATGCACCTGCGGACGATGGTGGTGGGCTCGCCCGCGAGCATGACGATCGTGACCGGGTTGCTCCGGTCGACGGGCCCGCCCGGCCCCCGCCGAGGCGGCGACGACCAGGGGACCACGCGGGCGCTTGGACGGGGCTGGAGGACGCAGCTACGACCCCGAGCCGGTTCGGGGCCGGTTCACCCCCGCGAGCGCAGGATTTTCGCGGCGGCCGGCGTTGCGAAGCGCGCACGTGAGGGGCGACGCTGGCGACGTGCTTCAGCCGGAGAGCGGTTCATGCTGCCTTCTGTCCTCGATCTCGCCTCGAAGCGCGCCACGACGAAACCAACTCCCGCGCATCCACCTCGGTCACCCGGTGCCGGCTCGATGACATCCAAACCTCCGCGGCGCCAACTTCACCCCGTCACGCCCAGTACGGCTCCCCCGATTCGTGGGGGCTTACCCGTGGTCTGGGGTCCCTTCGGCAAGAGCGTTCAGGTGTCCCGTCCTCCGCCGACCGGCAGGATGCGGTTGGCTGAGTGGATACTCGCCTGCGCTACGCGACGATCTCGTCGACTTGGAGGTACTGCTCAACCTTGCCGTCTTTCCGGCTCCAACAGGTCATCACGTAGGACTTGCCCGTAGCCGGATCTCTCCAGGTGGCGGTATGGGGTCGCGCGGCCTTTCCGTCGCCTACAAGAACCTGCTCTCCCATCCCGGCGGCCCCGACACCGAACCACTGCCGGCAGATGTTTCCCAGGTCACCCTCTTCCTCCGTTTCGTACAGCGGGGTGATCTTCCGGTAGGTCACGAGGCGCCGCCCGAAGGAGCCCAAGGTCAGCTCGGTGGCCATGGAGTAGTTGACGCCGCCGGCCGCCAGCAGCACGTTGCTCGCGGACGGCGCCGGGCCCCAAGCGCGGTCGAAGTCAAGCTGCGTGACCGTGCTGTCCTCGGTCCCACTTAGGCTCGAAGAAGCGAAGACCCGGCTCACCAGCCGGCCGCGAAGCGTGGATACCTCCAACTCCCGGTCCGCCGACGAGCCGTTTGCGATGGTGGCGTCGAGCTCGTAGGTGCTCGGGTCTATGGCGCCCGACTTGGAGACCACGATGATGGTCGTCCTCTGAACGGTGGTGTCGGTGACCCCGACCCCGACTTTGCCGCCCGGCGATGTTCCAGAACCCATGAGCCCCACGAGGAAGTGGTCATTCAGGGCGAAACCACCCTTCGGCACGGCCGGGGCCCCGCTCGGCCCGACGATTTCCGTCGGCGCCAGGACCTCTTTGAGGTCCCGGTCGAGGATCGTGAGCAGCAGGTTGCCGCCCGCCTTGGTGTTGTAGGAAATCCAATGCACCGTGTTGTGGTAGACGTGCCACATGTCCTGCACGTCGGAGGAGGCGAGCAGGCTCCAGCTGACCGAGCCCCATGTGGTGTCGTCGAGTGGCGAGGTGAGCCGGGCGGTGTAGATTTCGCCCTTGCCGTTGGCGCCGAACAACGCCGGCCCATCCGGGTGGCCGTCGTCGGCCACGAACATCCACGTTTCCGCGACGGAGATATTCAGGGGGCCCGCCACGGTGTTGAGGCTGGGTACTCCCAGCTTGACGACGCCGACGGTAGTGGTAGGACTCACATACATGTTGGTCTCTTGCTCCGGAGGCGTGTGTCACTGCGCGGCGGTTCGCCGCATTTTGTACTCACCCACGTAGGTTTCCGGCTCAACGTAGCTGAGTAGGCCGATGCCCTTGCCTACCCAGAAGCCGTCCGCGTGGCCGAAATAGGTGAGGTCTGCGAACACATCGCACCACGATTCTTCTGGGTGAGGGAGCAGACGGATTCGGGCCGCCTCCCATGTGCCGGCCGGCACGGAGTAGTTACCGATCTCGGCCACCTCGAAGGTGTAATCGCAGTCGAAATCGCCATAGCTATTGCCGTTCACCAGGACGCCCGTGCCACGCGTGGTCCAGGTCTTGCCGAGGGTCAAGTCGCGAGGAATGATCAACAGGGGCTCGCTCTGGAACTTGACATAGTCCCTCTCCGCGGAATTTTCCTCGACTGCCCCCGAGGGCTGAACGACGCCGGTATAGGTTTTCTGCTCAATCAGACGGTACCCCTCCTCGTCGCAGATGAAGCTCCACTCGGTGCTCTGGAGCGTTTTGAGATCGTAATCCTCACGCGACACTGTGAGCGAGCTGCTGCGGTATTCTGTCCCTTCCCAGGTGTCGGGGTTCGTCGACCCCGAAAAGTGGAGCCACGCCATGGTCTGGGTAGTGGCGTTTCCCTCATAGGGATCATTGGGGGGGCTGACAAAGACTCCCTCAAAGGAGCCGCTGACACCGAAGTAGTCCGGGACTCCCGACCACACCGGACACTGGGTGATGCGCGCAGAGAGGTCGAGGCCCGGCGGGGGGGTGGGCGGCGCCGCCGCAGTGTCTCCCTCGCTGGCGCCCGTTGCGCAGACGCCCGACGGCGCATCGTCGGAACGGCAGGCAACGATCAGCAGGAGCGGAGGAAGGATGAGTTTCATCCGGAGAGCTTAGCCGCGGTCGAAGGTGACGACCGCTTCGCCGCCGCAGCGCCCGAACAGGGGGGCGGTTCCGCCAGCGTTGACCCACACCAGCCAACCGAGCCGGAAGAAACGAACGTTCGCGATGGCGGAGGTCACCGTGGTGTCGGCGCTCCAGTTCTTGCCATCTGCGGTGAGCGGACCGCCGAGCTCGGTGCTGGCGCCCGGGAAGTTCGGATCGTTGCTTACCTGGAGGCCGGCAACGGCGCGGAAGTTCGGTTGGCTGGCGATCTGCTCGAACTCGGGCCAAACGCGGAGGAGGTCCTTGATGGAGTACCAAGCGGTGGCAGGGTGAAAGACCTTTGCGTTGGAGTCGCCAATCGCGACGAGGAGGGTCCACGGAAGTTGAAGAGTCAAGGTTTTTCCTGAGTGGGATGCCATAGCCTGAGGGGGGGGATGGCATGTATGCCGAACAAAAAAACCTGGATTCTGGTGGGTGTCGGCCCCTTCACCTTCTCGCCCGAGGTCTTCCGCTTCTCCGCGATCCAGGCCTCGAGCTTCTCGCAGCGCACCTCCAACGATCCGTACACGTGCGGATCGTAGGGGTGGTCCCACACGTTCGCCGCGAGCATTCGGTAGGTCGAGGGGTTCGGGTAGGGGGTGAGCTCGATGTTCGGCATGGGGCGCAGCATAGCAGCCCGACGATCGGCCCTTCGGCCTTCCCGCCCCGCGCGGATTTGACCAACCTGGTCAGGGTGGCTATCCTCGGGACATGAACCCCGTGAACATCTACGATGCCAAGACGCACCTCTCCGAGCTGGTCCAGCGTGCGGCCGCCGGCGAGGAGATCGTGATTGCGCGCAACGGGAAGCCGGCCGCTCGCCTGGTGTCGTTGGCCCCGCCGCCCGTGCGTCGGCAGGGCGGCTGGGAAGATCGGGTGTGGGTCGCGCCTGACTTCGAGGCGTCCGACGCTGCCCTCCTCGCCCTCATGTTGGGCGGCGAAAGCTCGGAATGAAGCTCCTGCTCGACAGCCACGTCTTCCTTTGGTGGAAGGCCCTGGATCCTCGACTCTCGCCGGCCATGGTGCGCGTGATCGCCGAGGCGGAGGAGGTCAACGTGAGCGCCGCCACGGCCTGGGAATTGGGTCTCAAGGTCAGCCTCGGCAAGCTCCGGCTCCCCGAGTCCGTGGAGGACGGTATCGCGGCCGCGGGGTTCACCGAGCTCCCGGTCAGCTTCCGCCACACTCGCGAGGCCGTGGCCCTGCCCCACCACCACCACGATCCTTTCGACCGGATGCTCGTTGCTCAGGCGCGGTGCGAAGGTCTCACGCTCATGACGCGCGACGACAAGATCATCCAATATGAAGTTGCGGTGTTGCGAGTGCTCTGAAGGGCCGAGGGCGATTGGCGATTCCTGGTCGCGTAGGAGCGAGGGGCGCCGCTGCCAATCGCGGTGCTACCCGCGAGCTCGCCTCGGTCCCGGGGGTCATTCGCAGTGGGGAGCCTCTTCCCACTCTCTGGGGCAGGCGCTTTGCACCGACCCGTTTGCCACCCATGGGTCGTTGAGGAATTCCTGGCCGCACCAACTACCAAGACCCCAGCATACGCCATCCAACGTCATGAAGTACATGCTCACATCCTGACAGCTGATCCCCCCCTGCGAGTACTCCCACCAGTAAGTGTTTTCGCCCACGAACGAGTCCGACACCCAGCACGCGCCCGACTCATCATAGCGACGACCTGCAATCTCCGATGTCCCGATGAAGCAACTCACGAGCGTCAGGAGAACAAGCGCGCTCATTCCGGCCTCGCAGGGTGGGCATCGGCGACCGACGTGGGGCACGGCGGCTTCATTCGCAGAAATCCGCCTCTTCCCACTCTCTGGGGCAGGCGCTTTGAACCGACCCGTTTGCCACCCAGGGGTCGTTCAGAAATTCGTCGCCGCACCACCCGCCCAGAAACCAACACTCGTCATCAACAGTGAGAAAGTGAATGCCAGTATCGAGACATGCGTGGCCGACAGTGGAATACTCCCACCAGTACACATTCTCACCCACGAAGCTGTCGGGCACCCAACAGGCGCCCTCCTCGTCATATCGACGGCCCGTGATCTCGGACGTCCCGATGAAGCAGCTGGCGAAGGTCAGGACCGTCAAGGCGGTGATTCCGGCCTCGCAAGATCGGAGTCGTCGGCGTCATCGCGTCGAGCGTCGTCCTCGGACAGCAGCGGATGGTTGTAGAGCTCGCGCGAGCGGCTGCCACTGGCGCTTGCCGCGCTCACGCTGCGCGTGGCGACCGCGAGCGTTCCAATCAACATCGGAGCCAAAAGGCAGACGGATGTGCGACGAGTGAGTCGTTGTACAAATTCATGGGGCATGTGGAGCTCCGGGAAAGGAGCTCATCCCAGAACTTATCGCATGAACCACCGCTGCACACAAATTTCTCTCACGTCCCCCCCCCGACCGCAGCGCGGTGCGCAGCGACAGCACCCGACGAGCTGCCGGTCGCGGCGCACCGCCCCCAAGCCCTACCCCTTCAGCTTGCCCACTTCGCGCGCGAGGTTCGCCGTCATGGCCTTGAACGCCGCATCGAGGCGCGGCTTGAGGCCCAGCGACTCGGCCGCGAGCAGCAGGTAGCCGTTGCCCGAGAAGTCGGCGTGCACCGTGATGAGCGTGTTGGTGCTGGGCTTCATCGTGCGGAGGCTGTAGTGGAGCTTGCCCTTGAGCCGGCGACCGTCGAGCGCCACGTGCACCCGGCGCCCGCCGTGCTCCTCGTCCACCCGATCGAAGGTGTAGGTGAGCACGCGGGGGCGCGGCGCGCTCTTGATGTCGAGCTCGAAGCAGCCGGTGCCGGTTTCGCGCAGGCCATCGAAGGCGCCATCGAGGATGGCGCGGTGGTGGCCGGCATCGGCGAGCCAGGCCAGCGCATCATCGCGGCGAACACCTTCGATCAGCACATCGGTCGTGTAAACGCTCATCCGAGCCTCCGGGGGGTGGGGCGCCGTCGGGTTATCCCGCGCGGATGGTTCCGTACATCCACCTCTCGACCTACCACCTCGGCCCCGTGCCGATCGACCCGTGGGGTCTCCTCGTCACCATCGGTTTTGTGCTGGGGCTCGAGATGGCCCGGGCGCGCGGCATCGAGAAGGGGCTTGACGTTCGCGACGTGGTGGATGGCGTGGTCTTCACCGTGCTGGCCGGCTTCGTCGTGGGCCACCTCGTGCACGTGCTCGCCTACCACCCCGAGAAGTACGAGAAGGACGGCCTCGCCTCGCTCTACCGGGTGTGGGAGGGCTTCTCCAGCTTTGGCGGCTTCCTCGGCGCGCTCCTCGGCAACGTGCTCTTCTACCGGGTCATCCGCCCGCGCTCGTGGCTCGCCCACGCCGACGTGGTGATGTTCGCCTTCCCGTTCGCGTGGATCTTCGGCCGGGCCGGCTGCGCCATCGTGCACGACCACATCGGCCGCCCCACCACGTTCCCGCTCGCCGTCAACTTCGACGCCATGCTCGAAGGCATGGGGGTGCGCCACGACCTCGGCCTCTACGAGTGCCTGCTCGCCATGGTCATCTCCGCGGTGTTCTTCGCCGTTCGGAAGCGGGCGTGGCCAGCGGGGAGCTTCCTCGTGCTCTGGTCCGTGCTCTACGCCCCGGTCCGCTTCTTCATGGACTTCCTCCGTCGGGTCGACGAGCTCCCTGGCTTCCCCACCCCCGACGTCCGCTGGGCGGGCCTCACGCCGGCGCAGTGGGGCTGTTTGACCATGCTGGGGCTCGCGGCGGCCCTCGCCTACCACCTGCACCGCCCGGCGCGGCCGGCGGTGGGCAACGTCACCACGGGCACGGCCGAGTAATTCAGGGCGATTGGCGGTTCCCTGTTGCGTTGGGGCGAAGGGCACCTCGGCCAATCGCGGCGCGGCCCGGGCCTACGCCGCTACCCAAACGCCGGCGGCCACCAAGGTGTACCACTCCGCGTCGGCCACGCCGGTAGGCACCACGGGCCCCTCGGCCATCAACACGGAGGCCGCCGCCGCCGCCGCGCTCAACGTGAGGATTTCGGGTGCCCCGTCCGGCGCGCGGCGCACGGCCACGGCGCAGTCCTTTCCCCGGCCCAGCACGCCTCGGGAGGACCCGCGCAGGGTAGCCTCCCACCCCGACGGGAGCACGAGCAGCTCGACGGCGCCGAGCTGCAAGGGGCTGTCCGCCCGGAGGTCGGCCGCGAGCGTGAGCGCGCCAAGGTCGGGGGGAGGCGGGTCGGCGAGGACGGCTTCGAGCCGCGCGAGCGCGAGGAGCGGCGCGGGGAGGAGCGCCTGCGCCTCCGCCACCGCGATCACCCGCCGCGCGAGGGGGCGGCGCTCCAGTTTGTCGGCCGCGGCGAACGCTTCGACGAAGGCGGGCAGCGCCGAGCCGAGGCGCCCACTCACCGCGGGGAAGGCGCTCGCCACCCCGGCGGCGAGCTGGGGAGAGGGAGGGAGCCCAGGCACGCCGGGAACCCGGTAGCCCAACCCGAAGACCACCTCGGCGGGCGGCAGCGCCCAGCGGTCGGCGGCCCGGACGTAGTCGGCGACGAGGTCTTCGACGCGGCCGGACCCGGCCGCTCGCTGGAGCGCGCCGTCGAGCGCCGCCGCGCAGGCCGGGGCGCAGTCCACGACCACCTCCGCCACGCGCTGGGCGGCGTCCTGGAGCACCCAGGCCTCGGCGCCGCAGGGCCAGGGCGCGAGCGCCGAGCCCTCGAGCAGCGCGGCCGCCACCTCGCGCACGCGGGCGAGGAGCGCGCCGGCGCGGTCGAAGCGGCCGTGACCCACCGGCACGAAACGTTCCACCCAGGCGGCGAAGGAGGGGTGGTCGAGGCGGGGGCCATGCGCCGCGGCCCAGGCGAGGCCATCGCTCGCGAGGTCCACGCTGCGCCACGGCGAGGGCACCACCCGGCCGCTGGCCAGCGAGGCCTCGGCGGCTGCCAGCTCCCTTTCGAGGAAGGCAACGCCTTCGGCGCGGCGGGCCGCATCGCCCGGTCGCCTCTCCGGGCCCGCGAGCGCGGCCCGCTCGCAGGCGGGGCAGGCCGGCGCTCCCCACGCATCCCCCCAATGGTGGAGCGGGCAGCGTCGCCTCCCCTCCTCGTCGAACGCATACCAGGCGGCCACGGGGAGCGCTTCCGCCACCCGGACCACCGTCGCAAGCTCCAGCCGCGTGATTCCGGGCCACCACGCCCAGCCCACGAGGCGGTGGATGGCCTCGTGCGCCGTCCACTTCGCCCGCTGGCCGGGGTGGAAGCTCATCACCATGCGGTCCA
>CAISIK010000078.1 GCA_903885375.1 uncultured Pseudomonadota bacterium
CCTCACCGTGGTGACGGGCGAGCTGCCCGCGTACGACGTCCTCGCCTCCTCCGTGAGCCATCCCTCCACGGTGTAGGCGTACTCGACATCCTCGGTGGGGAATCCCGCGATGGAAACCCCCACCGACTCCACCCGCCCGCGCCAGTCGTACACGTACGACCGCGCTTCCACCGTGCCCGCCGGCGAGGTCGTCTCCTGCGTGATCAACCTCCCCATGGCATCGAAGGACCGCGCCACCGAGGCGCCGCCCGCAATGGAAACGCCGGTGTTCCGGCCCGCGAGGTCGCGCCCCATGACGTTGGCAGGCGGTTTGGGCGTGTCGAATTCGAACGCGCGCGGCGACCGGAAGCCAGCGGGGGCGCAGCTCATGCGATGCGAGGCGGAGGGCGGGGCGAGCGAGACATGGAGCTGGCGAAACGTAGCCCGGAGATGGCAGGGCTGAGAGAGGAGGGGGGAGTCAACAGGGCTTCGCTTTGCCGTGCGGGCGGCGCACGCCCCTCCCGGGGCGGGGCGATTCCACAACTCACGGCACGACGTGCGCGATCTCCAACTGCAGGCTCTTCATTCCGGCGGCCAGAAGGACGGTTCGGGCGCGTGCGGAGAGCACGAGCAGTCGTCGCGCTCGCAACAGTCCGACGCCGTTGGCGAGGCCTACCCGTTGTCGCGTTTCCGCGAAGTCAGCTGCTGGGGTCGGTGGCGCCTTCAGGAACAGCTCACTCAGCAGGTTGAGGCCGGCAAGATCGCCGCGAGGGCAGCGACCGTAGGTGGTGGTGTCGAAGGGGTCGCGGCCGAAGGTGGTCACCTCAGCTACCTCCAAGTGTTGCGACGTCACTCGCAGTTGGAACCAACCTTCGTTCGTTCGGTGCGGCGCACGGGGGGCTTCGACCGGGCCGAAGCTAGCGCCCGTGAGTTCGGTCCGCTCCGCACATTCCCGAAACCGTTTGGAGACCACGATTTCTCCTCCGATCGTGATCGCGATGTCCACGCCTCGCGGCAATCGGGAGGCCGGCAGCCTCAGTGGAGAAACCTGAACTCCGCCTGCCGCGCACTCGGGGCATGCGCCGGTGTCGTCGTACACCGTCCCGCATTCTTCTCCAGCTGGCTCGAACGTTCGAAAGCGGGAGACGAGCGCGTGCGAGGCCGCGGCCCATTCTGCTCGGGTGTATCGACGGGTGATGTCCCAGCCCGAGAGGATGCCGGTGCCCGTCGTCATGCGCGAAGCCACCTCAGCGTCACGGAGCGCGAGGAAATCGACACTCTCCATAGGAACCGAGTACTTCACGAGCCAACCGTCGGCGAAAATCGTTCCCGGAACGCCCTGCAACAGTGCAGCGGCAGTCTTGGCGACGCACCGACACTCGTACACGGCACGCATCTTCGTACTCCTACTCGGGCTTCGGCAGTGGATATTCGGCATAGACGGCGTCCATGTAGCGGCGGACGTCCACAGGGTCGGGCATGGGGGCCCGGTATGGATGGAGCTTTCGAAACGCCCCCGTAATCGCCTGATGGTAGGCCGCGTCGATCGGCACGGTGGGTCCCTTCGCCGGCCCTCCGAGGTACTCGGGCTCCACGTGATGGTTCTCGATCTTTCCCGCCTTCTTCGGATAGCGCTGCTGGGCCCGCCTGAGCGCCTCGGCGTACGTCGAGTCCGCATTGTGAACCCATACCCCGCCCTCACCCACGAGGTAGCTGTGTGCCTCCGCGACGCGGAAGTTGTAGACCACCTCTTGCTCGCCGGTTTGAACCACAAGCGCCACCGTGGCGGGGCCCTCCGGGGTGCGGAGCACGTCGCCTCGCGCCAAGTCCTGCACCGCGACCCAGCCCGCGGCGCGGCCGTCGCGCCAGAACGGGTGGTCGGCCGTGGTGCGAAGCACCTCGACCGCGCCATCGGGCATCGCGACCGCCACCGTCCAGACATCTGCTTCGCGGACGTAGGTCTCTTCGACCTCGTAGAGCCCGACCCGCTCCCCGGCGGGGTCGTACGTCCGCACCCAGTCGCCGACCTCGATGGTATCGATGGGCGCCAGGCCGAGTGCGGTGGCCACGAGCGTGCCGGCCACGAAGCATGTCGGGCTTCCCGGGGCGCACCGGCCGCCCGGGCAGGCAGTGGCTGCCCGCCCCACCCCGCCCACCATCCCGTACAACGCCGCCGCGCTCTCCACGCCCGTTTGAAGGCGGTCGGCGCCGGAGGTGTACTCCCTGCGCGCGGCCGCCATGTCGATGGCAGCCCGGGTCGCAGTGTAGCGGTCTCCGGTGGCCAGAACGGCGACGTTGCCGTACTGCCTTCGGGCGCCGCTCGCCCACTGGCCGGCGCCGTACACGCCGTCGCCCACGTTGGAGATCAATCCCGCGACCGCCTCGAACGGGGCGAGAGAAAGCGCAATGTACCGTCCGGGCAGCTTTTCGTACTGGCCGCCTACGGCACGCAGCACGCCCCGAGTCTGCGCATCACCGACAAACTCGCCGGCTGCCCCGGATACCCCGGCCACGAAGCCCGCACCGGGCACCTTGCTCAACGCGTTGTCGAGCGTGAAGCCGCTTGCGATATCCGCCGCGATCGGCCCGGCGGCATGTTGCATGAACAGGTCGGCGCGTGCGTCCGCCTCCCGGATCATCGCATCGAACGAGGATGAGAAGTCCGCAGCCTGATCGGCGCCGAGACCCACACCACCGGCCCCGACGCCCGCGAGAACGTCTCCCCCCGATGCTCCGGGAGGAACAGGGCTCGGCCCCAAGCCCGCGGTTCCCGCCGCGAGCGTCGCGAGCGCGCCGTCGAGGCTCGGCTCCGAATCGATAGCGGCCGATGGCTCGCTGCCGCTTCGGCCACGGATGTGAGGTGCGTCGAACGCTGCTTCGTCGATGACGCCCGGCCGGTACAGGTGGTTGTCCGGAGCCTGGTACACCCCCTCCATGTTCGTGATGGGCCGGAGTCCGGGCGCAAGGGCGGGGTCGGCCTCGCGCAGACCAGCCGAAACCGTGCGAGTGGCGCCGGCGCCCGTGCCGGCCCACACAATCTGACACCCACCCCCCGGGCGGCACAGGAACATCGCGCCGATCCCTCCGGTCCTGCCTCGGTTGCTCCCGACCCTGCCACCCGCCTCCGGGTCCGCCACCACCGAGTCCGCCCTCAACCCCCCCGGATCCACAAACCCCGTCGGCTGGCTCTCCGCGTAGATGAAGCGGTGGTCGCCGCCGTCGAGCCCCGTCGGGTCCGCGGAGACGAACCTGCCCGCCGTCGGGTCCATCACCCGCGCCCGCGCGAGCTGGTAGGGCGTGCCCGGCAACGACTCCAGCCCCGCGTAAACGTGGCGCTGCATCGACCCGGCGGCAGGCGAAGCCCCCACCCCGAACGCCTCCGGCACCCCCACGAGCGTGTTGCCATCGAGCACCAGCGAGCCGAGGGCGTCCGTCACCGCGGCGGTGAACGCCCCCGACGGAGCCTTGCGGCCGATCTGCAGCCCTTCGATGCCGACGACGATCTCCGCGGTGGTGCCGCTCACCTCGTCGACGACGAGGGGCTGATCGAGCTCCGGGTTGCCCCATACCTGCACCCGCTCCGTGACCCCGTCGTACAAACCCACCGGGTTCCCACCCGGGTCGCGCGCGATCGAGTACGCCACCCCCGAAGCCGGGTGGGCGATCTCGATCTCCACGCCGTCGGGCGCCCGCAGGAACGAATACCCCCGCGGGTCCTCCTCCAGCTCCGCCTGGGGGTTGAAGCCGTAGGCGATTCCATCCATGGTGGCGGCGAGGTTGCCCTCGTCGTAGGTCCAGGTGTGGTCGACCACGCCGTCGGTGCTCGTGGTGAGCCGGTTCCCCGCGTCGTCGTAGGTGTGCGCCCTCAGCGTGGTGACGGGCGAGCTGCCCGCGTACGACGTCCTCGCCTCCTCCGTGAGCCATCCCTCCACGGTGTAGGCGTACTCGACATCCTCGGTGGGGAATCCCGCGATGGAAACCCCCACCGACTCCACCCGCCCACGCCAGTCGTACACGTACGACCGCGCTTCCACCGTGCCCCCCGGCGAGGTCGTCTCCTGCGTGATCAACCTCCCCATCGCATCAAACGACCGCGCCACCGAGGCGCCGCCGGAGATCGACACCCCGGTGTTCCGGCCCGCGAGGTCCCGCCCCGTCACGTTCGCGAGGCCTGCCGTGCCCGGCTGCCACACCACCTGTGTCACCCGACGGTCCACCGGCGAGCGGTCGTACACCACCGCGTTGCCGGCCCACTCCACCCGGTCAACTTGCCCGTCCGCACCGCGCTCGTAGACGACGTCGATGTTGGCGGTGCCGCTGCCGACACGCGCCACCGCCTGCTGCACCCGCGTGACCCGGCCGAGCAGGTCGGTCTCCAGGGTCCTCGAAGACTCGACGGCAGACCCGACCGTCCGCTCCGCGAGGAGCGGCGTGCCGTAAGCATCGAAGTCCGCGTAGGTCGTCTCCAGCAAGCCCAGCACCGGGTCGTCCACCTTCACCGCGGTGGTCCGCCCCGCCCCGTCCCGACTCCACTCCGTCTCCCGCTCCGCGCCCGTCACCTGCCCGCCGTGGAGCTCGCTCGCCAGCTCGCCAACGCCGTCGTAGGTGTACTCGTAGCGGGTGATGGACTCCGCCGC
>CAISIK010000079.1 GCA_903885375.1 uncultured Pseudomonadota bacterium
GCCCCCGCTCTGGCCCCCGCGCCCGCTCCGGCTCCGGCTCCGACGCCCGCCCCGGCCCCCGCGCCGAAGCCCCCGCCGGTGGCGAAGCCCGCCCAGCCGGCCGGCGACCACGCCTGGCTGCGCCTGCGCGGCGGCTTCGAGATGGCCTGGTACGACTACGACCAGCAGCCCCTCGCGAAGGAGACGGTGCTCTTCCCGCAGGAGCTCAAGCTCGGCTCGCTGTCCAACGGTGGGCACGTGCAGGGCCGGGTGTTCGTGCCGGGCTTCCGCTACGTGGGCCTCGAGGCCGACTTCCGCGGCACCTCCTACAACCTCGACCCGGTGCCCCTCTGCGCCGCGCTCGGCGATGCCTGCCCCGGCCAGGCCCTCGTGTCCGACACGGTGCTCAGCACCCGGGTCGTGGGCGTGGGGCGCTACGCCTGGGACAGCGGTGGGAACCAGTTCGGCGTGGGCGGCCGTGTCGGCTGGGGCGTGAGCGACGTGCAGATCTTCACCGTGAAGGGCGAGCAGGAGATCACGCTCGACCAGCTGAACCTCCACTCCCTCGCGGTCGGCGCCGAGTTCACGGCCGATGTGGGCCAGAGCCTGTTCTTCGTGGGGAGCTTCACCGAGCACCTCGCCGGCGGCAGCGCGCCCTACAACACGGAGGCCCAGCTCGAGGTCGGCTATGCCTTCCTCCCCTACCTCTACGGCAGCCTGAGCTACGACCTCTCCATCCGCTCGATCGCCATCGAGAACCGCGATGGCGACACCGTAGGCGAGATCAACGACTCGCTGCACGGCGGCGCGCTCTCCATCGGCCTCCAGCTCTGAGTCGGCAGCGGGGCGGTCCGTCGTAGCCGGCGGCCGCCCCGATCCTACTCGCCGATCTTCTCCTCACGCACCCGGCAACCGAGCAGCGCCGCCCAGCGGCTTGCCTCGGCGCGGGCGGCTTCTGCCGTGCCGTAGCGCGCCTGGGTGGTACCCAGCGCACCCGGCAGGCGCTCGCCAGCGAGCGACAGCGTGAACGCCGGATTGCCGTGCGAGAGGCTCTCCACCAGCAGCACGGACTCCACATCGCCTACCGGGCTGGAGAGCTCGCGCGGGAGCAGGAGCCCGCTGCGCACGTGCACCCGGCTCGAATCCGCCGCCACCCACACCCGCCTTCCGGCCTCCTGCAGCCCGAGGACCACGAGGAGCGCCGCCACGCCGATCCAGCCGGCGCCCCCGCGCACCCGCCCGCGCAGCAGCTGGCGCGCGGACACCGCGCTGAGCGCGGCCCCGACGGCGAGGAGCGGCACCATCAGGAGCCACGAGAGCAGCCCGGGGAACGTGGAGAGCAGCTCCTCGCCCAGGGGATCACGCGCGGCCAGCTCGGCCACCCGCCACTCCACCAGCCCGCCGAACACCACGAGCACGGTCGCGCCCATCAGGATCGCCCGACGGCTGCCGACGCCCACGCCCGCCGTGGACTCCCCGCGCAGCGGCCGCCCCGCCACCCAGGCAATCGCCACGATGAGCGCTGCCGAAACGACGTAGGGAGCGCCAGGGAAGGCCACGGTCAGCGCACAACGGCCGACTTCTGGAGCCAGCCCTCGACCACCGGTACGCAGCCATCACAGCGCACCCGGAGCCGGTCCTCCCCCTCCATCAGCACCACCACCGCCACGGGCGCACCCCGGATGACCTGCACCGCCGCGCCCAGATCATCGACGATGGTGATCGGGCTCCCGACCGTCTTCCCGCCCCACGGTTTTACGGTGACGGCCGGCGGCGGTCCGGCCACGGCCGGCTCCCCCTCCCCCTCCGGCGCAGCTTCGCCCTCGGCCTCCGCCTCCGGCGCGCCCTCCTCCTCCGGCGCCGCCTCGCCCTCCGTCGCCACCTCGCCCTCCGGCGCGGCCTCGTCGCCCGCCGCCCCGGGCCGGATTTCCGCCGCGGAGCCTTCGAGCACATCGCTCGCCTCCACCTGGGCCGGCGCCGGGGGCACCGCGGGGGGAGGTTGCCAGCAGGCGAGGAGCCAAAGCATTCTGGCAGTGTAGCGCCCCGCCGGCCCCGCACGCCAGCGGATAGCCTGACGGATGCTTCACCGTCCGGCTCGCATCGCCGTGGTCTCGCCCTCCGGCGTCAGCCAACCCGAACGCCTCGATGCCGGGCTGGCCCTGCTCCGCGACTGGGGCCACTCGCCGGTCCTGCTTCCCCACGCCCGCCGACGGCACCGCTACCTCGCGGGCACGGACGAGGAGCGCCTCGCCGACCTCCGCGCCGCCTTCGATGGTTCCTGGGATGCCGTGTGGATGGCCCGCGGCGGCTACGGGCTCGCCCGCCTCCTGCCCCTGCTCCCCCTCGCCGAGCTCGCGCCCGTGCCCTTCTTCGGCTTCTCCGACGGCACGGTGCTCCTCAACGCGCTCGCGGCGGCCGGCCGCCCCGCCGTGCACGCGCCGGTGCTCCACGCGCTGCAGAGCCTCAACGACGAAGCCTCCCGCCTCCACTTGCGCGCGCTCCTCGAGGGCGCAGAAGCGGTGTCCGTGAGCGGGCGGATGCTCGTGGATGGGGAGGCCGAGGGCCGCCTCGTCGGGGGCAACCTGTGCATGCTGGCCTCGGCCTGCGGCACCGCGCACCAGCTCGACTGCACCGATGCGCTCGTGCTCCTCGAGGAGGTCGGCGAGGTGCCCTACAAGGTGGACCGGCTCCTCGTGCAGTGCCGCGATGCAGGGGTGTTCCGGGGCGCGCGCGGGTTCGTGCTGGGCGACTTCCTGCACAGCGCGCCGGCCGAGCCCGGCTGGGATGTGCACGACGTGCTGCTCGACATCCTCGCGCCCATGGGGGTGCCCGTGCTCGCGGGGGTGCCGGTGGGCCACGGGGACAGCAACCACGCGCTGCCGCTGGGTTGGCCCGCGCGGCTGCGGGCGGGCACGCTCACCGTGGAGTGCCCGCGATGAGCCCGTTGGCGTCGATGCTCATCGAGGCGCAGGGTCGGGTGGCGCCGGCGCTAGCGGCCGTGGTGCTGCACCGAGGGGTGCCGGTCTTCGAGCACGAGGCCCATCGGATGTTCGACCTCGCCTCGCTCACCAAGGTGCTCGCCACCACGGAGCTCGCCCTCCGGGCCGCGGAGGCGTGCCAGCTCCCGCTCGACGCCACGCACCCCCTGTGGCACGCCGGCCTCACCAGCCGCCTCCTCCTCCAGCACAGCGCCGGCTGCCTCTGGTGGCGGGAGCTGTGGCACGAGGGGGGTCGTGAGGCCATCCTGGCCGCGGCGCGCGCCGAGCCGCTCGTGACCCCGCCGGGCGCCCGACACACCTACTCGGACCTCGGCTTCCTGTGCCTCGGCGCCGCCCTCGAAGCCGTGGGCGGCGCCCCCATCGACCGCCTGCTCGCGCGAGAGGTGCCGGAGGTGGCCCAACGCCTCACCTGGGGCCACGCCGAGGCGGAGCCCACGGAGGGCGGCCTCCACGGCGTCGTACACGACGACAACGCGCGCGCCATGGGCGGGGTCGCGCCGCACGCGGGCCTGTTCGGCACGGCGCAGGCGGTGGGCGAGGTGGCCACGCGGTGGTTGGCGGGCCGGGTGCCGATGGCGGAGGCCGCCTTCACCCAGCGTGGCGCCGGCAGCCACGCCCTCGGCTGGGACACCCCCTCCGGCGACTGCTCGAGCGCGGGGCCTCGCCCTCCCGCCGATGCGGTGGGCCACACAGGGTTTACCGGTACGAGCCTGTGGATGTCGCCGCGGCGGGGGATCGTAGCCGTGCTCCTCACGAACCGCGTGGCGTACGGCCGCGATCCGGTGGCCATCCGGGAGCTGCGCCACCGGTGGCACCAGGCGGTATGGGACGAGGTCGCGGGCGGGTAGGCGGCGGCCGAGGGCCGCCGGTCGCCAGCGCGGGTCGGCCGCGCTAAACACGGCGCATGTCGCAAGACCCCAACTCCCCCCGGTGGTTCGAGCAGTCGCCGGCCCCGTTGCAGGCGGAACCCCGCACGCAACCGGCCAAGAAGGACCTTTGGGTGCGCTGCCCCGGCTGCGATCAGATCCTCTTCCGCGCCGCGCTCGCCGAGCTGATGGCGGTCTGCCCCAACTGCGCCCACCACCACCGGTGGGACTCCCTGGCCCGCCTCGAGCACCTCTGCGATGAGGGGAGCTTCAAGCGGCACGATCGTTACGTGGCCCCGGTCGATGCGCTCGGCTTCTCCGATGGTCGCAGCTACGCAGAGCGGCTCCGTTCCACCCAGCGCACCCACGGCGAGCTCGATGCCTACGTGGCCGGCTCCGCGCTCGTGGATGGCGTGGACGTGGAGATCGGAACCTTCAACTTCCGATTCATGGGCGGCTCGATGGGCTCCGTCGTGGGCGAGCTGGTGACCCGCCAGTTCGAGCGAGCGGCCGAGCGCAAGGTGCCCGCGATCGTGATCTCCGCTTCGGGCGGCGCCCGCATGCAGGAAGGCATCCTCTCGCTCATGCAGATGGCGAAGACCTCCGCCGCGCTCGCCCGGCTGCGGGATGTGGCCGGCATGCCCTACATCTCCGTGCTCACCGATCCCACCACGGGCGGCGTGGCCGCGAGCTTCGCCATGCTGGGAGATGTGATCGTGGCCGAGCCCCACGCGCTCGTGGGCTTTGCCGGCCCCCGCGTGATCCGGGAGACCATCCGGCAGGAGCTGCCCGAAGGCTTCCAGACGAGCGAGTACCTCCTCGCCCACGGCCTGGTCGACCTGATCGTGCCGCGCTCCGACCTGAAGGCCACGCTCGCCCGTCTCTGCCGACACCTCACTCCCCGCCGATGATCTCCCACCCGGTGCTCGACCGCCTGGCCGGCGCAGGCGTGCGCATGGGCCTTGGCCGCATGCGCGACTTCCTCGCGTTCTGCGGCCATCCGGAGCGCGCGGGGCGCGTCTTCCACGTGGGCGGCACCAACGGCAAGGGCAGCACCTGCCACATGCTCGACTCGATGCTCCGCGAGCACGGACGCACCGTCGGCACCCACACCTCTCCGCACCTCGAAGCCGTCAACGAGCGCATCATCCTCAACGGCGAACCCATCGCCGACGAAGCGCTCACCGCCCTCATCGAACGGGCCGACGCCCTGCGCCTCGCCTGGGCGGCCGAAGCGCTGCCCCCCGGCGAGGAGTGGCCGCTCACCTACTTCGAGTTCACGGTGGCGTGCGCCTTCCTCGCGTTCGCCGAGGCCGGCGTGCAGGACATGGTCATGGAGGTCGGCATGGGCGGCCGGCTCGATGCCACGAACGTGGTCGCGCCGGAGGCCACGGCGATCGTCACCGTGGGGCTCGACCACTGCGCGGAGCTCGGCAACGACCACGCCTCCATCGCCGGCGAGAAGGCCGGGATCATCAAGCCCGGCGTGCCGGTCGTGGTGGGGCCGCTGCCCGCCGAGGCCCTGCAGGTGATCCGTTCCGTCGCCGCGGAGCGCAACGCGCCGCTGCACGTGTGGGGCACCGACTTCGATGCGTTCGGCGACAGCAACGGCTTCCGCTACGCCGGCCGCCGCACCCACGATGGCCTGCGCCTCGGCCTCCTCGGCGATCACCAGGTCGTGAACGCGGCCGTGGCCCTCCGCATGCTCGAGGTGGCCAACGTGGAGCTCACGCCCGAGGCCATCGCCCTCGGCCTGGAGCGGGCCACCAACCCGGGTCGGCTCGAGTGGCTGCGCCCGAACCTGCTCATCGATGGCGCCCACAACCCCGCGGGCGCCATCCCGCTGGCCAGCTACCTCTCCCGCCTCCCGTGGGACAGGCGGCGCACCCTCCTCCTCGGCAGCGGGGTGGACAAGGATGTGCGCGGCGTGGCCACCACCCTCGCCCCCGTCGTGAACCGCATCTACACCACCGCGGGGAGCCATCCCCGGGCGCGCACGCCCTTCGAGGTGGCCCGCGAGTGCGAGGGCCTCACCGTGCCCGTCACGCCCGCCGGCGGGCTCGCCGAGGCCCTCGCGGCCTGTCTCGACTCCGACGACCTCGTGATCGCCGCCGGCTCCCTGTACCTCATCGGTGAGCTCCGAAGCCTGCTCCGGCGGCAGGGCCGGTGAGCGCGCCCGCCGCCGACGTCGACGTCGCGGCGCCCAGCGGGGTCGAGGAGGTCACCCTCACCGCCGATGCGCTCACCTGGGAGGGCGGCCGCTTCCGGGCGGATGGCCACGTGACGGTGACGATGGGCGCCGAGCGGCTCCTCGCAGAGAGCGCCAGCGGCACGCCCGACCAGCTCGACCTCGTGCGCGGCCGCTGGGAGCGGGCCGACGGCGCCCTCACCTTCGAGGCGGCCACGGTGCGGGTGGCGGCGCTCGGGGCGAGCCTGACCACGGCGCGGGTGGAGCGGGCCGGCGCCACGCTCGCCGCCGAGCGCATCGACGTGGTCGACGGAAGCCGCGATCTGGTGGCGACCACCGCGCTCCTCGAGCCCTGCCACTGCGCCGACGGGGGACGGCCGGCGCTGAGCTTCCGGGCCCGCCGACTCACGCTGCTCGACACCCAAACAGCCCTCATCGAGGGCGGCACCGTACGCGTCTTCGACGTGCCGGTACTGCCGGTCCCGTGGTGGCGCGAGCCGCTCGACCCGCGACGTTTCCGGCTGGAGGTGCCCGAGCTCGGCTACGGGAGCACCGGCTGGTCGGCGCGTTGGCACGGCCGGGTGGGGGTGGGAGAGAGCCGGATCGAGTTCGGACCCGCCTGGAGGGAAGACCGCGGCGGGCGCCTGGAGCTGTCCGTGGCAGGGCCGGCGCGGCTCGAGGGAGAGGTGGGCTGGGATGCGCTCGCGTCGCAGGTGCGCGGGGCCGTGGCCACCTCCGGGGGCGCCAGCCCCGGGCCGGCTCGCCTCGCCTGGGACGCCACCCTCCAGAGTGATCCCGCCTACGCCGAGGACCTCGCCCCCGCCTTCGTGGACCGCGGTGTGCTCTGGCAGGACCGCCGCGCGCTCGCGGCTTTCGGTCCGCTGCGGGCCACCGGCTGGCTGCCCAGCGATGACAGCGCCGGCACCGTGGCCGAGCTGTCGCTCCGTCCGGAATGGCGGAGCGGCGGCTTCGCGGCCGCCCCGCGCCTCACCCTCGGCGCCCGCCGCCCCCTCGATGCCTCCCCCGCGCTGGCGCCGGCGCTACGCGCCGGCGCCGACGCGCGCGCCTCCGCCACACTCGACCTCTTCCACGGCGAGCTCCTCGCCGACGTGGCGTTCGACCCCCTCGGCGGGGGGACGGCGCCCGCGTGGGGCGGGCTCGGGCGCGCGGAGCTGCCGCTCTGGGCGGAGTTCGCAGGTGGCCGGGCGCAGCTGTTCGTGGGCGGCCGCGCGGGGTGGACGGAGGGGGACCCGCTGGACCTCGTGGCGGTTCCCCAGGGGCCGGACGGCGCGGGGCCCTCGGTGCGGGCCACCGCTGCGGTCGGGGCGCTCGTGCTCAGCGGCGAAGCGGCCGCCCTCTACGACGGCGCGTGGGGCCCGCTCGTGAGCGCGCAGGCCAGCAACGACACCCTCGCCGCGCGGGCCGAGCTCAGCGACGAGCAGGCGCTCCTCGCGCTCCGCACCCGCGGCATTTGGAGCGTGGAAGCCGGCGCCATGACGAGCGCCGACACGGCCCTCGGCTGGGGGGATGTCACCTGGCACCCGGGCCGCTTCGTGATCGGGGGCGGCGTGACGCAGGGCTTTGCGGCCGATGCAGAGCCCAACGGCGTGGCGCGCGTGGGCTACGACGACGGCTGCTCCTCGCTCCTCGTGTCCGCCGGCTTCTCCCCCGACCGCGAGCTGCCCGACGTGGGGCTGAAGCTGCAGTTGCGGAAGTAGGCTCAGTCCTCGCAGCCCACGCGCCAGACGGCCGGATTCACCCCTTCCGACAGCGTGGTGAAGGCGCGCCCGGCGGAGTCGTAGCCGATGGCCTCGCCCTGGCCCTCGGCCCCCGTGAACCGCTCCTGGCGGGAGGCTTCGCTCATCTCGTCGAGGCCGCCTGACGTGAGGGTGTACTCCCACACGTGCCCGTAGGTGCGGAGGAGCAGGCGGCTGCCATCCGGCCAGAAGTCGGCCGCCGTAGCGGCCGCGCCGCCCCCTTCGCCGCTCGACCCCGTTTCAAAGCGCCCCCGGCGCTCGAGGATGGCCACCTCGTCGGGAACGAGCGCGCCGAAGGTGTACGCCGTGCTCATCTCGGTGTCGTACTCCTTGGTGAAGAGCACGGGCACGCCTTCCGGCGTGATGGCGAGCGACTCGCTGTCCCAGAACCCATCCGGGTAGAGGAAGGGGAAGCTGGTGGGGGCGATGGTGAGGTCGAGGCCGCCGCTCAGCAGCACCTCGGGCTCCTCGATGCGCAGGATGGCGTGTTCGGTGCGGTCGTGGTCGTTGTCGCCGATGTCGCCCACGAAGAGGCAGCTCGCCTCGCCGCAGGGGCCCACGGCGAGGTCTTCCCAGTCGTGGTTGGTCACGCCATCGAGGACGATCTGGCCCAGCGGGTTGCCGGCCGCATCGATCGCGAAGACGGCGTTGGCGCCCGCGTGGTCTTCCATCACCCACAGCACGCCGGGGTTGCGCCAGGAGAAGGCCACGCCGCTGATCTCGTTGAGGTTCGTATCGGCCACGACGCCCGTCTTCTCGGGGGAGCCGTACGAATCGCAGGGCGGGGGCGTGATGGTTTCGGGCGGCTCGTCGTCTTCGATGCCGGCCGTATCGCTGGCGGTATCGCTCTCGGCGGGGGCCGCGGAATCGCCGCCCACGGCGGTATCCTCGCCAGTGGCCTCGAGGCCGGCTTCGCTGTGACGAGGCACCGCATCCGGCGGGGCCACGAAGGCGGAAGAACAGGCGAGGAAGTGGAGGAGTACGCTGATCATGGCTGCCTCCTGTGGCTAACCGTTGTACCCCATCTGGAGTAGGCACTGGAACTTGTTTGGTGGGTTTTGCGTTTTTCAGACAGACGAACGCGACCTGCCTCATTCACCCGAGAGGAACGCCAACGCCTCCCGGGTGGCGTCCGGCACGCCACACCCGCCGAGCGCCTCCGGGTTGGCGCACAGCGCCACATCCACCGGCGCACCCTTCCGCTTCCCCCGTTCCAGCTTCTTCTTGAGTTCTGGCCACACCCCCGCCCCGACGGCCGCGACCCCGCTCCGCCACGTCTGCGCGATGGACTCCCCCTTCTTCACGCCGGCCTCCTTCGTGGCGCGATCGGTGCTCTCCAGCTCCTCGCTGATCTGCTCCATCGCGGCCTCGCGCGCATCGTCGAGCTCGCGCAGCTCCTCCTTGCGGAGCGCACGCGCCATCGCCGCCACCGACACGCTCCGCTCCGCGCCGAGGAAGGGCACCACGGGCTGCACGCTGCCCTTCACCGCGATCGTGGGCCAATCCACCGTCAGGAGCGAGGTCACCTCGGCGCTGAGCGTGGCGTCCTTGTCGATGACACCCGCCACCTTCGTGCTGATGTCGGTGCCCGGACAGCGGGGCCCCTTCCCCATGGCACGCTCCACCGCCGAGACCTGGGTGCACTCCACCACCGTGCGCCCCTCCGCCACGACGACGAGGGCGCGCTGCACTGCGGCCCCGAAGCACCGGGCGTAGTCCTCGCCGAGCAGATCGGTGTGCCGCTGGAGGCGGAGGAACTGGCCGCTCAGGGACCGGTCGAGCTCGCCGAGGTAGCGCCCCCGTGCGGCATCCGGCGCGAGGAGAGCATCGGCCAGCTCGAGGTCGCCGACAGCCCGGCGCGCGCCCGCCAGCTGGTCCTGCGCGGCCTCGTACGCCTGCGCATCCCGCGCCTGCGCCTTGCCGAACAGCTCCGACTTCGCGCTGATGGACTCCTCCGTCCACCACACGGGTTGCTCCGCAGAAACCTGGCTGAGCGCGAGAAACAGGATCATCTACGGCCTCCGGGTGTAGCTGAACACGGGAACCTGGCTCGCGCCTCCCGCGCTGACGTTCGCGAGCGCACCTTCCACCACGCGGCACAGGAATCCGGCGAAGCGACCCCGGGCGAGGAAGGGGCCGAGGTCGATCGAGCGGCGATGGATCACGCCGTCACGCGCGTCGAAGAAGGAGCCGGTGGAGCCCCGTACCCGCCGCTGCACCACGCAGCCGGCGGCGCCGTCCACCGCGCGTTCCCATGCGGATCGGCCCGCCTCCCAGCCGAGGACCACGCCGCGGCCGCCGTGCCCGTCCACCGGCTTGAGCACCCAGTTCTCGGGATCGTGCCGCACGCGCTCGCGAGCCGCGTCGTCGCACATCAGGGTGAGCGGGACGTGCCGGTCGACGAAGCGACGCTCGGCGGGGGTGACGGGGAAGCGGGGGCTGTGCAGGAACGCGAAGACGCCCTTGCTGTGCAACAACGCCGTGCGCAGCGAGTTGATCATGCACACGCGCTGCGCCCGCGCCGCCGCGAGCACCGGCTCGAAGGGGCGCGGATCGCGGCGGAGATCGGCCACGAGGAAGCGTCGGTAGAGCACATCCACGGGAGCGCCGCGCGCGTACAGCCGGTTGCCATCGAACGAAAGCTCACCAGGGGTCACGACCTCGGTGGGGTGACCGGCCGCGCGGAAGCCGGCAGCGAGGAGGTGGAACTCGGGGGCGGTGGCCACACCGGCGCAATCCACGATCACCACGCGGAAGGGGCGCCCGAAGGCCACGCCGCGGCGTTCGGCGTCGGTCTGGGTGCGCCATTCCCGAGCCAGCGCCCGGAAGGTGGACACGACGAACGGCAGGGGGTTGACGAACGTCAACCCGCCCCAGCCCGCGGCCGCCGGATCGGCGAGCAGGAGCGGCCCCAGCGCGCTGGCGTAGCCCATGCCCGCCGGCGACTCGGCGTTGAGCTCGAGGAACCGCGGCGTGCCCTCCTCCACGAACGCATCGAGCCGCGCCAGCGGCGCCACGTCGGGAAAGCCCGGGTCGATGCGGGCCCAGCCCAACGCTTCCAAGGACACGCCCAGCGCCGCCGCGAGGCTCTCCTCGCCCCGGTCGATGTCGGCGAGCATGGCCCCCCGAACGCGCCGCAGCAGGCGGTGCATGGGAGGGAGCACCCGCCGGAAGGCGCGCACGGTGGCGTCGGGGAGGAGCAGCGGCGTGCGGCCGGTGCACACCGGGTCGGAACCGTGCAACGCCCCCACGGCGCGAACTTCATCCAGAAAGCGCGGGCGCGGGCGGCTCGCCGCCGCGCTCGACCAGTCGGCGAGGGCATCCATCTGCGGACAGGGTAATGGGGCCGGGTGACTCCGGCCTTCCCGCTCATCGGCAACCGCGCGCAAACCGCGCGCCTGATCGCTGCCTCGGATGCCGACCGGATGCACCACGCCTACCTCCTCGAAGGTCCCGAGGGCGTGGGCAAGGCCACCTTCGCTCTCTGGCTGGCGCGCTACACGAACTGCACCTCGGCCTCGCGGCCCTGTGGCACGTGTCGCAGCTGCCACCTCATGCTCAGCGGCACGCATCCCGACCTCGTGGTGGTGGTGCCCGATCCCGACCGCGCCACGCGGGTGATCACCGTCGATCAGGCGCACCAGCTCATCCAGGCCCTCCAGCTCCAGCGCCACAGCGCCCGGCGGCGGTTCGTGATCCTCGATCCCGTCGATGCGCTGAACGACGAATCGGCCAACGCGCTCCTGAAGACCCTCGAGGAGCCGCCCCAAGGCACGCAGTTCCTGCTGGTCACGGCCCGGGTGGCCTCGCTCCTGCCCACCATCCGGAGCCGCACCCAGCGCGTTCGGTTCGGTCCCGTCCCCGAGGCGGAGCTCGCCGATTGGCTCGTGGCCCGCGGCCTCGATGCCGACCTCGGCCGCAGCTCGGGCGGCTCCCCGGGCTTCGCCATCCGGCTGGCCGGCGGCGAGGAAGCCGAACGCCGCACCCTCCGTGAGGCGCTCCTCGCGGCGGTGGGCCAGCCCCTCGGCAAGCTCTTCGCCTTCACGGAGGCGGAGGGCAAGAAGGAGGAGGGCGTGAACCGCGCGGCCCTCGCCGTGGATGTGCTGGAGGAGCTCCTGCGCGACAGCGCCTGCCTCGCCCAGGGGCGGCCCGCCCTTCACCGCGAGGCCAGGCCCACCCTGCGCCGTTGGGCGTCGGCGCTGTGGCCGGGAGGCTTCGTGCGGCTCGGCGGGCACCTCGCCCAGGCGCGCGACCGCCTCGCCCTCAACGTGAACGGCCGCGTGGTGCTCGAAGCCCTCCTCACGCAGCTCAACCTCGAACTCTCGGCAGCCCCCCCCCGATGATCGACTCCCACTGCCATCTCGACCCCACCGTTTTCTCCGGCGACGAGGGCGTGGATGCCGTCGTGGCCCGCGCCGTGGCCGCTGGCGTGAGCCACATGCTCACCGTGGGCAGCGGCTACGGGTTCGACAGCGCCGACCGCGCGCTGGCCGTGGCGCGGCGCCATCCCAACGTGCGCTGCTCCGTGGGCCTGCACCCCCACGACGCCGCCGAGTTCACGCCCGAGCGCTTCGAGGCGCTCCTGGCGCTGGCCGGGCAGCCGGAGGTGCTGGCGCTCGGCGAGATGGGGCTCGACTACCACTACGACCGCGCCCCCCGCGAAGTGCAGCGGCACGCCTTCCGCGAGCAGCTCCGCGCCGCGCGAGCCCTGAACCTGCCGGTCATCATCCACGACCGCGAGTCGGACGGGGAGACGCTCCACATCCTCCGCGAGGAAGGCGCGTTCGCCACCGGCGTGCTCTACCACTGCTACACCGGCAACGTGGCCCAGATGGAGGAGATCGTGGCGGAGGGGGGGCACATCTCCATCCCCGGCATCGTCACCTTCAAGAACAGCGCCGACATGCAGGCCGTAGCCGCAGCGGTGCCCGTGGACAGGCTTCTGGTAGAGACCGACAGCCCCTTCCTCGCCCCGGTACCGTACCGGGGGCGGAAGAACGAACCCGCCTACGTGCCGTTCACGCTCGCGCGTGTGGCGCAGCTCCGCGGCGCCGACCCAGCGGAGCTGGAGCGGCACACCGACACGAACACCCGGCGCTTCTTTCGCTGGAGCTGAGCTCCCGAAGCGCCGTGGTCGGCCCTAGCCCTGCTTCTTGGCCGCGGCGTTGGCTTCGGCTTCGGGGGTGTGGATCTCGAACGGGGGCGTGCTGCCCTTGTTGGAGCGGGCGTTGCGGTCCTTGCGGCCGGCGTTCTTGTTACGAAGCTTGCGGCGCAGGGTGGTCTGACGGGTGGCGGAAGCCATGGAATCTCCGGGAGCGTAAGGGCGCGCCCCCTATGTGTCTGCCCGGCGCCCGTCAAGGTCACCATTGCACCCGGCGGAAGGTGTGGTACACACGCCAGATGATGTGGCCGCTCCTCACCCTCGTCGGCTGTGAAAAGCTCGACTCCGCCGCCTCGTTGGTGGATGGGCTGGGCGACACCACGGTTGCGCAGGCGATCTTCCTCGGCGCCGAGCTGCCGCCCACCCTCGAGATGGACGAGGAGAGCGGCCTCTACAGCGCCTTCTGCAAGGTCTTCCTCGCCGAGGTGACCGACACCTCCGACCTCACCAACAACCCGGTGAGCGATGCCGACGTGAGCTTCGTCTCCTCGGAAACAGGGAAGCTGCCCGTGGAACAGACGGCCGACGGCGAATACCGCCTCTACAGCTACGATGGCCTCGTGTACGAGCCGGGCCAGGAGGCCACGGTGCAGTTCGCCGTGGGTGGAGAGGAGGGCAGCCTCAACGTGGAGGCGCCGACCTCCCCCGACTTCACGCTTCCCCCGGAGGCCGTCGCGCGCCACGGCCTCGTCGTGGACATCACCGAGGGCGAGTTCACCAACGTGGTGGGCGCGGTCTTCGACGTGGACCGCGGGAAGCTCGTGTGGGACAGCCTGCCCGACGATGTGCTGGCCACCGCCGAGCTCAACGGCCCGGACGACCCGGTCATCCGCGAGTTCGCGATCCCCGCCGAGGCCTTCCCGCGCGGCTCCACCTACGTGGTGGGCCTCGCCGGCCTCGCCATCGGCGAGGTGGACGAGGTGAGCGGCGTGAACCGCGCGCTCAGCACCTTCGCCGCCGGCCAGCTCGGCCTGCGGCTCATCACCGTGTCGGCACAAACCCAGCCGAACTGACCGACCGGTCCGCTCAGCGGATGTCGAACTTGCCGGGGAGCATGGCCGCCACGCCGCCATCGGCGAGCACGCGGTCGAGCGTTTCGAGGTTGGCCCACGCTTCGCGCACGACCGGGATCTGGGCCTCGGCGGGGAGCCGCGCCTCCGCCATGTCCTCGCTGATCTGCTCGAAGAAGGTCTTGCGGTGGGGGTAGCGCTCGATGAGCACCTCGTCCGTCTCGCTGAGCCCCGCGAGCTCCACCGCCTTGTCGAGCGCCACGTCGAGGCCGCCGAGCTCATCCACGAGGCCCCTCTCCTTGGCCTGGGCGCCCGTCCACACGCGGCCCTGCGCCACGGCGTGCACCGCATCCCGGTCCATCTTGCGGCCCTCGCCCACGCGGGACAGGAAGACCTCGTAGAAGGAGGTGAGGAAGTCGCGGAAGCGCGCGCGCTCGGGCTCGGAGAAGTTGTCGATCGGGGAGAACAGCGTGCTCATCTGGCCGCGGCGCCAGGTGTGGGTGGTGATGCCGGCCTTCTCGTAGAGGCCGCCGAGGTTCATCTTGCCGCCGAAAACGCCGATGCTGCCGGTGAGGGTGTTCGGATCGGCCACGATCCAGTCGCCGGGGGCCGCGATGTAATACCCGCCGCTCGCGGCGTAGTCGCCCATCGACACCACGAGCGGTTTCCCGGCCTCCTTGAGCCGCATGAGCGCGCGCCAGATGTTGTCGCTGGCGAGGCCGCTGCCGCCGGGGGAGTTGACGCGGAGCACGACCGCGGCCACCTCCTCGTCTTCGCGCACCTCGTCGAGGATTTCGATGAGGGAGCGGTCCCCCACCATCGAACCGCCGAAGATGGGCGCACCCGACTCGCCGCTCACGATGGCGCCATCCGCGTGCACGATGGCGATGCGCTTGCCGCTGGCGAACGCCGAGGCGACCTCGCGGTAGTCCTCGATCTCCGTACGCTCTTCACCGGCGAGGCCGTCGGCCACCTCGTCGCGGTACTTCATGCCCGTGATCATGCCGCGGTCCTTGGCGGACTGCGGAGTGATGGGGGGATCGTCGATCCAGCCGGCCACCGTTTCGGGAGGCACCGACCGACCGGTGGCGATGCCGGACAGGAGCTCGCCGTACAGGCCATCGAGCATGGAGTCCATGGCCTCGCTCGCCGCGGCGCTGGGCTCGGTGAGGTGGTAGGGCTCGATGGCGCTCTTGAAGTCGCCGACGTGCTCGAAGTTGGCGGTGACGCCCAGCTTCTCCATCGTGCCGGCGTAGTACTCGGTGGTGACGGCAAAGCCGTTGACCAGCATCAGGCCCGAAGGCGAGACGTAGATCTCCTTGCAGGCGCTGGCCACGTAGTAGGACTTGTTGTCGAGCGCGTCGGACCACGCGTAGCAGGGCTTGCCAGAGGCGGTGAAGGCGGCGACGGCCTCCCGCAGCTCCGAGGCTCCGGCCCAGCCGGTGCCCACGCTGCCGACCTCGAGGTACAGCCCCTTGATGCGTTCGTCGGCTGCAGCGCGCCGGATTTCT
Source organism: uncultured Pseudomonadota bacterium (assembly GCA_903885375.1). Taxonomy (GTDB): domain Bacteria; phylum Myxococcota_A; class UBA796; order UBA796; family SXON01; genus SXON01. The sequence continues at coordinate 15,472 of CAISIK010000079.1, forward strand.
GCCGTGACCTCGCTGAGGAGGAGGGGGAAGTCGGCCGGGTCCATGATGAGGCCGCCGCCGCCGGGCGCATCCTGGAGCGAGTCATCGAGCACCACCTCGAGGAAGCTGCCCTCCTTCACCTCGGGCTGCAGCCCGCCCTGCAGGAAGAGCACGCCGCCCACGACGCCCGCCACGAGCACGAGCCCGCCCATGATCGCGAGCCCCGCGACGAGCCGGGCCGCGCGCCTGCCCCCGCGCGAGGGCGGCGGCGGTGCGCTCCGGGGAGCGGGGGGCGCAGGGATGCCAGGATGCGTAGGGGGATCGATATCGGACATCGTTCTTCCATAAGCACCCCCACGCCGGGAGGCGATGGCTTTCCCGGCCGTCAGCCGGAGTGGTGGCAGAGCCGACGCGCGCGGTCGAGGAAGGCGGCGACAGGAGCGAAAACCTGCTCCGGAGCGGCATCCGCGAGCAGGGGGTCGAGGTGACCCCAGCCCGGCGGGAGACGGACGCATTCCGCGCGCAGGCGCTCCACGAGCGGGTCCGACGCGCCGGGCGGACAGGCCGGATCTTCACTGGGGATCACCACCTGGGCGAGGCCGGGGCGGAGGGCGGCGAGCACGTCGAGGCGCCCGGAAGCATCGGTGAGCGCGCCCTCGGAGACCCACCGCGCGAGCTGTCGGACGATGCCGCCGTGGAGGTCGCCGGAGGCGTGGCGCATGCGCCCGCGAGCGCGGGACCCCTCGGTGCCGGGCGAAGCCACGTCGCCCCCATCGGCCACGAAAGGCGTGAGAAATTGTTGCATCCGGCGGGTGGGCAGCACCCAGCCGCGGGGCAGGAGCGCCGCGACCGCGCCGGCTGTGCGGAGCGTGCTCGCGGGCGAGTCGAAGCGGACCGCGCACCCGAGCAGCGAGGCCGCGGCGATGCGGTCCTCCGCGCCGTGGGCCCGCGCGAGGCAGTAGAGCTGGGCGCCGAGGCCGTGCCCCACCCAGGCCACGCGGGGGTAGCCGCTGTGCTCCACGACCCGGTCGATGGCCGCGGGGAGGTCGCGCGTGGCGAGGTCGTCGATAGAGAACGGCTGCGCGTCGGCGGGCGGCACGGCGCACGGGTCGCCGCGGTGTTCGAAGAGGTACACCGCGAAGCCCGCCTCACGCAGGGCTACCGCGAGTCCGCGACCCGCCTCCAGCGCGAAGTCACGATGGGTGCCGCCGAGCCCGTGCGCGAGGACCACGGGCTCCGCGCTCGCGCCGGGGATGGGCGGGAGGTGGAAGAGGTCGGCTCCCCAGCCATCATCGGTGCGGTAACGAAGGCGCGTGAGCGGTGGCTGGTCGGCGCGCACGAAGGGGGAGCGGTCGGCCGGCCGGAGCATCCGCCAAGCCAGGGCGAGCGCCGAGTCGCCCACGGTACGCACGAGATCGCCCCCCTCGGGGAGCAGGTTCGGGCGGCGGAGGTCGGGGAGGGATTGCCCGTCGGCCATCGGGGTTCCAAGGAAGGACGGACAGGTCACGCGGGAGCATCAGCAGCAGATCGGCGATGGGTCGTGCTCCTCGACCCAGCGACGTGGGAGCCAGCAAAGATTGCAGTGCATCAGAAACAGCGACGCGCGAGCCTGTCCGTCCTCCGGAGAAACGGGCAAGAGTCCATCCCGACGGGAGGGGTGCTCTTGCCACGTCAAGACTTTTCTACCACGCGTGCGTCAGGAATGAAAGCTCGCGGCGATCAATTTTCGCGCGGGCATCAGGGGAGCGGGAGCGACCGATCCGAGGGCCCGCCACCTGGCAGCCCCTCCCCCCCTTCCTTCCTCAGGTTCCGACGTAGACCTGGACCTTCGCCGCCTTGCGCAGCTGGGCCACCCACGCCTTCACGAAACCCTGCTTCGCGAAGAGCTCGAGGCGTGCGCGGACCGTGGCGGACTCGGCCGCGTAGGTGGCCTCTTCGGGCTCGGTGCGCGACGTGATGGCGAGCACGTAGCTCATGCCCTTCACGGTGACCGGAACCGCCAGCACCTCGCCGGAGCGGGCGGAGCGGAGCGTGGTGAGCAGGTCGGCCACGACGGGGCCATCGCCGATGTTGGGCACGCCCTCGTCGGCGAGGCTGAAGGGGCCGGTGGTGTCGACCGCGAGGGAGCGGGCCTCGGTGAGGTCGCGGGGAACGACGAGCGGGTCGGCCTTCCAGGCGGCGATGATCCTTGCGCCGTAGTCGGCCACCACGGACTCCACGCGCTCCTCGCGGATGAGCTGCACGGCGATGCCGGGGCGGGCCTCCTCGACCGGCACGATCCGCGCTGCCTCGATCGCCTCCACGCGGAGGATCTGGTAGCCGCGGCCCGACTCGACCACGCCCGACACCTTGCCCACGCCCGTGGCCTCGGCGGCCGCGGCGAGGACCGGATCGATCGCATCGGCGGGGAGCACACCGAGGTCGCCCGCGTCCTTCACGCTCAGGTCCTCGCTCCAGCGCCGCGCGAGCGCCGCGAAGTCGGCCCCGGCCGCAGCCTCGGCCGCCACGGCTTCGGCGTGGGCCTTCACGGCCTCCTTGTCGATGCCCGGCATGTCGGTGCGCAGGAGGATGCTGTGGAGGTGGAAGCGGCGCGGCAGGTTGTAGCTGCGCTCGTAGTCGGCCTTGTACCGCGACTCGATGGCGGGACCGTTTGCGGCGATCCACGCATCGCGGTCGGCGTCGGACACCTCGATGCCATCGAGGAAGTTGGCGGGCGGGAGGCGAACGTACGTGACCTCGAGGCGGGTGTTCTCGGACGTCCAGGCGGTGCGCACTTCGGCGTCGGAGACGAGGACGCCCTGGGTAGCGATGTCCTGCACCTTCTGGATGAGGAGCTGCTGCCGCTGCTGCTGCTCGAACTCTGCCCGGCTCAGGCCCATGCGACCCACGATCTGGTCGTAGAGCGCGGGATCGAAAACGCCGTCCTTCTGGAAGGCCTTCTCGGCCTTCAGGTCGCGCGCGAGCTCCTCGTCGCTCACGGCGAGGCCCATCGCGCTCGCCTCCTGCAGGATGAGGCGCTGGAGCACGAGCTGGTCGAGCACGGCGCCGCGGAGCTGCGCGCGCTTGTCGTCGGTGAGGCCACCGCCCGCGCGCTGCAACGTGTTTGCGAACGCACGATCGTAGTCGACGAGCGACACCGTCTCGCCGTTGACCCGCGCGGCCATCCCGCCCGCGCAACCCTGCCGCGCGCCGCGGCCGCCGGCCACCACGAAGATCACGCCGACAAGCACGATGATGAGCCGCGTGAAGGGGCTCTCCGTACTGTTGCGCATCCGTTCGATCACCGACATCGTCACTCCGGGGCGGCGGCGCCTAACACGGATCGAAGAAAGTCGGCCGCGCTCTTGTCACGTCAAGGGAATTCGCGATACAGTCTCTCTCCCCCCGCTCCGTTCCCACGGCGCACAGCCCACCCCCCGGGTACCCCATGTTCAACTCGATCCTCGGCCTGTTCTCCACGGATATGGCCATCGACCTCGGCACCGCCAACACCCTCGTCTACGTGAAGGGCCGCGGTGTGGTCTGCAACGAGCCCTCCGTCGTGGCCATCCACCACGACCGCAAGGGCAACAAGCGCGTGGTGGCCGTGGGCACCCAGGCCAAGGCGATGCTGGGCCGCTGCCCCACCGACATCACGGCGGTGCGCCCCCTGAAGGACGGCGTGATCGCCGACTTCGAGATGACCGAGCAGATGCTGCGCTACTTCATCGAGCGCGTGCACGGCGGGAAGAGCTTCGTGGCGCCGCGCATGGTGGTGTGCATCCCCTACGGCACCACCGAGGTGGAGAAGCGCGCGGTGCGGGAGAGCGCGGAGAGCGCCGGCGCTCGCGAGGTGCACCTCATCGAGGAGCCGCTCGCCGCCGCCATCGGCGCCGACCTCCCGATCACCGAGCCCACGGGCAACATGATCGTCGACATCGGCGGGGGCACCACCGAAGTGGCCGTGATCAGCATGGCGGGCATCGTGTACAGCCGCAGCATCAAGGTGGGCGGCGACCACATGGACGACGCCATCACCCAGCACATGCGCCGCCGTCACGACCTGCTCATTGGCCCCCGTACGGCCGAGGAGATCAAGATCAAGCTCGGTAATGCCATTCACGATGGCACGGTGCGCGACCTCGCAGTGCGTGGGCGCGACCTCGTGCGTGGTTTCCCCCGGATCGTGACCGTGCACAGCGACGAGGTGCGGGCCGCGCTCGAGGAGCCGGTGAGCCTCATCGTGGAGGCCGTGCGGGCCTCGCTCGAGCGCACCCCGCCCGAGCTGGTGGGCGATGTCATGGAGCGCGGCATCATCATGACCGGGGGCGGCGCGCTCCTGCGCGGTCTCGATGCCTGCCTGTCCGAAGCCGTCGGCATCCCCGTGCTCATCTGCGACGACCCGCAGAGCGCCGTCGTGAAGGGGAGCGGCCGGGCGCTGGAGGAGATGAACCTCCTCGCCTCGCTCAGCTAGTCGGCCTCGGTGCTGTCGCTCAGGGTGCCGTTGGCCCGCGCGGCCAGGTAGGCATCCATGAAGGGCTGGATGTCGCCATCGAGGAAGCGGTCGGTGTCGCCCGTTTCCATGCGGGTGCGCACGTCCTTCACCATCCGGTAGGGCTGCAGCACGTAGCTGCGAATCTGGCTGCCCCACTCGATCTTGCGCTTCTGGGCGTTGGTGACATCGAGCGCGGCCTGCCGGCGCTCCAGCTCCTGCTGGTAGAGCCGAGCCCGCAGCATCTTCATGGCCGTGGCCTTGTTCTTGAGCTGGCTCCGCTCGCGCTGGCACTTCACCACGATGCCGGAAGGCGCGTGGATGATGCGCACGGCCGAGTCGGTCATGTTCACATGCTGCCCGCCGGCGCCGCCCGAGCGCATGGTCTGGATCTCGAGGTCCTTCTCGTCGATCTTGACCTCGATCTCGTCGTCGATGTCGGGGTAGGCATCCACGCTGGCGAAGGCGGTCTGCCGCCGGGCGTTGGCATCGAAGGGGCTGATGCGCACGAGGCGGTGCACGCCGATCTCGCCCTTGAGGTAGCCGTAGGCGAAGTCGCCCTCGATCTCGATGGTGCAGGACTTGATGCCGGCATCGTCGTTCGGCGCTTCATCCACGAGGGTGGCCTTGAAGCCCATGCGGTCGGCCCAACGGAGGTACATGCGCTTGAGCATGTCGGCCCAGTCGGCTGCGTCGGTGCCGCCGGCGCCGGCGTTGATTTCCAGCACCGCGCTGGCCTCATCGGCCTCGTCGGAGAGGAGGCGCTGGACTTCGAGGCCCTTCACGGCCTGCTCCACCGTGGCCACGATGGCCGCGGCTTCCCGCTCGGCGTCGGCATCACCGAGCTCTTCACCCAGCTCCAGCAAGGTTTCCGCATCGGAGATCTGCCGGTCGGCCGAGAGGTAGCGGTTCACCAGCTTCTCGATGGTGTTCTTCTCGCGGAGCAAATCGCGCGCCCGCTTGGAGTCATTCCAGAACTCGGGGAACCCGGCCTGGTTTTCGAGGTCGAGGATGCGAGCCTGACGAGACTCTACGTCAAAGATGCCCCCGGAGTGCATCGACGCGTGACCGCATCGCCTGCACCCGTTCGTTGAGTTCCGAAGCCATGGCCGGCGGCTATCTCGCGCGACCGCCGCGCGGTATCAGAACACGTTCTCGTCGCCCGCTTCCCAGTCGCAAGCGGCGGCCTCGGTGCACCAGAAGAGCGCGGTGTCGCCATCCGCGTCCACATCCGAGAGCGCCTGGATCTCGAAGCTGTCCCAATCCCCATCGGGGATGGAGTAGGCCGCGCGAACGGCGCCGTAGGGGCGCCACCCCAGCGAGGTGAACCCGCCCGCATTGTCGGCTTCAGGCCAGGCGCGGAGCTGCTTGTCCGCCGCCGTGCCCGTGAGCGCATCGGGGTACCACACCGTTTCGGCCACGAAGGTGTCGAACGTGGCGAAGTAGGCCAGCTCCGCCACGCGGATGCCCTCCACGTTGGCCGGCACTTCGGCCCGCTTGGCGCGGCTCTGCGACTGCAGCCACGAGGGGACGCCGATCGCGGCCAGAATCCCGATGATCGCCACCGTGACGATCAGCTCGACCATCGTGAAGCCCGCTTTCGTGCGCATCCTCCAATGCTACACCTGTTTGCCCCCTCCGACAACACCGCCGTGTGCGCGGGCCACGAGCCCGATCGGCGCCACGCCGAGCGCCAGGAGGAGGCGGTTCTCCTCCGCGGCCATCTCGGCATCCTCCCCCTCCACTTCGTGGTCGTGCCCGAGCAGGTGGAGCAGGCCGTGGACGAGGAGCACGCGCAGCTCGGTGTGCAGGTCGTGCCCGCGCTCCGACGCTTGACGCGTGGCGGTGTCGAGGCTCACGACGATGTCGCCCAGCACGACGGGATCGCCCATCTCGAAGCTGAGCACATCGGTGGGCTCATCCTTCTGGCGCCACTGCAGGTTCAGGTCGCGGATGAACTCGTCGTCGCAGAGGAGCACGCTCAGCTCGGCGTCGGTGCGGCCGAGCACGGCGAGGAGCTTGCGGGCGTCGGCGCGGAGCGGCGCGGTGGGGGTCTTCACGCCCTGGCAGCGGAGGGAAACGCCCATCAGGCATCCTCCACGTCGTGCGGGAGCGGGGAGTTCTGGGCGAGATCGACCGCTTCGTAGTCCGAGGAGGGGTCGGTGTCGGTGAGTCCCACCCGCGGCGGGAGCAGCGGGTTCTGGATTTCGAGGGTGATCGTGCCCTGGCGCGGCACGGGCGGCAGCTTGCCGGCACCCGAGGAGATGGCCCGGGTGGCGGGGTACTCGATCCGGTGGTGGTAGATGCCGAGCAGCACCGCCACGAAGGCGTTGGCCACCTGGTAGAGCTCGCGTACGGTGAGCGGGCACTCCTCGAGCTGACCGTCGGCCATCACGGCGTTGATGATCGCCTGGATCATCGCCCGCATCCGCTCCTCGCTGGGCTCCTTGATGGTGCGGCAGGCCGCCTCGACCTTGTCGGCCAGCATGATGATGCCGGCCTCGCGCGTGTTGGGCTTGGGACCGGGGTAGCGGAACAGGGCCTCATCCACCGGCTGCCCCTGCGCCTGCTCCCGGGCGCGGTTGTGGAAGTAGGGGATGAGCCCCGACCCGTGGTGCATGAAGATGTTGTCGTAGATCGGCTGTGGCAGCTTGTGCTGGCGGGCGAGCACGCCGCCCTCCCGCACGTGGTTGATGATGACCTGCGCCGACTGCTCGGGGGAGAGCCGGTCGTGACGGTTCTGCCCGTCCCGCTGGTTCTCCACGAAGTACTGGGGTTTCACGCCCTTGCCGATGTCGTGGAAGTAGCAGGCCACCCGCGCGAGGAGCGCGTTGGCGCCGATCGACTCGCAGGCCGCTTCGCTGAGCGAGCCCACGATGACGCTGTGGTGGTAGGTGCCTGGCGCCTGCAGCATGAGCCTGCGGAGGAGCGGGTGGTTGAGGTTGGCGAGCTCGGAGAGCTTGTAGTCGGTGAGGAAGCCGAAGATCTCCATCAGCGGCACGAGCCCGAGGGTGAGCATGGCGCTCAGCAGGCCCGCGGCGAAGGCGGCGAGCACCTGCCCGCCGGCGCTCGTCCATTCCAGGAGACCGGCCTCCACCGCGGGGCTGTCCACCCGCACCAACGAGAGGATCAGGATGAGCCCGGCGCCCACGGCGCCCGCGAGCGCCCCCGCCCGGAGGACGTTGAGCCGCTCCCGGGCCTGCCCCACGGTGGCGGCCGCCACGAGCGCGGTGACGAGGTACCAGGCCGCGTACGACGCCGACTGCTCCATCTGCGCGCCGGCGAGCAGCGATGCCACCACGGCGAAGACAAGCGCGCTCTCGCTGTTGACGAGGATGCGGATGAGCATGGCGCCACCGGCCACGGGCACGAGCAGGCCGGCCGTGCTGTCGTCGGCGTAGCCCGGCATGTACCCCACCGAGCTGGCGGCCACCCGGCCGAAGGCCAGCACGAGGAGCAGCATCGCGCCCATCGCCTCGAGGTCGACCTGCTTGCGGGTGAACTTCCGGATGGTGCTGCGCGCGAAGGACAGGGGGGCGGCGGTGACGACGGCCACGAAGGCCACCCACAGCGAGAACCGCCAGCCGGGGCCGGTCTGGGCGCTGGCCTCGCGGATCGCCCCGAGGAGCTGGGCCTGCCGGGCATCGATCACGTCGCCCGCGCGCACCACCCGCGCCCCGCGCCGGACCTCCGAAGTGACCGGCTCCACGTTCGTGGCCGCCTCGGCGCGACGCTCCTCGGTGAGCACGCTGTTGTACGAGAGGTCCGGCCGGACGAGCCCGCGCGCCAGCCCCGCCGCCGCCTGGACGAGCCCCGCGCCGGCGCTGGTGCCGTGGCCTTCGAGCACCTGAAGCGAGATGGCCTGCCGGGCCTCGGCCACGGAGCGCACCGTGGAGAAGTCGGCGAGCACCCGCTCCACGAGGCGGCCATCGGCGCTCGACACCACGGACACGCCGCGGCTGGTGTCGGGCGCTTCGCTCGACTCCTGGAGGACGTGCCGGCTGAAGCCGGCTGCGAGGAACTCGACGACGAGCAGCTCGGCTGCCTGCGAGTAGCCATCCTCCGCGAAGGCCGCGAGCGCCTCGGCGGAGAGGGACACATCGAGCGAGGTGGAGAAGTCGCGGCCGATCGCCTGCCGCTCCGCGCTCGAGAGCCCCGAGGCGCGGCCGTTCCCCACGGAGGCCTGGACCCGCCGGCGGGCCATGTCGAAGGCCTGGGCCACCCGGCTCTCGATGCGCTTCTGGAGCTCGGGGTCGGCGTCGTAGACGGGCCGGACCGCCGCCGCTGCCACGACCTGGCGCTCGCCGGTTGCCGAGGAGTCGATGAAGCTCAGCGACATCGGCGCGAGCACATCATCGGCGGCGACATCGCCCACGGCGAGTCCCTCCGCGCCCGCGGACCGGAAGTCGGTGAGCAACAGGGCGGCGAGCAGGCAGAAGACCGAAAAGCTGGCCGTGCGCCGCGCGCTGCCGGTCACGCCGAAGAGGGCCGCTACCCGTTCACGCACCCTCGCCTCGCTCCGCGCGGGCGCGCGCGGCTCCATCCCGATCGTAGGCGCGCACGATGTCTCCCACGAGCGGGTGTCGGACGATGTCGACGTCGGTGAAGCGGATCATGCCGATTCCTTCGATGCCGTCGAGCAGGCGAACCGCCTGCGCGAGGCCCGAGCGCATGCCGCGCGGGAGGTCGATCTGCGTGAGATCGCCCGTGACGGCCGCCCGCGACTCGTTGCCGAGCCGGGTGAGGAACATCTTCATCTGCTCTTCCGTGGCGTTCTGCGCCTCGTCGAGGATGATGAACGCATCGTTCAGGGTGCGCCCGCGCATGAACGCCAGCGGCGCGACCTCGATCACCCCCCGCTCCACCATCCGGGCGGCGCGCTCCTCGTCGACCATGTCGTAGAGCGCGTCGTACAGGGGACGAAGGTAGGGATTCACCTTCTCCGCGAGATCACCCGGCAGGAATCCGAGCTTCTCGCCGGCCTCCACCGCGGGGCGGCACAGCACGATGCGCCGCACCTTCTCCTTGAGCAGCAGGGACACGGCCACGGCCATCGCGAGGTAGGTCTTGCCGGTGCCCGCCGGCCCCAGCCCGAAGACGATGTCGTTCTGGGCGAACGCGCGGAGGTAGCGGCGTTGCGTGGGCGTGCGCGGGAAAATGGCCTTCTTGCGACTGCCGACCAGCACGGTGTCGGCCTGGTAGTCGAGCAGGCGGGCCTCGGGCTCCGCGCGCAGGAGGCGACAGGCCTGGTCCACATCGACGGGAACGACCCGCGAGCCGCTGGCCGCCACCGCGTACAGCTGCAGCACCACCCGCTCGGCCAGCTCCACGTCGGCCGGCTCCCCCACCAGCCGCACGATCGCGCCGCGCTGGGAGACGCGCGTACCCGTAGCCCGGCCGATGATGGCGAGGTGGCGGCCGAGTTCGCCGGCAACCTCGCGGGCCGCCGGCCCATCCGCCAGCTCCACCTCGCGAGTTGTCTCCGCCAGACCCGTGGGTTCCAATCCGACTCCGATCCCCACCGCTACCCCATCCTGATCAGTTAGGCACGCGCATGCGAGTCGGCATCCCCCGCGAAACCGGCGACGGCGAGGGCCGCGTCGCCGCCTCCCCAAGCGCCGTCCGTACCCTCTGCGCCGCCGGCCACGAGCTCTGGCTGGAACAGGGCGCGGGCACGCCCAGCGGCTTCTCCGACGACGAGTACATCCGCGCCGGAGCCTCCATCGCCCCCACGGCCGAGGAGGTCTTCGACCGGGCGCAATGGGTGTGGAAGGTCGGGGCCCCCTCCCCGCACGAGGACACGCTCCTGAAGTCCGGCACCATCGTGATGGCGCTCCAGCACGCCACCCCGGCCGGGCGCTGGCGCTGGCTCCCGCTCGAGCGGGCGCGCGCGGCCGATGGCAGCCTGCCGGTGCTGGCGGCCATGTCCGAGATCGCGGGCCGCCTGGCCGTGGATGCGGCCACCGTGGCGCTCGCTTCCGGCGGGCGCGGCATCCTGCTCGGCGGCGTGCCCGGCGTGGAAGCCTCGCGCGTGGTGGTGATCGGCGCAGGCGTGGCGGGGGCGAACGCGGCCCGCGTGGCCTGCGCCGTGGGGGCCGACGTGGAGGTCCTCGACACCGACGTGTCCCGCCTCCGCGCATTGCGCCTCCCCGGAGTGCGAACGCTCCTCGCCACGGCCCACCAGGTGGAACGGGCGCTGGTGCATGCCGACGTGGTGATCGTCGCCGTGCGCGATGCGGAGGGCGGCTGCCCCCGCGTGGCCACCCGCTCGCACCTCGCGCTGATGCAGCCGGGCGCGGTCGTGGTGGACCTGTCCATCGTGGATGGCGGCGCCTTCGAGAGCACGCCGGTCACGACCCTCGAAGCCCCCGCCGCGCTGGTGGATGGCATCGTGCACATCGGGGTCCCGAACTTCGCGGGAGGCGTGCCGCGCACGGCGAGCCTCGCGCTGAGCCAGGCCGCCCTGCCCTTCGTGCTCGCCGCGCTCACCGGCGAAGGCCTCGTCAGTCGCGGCTGACGGCCTTCTGCTTCATCAGCTTCAGCGCCATCGTGAAGAGCACACTCGACACGTTGCGGTTGCGGGAGAGCTGCTCGAGGTCCCGCTTCTGGAGCTGGGAGACGATGGGCACGGCCACGCTGGGCGGGGTGCGGGGATTGTTCACCAGCGCCACCTTCACCGGGTACTTCCGCATGAACTCGCGGTTGGCGGCAATCTCGCGGAGCACATCCATGCCGAGGTTGCGGTTGCCGGCGGCGCTGAAGGCCTCGTTGTCGGTCATGCGACCGCTCTTCACCACGGCGAGGGCCACCTGCTTGTTGCGGTCGCGCAGGAGGATGGAGCGGGTTTCTTTGTTGCCGAGGTAGGCGAGCTTGATCTTCTTGCCCGGGGGCATCGCCGCGATCTTCTTCTCGATGCTGAGCCGGAGCTCCGGGGGCGCTTCTCCCACGCCGTCGGAGAGGAGGTCCATCGAGAATTCGTCGTCGCTGCTGAAGTTGAACTGGAAGCCGGCGAGCGACTTGTCGGCCGGAGCATCGGCGAGCGAGAACATCTCGAGCGACTGGCGGGCGGCGAGGCCGGGTGACTGCTTGCCGCTCAGGGCGGCTTCGATCTCCGCGTCGAGGTCGAAGGCCGCGGGTGCGGGACGAGCGGGCGAAGCGGCGGCCCGCGGACGGGGAGCGGCATCCCGGGTAGGCGGCAGGTCGGGGAGCGCGTGCTCCATGCGGAGGAAGGCGATCGCGCGGTCGACCGCCACCTGGGGGCTGCGGGGGTTCGTGTAGAGCGCCACGAGCACGGTGGGCGTGATCATCAGCCGCTCGTGGTCGTCGCACATGGCTTCGGCGCCGACCGCATCGGCGCGCTCCGCCAGCATCATGGCCGTGCGGTCGTTGAGGCTGCGGTGGTGACGAAGCAGCGCATCGACCGCCGGCTCGGGCCGGAACTCGGCGACAAACTCGATGACCTTGTTGTGCGTGCGCGGACTGAGCGCGCCCGCGAGGTCGGGGAAGGCACGGAGCGTGGCGATGGCGGTGTCGCGGAGCGCGGCATCGCCCGTGGCGGCGCACACATAGAGCAGGATGAGGCGCATGTCGGAGGTGGCCGGCAGCTGCCCCCGCGCTGCCGCCTGCCGCGAGGCAAGCGGGGCGCCCGGCGACACGCTCTCGCGGAGCTCATGCGGGACGCCGAGTTTTTCCCAGGGGATTTCGCTCATTCGCGCAGCTCCGTAGCCCGGCGCAGTCCGCGCAGGGTCAAGAGCGGATCTATCGTGTCCACACGCTGGCAGAGCGGCAAGAAGCGGTCGGCGAGCCCGCCGGTGCCGAGCCCCCGGAGCGTTAGGCCAAGCTCCGCCTCCATCCGGGCGATGAGGCCGTCCACGAGCGCGGCGTGACCGAGCACGGCGCCGGCCTGCATCGCCTCGATCGTGTTGCGACCGATCGTTCGTGCCGGCGGTACGAGCGGCACGCCGGGGAGCCGCGCCGTCCTGGCCACGAGCGCCCGCAGCGCAGTGGCCGCCCCGGGGGCGATCGCGCCGCCGAGGAACCGACCGTCGTGCCGCACCACGTCGATGATGGTGGCGGTGCCGAAGCCCACGGTGACCCAGTCCCCGGCGGCGTGATCGAGCGCACCAAGCGCGTTCGCCAGGCGATCGGGCCCCACGACATCGGGCTCGTCGACCTCCACCCGCAATCCGGGGGCGTTCCGCCCCGTGAGCACGAAGGCCTCCACGCCCAGCGCCTCCGCCACCGCGAGCCAACGCGCCGTGGCCGCAGGTACCACGCTCGCAACCGCCACGCGCCGGACGGGGTGCTCCCCTTCCCTCACCCACGCCAACCAGTCCCGGTCCTCGTGGGTGGGCGCCTCGCGAACCCCGACCGCCGCCGGGCCCGCCCACGCCGCGATGGCGGTCTTCGTGTTGCCGATGTCGACGGTCAGAACCACGGCGAAGCCTAACTCCCCGACCCCCGGCAGAATATGCCGCAGGCGTGTACGACCCGGCCACCCTGCGCATCATCCCGAGCCTCCGCCTCGCGCGTGTGCACTGCTTCCGGCACGGCGAGGTCGTTCGCGGCCCGGAGCGCATGTGCCGCGGGCAGGCCGACGTGCCGCTGACCGAGGCAGGCCGCGCCGCCTCGCAGGCGGTGGCGCGCCGCTTCCTCGACGAGTTCGGTCCCCCCGACCGGGTGCTCAGCAGCGACCTGTCGCGCTGCGCCGAGATGGCGGACCGCTTCGGGGTGCGTCCCGAGCTCCTGCCCGGCCTCCGGGAGCAGGACATGGGGCTTTGGGAGGGACGCACCTGGGCGGAGCTCAGCGAAGCCGATGGCGCAGCCGTCACCGCCTACTGGAACGACTATGCAGGGGCGCGGCCCACGGGCGGCGAGCGCTGGCTCGATGCTGCCAAGCGGGTGGTCCGCACCTGGGAGGCCCTCGGCTCGCTCGAAGGGCGCATCGTCGTGTGCACGCACGTCGGCCCCATCCGGGCGCTCCTGTGCGGCTGGCTCGGCCTCGGAGCCGACCAGGCGCTCCGTTTTGCCCCCGCCTACGCGACCGAAACCCGCGTGCTGCTCGCCGAGGCGGGCGCGGTGATCGAGCGAATGGGCGCCTGATTCGCGCACAGTTCGCGGGTTCCGCACGAATTTGCGCCAAAGCCCGCGTATGTGGTTACCGCCCCGTCGCGAGGTGTGCATGGACGCGGACAAGCTCAGGGCGTGGTGGTGGGCCCGGCAGGGGCTCGACGGTTCGCTCAATGGAGCGACGCCGGCCACGATCCTCGAACGGGCGGGCTGGATGCGCTCGGTGGGGGGCTCGGGCCCCTACATCGGGATGTACGCCCGCGCGGGCCTGTCCAGGACCGACGTGGAGGCCTCCCTGGCCAGCGGCGAAATCCAGGAGCTCCCCAGCGCCCGCGGCTGCACCTACGTGCTCCCCGCCTCGGACTACGCGCTCGGCCTCCAGGCCGGCCAGGGTCATGGGGATGACGCCGAGCTTCAGATGGCCCGCAAGTACCTCGGCGTGAACGACGAGGAGCTCGTGCGGCTGCGCGAGGATGTGCAGGGTGCGTTGGAGTCCGGACCCCTCGACCCGCGCTCCATCAAGGACAAGCTCGGCCCCGCCGTGCGTTCCCTGGGTCACGAAGGCAAGAAGCGCGGGCTCGCCACGACGCTGCCGCTCGCGCTCGGCTGGTTGCAATCGCACGGCCGCATCCGCCGCATCCCCGTGGAGGGCCGGCTCGACCGCCAGCGCTTCGCCTACGCCCTTTGGCGCCCGTGCCCCATCGCCGAACCGCTCTCGGCGCAAGACATCGGCGTGGCGCTCGCCACCCGCTACCTCCGGTGGACGGGCCCGGCGAAGCTCACGCAGTTCGCTACGTGGTCCGGGCTCGGGGTGAAGACCAGCAAGCAGGCCTTCACGGCCATCCAGGCCGTGGCGCTCGAGGACGAACGATTTGCCCTCGCGGAAGACGTGGAGGCGATCGCCGCCACCCGCGTGCCCACCGAGCAGCAGGTGCACTTCGTCGGCAATCTCGACGGCCTCTTCCTCCATCGCCGGGAGATTTCGGCACACCTCCACGCGGAGGACCACAAGCGCTCCATCCTGAGCGAGAAGGGTCTCCAGGCCGGCGGTGCGCTGAGCGACCTGTCCAACCAGGCCATCGTGGACCGCGGCCGGCTCATCGGCGTGTGGGACTACGACGCCCAGCGCGAAGAGCTCGCTTGGCGCACCTTCAAGCCCGCCAGCGCCGCCGTGAAGGCCGCTGCCACGCGCACCGAAGCCTACGTGCGCGATCAGCTGGGCGACATGCGGAGCTTCAGCCTCGACAGCCCCGACAGCCGCGGCATGCGCCTCGCGGCGATCCGCTCCATCGAGTAGCCGCGCTCCCGCGGCGGACTACTTCGCCGCGGAGAGCTGGTGCTGGCCGTGGTCGGCGCGGATGTCCGCGAAGTCCTTGATGTGGCCCCAGATCGCCGACACGCCTCGCCGCATGTAGTCGAGGTCGTCGATCGAGTTGAGGTTCCGGAGCTGGTGGCTCAGGAACTTCGGATGCACGTAGAGCTTGTAGAACTGCCCCGCCATCTGCACGACCTCCTGCTGGTTCATGTCGGTGAGCACGCAGGCGGGCTCGGTCATGTCGTAGCGGTCATAGTCGGTGGGGTTGAAGCGGATCCACCCCATCTCCTGGCAGAGCTTGAACAGCGGGGTTCCCGGGTAGGGCATCACCACGGTGGCCTGGAGGTGGTGCGCGTAGCCTTCGTGCATCAGGTACTTGGCCAGCCGCAGGGTCTCGTAGGCATCCTCCTTGGTTTCCCAGGGGTAGCCCACCATCATGGTGAGGTGCGGCTGCAGGCCCGCGGCGCTGGCCATCTTGCAGCCTTCGACGATCTGTTCGCGGGTGAGCGACTTGTCGAGGATGTCGATCGTGCGCTCGCTGGCGCTCTCGATGCCGAGGATGAGCTTCCGGAAGCCCGCCTTCTTCATCAGGTGGACGTTCTTCTCCGTGAAGTAGTCGAAGCGGAAGTTGCAGTCGAAGACGACCTTCTCGTTGATCTTCCGGTCGATCATCTCGTTGCAGAGGCGCGTAAGCCAGTTGCCCGTGGGCAGGGCGCCGGTGTCATCGAAGATGTTCTTGGCGCCGTACCGGTTGATGAGCATCTCCATCTCGGTGGCGAGGTGCTCGGGCGAGACGGTGCTGAACTTGGGGTAGGTGACGGTCCACGAACAGAAGGTGCAACGGCCATAGGGGCAGTCGCGGCCCGCCATCGTCCACATGAACGGGAGCCGGTACTTCCACTTCTCGAAGTAGAGGTGGGCGTTGGTGAGATCGCGGTCCATGTAGGGCAGCGACTCGAGCGAGTACTGGCTGTCGTAGGGGCCGCTGTTCTGGAGCTGCCCGTCGGCGTCCTTCCACCAGATGCCGCTCTCCAACGCCTTGCCTTCGGTGAGGTGCCAGACGATGCTGCGGAGGGAGAAGTCGTAGTCCCCGCCCGTGATGCAAAAGTCGGTGTTCGAGCACTCCAGCGTTTCGCCGGGGTTGCCGGCGATGTGGTCGCCGAAGAGCACCACCTGCGCGCGATTGGCAATGGCCTTGATCCGGTCGACGATCTTCCAGTGCACCCGCACGACGGGCGACTTCGTTTCCATCGCCACCAGCTCGGGCTGGAAGTCGCGGACCAGCCGGTCGAACTGCGACCAGCTCTTGCGCTCCGCGATGCAATCGACCCACATCACCTCGTGCCCCATGCTCGCGAGCAGGGTGGCGGCCGAGGCGGGGATGCAGGGGTAGAGGTAGCTCGGCTCGGTGAACCACTGGAATTGGCGGTTCTGGGTGAGCATCGGGCTGCCCTTCGCCGATTCGATCGGGGGATAACAGACGAGGATGCGCACACCACCTCCAGTGCGGCAGATAGCCGTGCGTTCGACGTGGCGTCAACGAGCAATGCGCCGTTCGGTACCTGCCGCTGCGAGATAAGTAGGGGCATGCACGATCGGGTCCTCGGCACCGCCTTCTCCTACGACGTCCGCATCGGCTTCCACGAGTACGAGCGCCACATCCGCCAGCGCATCGTGATCGACTTCGAGGCCGAAACCGACTGGCGCGAAGCCGCCCGGGCGGACCGCGCGCGCGGCATCGTGGACTACTACGAGGCCAACCTGAAGATCGGGCAGATGATCCAGGGCAAGGAGTACCGGCTCATCGAAGCGGTAGCGGAGGAGGTGGCGCGCCTGCTCATCAGCGACTTCCCGGTGGATCGGGTGCGGGTGCGGGTGACCAAGGCCCCCTTCGACATGCCGAACGTGGGGAGCGTGGCCGTGGAGTGCATCCGCGCCCGCGCCGACTTCGCCTGAAGATGCGGGTCATCAGCAACACCGCCATTTCCCTCGACGGTCGCATTGCCACCGCCCGGTACGACCACCACGCGCTCGGCACGCCGCTCGACCGCGCTTACATGAGCGTGCTCCGGGCCCGCAGCGACGCGGTTCTGGTGGGCGGGCGCACCTTCCGCAACTGGCCGCTGCCGCTCGTACCGGATGCATCCGCCATCGCGCAGTTGCGGGAGGCCGGCTTTCCGGACGCGGACTGTCCCCCGTTGGCGGGCCGCACCTGGGTCAACGCCATCGTCACCCGCACGCTCGACCTCCCCACCGGGGATCGCTTCTGGAAGGACCCGAGGGTGGAGCCCCGGGTCTACGCGCCCACCGAGGGGGGCCTCCCCGGCATCGTCGCCGGCTCCACCGACCCGGTCAGCGTGGCGGCCGACCTCTCCCGCCGCGGGGTGAAGCTTCTCCTCCTCGAGTGCGGCGGCGACCTGCTCAGCCAGTGGCTCGCGGCCGGCCTCGTGGACGAGCTGTACGTCACCGTGTGCCCGCTCCTCCTGGGCGGCCAGGGCGCCCCAAGTCTGGTGGATGGTGTCGGCTTCGACTACGCGAGCGCGCCGCGGCTGGAGCTCCTGCACGCCCACCCCGTCGGCGGCGAGCTCTACTGCCGCTACGCCGTGGTGCGCGCCGAACCGGACTGAGCAGCGCTACCGCTCGATGCAGGCGCCCTCGGCGCTCACCGTTTGGCCCACGGAGGCCATCGCCGCGGCCAGCTCCACGAAGCGCGCCGCCTCCAGCCGGCCGACGCCCGCCGACCCGCTGACGAACGGCGCCTGACGCGCGGTGACGCACGCGATGCGCTCGGGCGTCATCTCCTGGTTGAGCTTGGCGATCTCGGTGTTCGCTGCGGACGGGTCCAGCAGGTAGTGCGCCCACCCGGCCGCCGTCGCCTCCACGAACGCCTTGACCCAGGGCGCCGAGACCTCCGACCCCGCCACGACGGCGAGCGAGGCGTAGGGGTTCCAGCCGGCATCCCGGCCGGGGAGGAACTCCACGGCGAGGCCCCGCGCTTCCGCGAGGCAGGGCTCGCTGGTGATGTAGGCCTGCTGGGCCATGGCCGGGTTGGCCTGGAAGGGGGCGATGGTGCCCGTGGTGGGCAGGAGCTCCACCTTGCCCTCCCAGCCGAACTTCGCCCATACGAACTGCTGGAACGGCGAGCCGGCCTCCGCGGCCACCGGCCCCTTCACGTCGGCGTAGCCGCCGGGTCCGGGCGCGTGGACGAGCAGGCCGACCGGGGAGTCCTGGAAGCCGGCGTAGACGGCGACGGCGTCGAGGCCGCGGGCCCGCCGCACGAGCAGGTCGTCGGCGCCGGTGATGGCCACCTGCGCCCGGCCGCCCGCGAGCAGCTCCAGCACCGGGGCGCCGGGGCCGCCCGGAAGGATGGTCACGTCGAGCCCCGCCGAGCGGTACACGCCGCGGGCGGCGGCGTCGTAGAAGCCGCCGAACTCGGGCTCTGGGTACCAGTTGAGGGCGATCACCACCGGCCGCAGGGCGGGGGCCGCTTCGGGGGCCGGGGTGGGGGCCGGGGTGCTACAGGCGAGGAGGAGCGACAGCATGGCCGCACGTAGCCCGCCGCCGCGGGCTCAGTCGAACCGCCAGCCGGCGCCGCCCCATGCGGAGATCACGGGCAGCGGCTCGAAGTCGGGCTCACCATCGGCACGCGGCACGGCGAGGCCCACGCCGTAGACCGCGCTCGCCACGACCTCGAGGCCCGCCGTCACGGGCACCCGGCCCTTCAGGCCAACGCCGACGTACCATGGGAAGAGCGGTCCGACGGTGGCCTGCACCCACGGGAGGCCCACGCCGGCGTGGGGGTACACGAAGGTGCGCGTGCTGCTCGTGCCCGTGGTGAGCTCGTGGAACTCGCCGGTGGCCACCTGCCCGCTCACCCCGGCGCTCGCCGCAAACAACCCCTTCCGGTACTGGACGTCGGCCGCCAGGGCGGGCGCCACCGCGTTCACCGTGCTCGTGTCGTAAGGAGCGCCCGCATCCACGTTGAGGAGGAACCAGTCGCCGCTCGACATCCAGCCGACGCCGCCCGCCACGTGCACCGAGACCGGCTTCACCTTCTCGGCGGCAGGCGCCACGATCTTCACGGCTTCGGCGGTGCCCCGGTCCACCCGGACCAGTTGCGGCCGACCCCGACCGGGGACGGCAAGGTAAACGGGCTCGTTCGCGCCGGAGATCGGCACCTGCGCCGCCGCGGGCACCGCCCAGCCATCGCCGCCGCCGAGGAGCTTCACCAGCTCATCCCGCTCTCGCGGCCCGAACGGCGCCTCCGCCCGCATCGTGGACCCCTCGCCAAGCACGGCATCACCGCTCAGAAGGGCCACCGCGCCCACGCGCACCGAGAAGAAGTGCCGCCCCGGCACGAGCAGCGTGCGGCTGCCGCTCTTCACCGGGACCATCTTCCCATCGAGCCAGACCTCGGCGCCCTCGGCGAGCTTGCCGATCTCGAAGCTCGCGGCCGGCATCGCCCCCACGAGCGCGCGCACGCCGTCGTAGCCGAGCCGCTGCGGCTTCTCGGGCACATCCTCCATGGCGGGGTTGGCGGAGCCACGG
This sequence comes from uncultured Pseudomonadota bacterium, assembly GCA_903885375.1. Taxonomy (GTDB): domain Bacteria; phylum Myxococcota_A; class UBA796; order UBA796; family SXON01; genus SXON01. The sequence goes on from CAISIK010000079.1 coordinate 34,854, forward strand.
AGCGCCACCGCATCGACCCAGCCCGCGGGAACCACCGCCGGGCCCACGACGGTACGGTAGGGGGCCGCGCCCGGCTCGCTGCCGAGGCGCTCGCCGAAGTAGCGATGTACCGCGTTGCCGAGGAAGCACTCGGCCGCGAAGAGCAGGTCGGCGTCGGCCTCGGAGTGGAGCACGGTCACGTCGGCCGTGGCCTTCTGCAGCCGGGCCATGATCTGGAGCTCGCCGTCGAACTCCGCCAGCAGCGGCCGCACGGCTGCCAGCTCCGAGCGGAGGGCCTCGATGGCCGCGGCGGGATTGCCCTCCTCGGCCTCGGACACCAGCCCATCGAGCCCCTGCGCGGTGGCGGTGGGCAGGGTGCGCCCCACGGCCTCGATGTCGGCCGGGGCGGGCGGGGAGACCCAGTAGACGCGGTCGGCGAAGGCGACGGAGACGAGCGCGAGGATCAACGACATGAAAGTTTTCCTTCGGCCAGCGAGCACTCCACCTTGCGGGGCTCCTGGACGCTCACGGAGGTGGTGGCCCCGCCCGCGCTCACGGAGCACGTGCCGGCGGGGAAGTTCTGGAGCAAGGCGTTGCCGCTGCCGCCGGCCTTGACGCTGCCGCAGCGCACGTCGAGGCGCTCATCGGAGCCGGTGAGCACGAACTTGGCGGAGCGCAGCATCTCCACAGGTTCGCCCGAGCCCGCCTCGGGCAAGGGCGCCTCGACGGCCACAGGCTTCGCAGGCTCCGCGGCGGCAGGCCGCTCGGCGACCGGCTTCGGCGCGCCCGAACCGCCCGGCGGGGGCGCCACCACGGGCTCGATCGGCGCGGGCTCCACGACCGCGGGCGCGGCAACCGGCGGGGGCTCCACAGCCTCGGCCGGCACAGGCACCGGCTCCACCACGGCCGCAGCGGTGCCGGGCATCGCCCCGCCCTCGTTGGGGTGCAGCACCACCCAGCCGATGCCAGCCACGAGGCCGAGCGCCGTGAGCACGCCCACCGCCCAGGCGGCCCGCTTGGGACCCCCCACGGCCGGCGCCTCCTCGGCCAGTTCGGTCATGATCGTTTCGGTGCTCTGACGGAGCGGCGAGGAGGCAGGCTGCGCCGGCGGGAGCGGATCGCCGTCGGGGAGCACCATGGTGGCCGAGTTCACGATGGCGCGGCCCGTCAGGTCGCTCTCGGCGAGCACGCGCCCGGCCACGTCGGGATCGGCCGCGGCGGCGCGCGCGACCAGGGGAACCACTTCCCCGCTCCAGGCCGCCAGATCGGCTTCGGCGCGACCGGCCACCAGGGTTCGCGCGAGGCCCTCGACCTCGCGCGCCGACGGCCGGGCTTCGGCCTCGTACGCGAGCATCCGCTTGAGCAGCTCGCCCACCGCGGCCCCGGCCACCTCGGCCACCTCCTGGCATGCGGACTCCACCTGCGCTTCCTGCTGCGCCGGCCCGAGCTCGGTGCGGCCGTAGCTTCGCCCGATCACCAACTCGAACAGCACCACCCCGAGCGCGTATACATCGCCCGCGCTGGTTTCATCGCCGCCGAGCAGCCGCTCGGGGCTCATGTACCCGATCGACCCGTACCGAACGCGCTCGGTGCGCGCTTCGCGACCCACGAAGTCCGCGCGCGCCACGCCGAAGTCGAGCACCTTCACATCACCCTGGGGCGTGACGCGGATGTTCGAGGGCTTGATGTCGCGGTGGACCACCGCGAGAGGGCGGTTGTCCGCGCCCGGGGTTTCGGCGGCCGCCCACAGGGCGGCCGCGACGGCCTGGACCACCTCCAACGCCGCGCGCGGAGAGAACGGCGGCATCGCCACGCCCTCCGGGGGCGCCACGACACACTCCAGGTCGACGCCCTCCACGTACTCCATGAGGAGCGCCCAGCGCCCATCGAGCCGCAGCAAGTCATCCACCCGCACGATGTGGCGGTGCTGGAGGCGCCCGAGGAGCCGCGCCTCATCGCGCAGGCGGGTGCTCGCATCGCTCGCCTGATCCCAGCTGGGGTTCAGGAGCTTCAGCGCCACGCGCCGACGGAAGCCGCCCGAGCTCTCCATTTCGGCGAGGTACACCGTGCCGAAGCTCCCGACGCCCAGCGTTCGCTGGAGCTCGAAGCGACGGCCTGCGCTGGCCGTCGCGAGTTCAGCCACCGGTGTCGCCCGTGTCGCCGGCGTCGGTGCCGGTGTCGGTGCCGCCAGTGTCGCTGCCGTACACCACGTTGGGCGTGCCGAGATCGCAGGTGTCGGTGCCATCCACCGTCACGTTGAGGAGGAGCGTGTCTTGGTACAGCTCACCGTCCTCGTTCTGGTAGGGGCTGTGGTTGTTCTGCACCAGCTGCGCGGTGATCTGGATCGCGGCCGACTGCTTGAAGGAGATGAGGCAGTACGGACGGTCGCACGGGGTGTAGCCCGTGCCCCAGAGGAGGTGGTAGTGACCCTGCCCTTCCACCGGATCGTTGCCCGGCATGGCGACCGGCGCGTAGTCGACGCCCTTCATCTCGGTGACGACGAAGCTGCAGTTCGTGACCTCCGTTTCGACGGGAGGCCAGGTGATGTCGATCCCCCGGGCCTCGGCGTCGGACGAACCGGTGTCGGAGGTGGGCGCGGTGTAGGGCGGCGGCGCGCAGGCCAGCACGAAGAGCGCAAAAGTAGACATGGTTGAAGTGTAACCCAGTGGGTACGGCGAGTACGAGCGAGCCGGCCGGTCCGATCGGCCCAGAGTCGGCGCCCGACGCAGCCACCCCGGTTAGCTTGCGCGGATGTCCCTCCTCAAGACGCTCCTCCACGGCCGTCCCGACGGCCTCCGCGCTCGCCTCCGCGGCGGGGGCGGCGCTCCGCCGGCTCCGGCACCCTTCGCGCCGGCCCCCATCGTCACGGCGAACCGAGCCTCCCCGCCCGAAGCCGCCGAGAAGGCGCTCGGCCTGAACTTCGAAGCCCCGAAGGATGTGAATCCCCCCGATGGCTACGAGGTAGTCCTCCACAAGGATGCCCTTCCGGAAGGCCAGATCATCGAGATCATCATCGGCGGCACGGCCATCGCCGTGGCGAAGTCCGGGGGCATGCACTACGCACTCTCCAACACCTGCCCCCACGCCGGCGGTCCGCTCGGCGATGGCAAGCTGGCCGGCAACATCGTGACCTGCCCGTACCACGGCTGGAAGTTCGACGTCACGACCGGCACCTGCCCCACGCAGCCCTCGGTGCAGGTCCGCACCTACAAGGTGCAGGTGGTCGGCTCGGCCGTGTGCGTGGAGCTGTAGCCTCCCCCCCCCGGCGGGCGGCAAAAAGCACGAAAGGCGCCGGTGGCGCCTGTGCGTCGACCGAACGGCCGCCCGAGGGCGGCCGAACCGACTAGCCCGCGGCGAGCCCCTGCTCGCGCAGGAACTGGCCCAACGTCATCTTGCGCAGGGTACGCATGGCGCGGGTGGACACCTTCAGGGTGACGAAGCGCTCCTCTTCGGCCCACCAGATCTTCTTGACCTGGAGGTTCGGAAGCTGGCGCTTCTTCGTCTTGATGTTGGAGTGCGAAACGTTGTTCGCGACATTCGCGCGCTTTCCGGTGAGGTCGCAACGGCGGGCCATGACAGTCCTTCCAATTCGATGGGGCGGCGCGTTTAGCTCCTTCGTTCGCACCGCGCAAGTTTCTCGTTCGCCGGCGGCCGCGCTACATGGCGTCCAGCATGGCCGACAAGCCCGTCCACCTCCTCCCCTATGCCTCCGCGGCCGGCGTGGTGTGCGTCGTGGCGGGCACGTGGGCGATCTCGCCCTTGTGGAGCGACGTCGAGGGGGCGCTCGATCTCGTGCGCATCGGGCTCGGCGCCGTCGGCATCGTGGGGGGCACGCCGCTTGCGCTCTGGCCCTGGCTCGTGCGGGCTGGCGTGGTGGCCGACCCGGGCAAGCCCTGGGCCGAACGGCTCGGCCGTCTCGCTGCCGAACACGGCCAGACCGTACAGACCGACCCCGAGATCGGCGTCTGGTTCGACACCATTCACGGCGGACCGCGCTTCCGGGTGCTCCTGCAGCCCGCCGAAGGCCGCATGCGCCTCACCAGCCGCCAGGCCTCGCGGCACGGCCTCGTGGTCCTCCGGCGGGGCGAGCCCCTTCCGCCCGAGCGGTCGCACTGGGTGCAGATCACCGGTGGCGCGCAGTGGACGCTCTTCGCCGAGGTGCGGATCAGCGTGGTGGGCCTGCTCGAGAACGCCCGCCTCGTGCAGGCGCTCGAGCGCTTCTTCGAGTTTCCGGGGGCCCAGCAGGTGAGCTTCGATCCCACCGGCCTCACGCTCGAGCTCAGCCTCCCCTCGCCCGATCGCACCGAGGCCGTGGTGCGGCGGGCGATGGATGCGGCGTGGGCGGTGTGGGGCGCCGCGCACGGATAAGGCGCCGCCGATGCAACCCCACTACCACCGCCTGCCCGTCTTCGACGCCGGCGGCATGGAGCTCCACCTCCCGATCGTGGACCTCGGTCCCGGTCCGGCCCGGCTGGTCGTGGTGGCCGGCATCCACGGCGACGAGCCCTCGCCGCTGGTGCTCGTCGACCGGCTGGTGATCGCGCTCCGACAGCGGGAGCTTCGCGCTGGCATCCGCGTGGTGGCCGCCGCGAACGTACCGGCGCTCCTTCAGCGAGCCCGCTGGAGCACGTGGGACGACGAGGACATGAACCGCATCGGCGATGGGGATGGTGGCCCCGCGCTCACCCGCCGTCTGGCGGGCGCGGTCGTGGGGGCCTGCGAGGGCGCCCAGGTGGTCGTGAACCTGCACAACTTCGTGATGCGCACGCCGCTCCTCGCCATCCAGCCGCCCGGCGCCTCGCCCGAGCACCGCGCCCGCCACGAGCGCCTCCTCGCCGCGCTCGACCCTCACGTGGTGTGGGTCTTCGGCAGCTCGCCCAACGACGAGCGCATCTTCGCCGGCAGCCTCGATGCCGCCATCGAACGCCGCGGCCCCCACGTCCTCGCCGTGGAGATGTCCGACCTCCCCGAGCTCGACGAGCCGCTGCTCGCGCGCGCGCTCGCCGGGCTCCTGCGCATCGCCGCGCTGCTCGACTGTCTCGATGACATCGAGCGCCCGCCCCGTCGCAACCGGGTGGATGTCCGCCGCCACCTCGTCCGGGCGCCCGGCGCCGGCATCTTCGAACCGCTCGCGGCGCTTGGCGGCCGGCTCCAGCGGGATGACGTGGTGGGAGAGCTCATCCCGCTCGAGCGGCCGGGAGAGCGCCTCGCCATCCGCGCGCCCGACGGCGGCTGGCTCATCCAGCGCCTCGGCCGCCGTTTCGTGCGCCCGGGCGACATGATCTTCACCGTGGGCGAACCCGTCTGAGCGGCGCCCCGGCGCTCAGATGGTGAAGTCGATCTCCGCGATGCCCCGCTCCCCGCCCTCTTCCGGCGGCGGGACGAGCGGCTCCACCCGCGGCGGCGGCGGAACCTCGACGCGCAGCGGGATGAACGAACCCCGCGCCGCATCGCGCTCACGCCGGATGCGGTCGATGATGAACGCGTCGAGCAAGTGAACCCCCTTGGAGCCTTGTCGTCATAATAGCCAACGCTCTTGACGGTGGCACGCAAACTTCCATCACATCAACTCCGGAGCGCGCGGATCCGTTCCGTCAACGCGTCGTAGATCGCGATGGTTTCGGCCGGCAGCGAGCGCCGATGGGCCTCGATCGTGGAGAGGTCACCGCGGGCGGCGGGGCCGGTGAGGGCGGAGGCGCCCGCTGCGGCCGCGTTCTGGAGGCTCGCCTGCGAGAGCGCGAGGAGGGCGGCGGCGGCGGTGGGCTCCCCGGCCCCCGTGGCGGAGGCGAGCAGCCGCACCGCATCGAGAAAGAGCGCGGCAGTGTGGCCCGACGCGAGGGCGGCGGCCGCGTGGTAGCGCGCGCGGTCCTGCACGCCCCCGATCACCGTCCAGCCGAGCGCCTCCGCGAGCCGCCGGGCCAGGGCGACGGCCGCCGGCGCGCCATCGAGCGTGGCCGAAACGTGGGCGCCGGGAGGCGGCGGGAAGGTCATCAGCGGGTGGAGGACGGCGCCGTGCTCGCCGAGCACCTCCGGGCCCAACGCGCCCGCGCTGTGCAGCCGCACGCCCGGACCGGCTGGCAGCCGCAGGAGCGCATCGTCGGGGAGGGTGAACCAGGTGAGAACGGCGGGCGGCACCGGCTCCCCCCTCCCCACGAGCCGAACCGTGTGGCCGGCGGCGGCGAGGCCGCCGGCCACGTGCCGGCCGAGCCGACCGGGCCCCACGACCGTGACCGAGAGTACGCCTGCCATGCACCGGCCCTATCAAACAACCGGACGGTCGGCGCAGCCGGCTTGGCCGCGCGACGGGGACCCGAAGCTGACGCCGGGCCCGGCGCGCCGTTACACTGCCGACGATGACCGACAACCGAACGATCTCGCGCGTACTGGTTGCCGACCGCGGCGAGGTGGGCGCCCGCCTCGTGCGCGCCGTGGAGGCGGCGGGCCTCGAGAGCGTGGCCGTCTTCTCCGACGCCGACGCCGATGCCCCCTACCTCGACGAAGCCGCCTTCGCCGTGCACATCCCCTACGCCGGCGCGGGCGACCCCTACCTCGACGCCGACGGCCTCGTGACCGCCGCGCTCGACAGCGGCGCCGACGCCGTGCACCCCGGGTTCCGCGGCCTCGCCCGGAGCGAGGTCTTCGCCCGCACCGTCCACAACGTCGGCCTCACCTGGCTCGGCCCCCGCATCGACGACCTCGCCTGGACGCTCGACCGCGCCCGCGCCCGCGCCCGCGCCCGCGATGCCGGCCTCGAACTCCTGCCCTCCAGCCCCCTGCTGTTCCTCGACGCGGACGTAGAAGCGTGGTGCGAGCGCTTCGGCTTCCCCGTGGTGATCCGTCCAGGGGTGCGCGGCGTGGCCCGCTCGGCCGTGGCCCACGATCTGGCGACCGCCAAGCGCGCGGTGGCGGCCGCCGGCGCGGTGGGCGCCTTCGTGGAGCGAGCCCTCGCCGAAGCCCGTCACGTCGCCGTGATCGTGGTGGGCGACGGCGCGGGCAACGCCATCCATGTCGGCGAACACGAGGCCTCCATCGTGGGGCCGGCCGGGGTGCGGCTGCGGGAGTGCCCCTCCGCGGGGGTGGATGCCGCCCTGCGCGCCAAGATCGGCATGGGCGCGGCCGACTTCGTAGCGGCCTGGCGCTTCTTCGGCGCGGCCTCCGTCCACTTCCTCGTCGGGCCCGATGGCCTGCCCTGGTTCCTCGACGTCGACCCGGGGCTCCCCGAAGGCTTCGGCCTGCACGACCTCGTGTACGGCACCGACCTCGTGGGCGCGCAGGTCTCCCTCGCCGCCGGCGAGGAGCTCGGCTGGGATCAGGACGACATCAAGGCCACCGGCGCCGCGGCCGAGGTGTCCATCGCGCTCCGCGGCCGGGGCCGGCTCAAGTCCTTCTCCTTCCCGGCACCCGACTCGGTCGACACCATCGTGTCCGAGGGCCAACGGGTCGATCCGGCGCACCACGCCGTCCTCGCGCGGGTGCGGGTGCTGGCCCCCACGCGGCACGCTGCGCTCGTGCAGCTGCGCGCCCAGCTCGAAGCCGCGCGTATCGATGGTGTCGAGACCGACCTCGCGGAGTGCGTCACGCTCCTCGCCGACCGGGGGCTCTGGGAGGGTCGTACGGCCCGGCAGGTCGTCCACCGCGGCAAGCACGGCTAGTCGGGTGGCCTATCGGCTCGAGTCCCTGTTCGACGTGGAGTTGCCGACCGGCGACATCGTGGCCATCACCCGCCGGTCCTTCGGCAACGGCGAAGGCCCCACCGTGGCGCTCCTCGCCGGCGTCCGCGGCGACACCCCCGAGGGCACCCGCGTGCTCCACGAGGTGGGCAAGCACCTCCTCCGCATGGAGGAAGCCCTCACCGGCACCGTGCACGTGTACCCCTGCGTGAACCCGCTCGCCGCCGATCAGGGCGCGCGCCACTGGCCCGGCCTCGACGTCGACCTCGCCCGCCGCTTCCCCGGCCGCGCCGACGGCCACGCCCCCGACCGCCTGGCCCACCGCCTCCTCGGCGAGCTTCAGGCCGCCGACGTGGTGGTGGAGCTCCGCGCCGCCCACCCCGCCTTCCGCCAGGTTCCCCAGGCGCGCGTGCTCGCCGGCTCGTCCAGCGCGGCGGAGCTCGCCGCGAGCGCCAACGTCCGCTGCCTCCGCCTGCAGTCCACGCCCTGCGCCAGCGGCTCGTTGGAGGAGGCCCTGCCCAACCTGCTCATGCTCGAAGGCGGCTCCGGCAACCGCCTCACCGAGAGCGTCGGGCTCGAGCTGGCCGACGGCCTGCTGAACCTCCTCGCCGTGCTCCACGTCTTCCCCGAAGGCGACCTCCCCTTCCACTGGGCCGCCATCCAGCGCCCCGTGATCTGCGGCGACGACGCGCTCCTCGACCATCGTTGCACCCGCGGCGGCCTCTTCATCCCCGCCGCCCGCACCTGGGACGACATCGATGCCGGCGCCCTCCTCGGCGAGATCATCGACCCGATGACCGGCGAAACCCGCGAGCACATCACCGCCAGCGAAGGCGGCCGGGTCCTCGCCCACCGCGCCGAGCCGGTCGTCTACCCTGGCAACCTCGTGGCCCGGCTGGTGCGCCAATGAGCGTGGTCTTCAGCCTGGAATCACCCTACCGCGGCGAGTACCGCCTTCACCGGCTCACCTTCGGCTCCGGAGGGCCCGTCACGGCGCTGGTGGCGGGCATCCACGGCAACGAGGTCAACGGCATCCAGGCCCTGAACCTCATCGCCTCCATGCTGCGGCTCCAGCGGGTGGCGGGCACCGTGCACCTCCTCCCCTGCGTGAACCTCTTCGGCGCCGAGGAGGCCCGCAAACGCTGGCCGTTCGACGATCGTGACCTCAACGAGGCCTTCCCCGGCGCCGCCGACGGCTCGCCCGTGGAGCGCATCGCCCTCGCCGTGCTCGACGCCTCGGAGGCCGACGTCTGCATCGAGCTCCAGACCGGCTCCGCGGCCGTACACGAAGCCCCCCACGCCCGCGTGCCCCTCACCGGCCCCGCCGCCGAGCTGGGCCGCATCGCCGCGCTGCCCATCTGCTGGCGTCGCTCCTCCGACCGCATCGACGATGGCCTCGTGGGCGCCTGGCGGGCCGCCGGCCGCACCGCGCTGGAGCTCCGCGGCGGAAGAGGCGGCGCCCTCGACCTCGACGATGCCCGCACCCTCGCCCGCGGCGTCGTCCGCATCCTCGCCGCCGCCGAACACATCGGGTCGACCGAACGCCCCGGCGACGGCGTGGCCTGCACCACCGTGCACGATCACCGCGCCACGCTGGGCGGCTTCTTCGTTCCCGAGGTGCGCGTGGGCGAGCGCGTAGCCGAAGGACAGCTACTCGGCGTGGTGCGGGCGCCCCTCGGCGGCGAGCCCCGCGAGGTCGTCCACGCCAGCACCGCCGGCGTGGTGCTTGCCCTCCGCGTGTACCCCATGGTTCACGCCAGCGAACGGCTCGTACGGGTGGCGATCCCGGAGGAATAGGGGGCGATGCGCGAATCCCCACCGCCGGGGTTCGATGGGCCAGGCCGCGCATCGCGCGCCGTCAGATTCCTTCTGGCGAAAAGACGGACACGCCGCCGCCGTCGAAGCCGCCGAGCCTCGTGCCGCCGGTGAGCAGCTCGGCGTACCCGTCGGCGTCGAGGTCGACGATGCCGAGGCCGATCCCGACCGCTGCCCCCGCGTGCCGATCGATGATCCGCGCGGTGGCGTCGGTGTCGGCGAAGGTGCCGGTGGCCATCGGGGACGTGTACACCCACACCGCGCCGCCCTCGGACGCCCACTCATCGGTCTGCGGCGCGCCAATCGCCAGATCGGCGAAGCCGTCGCCGTTGAGGTCGCCCCCTCCCGCGAGGCTGTAGCCCATCCCGGCGCCGACGTAGCTGCTCTTCACCACCGCCTGGAAGTCCCCGCTCCCCAGCGCCCCGCTCGGGGGGTTGAAGCAGATGCCGATGTCGCCCTCGCCGTCGTCGCCCGCGTCGGGCCCGCCGATGACGAGGTCCGCTTCGCCGTCGCGGTTCAGGTCGCTGTCCATGCTCAGCGCCCACCCGAAGGAGGGGATGCTGGTGGAGAAGTATCCGTCGGCATCGCTGAGCTCGAGCGAGGTGTCGGTGGTTCCCCCTTCGAAGAAGTAGACGTCACCGAGGTCCCACTGGCCTACTGCGAGGTCGTCCTGACCATCCCCGTTGGCATCGCCCATCACCACTCGCGCGAGCGATGTGGTGTTGATGCGCACCTTGGCGCGGGAGTACGCCGAGCTCGCGGTGGCCGACAGCGGCCCGGCCTCGATGTACACGTTGCCATCCCCCTGCGTCCACACGACGTCGTCCTGACCGTCCGCGTCCCAGTCGCCGGTGGCCACCGAGAAGCCGAGGTAGTCGCTGCTGGAATACCCGTAGCGCACCGTCCACGCGTCGGCTTCGCTCATCCTCCCTTCGAAGGGCGCGAGAAAGACGTAGGCGTAGCCGGCGTTGCTCGTGTACCGATCCGAGTACGGCGAGGCGACCACGAGGTCGTCGAGCCCGTCGCCGTCGAGGTCGCCGGCGCCGTTGATCTCGTACACCATGTCGGTGGCGGCGTCGCTGTCCACCCCCATGAGGAGCGCGGTATCTGCGCCCGCGACGGGCATCCCGGTGAGGAGCGAAGCGGCGCCCGCACCCCCACCGCTCCCCGGCACCAGCGCGCCAGCGATCCATGCCTCCGCCACGCCGTCCCCGTCGCTGTCCCCGCCTGCGCTCACCCGCCAGCCCCACGCCGCGCCAACGGAGCTGCTCACGACCGAACCCGTCGCATCGTCCACGTCGAGGTTGCCATCCACCGCGCAGCCATCGGCGCTGCCGTCGCAGTCCTGGTCCACGCGGTCGCCGCAGACCTCTTCCGCGTCGGGGTGCACCGCGCTGTTGCTGTCCATGCAGTCGCCCGCCTCGAACGTTTCCCCCGGCCGAAGATCGCAAGCGCTGCGCAGGCTCCGGCCGTACCCATACCCGTCGCCGTCGAGGTCGGCGTAGGCATACTCCGCGTTGCTGGGCGGCGAGGACTCTTCGTCGTCGGCGAGGCCATTGCAGTCCTCGTCGCGGTCGCTGCTGTCGCAACGCTCGTTGCCTTCGGGGTGGACCGACCGATCGTCGTCGTCGCAGTCGCCGGCCTGCGAGGCGTAGTCCGACAGGTCGCAGGCGTGCACCGGCTCACCCACGCCGTAGCCGTCCCCATCGGTATCCACGAAGGCCTCCTCGTCCGGTTGCACGTCCTCGTCCTCGTCGTCGACCTGTCCGTCACAATCCTCGTCCACGTCGTGGTCGGCATCACAGACCTCGGGGAGGGACGGCGCCCGACGCGGATCGTTGTCGTCGCAGTCGTCGTTGTCGGCCACGAAACCCTTGGGCGGGAGGCAGGCCGTGGTGCTGTCGGATTCGTGCCCGTGGCCGTCGTCGTCCTCATCGCGGAAGAACTCGGTCTCGCCGCCCACGTTGTCGTCCTCGTCGTCGATGGCGCCATCACAGTCGTTGTCGATCTCGTCGCAGCGCTCTTCGGCCTCGGGGTGGATCGCCGGATTGGCGTCGTCGCAATCGAGATCGGCGGTGGTCCCGTCGCCATCGAGGTCCACGAAGGCGGCCAGCGGGCCGAGCGCACAGCCCGAAAGCGTGACGACAGACGCCGCAGCGAGCGCCGAGCGGCGGCTGCGACGGCGGACCGTCGCGAGGACGCCGATCAGGCCGAGCCACACCGGGCTGGCGCCGGGCGTGCTGCACGTGCACCCCTCCACGACCGGCGGCGCGGTCGAGCCCGTGTCGTCGGTGTCCCCGCTGCCGGAGCCCGAGCACCCCTCCGTGACGGAGGCATCGGTGTCGTCGCAGTCCTCGCCCTGCGGCACGCCGTCCCCGTCCTGATCGCTGTCGTTGCCGTCGCAATCCTGATCCACGCCGTCGTACCACACCTCCGTGCCCTCGCTGTTCACGTTGGCATCGTCGTCATCGCAGTCGTGTCCGTTGTCTCCCTCGCGACGTTCGCCGTCGCCGTCGGCGTCGTACTCACCGGCGGGATCGCAGTCGCTGATCCGTCCGTCGTAGGGATCGTCCGGGGCGCCGGGGTACACCGCCGCGTCCCCGTCGTCGCAGTCATCCCCACCGAAGTCGACCGCGTCGTGGCCATCGCCGTCGCCATCGAGGCTGTCGGCGCCATCGCAGTCGCCGTCGATGCCGTCGTAGGGGTAGTCGGTGCCGCCGGGGAAGGCCTCGGCGTCCTCGTCCTCGCAGTCATCGCCGCCGTAGGCTTCTGCGTCGTGGCCATCGCCGTCGGCGTCGTAGTCGGAGGCCCCGTCGCAGTCCTGATCCACACCGTCGTAGGGCACTTCGAGGGTGTACGGGTGCACGTCGGACCGCGCGTCGTCGCAGTCCCGGTCGTCTTCGAGGTAGCCGGGGTCGGCATCGCAGGTGTAGCGGCTGTTCAACGGATCGCCGTAGCCGTCCTCGTCTTCATCGGCGTACCAGGTGAACCCGTCGCCGATGGCGGCATCGGTGTCGTCGCAGTCGTCGGGCGCTCCCACGTAGCCAGCGGGCGCGGCGCAGTCCGCAAGCGCCGTGAGCCCCCCAAATCCGTCGCCGTCCGCATCGAGGTACCAGGGCGTCGTCGGCACGCCCTCGTCGGCGGTGCCCTCGCAGTTGTCATCGGCGTCGTTGCACACCTCGGCGGCGCCCGGGCTCACGGCGGCGTCGGCGTCGTCGCAGTCTCCTCCCGTCAGCGAGGTTCCGGCCGCGAGCGCACAGGCAATCGACACATTCGCATCGTCGCCGTAGCCGTCCGAATCGGCGTCTGCGTACAACGTGAGCGAGACGCCCTCGTCCACGCTCCCGTCGCAGTCGTCGTCCACGTAGTTGCACGCCTCCGAGGCGCCGGGGCGCACCGTGGCGTCGGCGTCGTTGCAGTCGTCGTCGTTGCCCGCGTAGCCGGAGGGGAGCGAGCAGCCGTACACGACCGTGGCGGGGTCGCCGTAGCCGTCGCCATCGGCGTCGATCGCGTAGAGGCTGGCCACGCCGTCGTCGACCGTTCCATCGCAGTCGTCGTCCTCGCCGTCGCAGGACTCGGAAGCGCCAGGGCTCACGCCGGCATCACCATCGTTGCAGTCCGTCGAGGTGGCCACGAAGCCCGTGGGCTTGCTGCAGGAGGTGGTGACCGAAGCCGTTCCGCCGAAACCGTCCCCGTCCGCGTCCGCGTACCAGGAGGAGGCATCCACGGCGGCGGACTCATCGACGGTACCGTCGCAGTCGTCGTCCTCGCCGTCACAATATTCGGAAGCCCCCGGATTCACGCCGGCGTCGGTGTCGTCGCAGTCCGTCGACACGGACACGTAGCCGGCAGGCAGGCTGCAAGCGGCCACCGTCGACGCGGGATTTCCGTAGCTGTCGCCGTCGGCGTCGGCGAACCAGGTGGTGGCGCCGCTGGCGCCATTCTCGTCGGTGGAGCCGTCGCAGTCGTTGTCCACCCCATCGCAGGCTTCGGTGGCGGCGGGGCTCAGGGAGGCATCGGCGTCGTCGCAGTCGGAGTCGTCGCTCACGTAGCTCGCGGGTTGGGTGCAGCTCGCCGTGGCCGTGCCCGCGTCCCCGTACCCATCGCCGTCTGCGTCGTGGTACCAGGTGGGGATGGTCTCGTCGGTTCGGCCGTCGCAGTCGTTGTCCACGCCGTCGCAGAGCTCGCTGGCGCCGGTGTAGATGCTGGCGTCGCCGTCGTCGCAGTCGGTCCAGGCCAGCTCGCCGTCGCCATCGCCGTCCTTGAAGCTGTACACGTACATCGTGTAGCGGGGCGATTCGCTGGTGAGCAGCTCCGTGCCGCCATCGCCGCCGATGTCGCCGCCGCCGCTCAGCTCGGCGGCGAAGCTGTCGCCGCGGTTGTCGAGGGTGATCGTGTAGTCGGTGCTGGCCGAAGGGCCCGTAGCGCTCCCGAGGTACACCCAGATGGCGCCTTCATCGGTGTAGGTGCCGTCGTAGGCGGGGATGCCGACGGCGAGGTCGTCGTACCCATCGCCGTCGAGGTCGCCCACGGGGCCGACGCCGCCGCTGCCCATCGCGGCGCTCGCCTGGTTGGGCTCGTAGCTCCACGAGGCGCTGGTGGCCGGTCCCGAGGCGGAGCCCGCGAAGACCTCCAGCCTCCCCTCGTTCGTGTGCCCGTTGGAGATGCCCGGCGCCCCCACGGCGATCTCCTCGTAGCCATCGCCGTTCAGGTCGCCGACCACCGCCACCCCGGTCCCGAACTGGGCCGATCGGGCCTCGCCGAACTGCTCCCACGCGGCCGCGGTGGCGGTGCCGCTGGCCGAGCCGAGGAACACCCAGGCGCCCCCCTCGCCCGCCAGCGTGTCCTCCGCGTTGTAGGCGCCCACGAGCACATCGGCGTACCCATCGCCGTTCACGTCGCCGCCGCTGAGCGCATCGGCGCTGCCGAAATACGCGCTGTCGAGATCGACGTCGAGCATGGCGATCGCGGTGCTGTTGAGCCCCGCGGCGGCGCCCTTGAAGACCAGCACCACCCCTTCGTTGGTCTCGCCGTTGTCGTAGGAGGGCGCGCCCGCCGCGATGTCGTCGTAGCCATCGCCGTTGACATCGCCCACGCCCGCTACCGAGCTGCCGAGGTACGCATAAGTCTGGTTGGACTCCACCCGGGTGCTGCCCGAGGTGGCCACGCCCGCCGCGGCTCCGTAGAACACGTACGCGGCGCCCTCCTGCGTCTGCCCGCTGGTGTAGATCTGCGCGCCCACGACCACGTCGTCGTAGCCATCGCCGTTGACATCGCCCGCGCCATCCACGGAGTAGCCGAAGTAGGTGGACGAGGTGCCGCTGAGTGTGCTGGTGGCGGTGGTGGCGAGCCCGCTCGCCGCACCGTGGTACACGTAGGCGTAGTTGCAGTTGTAGCAACCCACGATCACGTCGTCGTAACCGTCGTTGTTCACATCCCCGGCGTCGGCCAGGTCGTAGCCGAAGTTGCCGATCGTCGAGCGGTAGATGCGGGTGTCCCAGGGCTCCGCGAAGGAGGCGCCGTCGGGCCCCCCGGAGAGGAGCCAGGCCGAGCCGTCGCTGGCGTAGGCGCTCACGAGGACATCGTCGTAGCCATCGCCGTCGGGATCGCCCGCCGCGGCCACGGCGTACCCCACGTTGCTCCCAAGCGCCGTGAAGGTGAGGTCGGGACTGGTCGAGAGTCCCGCAGAACTGCCGTGGTAGACCTGCGCCGCGCCCGTGCCGGCGGTGGTGGCGTCGGTGCCGTACGCCCCCACGATCAGATCGTCGTAGCCATCGTCGTTCACGTCCCCGCCGCACGCCAGCGCCTGCCCGAAGTAGGCCGACGCCTCATCGGGCTCCTCGCTCCAGTCAGCCGAGGTGGAGAGGCCGGTGCTCGAGCCGTGGAACACCCAGACCGTTCCTTCATCCGTGGAGCCATGGTCGTAGCTCTGCGCCCCGATGGCCAGATCGCTGTACCCATCCCCGTCCACGTCGCCGCCCGCGAGGCTCGTGCCGATCCCCGCGCTCGTCTGATCGCCGTCGAAGGACCAGCTCGCGGCCGTGGCCGGTCCCGTGCTGGAGCCGTGGAACACGAAGACCTCGCCCTCGTCGGTCTGTCCGTCGTCGTAGCCGGTGGCCGAAACGGCGATGTCTGCGTAGCCGTCGTTGTTGACGTCACCCAGGCCGGCCACGGCCGTACCGAGGTAGGCGCTCGTCTGGTTGGCCTCGATGCTCCACAACGCCGAGGTCGTGTAGACACCGCTTGAGGTGCCCTTGTACACGAAGGCCTTCCCCTCGTCGGTGGAGCCGTTGGTTTATTCGCGCGCCCCGACGACGATGTCGTCGTACCCATCCCCGTTCACGTCGCCCGCTCCCGCGACGGCGCCGCCAAGGTAGGCGTAGGACGAGTTGGCCTCGATCTTCGTGTTGTAGGTGGAGGGCAGGCCGCTCGCGGAGCCGTGGTACACGAGCACCGCGCCCTCGTCCGTGCTGCCGCTCGTGTACTCGTCAGCGCCGACGACGAGATCATCGTAGCCGTCCGCGTTCACGTCGCCCGCGCCCGCCAGCGCCGTGCCGAAGTAGCTGTAGCTGGTGGTGAACGTGATGAGCTTGCTGTAGGTGGTGGCGGGTCCCGATGCGGACCCGTGGTACACGTACACGGCGCCCGCGTAGGTGCTCGAGCTCGGCGCCCCCACCGCGATGTCGTCGTAACCATCGCCGTTCACGTCGCCGATGCCGGCCACGGAGGTGCCGTAGTACACGCTGGTCGAGGCGCCCATGCCCCACCAGCCCGTGGTCACTGTGGGGTCGATGTCCACCGGCCAGCGGGCTCCCTCCACGTCCACCACGATCCGGAGCCCCCCCCTCGGTGCGCTCGAGGTGGGCGTCGAGTTCGCGCCCGGCTGCATCCGTGGCCACGAGGCCGCGGTACTGGATGCGCTGGGCGCCGCCCACGTCCAACCAGGCGGTGCGGCCAGAAACCGCGACGTCCGCCCCGTCGACGTCCAACTCGAGGAGCAGGGGCCCCTCGCCGGGCAGCTCCTCCACGGTGAAGCCCTGCTCCATGCCATCCTCGTCGTTCTGCCACCACTCGAGGAGGCCCGGACGTTCGAGCTCGAGGCGGCGCAGGCACTCTCCGCCGGCGTCCTCCCGACCGGTGGCATCACAGTCGCCAGTGGACGCCCGAGCGGCTTCGATTGGCGCCAGGCCGGCCGAACGACCGAGGCGGGCGGGCGTGAGTCGGAACGCCCAGGCATCGGCCCCAGCGTCCACGAACTCGACCCCCTCCCCGTCGAAGTGGGCGGAGAACGCATGCCGGCCGTTCTGCGCGGAGAAGCCCACGCCATCCGGTACAAACGCGTGCTGCGAGGCCTCGAGGCGCTCCGAGACCACGCCCCACCATGGCCGCGGGTTCGCGGCCTCGGAGGGCTGCGACGAGGCGGGGGTGAGCTCGGGGGAGCAGGAGAGCAGGAGAATCAGCGAAATCCGGGCCTCGAACGCCCGGCGAGCGTAGCACGGGAGCGAGACGCCCGGGTATGAACCCGGCCGCGCACGGCAGTCAGCCCTCTGCGGCAGCCTTCTCCGCCCGACGGATGGCGTAGATCTCGTCGAGCAACAGTTGCCCGCCCAACTCCAGCGGGAGCGCGCCCGTGGTGTACACCCGCCGTGTCCACGAATCGTCGGCGTTCCTCGTGTAACTTTCCACCCGCTCGGTGTCTACGCTCAGCAGCAGGATCTGGCGGACGCTCGGCAACGACTCGTACCGTTGGAACTTCCCGCCGCGGTCCCACGCCTCGGTGGAAGGCGAGAGCACCTCGGCCACCAACGCGGGGTTGATAGCCGCCTCCGCGTCCACCGGATCCGTGACGGTGCGGCCGCAGACCACCTGGGCGTCTGGGTAGGCGGCATCGCCGAAAGCGGGGAAGTACACCCGTGCGTCGGACCCGCGGGGGCGGCAGGGCTTGCCGCGGAGGAGGGCTACGAGCGCGCCGCTGAGGCCCATCTGCACGTCGGCATGCCCCACCGTTCCACCTGCCATCGCGTAGATCACGCCATCGTAGAATTCGTGCTTCACCTCCGCCTGCGCTTCGCGGGCGAGGTATTCGGCGTAGGTGGGCGGGAGGGCCAAAGCGGCAGAAGGCATGGTTCATTCTACACGCGGTGAGGCCGCGTGGCAAAGCCCGGCGGGTCGGGCAACCGCCGCCGGGGAACCGCGGACGTTCCCCGCGGTCCAAGGTGCTACGTAGGCAGGGGGAGGCGGCATGTTCGGTTGGGTGCTGATGCTGGGGCTGGCGTGGTCGGCCGATGCCGCCGTGGAGCTCGGCGAGCTCTCGGTCGAGACCAGCGCGGCCGACGCGATCTCCGCCGCCTCGTCGGCGCTCGCCGCCGGTCGCTTCGGCGAATCGGCGTCGCTCTACCGGGCGCTCGCGGAGGCCGGCGGCGGCTGGCCCGCCCGGCTGGCGGAAGGGGTTTCCTGGTACGAGCTGGGCAACCTGCAGGAGGCGAAGAAGGCCGCCGAGGAGGCGGTGCGCCTCGCGCCCGACGAGCCCGCGGCGCAGAACCTCCTCGGCCTGCTGTACTGCGAGAGCGGCGAGCTGGTGCGCGGCATCGAGGTGCTGAAGAAGGCGCGCGTGCTCGCCCGAAGCCAGGGGCGCAAGGCCACCGAAGCGCGCGTGCTGGTCAACCTCGCGCTCGCCCGGGTGGACCAGGGCGATGCCACCACCGGCGCGGCCGAAGCCGCCTCGGCACTGAAGCTCGCCACCGAAGCCGGCGACGCCGCCCTCGTGGCCACCGCCGAGGGCGCGAAGGTGGCCGTGGACTCGCTGGCCGGCACCGGCAGCTCGGTGGGGGCGCTCCTCGGCAAAGGGCAGGCCGGCTCCGCCCGCACTCGCGCGGAGGCCACGGCGAAGGCCGCGGTCACGCCGCGGCAGCAGATCGCGGCGGCCCTCGACCTCGCGGCAGTGGAGCGGGCGGAGGGCAACCTCGACGGCGCCGCGAGCCGCCTGGCCGAAGCCTCGCGCCGGGCGCGCGAGAGCGGCCTCGTACGCGAGGCCGCGGTCGCGCTGGTGGACCTCGGCCTGGTGCAGGCGCTCGGCGGCCGCGGCGGTGTCGCCGCCGACACGTTGCGGGCTGCCGCCCGAAACGCCGCCGGCGGCGGCTACCTCGTGGTGGAGGTCGACGCGCGCTGCGAGCTGGGCATGGTGCTCGCGCAGTCGAGCGACTTCGAAGGGGCGGCGAGCGAACAGCGCGCCGCGGGGCGACTCCTCGCCGCGATGCAGTACCCGCAGGGGGTGGCGCGGCAGGCCGAGCTGGGCGGGGTCATCGCGGCGCACCGGGGCGATCTCGCCACCGCGAAGTCCGCCCTCGGCCAGGCCGCCGCGTACTACGCCGGCAAGGGTCGCAACCTCGACGCCGCCCGCGCCGCCACCACCCTCGCCGGCGCAACCCAGCAGGTGAGCCCCGCCGAGGCCGGCCCCCTGGCCACTACCGCCGAGGGCTACTTCAAGTCGGCCGGCGATGCCCTCGGGCCCGCGCACGTGCAGCTCGCCCGCGCGCTGGGCGACGCGCGCGCCAAGCGCCTGCCCGAGGCCCTCGCGGGCTTCGCTGCGGCCGCCGAGAAGGCCGAGAAGGTCGGCGGCGCCCGCGCCTCGGCGCTCGCGAAGGCCGCCCGCGGCGACGCCGCCGCCACCCTCGTGATGCTCGGCCACGACCAGGACCTCGCCAAGCTCGCCGCCGACGCCGGCCTCGGCGACATGGTGAAGCGCGAGCAGGCCTTCGCCACCGCGGCGGCCGCCTACGATCGCGGCGTGAAGGCCTACGCGGCCAACGACTTCTCCGGCGCCCGGACCGCGTTCACGGCCGCGCAGGAGAGCTTCGACGCGCTCGACGAGAAGGAGTACTCGCTCCGTTCGCGTCGCTCGGGCGCCTGGGCCGCGTACAACGCGCTGGTCCTCATGCCGGTGGCGAAGGCGCACCCCCTCTGGCAGACGCTGGTGTTCGAAACCGCCAAGCTCGACGAGCCCGAGCTGCACGCGCGCGTGTACGGCGCGGCGGTCATGGCCGCCTCTACGCAGAAGGCGCCCGACCTCCGCGGCCGCCTCACCGAATGTGTGTCGCTCGCGCAGAAGGCCCGCCTGGCCGACGTGGGCGCCCGCTGCCTCGGCGCCCTCGCGGAGGACGCGTCGCTCCCCCTCACCGATCGCGCCCGCTACGCCCGCGAGGCCTTCGCGCTGGACACCAGCGGCACCGCGGGCGCCTACGCGCTCTACGCCGTGGCGGTGGATGCCTACAACGGGGGCGAGAACGTTCTCGCGCTCGAGCTCGCCCGCCTCGCCCGGCCGCGCGCCGGCAAGCTGCTCAGCAGCGTGGATGCCGTGATCGCCGCCGCCTCTCCCTGACGCGGCTTAGATTCGCGCCATGCCCACCGACAAGCCCAAGGGAACCACCGACCTCGACCTGCTCGCGGAGATGTTCGCCGACGTGCAGCGGCTCGGGGAGCCGCCGAGGCGGCCGAGCCGCCCCTCCCCTCCCCCGCCGGCGGCCACGCGGGCGCCCGCGCCGCCGC